>MWFB01000012.1 GCA_002071385.1 Bacteroidetes bacterium ADurb.Bin013
GTTCTTCCTGGGTTAGATTTACTTCTTTCCTGCGCTCTTTAACAAACGCTGCCAATTGTTTCATTATATGCATATAAATATAAACACACAAATATAATAAATTATATGTGATAAAATATAATTTAAGGATATATTGCTTATTTATATTCTTTGGCGTATATTTTATGCTGTTATTTTTCCAGGAACCGATTGAACCTGAACAGTGCGTTTTCCCGCAGGTTATAGTAATAGAATGGGATGTCAAAACTGTGATAAATCCCCGGACCCATGCTCCCGGAAAGATTGAACATGTCTGTTTCATTTACGCTGCTGCACTCAACGACTCCTTTTGACAGGTTAATGCGGGCATCGGCAAAACGGGGAATTAATCCGAAGTTCCCCCGATCATCTATGGGCATATAAGAGCCGAGGCTTTCCTCTGTAGTGGCCTGTGTTTCGTCTTTTTTCCAGTTTATTGGATTGATGACCAGCCCAATCTCGTTGGCCATTACAATATTTGCCCCCGGAGCCACGGAAGGGGATTGCGTATTGTACGAAACAATCACCCCGGTGTCCCCGGCGCTTTCTGCAAATTTCAGGTGTTTGTTTTCACTCATGAATTCAGCAGTTACAGGGTATCCGATAACATAGGCACAAACCATGCGTGCATATGTTTTGGGATGTTTGGGCATATAATATTTCAGCAAAAGCAATAACACCTGGGCACCCTGTGAATGTCCCATCAGGATGTAGGGCTTTCCCTTGTTGTAATGCTTAATATAATAGTCAAATGCGGCAATCACATCTTTTGCCGGGATGCTGTCTAAAACTGCCCAGCGCTTATGGGCAGGCTGTGTTAGGGTATATACGGCATCGGCCTGAAAAATTGGGTTCGGCCGGATCCAGTTTATACCAGGAAGTGGGATACACGTAAAAAACATCTACGTCTTTGGGCGTGTGGGAAGGGAGAGACAGCCAGTTCTTACTGATAAAGTAGTCTGTGGCAGGTTCTCCGTTTGAATGATCTGACAATTCACAGGAAGCAAACGATAAAAAACAAGACAGGGCCAGAAACGAACTAATAACGTAAAAACGGTACATATTAAAAAATTTTGTCAAACGTACAAAAAAAACCCGCACCTCTGCTTTTTCTTACCTTTGCATTATGCGGAAAATTCTGATGGGTATTCTGTGCATAATGTTTGCTTTAGTTGTGGCCGGAAGCTGCGATTCCCCGGGGAACGGCAACAGCAAGCCTGAAGAGGACAACCCGCCGGCATCGGGGATTGCTTCTGTTGTTTACCTTACCAGGCCGGATGCCTCGGCAAAATTCAAAAAACAAGAGGGGCTGGTCAAAACGGTGACAAATCCTTATTTGCCCACGATCGTGGTGGATAAAAAGCAGCGATTCCAGCAGGTGGACGGTTTTGGCTTTACCCTGACCGGGGGGAGCGCGAAACTTTTGTGGGCCATGAAAAGTGACGCACGGGCCGAGGTCCTTGAAAAATTGTTTGGGGTGGGGGAGAACGACATTGGCACCAGTTACCTGAGGCTGAGCCTGGGCTCTTCGGACCTGGATGAATACACTTTTTCGTACAACCAGACACCCGACGATGTGGAAATGGAACATTTTGATCTGGGGTACGACCGCAAGTACCTGATTCCGGTGCTCAAGCTTATCCTGGGTATCAATCCGGACATCAGTCTGATGGCATCGCCATGGTCTGCGCCGGTATGGATGAAAACAAACAATGCAACCATTGGAGGCCGGTTAAAACAGGAGTACTACCAGGCCTATGCGCTGTATTTTGTAAAGTACATACAACAGATGAAAGCAGAGGGCATTTTGATAGATGCCGTAACCGTGCAGAACGAACCGCTGCACGGCGGGAACAATCCCAGCATGGAAATGAGTCCCGCCGAGCAGGCTTCCTTTATAAAAGATTACCTGGGGCCTGCGTTCAAGGCCCATCATATTGAAACAAAAATTGTAATCTATGACCACAACTGCGACCGTCCCGATTACCCGCTGGCCGTACTGGCAGATGACCGGGCGTATGGTTACATAGACGGCACTGCTTTTCATTTGTACGGTGGCAATATCGGTGCCCTGTCAACCATACACGACGCCCACCCGGACAAGTCGCTTTATTTTACCGAGCAATGGATAGGGGCTCCCGCCAATTTTGCCGGGGATGTGAAGTGGCACATGCGCGAGGTCATCATAGGGTCTATGCGCAACTGGAGCAGGATTGCCCTGGAATGGAACCTGGCCTCTGATCCCACATGCAGCATCCATACTCCCGGAGGCTGCTCCAATTGCCTGGGCGCCATTACCATAGACGGCAACAAGGTTGCCTTTAACCCGGCCTATTACATTATTGCCCATGCTGCCAAACACGTGCGCCCGGGCTCGGTGCGCATAGAGTCAGGCTATTCGGGCAATCCGGACGATCTGCCCAATGTGGCCTTCTTCACACCCGATAACAAGGTAGTGATCCTGGTGCTGAACAATATGGACACCAGCCAGACCTTCAATGTCAATTGTGAAGGCACAACCTTCACCACCCAACTGGCTGCTGGTGAAGTGGCCACGTATGTGCTGTAAAAAATTTTTCGCTGCTTACCAATCATTTTTTTCTACTTTTACAGTACATTTATTTCTTAAAAACTTCACGAGATGAAAACCAGGAATTTTGTTCTGTTGTTGCTTTCTCTGGCTGTATTGGCGGGGTGTAGAAAATATGACCAGCCGGACAACACATATTACGCTAACAAACAGGCACTCGATCAGATGTTGCAGTCTGAGTATGAAAACTATCTGGAAAAGGCACCCGGCTATCCCGGTGGTTTGGCTCTGAAGGTGATAGCTCAAGGGAAAGAGTATTTTTTAAAAGCCGGCATGGACGGGAAGGATGTCACCGCACAGACACGCTTCAGGGCTGCCAGTTGCACCAAAACGTTCACGGCAACGGCTATATTGCTTCTTCACCAGCAGGGCAAACTAAGGATCAGCGACTTGATTACAGACACCATTCCGGGGACCGGTCAAACGTACCTGCCAGACGTCCCTGAATGTGCTATTCCCCATAAAAGCAAAATAACCATCCTGGATCTGCTCAGACACCGGGCCGGGGTTTTTGATTTGGGCAATGACGATATCCCCGACACGGTAAGTGTTGATGTGCCCTACAAAGGGGTAAACTATATATCTTACGTGCAGGACACAGAGCCTGACCATACCTTTCATTTTGATGAGCTGGTTGAGGTGCTGGCCCGCACCCGCCTTAGTTATTTCGCTCCGGGAAGCGGGTACCATTATTCCAACACGGGCTATTCTATCCTGGGCTGGATCATTGAAAGGGTTTCGGGAATGTCATACAAGGAATTCCTGGAAGAAAATGTATTGAAACCTATGGGAATGTATAATTCCTATATGCCTGTACTTGGTACAGACAAGATTATGACAGCTCCCAGCGTAAACGGCTATCTTGTCTTAAATGGCGAATCGTTCGAAATCAAAGAAGACAACATGTCTGCCTATGTTGCAGAGGGAAATATTGTGACCACTCCCAACGATCTTGCCCGGTTCCTTCAAATGCTTTTATCAGGAAAGGGAGTCCTGAATTATTATACCGTGAACAGCCTAATGATGAATTGCCTGCCTAACGGAGTCGCCACGGCCGGAGCTTATGGATGCGGTCTTGAGTATACCAACAACCTGGGTTATGGTCACAACGGCGCACACCTGGGATACCTTACTTATATGATTTATGATCCCCCAACCGGTTTCACAATAGTAGTATATACCAATGCATGGAACTTTAGTGATGGTATTGCCAGCATCTCTTACCAGGTGACGAATATGCTCCAGAATATTTGCTACAGGAGCAAAGAGCTGGTAACCAAGCATTAATAATACTTTTGTCAGCCATTTTCTGCTATGGATTCCAGGGCTGTGAGGTCCAGGATTTCCAAATGCTTGCCCGATACGGTGATGATACCGTCCCGCTGGAAGTCCGATAATGTATTGATAATGCTTTCTTTGGAGTAGCTCAGGGTATGGGCCATTTCTTCTCTTGTGAAAGGAAGGGTGATTCTATGTTCTCCAAAGACTTTCTTAAGGCTCAGCAACAAATTGGCCGTTTTGTCCAATCAGCTTTTCAAACACATCCCTGTTGAAAACCCTGATCCGGCAAGGTGTAATGGCAACTGCAGAAAAATCCAGTCGCTTTTTCACAAAAGAACACATAAGGCCAATAAAATCTCCTTTGGTTCCGAATCCAAACGTGGTGTCTTTTCCGCGCTCTTCAAAATTCAGTTTTACCATACCCTCTTCCAGCACCAGTATCTGGGTAGCCAGTGAGCCCTGCTTGATGATCACGTCATTCTTCTTGTAATCAAGCACGACAGAAGACCCGATCAATTCTTCAAGTTCCTCATTTTTAAGATGAACTGCCCAGGTATAGATCTCATCTGGTTTCATAAATAAGTATCAGAATTAAAAACATGTAATATTACATTTTTTCTCATGAAAAACTGCATGGTTGCGTTTTTAGTTACGGCACGATAAATGTATTTGTTTACTATACAACTGTTTAAAAGAAATAATTATGGCAGATATGAAAGTAAGGGTTAGAGCCCATAGCGAAAACGCAACAAAGACTGTTGTAAAAGCACGCAATTTCCAGTTGATCATTGACGAGCCTACAGAAATGGGCGGGACTAACGAAGGTGCCACTCCCGTTGAGTATGTTCTGGGAGCCTTTTCTGGATGTCTTAACGTGATGGCACATTTGATAGCCAAAGAAATGGACATTACTCTTAGAGGTATTAAGATCGACATTAGTGGTACCCTCAATCCCGCACGCCTGTACGGACAAAGCTATGACGAACGCGCCGGCTTTAAAGAAATCTCGGTTGTACTCAAACCCGACACCGACGCCGACGAAGCCACTCTTAAGAAATGGGCCAATGCCATTGAAGACAGATGCCCGGTAAGCGACAACCTGCAGCATACCACTCCTGTGAGCATATCCATCAAATAGAGTGCGTTGCACACTTTGTTCTTCTACCTCTTTATCAGCTACTTACAAGATTCATACCCCCGGGGGTATGAATCTTGTATCGTATTGATTGTCAATTAAACGAACAATGTTAGCGAGGCACTCATCTTTTTTGCCGATATTTGAAAGTTAAATCCTGAATAATGAAAAGACTTTCTAATATCGTACCGGCAATTCTGGTGGCGGGGTGTCTGCTATCGTGTCATAACAGTCGGACTATGATCACTTTCCCCGAGCCACCGCGGGACCCGGGAGTGACTGATGTACTGGAATTGCGGTGCGAACCGCTGGATACGGTTCGTGTTGCTTTTATTGGCCTGGGAATGAGGGGATCCGGGGCCGTCTATCGCTATACTTTCCTGGAGGGAGTAAAAGTGGTAGCCCTTTGTGATGTAGTCCCTGAAAATGTGGAGCGTGCCAACATGACCCTGGAAGAGCGGGGATTTCCAAAAGCCGAGGCTTATACCGGTGCTGAGGACTGGAAGAAGGTGTGCCAGCGGCCCGATGTGGACCTGGTGTATGTATGCACCCACTGGGATTTGCATGCACCCATAGGCGTATATGCCATGGAGCAGGGAAAGCATGTGGCGTTAGAGGTACCGGCTGCGCTGACTATCCAGGAGTGCTGGCAACTGGTCAATGCAGCCGAAAAGACGCGCCGTCACTGCATCCAGCTGGAAAACTGCAATTATGACTATTTCGAGATGGCTACCCACCAGATGGCCCGGCAGGGCTTATTCGGGGAAATCGTGCATGCCGAGGGAGCGTATATCCATGATTTGCGATTTTTGAATTTCGATGATACTACCGGGTACTGGAACATGTGGCGATTGGAGCACAACGCGCGGGAGAACGGGAACCTCTACCCGACGCACGGCCTCGGCCCCATTGCCCACATCCTGGATATCCACCGGGGAGACAAGATGGAATACCTGGTGTCGGTTTCCTCGGGCCAGTTCGGGATGAGTGCCTATGCCAGGGATAAGTTCGGGGAAGATTCGGATTATGCCCAAAGGGAATACCTGAACGGGGATATGAACACCTCGGTCATTAAAACGGCCAAAGGCCGCACCATCATGTTGCAGCACGATGTGACAAGCCCCCGGCCCTACAGCCGCATACACATGATTAGCGGCACCAAAGGTTTTGCACAAAAATACCCTGTTACCGGTATTGCACTGGAACCGGATGCTCACCGCTTTCTGCCACCGGACAAACTGGATTCGCTGTTGCGGCTCTACGAACATCCCATTGTAAGGGAAGTGGGGCAGAAGGCCCGGGAAGTAGGAGGGCACGGGGGCATGGATTTCATCATGGATTACCGCCTTGTGTATTGCCTGCGTAACGGCCTACCGCTGGACATGGATGTGTACGATGCGGCCGAATGGAGCTCCATTATTGAATTTTCCCGCACTTCAGTGGCCAATGAAGGCCGCCCTGTGGCCATACCCGATTTTACCCGCGGCGCCTGGAACCGCCTGTCGAAGGTGACGTATTATTAATGATCAAAAGCAATTACCACAAATTACCATTTATCCTTTAACCTTTTTTTTCATGAAATTTCAATTTACTCCTGTACGCATGTTGTACACCCTGGTTTTGTTTGCCCTTGTAAACATAGCCGTTTCCTGCGCTCCTTCCACTCCTGAGGCAGAAATGCCCAGAATTGTTGAAAACGAAGGCCGTCATGCCCTTTTGGTTGACGGAGAACCTTTCTTTATGTTTGGCGGTCAGTCTGCCAATTCTTCCACATGGCCCAAAATGCTCCCCGGTGTGTGGAGCACTATTGAATCCATGCATGCCAATACCCTGGAAATTCCGATATACTGGGAACAGTTTGAACCAGAGCCTGGTAAGTTTGATTATTCCATGATACAAATGGTGCTGGATCAGGCCAGGGAAAGGGATGTCCGCCTGGTGTTGCTGTGGTTTGCCACCTGGAAGAACGGGAGCAACCATTACATGCCGCAATGGATGAAGAATGATCCGCAGAAGTATCCCAATCTCATGAACAAGGAAGGCCGCTATGTGGATTCTCCCTCGCCACATGCAACCGCTTCCATGGAAGCCGATGCAAAGGCCTTCACAGAATTCATGGCATACTTAAAAAAAGCCGACCCGCAACACACCGTGATTATGGTGCAGGTACAGAATGAGCCCGGATCGTGGTACAGCGTGCGCGATTATTCGCCGGCCGCACAGCAACTCTTTGAACAACCTGTGCCCGAGGCTTTACTTCAGGCCCATGTATTGGAGCAACTGAACATTCCTGCCGGTGCCCGGGGAACGTGGGCAGAAGTTTTTGGCAAGGATGCCGATGAATATTTTCACGCCTGGCATGTGGCCAGTTACATAGAGTATGTGGCTGCAGCAGGGAAGGCCGTCAATCCGCTGCCCATGTACGTGAACGTGGCTTTGCGTGATCCGCTCACCAACCCACCGGCAACACAGTATGAAAGCGGTGGCGCTACCGATAACGTAATTCCCATATGGAAGGCGGCCGCCCCGTCCATAGACCTGCTCGCCCCGGATATCTATCTGCGCGGAGACAAGACGGTATTGAAAGTGATTGAGTTGTATAACAGACCCGACAACGCCTTGATGGTACCCGAAACCGGGGGCAATGTGAAATACCTGTACAAAGTCATTGAAAACGGCATAGGATATGCCCCCTTTGGAATTGACGGCCGCCGGGGTGCGGCAGCAGCCAGCGACCGTCCCGACCCCCTGTCCCAGGAATACAAATTGCTTACTCCCATGGCCGGAAAGCTGGCACAGTGGAGCTTTGAAGGCCGCATTCAGTCTGTTGTAGAACCCGACGAAGGCGAACAGGTACAACGCATTAACCTGGGAGAATGGGAAGCTGTGATCATGTTCGGCAGAGGACGCAGGCTGGATCTTCTTCAGGATCAGCAACCCCAGAACCGAACCGGTAAGGCCATGATCATTAAACTGGATGAAAACGAATTCATGGCTGTTGGCACTACCTGCCGTTTCACATTCAATCCCATTGGAAAGAACGAAGGCAAAAACTGGCAATACCTAAAAGTGATGGAGGGGTACTATGAAAACGGCGAGTTCCAGATGATCCGTATCCTTAACGGTGACCAGACCGACTGGGGCGGCCCCTACGTTGGAGAAACCCCCACACTTTTGCACTTTTCGCTGGGTGTAAGGGAATAGCCGTTGCCCGGCAGCGTCGCTTGCTGCCTTGCTCAGACCATTGCGTCGGGGCCGGCGTGTTTTACCGCTTCTGAAAGTCCTTGATTCTGAAACTTTAATTACCTTTGGATACACACTATTCAGGCACAAACCATTATTACTTAATACCATTGCCATGAAAAAAACGCTGCTGCTGCTACTCACATTGATTACTTTTTCCCTTAAGGCCCAGGAGAATGACACCACTGCGAAGATTGATGCCCTCTTTGCCTGGTCCCATAACGAAATGCCCGGGGTTGCTGTGGCTGTTTCCATAGATGGAAGGGTGATCTACAACAAGGCTTTTGGTCTGTCAAATCTGGAGTACCAGGTCCCCAACACCACGGCCACACTCTTTGAAGCCGGCTCGGTCTCCAAACAATTTGTAGCAGCAGGTATTTTGTTATTGGCACAGGAAGGCAGGCTTTCTCTTGAAGACGATGTGCGGAAGTATATCCCCGAGCTCAGGGAGTACGAAGCTCCCATTACCATTGATATGCTCCTGAGCCATACCAGCGGAGTAAAAGACTGGGGGGCCCTGTACTCCCTGACCGGATGGCCGCGCACCACCCGCGTTTACACCCAGGAACTGGGATGGGATATCATCTTTAAACAATCTGGCCTGAACTTTTATCCCGGAAGCCAATATTCTTACAGCAACTCGAATTACATGCTGCTGGTGCTCATCATTGAACGGGTATCGGGGAAAACCATGGCCCGGTTCACGGCCGAGGCTTTTTTCGAGCCTCTGGGAATGACCAGCACCTGTTGGCGGGATAACCACAGGGCCGTTGTGCCCGGAAGATCCACCGCCTATACATCCCGGAACGGAGTATACCTTTTGAACATGCCGTTTGAAGACCTCCACGGACCGGGTGGATTGCTTACCACAACGGCCGATCTGCTCCGCTGGAACAACCTGTTCCGGAACCACTTGATTTTTAACAAGGAGTATGCCTCGGACCGTATTACCGAAAGAAAACTGAATGACGGCCAGGGAACTGGCTATGCGGCAGGACTTACCATAGACAAAGTGTATGGCTATGAACAGATTGCACACAGCGGGTACACAGCAGGATACAGGGCGTGGCTAGCCTGGTATCCTCAAAAACAGCTTTCTGTTGTAATACTGAGTAATTACGCACAATTCAACCCTGTCGACTGCGGACGTCAGGTGGCTGCCATCTTTCTGGACCAGGAGCCACACCAGCAGCCAGCCCTAGTACCGCAGCAGGAAACCCGTGCACCGCAGCAGGTAGTCGCGGCGGTTGAACAAGGAAAAATCTTAAAAAAACAGGAAGCAGACCTTTCGGAATATGCGGGAAATTATTACAGCCCCGACATAGAAACCATATACCGTCTGTTTGTGCAGAACGCGCAATTAAAAGTACGCCGCAGAGCTGAAGATGTTTTTACCCTGCAACACCTTTCTGGAGATTGTTTTATTTCTGAAGAGAATGGAGAATTTCAATTTATCAGGAACCGGAAAGGCAGGGTGACCGGATTTAAGGTCTCTGTCTCACGCGCAGCAAACGTGCCTTTCAATCTTTTACCAGCAGGCTTTCACCTATAGCATTCGCCGGCGGTTACTCTTCTTCTGTTTCCACAGTGTCGTCAGGCTTACTGAGATCGGGAGGCGTACTTGTTATCATCCCGTTTTTATCAACGTAAGCAATCATGTCTTCAAATGAACTTTTCGGAGCGTTTTTACGTTCCTCTTTTCTTTGTTGTTTTTCTTTCCGTTTAGCTCTTTTGTTTTTTTCTATTTGTCTTTTGTTGAATGAATCTGATTTTGCCATTTATTAATTATTAATTTTAATCTTTACACAACAAGACCTTTTGCTCAATACGACTGTGGCTTTGGCCTTTTATTTAACAGATGGTGAGGAAGGTACCTAAGAGCAGAACCTGCACAAAATGTAAATCTTCTAAAGATAATAAAAATTTCACCATTTTACTAAAATGCGATGACTCCATAGGCGCTAGAGGTTCCACCTCTTATCAAAAATTGGTAAGTTTGTTTTTCCTTAACACCCACATCATGTCAAAACACGCAGAAATAAGAAGATATTCCCTGGTCATAGAAAAGATCAGGAACGGGCAATACCCTTCGTTCCGGGAAATAAGAGACTTCCTTCACCAGCAGGGCTTCCAGGTAGGAGACCGCACCATTCAGCGCGATATGGAGCAGATTCGCTTTGAATTCGGGATAGAGCTCAAATACAACCATACCCGCAGGGGCTATTTCATTGACTATGAAAACAGCGTGAACATAGAATCCTTTTTTCATTTCCTGGAAATTGTCAATACCGCCGAATTGCTTACCCAGAGTCTGCTGGAGAGCAAGGACGCGCTGCGCCATATTTCCTTTGACACGGGAGGGGGGTTGAAGGGCATCCATAATCTGAAACCGCTTTTGCGTGCCATAAGGGAGCATCGCAAGATCTTTTTCAAACACTACAACTTCCAGACAGAAAAGACCACAGACTATATCGTAAAGCCTTACCTGCTGCGTGAGTACCAGAACCGGTGGTACGTGGTGGGGATTGTGGAAGATACCAAAAAACTGCGCATCTTTGGCATAGACCGTATCACAAATCTGGAGGTAAAAGCCGAGACTTTTGCATGTGATCAGTTCCCGAATCCGGTGAGCCTTTTTGACCATACCATAGGACTGGTGTTTTCACAAAATACGGTACAGGATGTCATTCTTTCTTTAACACCAACGCAGGGCAAATACATAAAAACCCTGCCTTTGCACAGATCCCAGGAAATCCTTATAGATAATGCAGAAGAATGCAAGATAAAGCTTCACGTGATTCCCAATTACGAACTAACCCAGGAGATCCTGCGCCTGGGCGACACGGTAAAGGTGCTGGAACCAGAATGGCTGGCAACAGAAATCCGGCAAATTCTGAAAAACACCCTGGCGCAATATCAATGAACCTCGTACCATCATGATAAACGATGCATATATACGCAGACGGCTTGTCATGAGGGCTGTTCTGGTTTTGATTACTTTCCTGTTCTGCGGGCATAAAATGTATGCCGGTATCGAGGTTTTGACCGGCAGCAGCGTGACCACCGCAGGCAGCAGCATAGCCGGCAGCAGCACAAGCAGCAGCGTAGCTGACAGCATACCTGACAGGATTTACACCACGCAGCGCCTGGAAGTGCCTCCTGTTGTTGACGGCAAGCTGGATGATGCCTGCTGGCAACTGGGAGAATGGCAGGGGGATTACAAGCAGTTTGTTCCCGTTTACAATGCAGCTCCGTCTTTCCCGACAGAAATAAAGGTTTTGTACAATAACAGCAGTCTGTTTGTGGCTATCCGGGCCTATGATCAGATGGACAAGGTCACCAAACGCCTGGGACGCAGGGATAACTACCTGGGAGATATTGTAGGCATTCAGATTGACAGTTACCACGACCGGCGCACTGCCTATGAATTCAATGTCACAGCAGCCGGTCAGAAGATGGATATCAAACATTCCGATGACGGGTGGGATGTGAACTGGGATGCCGTATGGTATGCCAAAGTAGCCTATCAGGAAGATTCCTGGACTGCAGAAATGGAGATTCCGCTGAGCCAGCTGCGTTATAGTCCCGATCCCGTGCAGGTATGGGGTTTTGATTCCTGGCGACTGATTGACCGACTTTAGGAAGAGAGTCACTGGAAACTTGTGGCCAACGACGGGACGGGTCTGGTATATACTTTTGGGGAATTACACGGTCTGGAAAATTTGCCCGGGAACCGGCGGATAGAGCTATCACCCTACATTTCGGGCAGGTCGAGGCCGATCCTTCCGAAATGAACCTGACCGCTTTTGAAACATATTTCCAGGAGAAACGCCCGTTCTTCATAGAGGGCAACAACATTTTTTCCTTCAATTTTAACGGGGACGAACTGTTCTATTCCCGCCGCATTGGGCACGCACCCTCCTTCACCCCCCGCGAAGGGATGGTGCGGATGCCCGAATTCACCACCATAGGAGGGACCATGAAAATATCGGGAAGGACCGCCGGCGGATTTTTCCTTGGGATCCTGGACGCTCTTACCTTGAAGGAGAGCGCTCATATTTATGAGAACAACGCCGAGTCCACCCAGGCTGTGGAGCCGTTGACCAACCACCTGGTTGGGCGCTTCCAGCAAGATTTTGACCGGGGAAATACCATCCTGGGCGGGATTGTTACGCATACCCACCGTGCCATAAGGGATAAACACCTGAACTTCCTGGGGCGGGATGCGCTGAGCGTGGGGCTGGACTTCACCAGATTCTGGGCAGACCGCAAGTACTTTATGGAATTCAAGGCCATCGGCACCCATGTGGGAGGCGATCAGGAAGCTATCCGCAGGCTCCAGACCTCCTCGGCAAGGTATTACCAGAGACCGGGAAGCGGATTGCCCTATGACACTTCGGGAACAAAGCTGACGGGGATGGGCGCGTCTTTTGAAATTGGCAAATGGAGCAAGGGTCACTGGCGCTACAGCGAAGAGGTGGTGATACGCACACCGGGGCTGGAATTCAACGATCTTGGCTTTATGAATATTGCCAATACCTTAGAAAATGACACCCGCCTTTCGTATGTGGAAAAGGAAAACAAATGGATTTTTAAAGATTACGAAGTATCTCTTTCGCAGGAAAATACATGGAATTTGCAGGGAAAAGGGCTGGGATACGGGCTGGAGCTGGGTGCAAATTTCAATTTTCTTAATCATTGGGGTTTATACCTGGGGGCGGAGTATTCTACCGGGATAGTTGATGAACAGCGACTGCGCGGGGGACCGTCCATCAGAGAACCGGACCGTTTTCATTATATGGTCAGCATGAACACAGACAGTTCCAAAAAAATCTATTTCAGTCTGTTTGCCATGTATATGTACCGGATAACCGGGAATTTTCATTTTTTCATTATTTCACCCCAGGTGCATTACCGCCCCTTTTCCAACCTGCATATATCGTTGGATGCAGCCTATGAACGCGATCTGGACCCGTTGCAGTATATTGGCAGGTATCAGACCCTCGCAGGAAAACCCTTTTGGCTGCTTGGAACGGTAGACAAGCGGGATCTGTCACTAACCTTGCGCATTGACCTGGCCATTACTCCCGAACTTACGATACAGTACTACGGCAGCCCGTTTTTTTCTATCGGCAAATTTTCTGGGCCCAAAACGGTCAGGAAGCCCTTGAAATCTTCACGGAACAAGAAGATATATCACTTGTACTGATGGATATTAAGATGGCAATAATGGATGGTGAAGAAGCCATGCAAAAGATGTTGGAGATCAGACCGGGAACACCGATCGTGGCCCAGACGGCCAACGCTTTATCCAGTGACCGCGAAAAATACCTGAAAAGCGGCTTTGCAGACCATATTTCCAAACCCATTGACAGGCAGCTGTTGACACAGATCATGGAAAGGTGGGCATTGTAGAATGCAATGATACCGAATAAATGTGAACTTCCCATGCAGTAAACGGCAGGTAGATTCATTTAGTGAATAAACAATCGATCTAACCATGTCTGCTATACACCATCTCAAAAAGGCAGCCCTTATTGCAACGGCTCTAGTCTTGATCTTCACGTTGCAGGGATGTCCCTACATAGACCCGGATTATGAATTTGATTACGAGATCATCATTACAGACGTACCAGCCAATCTGGAGGGGCTCAATTCTCAGTACAACGATTACAATTCTGCTTTACCTTATGAAGCCGGCTGCGTGGATATTTATTTTTCCAGCGACAGGAAAACCTTTGGAACCACATTTGACATCATAAGCCACAGCTTATACATCTCCTACCACAGAAGGGACGATGTTCTGAACATCTCTATACCTGAAAATGCGGGAGAATCTATGATAGACCGGAAACTGCTCCCGCTCATAAACACAGGTTTTGATGAACTGGGGCCCTACACCTATTGGGAAGATGGCGGTCTGAACTATTTCTTTTATGCCTGTAACGAATCAGAAGAGGAAGGGGAACCCGGTGATTTTGACATAAAATTTGTCTATACCCCCCGGCTTGACTGGGGAACATACAGCGGTCAGCAACGTCTTTACGGACCCTACACGGCCAATCCGGCAAACTCGGAAGCAGACGACCTGTACCCCGTCATATCCGACAGGCTGGGCAAAATGCTGTTTTGCAGCAACCGTGAGAACAATTCTTTTGACATTTTCAGCCTTGACCTGGATAAGGGAGCCTTGCTGAATCAGTTTCTGACAGGGAACCAAGAGCCGGTCATAATAAAAGAAATTGCTCTTTCAGGTGAAGGTAATGACAAATGTCCTTCGCTTTTTGGTGACTACGTGATCTTCGCATCGGACAGGGAAGGCGGGTACGGCGGATTTGATCTGTATTATGCAAAATATGAGAACAGCGCCTGGAGCGAACCGGTGAATTTTGGGGACAAGATCAATTCTGCCGACGATGATTACAGACCGATTTGTTTTAATTTCGTGGGTTTCAGCCTTATGATCTTTTCTTCCGACAGACCCGGAGGCAAAGGCGGTTTTGACCTTTATTGCGTAGACGTGAGTGATACCATCCAGGCCCCGGACTGGCACGGGTTATATGAGTTCTGAAACTTATTCTGAAATCTGGGATAGATGATTATATTTGAGGGTATTTTTATCAGATACCTGAAAATATGGAAAAGGTCTCGGTTTTCTGGTTCCGGAGGGATTTACGCCTGAAAGACAACCGGGGGCTCCATGAAGCCCTTTCAGGACCATACCCGGTGCTGCCGGTGTTCATTTTCGATGACAACATTCTTGACGAACTCCAGGCAAACGATCCCCATGTAACTTTCATTTACGACAGGCTCTCTTACCTGACCCGGTCCATGGGACAGCGCTCCGGCAATGAGGAAACCGGCCTGGGCAGACTGTATCGCAGGAAAGGGAAACCCCGTGAAGTCTGGATGGCGCTCCTGGAGCAATTCAGCATAGAAGCGGCTTATGCCAACCAGGACTACGAGCCGTATGCCATAGCAAGGGATCTTGAAATAGAAAAAATGCTGGCTCAAAAAGGGGTACCCTTTCATCTTTTCAAAGACCAGGTGATCTTTGACCGGGACGGTTGCATATCCCGGTTCAGGAATCGCTGCCGAACCGGTTTGCCGGGTTTTCATTTACTTTTCCTTCCCTGGAACAAGTTGGATTTAAACGTTCTTCCGTTAAAGTGCGGGATTACGATATAGACAACCTGGACAATTACGGAGAAGACAGGAATTATCCCGCCCTGGACGGTACCAGCCATTTATCGGTTCACCTGCGGTTCGGAACCGTTAGCATTAGAAGCATCGTGAATCGCACAGTTCACAATCAAAGCTTCCTGAATGAATTGATATGGCGCAAATTTTTCATGCAGGTCCTGTATCATTTTCCGGATGTGGTAGGTTCCAATTTCCGCAAGAAATTTGATGCGCTCACCTGGCGCAATGACCCTGCAGATTTTGAAAGATGGCAACATGGAGAAACCGGTCACCTTCTGGTAGATGCCGGCATGCGGGAGCTAAACGCCACAGGATACATGCATAACAGGGTCCGGATGGTGGTCGCCGATTATTTATGCAAGCACCTGCTTATTGACTGGCGATGGGGTGAGGCTTATTTTGCTACAAAATTGCTTGATTACGAACTTTCCTCCAATAACGGCAACTGGCAATGGGCTGCCGGAACCGGTTGCGATGCTACGCCCTATTTCAGGAAATTCAATCCAGCGGTACAACTCCGCAAGTATGATCCTCAAATGAACTATGTAAAAAAATGGATTCCAGAGGCACAGTTTCTAAAAAAGTAGCCCTGTTCCTGCTGAGCCAGAATATTTCATTATTCGGCTCCTCTGTGGTAGGTTTGCCATTGTCTGGCACATTACCCTGGAAATATCCTCGGGAACGTGGCTTATGCTCTCTACCATCTGCTCTATGTTCCCGCAGGTTATCATTTCCCTGTGGGGCGGTGTCTGGGCCGACAGGTATAACCGGAAAACATTGATCATGCTCACAGACGGATTCATTGCCCTGTCTACTTTTGGACTGGCTATCGCCTTCTGGGCGGGGTTTCGGAGTCTGGAGCTGCTCCTTGCCGTATCTGTTGTCCGCTCCCTGGGTGCGGGCATCCAGACGCCTTGCGTTAATGCGATTTTTCCGCAGCTGGTTCCTATGGAAAAACTTACCCGGATCCAGGGAATAAACCACACGCTGGGGTCGGTACTTTTGCTGCTTTCCCCTGCGGTGGGAGGAGCGCTCCTGGGATCAGTCAGCATAGCCTGGGCGTTTATGCTGGATGTAGTTACTGTCATACTGGCCATTTTACTTTTCGGACCATTGGCCGATGTGATTTCCGTGGAGCTGATCCTTGTCTTTACAGGTGTTTTACTGCTACTGACCGGAATAATTTTTTATTTAAGCAGCAGAAAGTTTATATTTCATTAATTTTATACGAAATACTAATAATTGACTACTATGAATAAAGAAGAATTCAAGGCGCGCGCCAATCAACGGATCGATGAAATTTCGGCAAAGATCAATGAGCTGAAAGCAGAAAAGGAATCAGTAAAGGGAGATTTGAAGAAAAAATACCAGGAATCCATCAAAGAACTGGAAACCATTAAATCAGACCTGCAGGACAAATATGACCGGATGATGAATGCAGCCGATGACAAATGGGATGAGGTTCGGGATGCTTTTTCCCAGGCGGCAGATTCGTTCAAAGAAGGATGGTCAAAAATCAAATCGGCGTTCTGAGTCTGTCACCCTATGGCACATGAACACGCCCACAATGTCCCTGTCGCTTATGCCAGGCGTTTTGCCATTGGCATTGGTTTGAATGTATTGTTTGTCATTGCCGAGGTGGCCTTTGGACTGATGGCCAACTCATCTGCCCTGCTGGCCGATGCGGGGCACAATATCAGTGATATCATGGGCCTTGCTTTTGCCTGGGCTGCCTCATGGATGGCTACAATCAAGCCAAAAGGCAAGTATACCTACGGGCTGCGCAAAACCACCATTTTAGTCTCCATTCTGAATGCGCTCCTGCTTTTTGGGGCCGTAGCGCTCATAGCCTGGGATGCTGTTGAGAAGCTGAAAAATCCGCAACCCGTTGCCGGGAACAGTGTGATGATAGTTGCCGGATTCGGGATTGTGATCAATACCATCACCGCAATGTTGTTTTACAAGGGGCAGAAAACCGACCTCAACATCAAAGGGGCTTTCCTTCACATGGCCGCCGATGCGGCTGTATCGCTGGGGGTGGTTATTGCCGGGCTTTTCATTCAACTCACAGGCAGGATGTGGATAGATCCGGCCGTCAGCTTTTTAATCATCCTGGTGATTTTATGGAGTACCTGGCGCCTTTTTGCCGAGTCGCTGAACCTGGCACTGGATGCTGTTCCCAAACATATTAATATAGAGAAGGTCCGTGACTATCTATTGCATAAGGAAGGTGTCACCAGCATACATGACCTGCATATCTGGGCCATGAGCACCACGCAGGTGGCCCTGACCGTTCACCTGGTGATGCCCAAGGGGGCCTCCGATGCGTTTATTACCCGGTTGCAGCAGGAACTGAGCGATACTTTTTCTATAGGGCATACCACTTTTCAGATAGAAAGCAAAGACCTGCAGGCCGGAAACTGTAACGGGGGATGTCCGCCATACGCCTGATTTTATGATACTGATGCCTGTGAAAAGAGTAGTCCTGTTATGTTCATTATCGCTGCTGTTGTTATCATGCAGCCACAGGCCATTGGAACGGGTGCTGTTTACCTCACAAAGCAAAGGGATTTCGTGTTACAGGATACCGGCCCTGGCAACCGCCCCCAACGGGAAGCTGATAGCGGTTTGCGACCAGCGTGTTCCTTCCTGTGCAGATCTGGGTGGCAATCCGGATATCAACATTGTCATACGCACCAGCCGTAACCAAGGCAGGACCTGGTCCCGGATGCGCAGCGTGGTGGATTACCCCTTGGGTCAATCGGCCTCGGACCCGTCCCTGCTGGTGGACCAGGTTACAAGCACTATCTTTCTCTTTTTCAACTTTATGGACCACCAGCAGAGACCTGGTGTCTTCTCCCAGAAGGTGACAAAAAGCACCGACAACGGCACCACCTGGAGCGCTCCTGAAGACATTACCGGACAGATCGCACAACAGGGCTGGGAAAGGGATTTCAAATTCATCACTTCGGGGCAGGGGTTGCAGACTGCCAGCGGAAAATTGCTCCATACGCTGGTGAACCTGCAAAAGGGACTCTACCTGTTTGCCAGCGACGACCACGGTCAAAGCTGGTATTTGATAGACACGGCTTTACAGCCCGGGGACGAGTCCAGGGTCATTGAGCTGCAAGACGGAACCTGGATGGTCAACAGCCGGGTGAACGGGGCAGGCCACCGCTACGTTCACCTTTCCATGGACCAGGGAAAGACCTGGATAACAAAAGCCGAGACGTCCCTTGCCGATCCGGGGTGCAACGCCGGACTGGTGCAGGTTGGAAAACGACTCTTCTTTTCCAACCCAAACAGCCCTGACCGTGCTTTCGGGAGGGGGGTATTGGCGTACTTTACGAAAGAGGGGATTATAAGGAAATTGTATTTACCCGGTTCAAAAAATCTGAAATATTACAAACCATAAAAGATGAATAAAAATTTGCCCGCATTATTCCTGCTGATGGTATTTTCTGCCTGTTCCACGGAACAAACGCTCGATACCGTGTGCAACCCCATGGATCTTACTTACCGTTTTGCCCTGGAGGATCCTTTCCCTTCACGCAGGGAGGCAGCCGATCCTTCCGTGGTCCGGTTCAGAGACAAATACTTTCTTTTTGTTTCTAAATCGGGCGGTTACTGGTGGTCGGAAAATCTTGCACAATGGCACTTTGTGCAGACAGACCAGATCCCCACAGAAGAATATGCTCCTACGGCAGTTGCCATTGACGATACGCTGTTTTTCCTGGCCTCGTCAAACCATAAAAGTACAATTTACAAAAGTGCCGATCCGCTTTCAGGCACCTGGGAAACAGCTGTGGAAGCGCTGGAAATTCCCGTGTGGGACCCTGCCTTTTTACTGGACGAGGACCGGCGGCTATATCTTTATTGGGGTTGTTCGGACCAGAAGCCCCTATATGGGGTGGAGGTGGACTACCGCAACGGATTTGCCTTTTTGGGTGATGTCCGGGAACTGGTATATGCCAATCCGGCTGAATACGGATGGGAGGTGCCGGGGGATTACAATACGCTCACAACCAGGGCTCCCTGGATCGAGGGCCCGTGGGTAACCAAACATGGTGGGAAATATTACCTACAATACGCGGGTCCGGGCACCGAATATAAAAGTTATGCCGATGCTGTTTACCTGTCCGGGGATCCCCTGGGGCCCTACGTGCTGCAAAAACACAATCCCTCGATGTATAAGCCAGCAGGATTTGCCGCGGGGGCCGGCCACGGCAGTTCCTTTGCCGATACTTATGGGAATTTCTGGCACATAGGCACTATGACCATATCTCAAAAGCATATGTTTGAACGCCGCCTGGGTATGTTTCCCGTATTCCTGGACCAGGACGGAACATATTATTCCATAACAAAGTACGGGGATTACCCTTATGTTGTACCTGCTGGAAAGATTCACAGCTTTGAGGATATTTTCCCCGGATGGATGCTGCTCACCTATGACAAGCCGGTGGAGGTATCCTCTTCTGTGGATTCCTTCCCGGCACGCAATATGACCGATGAGGATATCCGTACCTATTGGGCTGCTGCCGGTGGTGATGCCGGTGAACATGCCATCGTGGACATGGGCGATTTTTTTGATGTATATGCCCTTCAGATGAATTTTGCAGAACACAACGTACATATCAGGGGCAGGCAAAAGGGTGCATGCCACCGTTTTACCGTAGAGTACTCCCTTGATGGCAATACATGGGAGATGCTGGCAGACCGCTCAGAGAACAACACAGACAATTCTCATGTCTATATTCCCCTGGCAGAAAAAATATTGTGCCGTTATTTGAAAATCACCAATGTTGAGGTTCCCGGCGGGCATTTTGCCCTCAGCGGGTTCAGGGCTTTCGGTACAGGCACAGGACCGCTTCCGGGCAGGATTACGCATTTTTCTGCACTAAGAAATCCTCTTGATAAAAGAAGTGTGACGCTTTCCTGGTCCGGGGCCAATCATGCCACGGGTTACAACATCAGTTACGGTACAGACAGAAACAAACTATACCTGAATCACATGGTGTACCGCGACACAACCCTGGTCATTAACAGCCTGAACAGCAATCTTGATTATTATTTCACCATTGAATCTTTCAATGAAAACGGCATAACACCAAACCAACAAATTGTCAAGGATTTTGAGTAATGGATCATTTTGCAGCCATTGATTTCGAGACGGCCAACGAACAGCCTTCCAGTGTATGCAGTGTAGGTATAGTGATTGTACGGTACGGGGTTCCGGAGCATACCATTTACCGGCTTATCAGGCCCGAACCGGATTATTACCTGTACCGCAACACCATGATTCACGGACTCAATGCCAGAGATACAGAAAACGCATGCGTGTTTTCTCATGTCTGGAAGGAAATAGATCCTTATATAGGAGATTTGCCCCTGGTAGCTCACAATGCGCAATTTGACGAGGGATGTTTGAAAGCCGCATTTTTCACCTACTGCATGGATTATCCCGATTACAAATTCCTTTGCACCCTGCGGGCGTCGCGAAGGTACTTTGGCAAGTCTTTGGCCAATCACCAGTTGCCAACAGTTGCTGCCGCCTGCGGGCATAGGCTCACCAACCACCATAACGCGCTGGATGATGCCCTGGCATGTGCCGCTATAGCCCTAAAGATATTGTAATTTCTTCTGTTTTTCATGTATCTTTGTGTAATCCCGGTTTGATAGTAACAACCGGAGACTCTATGAAAATAAAACCGTTCATCGTTGTCCTTCTTGTTGCAGTGATATGTTCCTGCACTACCGACTATAATGATCAAATAACCCCAATAGCCCGTCAGGCAGGGATACCTCTGATACAAGTGGCTTATACCAAAGGGAATGCCCATGCTGTATACGAAATTTCTACTGTTCCCGGGATCAGACCCCGTAACGACGGTAAGACCGTTTTTCAGACAGCCTCGCTCAGCAAACCGGTGTTTGCCTATATTGTCATGAGGATGAGCGACAGGGGAGAGATAGATCTGGACAGAACGCTTGCCCAACTGGGCAGTTTCACCCGGTTCACCCGAATGGCCCGGGGCTCCTATTGTTTTCAAATTCAGGCCTGACTCGGCATTCAGTTATTCGGGAGAAGGGTATGCTTTTTTGCAAAGGGCGGTAGAACAGATCCAGGGTAAGGGATTGGAAGAAATTGCTCAACAGGAGGTGTTCCTGCCACTGGGGATGGTTTCCTCTTCCTATAGCTGGAGGGATGATTATGACTCTCTTGCTGTCAGCGGATTTAACCGCGATGGCCAGGACAGGAGAAAGGGAAATTTTCCACGAGCAAATGCGGCTTATACCTTAAGGACAACAGCCTCTGATTACATGAAGTTTCTGGAGGCGTTGAGCCGGGGAACCGGTTTGGGCAAGGAATCCCGGATAGCCATCTTCACACCCGTGGTACAGGCGGTACGATATGCCGGAAAGCCAAGAGATTGTGATCAACGGATATTCTGGGGCCTGGGGGTGGGAATTGAGAAACATCAGAAGCTGGGAGAGGTGGTATTTCACTGGGGTGACAACGGGACTTTCAGATCACTGTTCCTGGTAGTTCCGGCCAAGGGGCTGCAACCAAAAAGGATACTGGTCTATTTTACCAATAGCCAGGCAGGTCATGATGTTATTAGCGACATAACGTCTCTTTTCTTTAATAATAAAGAACCATTGGCTATTGATCAATGGGTGAATGAAAACGAATAAACAGATTGTTTATGAAATCTGAAAGACTATCCGACTTACTAAAAAGTTCTCCCTTTGCCTTCGCCTCTCACCAGATAATTTTGGATGAGAACGGACTGCCCATAGATTACAGGTACCTGGAAGTTAATCCTGCGTATGAAAAGATGACCGGACTAAAAGAGGCCGACATCATTGGAAAAACCATACTTGAAGTTTTTCCCGGGGTCAAAAATATTTCATTTGACTGGATTGCAGCCTTTGGGTCGGTGGCTTTGAGTGGTGAAACAAAAATATATGAACAGTATTCTGAACCACTGGGAAAATGGTTCCAGGTGCAGGTGTTTTCTCAGGAAAAAGGTTTCTTTTCCACCCTGTTTACAGATATCACCACCCGTATAACCATGGAAAAAAAACTGGGAGTAAAAGAGGCGAATTTCCGGGAATTGTTCAATTCCATGATGGACATGGTTATAGTGGCATCAAAGGATGGAAAAATCATCGCCGCCAATAATGCCACTTATGACAAACTGGGTTATACCCAGGAAGAATTGAGTGAAAAAGGCATTCTGGAAATACATCCTTATGAGTCAAAGGAAGAAGCCCGGAAGATTTTCGATCTTATGCTTAAAGGGAAAATGGGACGAAGAGGAGTGCATTTTTAGCATTATGAAAGACCTGACAGATGAACAGGAGGCTTTGCAACGGTTTGAACTGCTATTCAGGAACAATCCTTCGCTGATCGCTCTTTTTTCCCATCCCGGGGGGCAGATCCTTGACGTGAACAACGCTTTCCTCAATACCCTTGGTTATAGAATGGAAGAGGTGATTGGAAAGACTATTCTTGAAATTGGTCTTTTTGACGACGATAGTACCGTAAATTTTGTTCTGGACCAACTGAATTCAAAACTCCTGGTAAATAATATGGAGATGACCATCAGGGACCGCTCGGGCAATACCAGGAGAGGTTTACTTACAGCGGAGATTCTGGAAAGAAAAGGAAAAAAATATTTTCTGGGAGTACTGGTCGATATCACAGAACAATATGCCCATCGCGAGACGCTGCAGATGCTCGTGGATATGGCAAAGTCTTTTATCAAAATGCCTGTTGAAAAGGTAGATAACGAAATCCTTAGGGCCCTGGGAACGATAGGCAACTTTGTGGGGGCCGACAGGTCTTATGTGTACATGTATGATTTCAAGAATGGTACCTTAACCAATACATACGAATGGTGTGCCAGGGGAGTCTTTCCTGTTATTGACACAATGAAGCATATCCCGGACAGTTACATGCCACAGTTGCTTGAAAACCACAGGAACAAAGAGTCGTTTTTCATTTATGATGTTGAATCATTGCCAGATACTAACGCAAAACAGATACTGCAGAATCAAAAGGTCAGGAGCATGCTTACAGTTCCCATGTGGACAAGTAAGGAGCTTATTGGCTTTGTGGGCCTGGATTTTGTCAGGAATCTACATCAATATTCGAAAAGGGAAAAACAACTGCTGACAATTATTGCCGAACTACTGGTAAATGTACAGATTCAGCTGGAAAACAGAATAATCCTCAAACAAGCCAAAGAAAAGGCAGAAAAGGCAAATAAAACCAAATCGGAATTCCTGGCCAATATGAGTCATGAGATTCGCACACCTCTTAACGGAGTTATTGGTTTTACTGATCTTTTGCTTAAAACCAAACTTACTCCCGTGCAGGAAGAATACGCACTAAGTGCCAATTCTTCTGGAAAAGCATTGCTGGGAATAATTGATGACATTCTGGATTTTTCAAAAATTGAAGCCGGTGGTAAACTGGAACTGGAATTAATGGAAACAGATATTTTCCGGTTACTCAATGAAACGATCGATATTATCAGGTATCATGCTTCGGCAAAAAATCTGGAACTTCTCTTCAGCTTTCCACTAGACATTCCCAGGGTGGCATATGTAGATCCTGTAAGGCTAAAACAAATCCTGACCAATTTACTGAGCAATGCTGTAAAGTTTACAGAAAAGGGAGAGGTTGAATTAAAATTGGAATTTACAAAACTGGGGCCGGACAGGGGCAGGTATGTATTTTTTGTCAGGGACACAGGCATAGGGATAACCAATTCTCAGAAAAGCAGGTTGTTTAATGCCTTTACCCAGGCAGACAGCTCCACTACACGTAAATATGGTGGTACCGGGCTGGGTTTGACCATCTCCAATCTGCTGGCCAGAAAAATGGGATCCGGTATAGAACTTCACAGCAAGTGGGGAGAAGGCAGCACGTTCTCATTTTCTATTGAAACCAAAATCGGAAAAGAGCATCAAACGCATGAACAAGCCAAAGGTAAGTTGCCTGTAAAAAATGTTCTCATAGTAGATGACAATGCTTTAAACAGGAAAATTTTAATGGAAAACTTCAAATTCTGGGGGTGAATTGCAGCGAGTGCGATAGCGGCCTGTGTGCGCTCAGATTATTGGAAGAACAGGCTTTTGATCTCTTATTGATTGACTACCATATGCCCTACGTAGATGGTTTAGCAGTAATTCAGATGATCCGTGAAAAAATGCTGGTTTTACCAGAGATTATGCCCCTGATCCTGTTGCACAGTTCTTCTGATGATGAGTCTTTAAGAGATAAATGCAAGGAACTGGGTGTGCGGTATCATATGGTTAAGCCAATAAGCGCTGACATGTTGTACGACACGATCATATCTATCTATAACAGTGGAATTCATTCAGGTACAGAACAACCGGATCAAAAAGGAAACGAAAACGAAGACAAAACAGAAGAGGCATTAGCGGCCGCGGACAATCCTGTTATTCTGATTGCCGAGGATATTCCCATGAATATGATGCTTATCAAATCTTATATAGGCACTATCTTGCCCGGAGCGCAAGTTCTCGAGGCTGTTAACGGTCAGGAGGTAATTGAGTTAATAAGACATGAACATGTAGACCTGATTTTAATGGACATTCAGATGCCAGGGATGGATGGCCTGGAGGCAACCAGAAAAATAAGGGAATGGGAGTCGAGAAGTCACAATTTACTACGGATACCTATCATCGCGCTCACTGCCGGAGCTTCCAAAGAAGAACAACAGGAAGTATTGAGCAGCGGGATGGACGAATTCTTATCAAAACCCATTGTCAGGGATGACCTGGAATCTACCCTGGAAAAGTACCTGGCAAAGTTTGACAATCCCAGGGATCACTTCAATTATGTGGATTTTCTTAATGCTATGGGAGGAGACACTGTAATGGTCAAGAAAATGCTCATGGTTTCCATGTCGGACATGAAGGAAAAACTGAATGATCTTGAAAATGCCGTAAACAAGGGTGATGCCCGTCAAATTGCATCACTGGCCCACTATATTAAAGGAGGAGCGCTCACGGCCAGGTATAAATCAATGGCAGCAATGGCTTCACGAATGGAAACCAAGGCAAAAGAGGGAACCCTGGATACCATGGAAATTAATCTCAAAGTAATGAGAAATGAGTGGGAAAAGGTATTGCATGAAATTGAGCGGTACATGTAAGTGTTCCTGATTAGGATACCTGCTCTTGTCATGTTCCATTTTTTATTTACTTTTGCTGCCCCTGAAGACACATTGACATACCGGGCAAGGGCATTGGTATCAATGCAGCATGATAACAGCCCTCGACAGAACATGGAGAGATGGCAGAGTGGTCGATTGCGGCGGTCTTGAAAACCGTTGACCCGCAAGGGTCCGGGGGTTCGAATCCCTCTCTCTCCGCCAGTTCCCAAAACGCAAAGACACGGACAACGTCCGTGTCTTTTTTATGGCTGCAGGCTACGAAAAACAAGCCAGCTTGTTTTTCCGGCCTGCAGCCATAAAAAGCTGCGCTTTGCAGCTTTGCATTTTGGGAACTGAAGCTACCTCCAAACGGGAACACCGAGCGCCTGTGGCGCGAAGGTAATCCCGTTTGCAGCACTCTCACCCGTCACAGTAATAGATAGAACGGAAAAAGTCCCGTCAGACCCCTTAATCACACTGTCAGGCAAGGCAATTTTATTTTCTTTCACGACAGACACCTGTGTAAATCCGGCATTGGCAATGTGTTCCAGGTACCGGTCTTTCTGTATGGCTCCGGCAATACAGCCGGTATAGAAATCAACATTATCTTTCAATGCGACAGGTAATTCACCAACCAGAACAATGTCGGAAATGCAAAAATGTCCTCCGGGTTTCAATACCCTGAATATTTCATGAAAAACCTTATCCTTGGAAGGCAGAAGGTTCAGGACACAATTACTGATAACCACGTCTGCCATATGATCGGGAAAGGGCATGTTCTCGATGTCACCCTTGTGAAACGTTACGTTTGTATACCCAAGAGCCGAGGCATTCAATGTTGCCTTTTCCACCATCTCCGGCGTAAAATCTATCCCTATCACCTGACCGGTTTCCCCCGTAAGCGCACGGGCAACAAAACAATCATTGCCCGCACCCGATCCCAGATCTAACACCGTATCCCCTTGCCTGATCCCGGCAAATTGGGTAGGCAAACCGCAGCCCAGGCCATAATCTGCAATGTGTTCGTATCCCTTCAGGTGACTGTAATCCTCTTTCATCGTATAACGCATATCGCCACTGGTACAGCATCCCGATCCGCAGCATGATTGATTTTTTACGATCTGTCCGTATTTGCGGCGTACAGAGTCTTTGATCCCTTGCTCATTCATTGTACATTTTTATGTTTGCAAATATACGAATAATTCCTTTTTCCCCGGATATTCGCTACATCCTGAAATTGGTAAGCTCCGTAGTGGTTTTAAAATCGTAACAGGGGTACTCAAATAATGTAAAGCAGGGCTCTGTCTGTCCTGAAATATAACTCCAGATAGAGGCATAATCGTTCGGATTTTCTCCAATTTCTCCCAATTGCCTGAGGTAAGCAGCAACCGATTTGTTTTCAACAATGTAAACGTCATCCATTTTATCAATAACAGGACTATGCATACGTGTCCGGTCATGTTCAAAACTTAATATCCGTTTACCCTGCTGTGTGAGGCCGGTCATTTCAAATGTCATGCTTTTGCCTATGGCTGGCAGGTTCAATATATTACGATCCGTTGCCAGGAAAGGCAGGTTATGTTCTTTCATAAAACCCTTCAGATCTTTGTAAATGTTGTTGCTTGTATTAAACAGGTCACACAAAGCTTTCTCCTTTTCCGGGGTGAGCCGCCCGAACACTTTCTCTTCTTCCTGTTCCTGCATGGAACGGCAATTAGGTGCAAACAGGGCATAATTCTCTTCAAACCCTTTGACAGTGAACGTGTAGTAGCAGACCACTCCCAAATTGTTCAGCTTTCTTCTTAAACGTGCAGTATGACCCCTCCTGGAGGCAGCCACTGTAAAAACAAGTTGGTTGGTTATAATCCAGCCGGTGGAAAGAATTTTTTTGATAGCCCGTTTGGCCTCTGGTGTGATTTCGAGGGGACTCTCGAAATGTGTCTGAATGATGAATTGGCTGAAGCCAATTTTGGATGCTTTTTCCCTGAATTTCTTAAGAATATCTACCAGTTCATCATCCACGCGCATGGGAAGGTAAGCCAGAAGCCTTGAGCCGAGGCGGATCCGTTGCATTTCGGCAAATTTTTGACCATCCGGGCGCATGTCATTCGCCTTCTTTTTCCGCAGCGCCATATTATACACGGCATTGAGCATGTTGCTCAGGGTTTTGTTCTGGCTCATGAGGGCATCGCCTCCGGTTATGAGAATATCCCTGAGCTGGGTGTCTTTTTCAAAATAGTGCATCAGCTTGTGGAGCTTCTTATTCCATGTCAGTTGAGGCTTAAGTTGTTCCAGTTCAAAATTTAGGCGCTGGTTTTGAAAATCATACATTCTTTGGCAGGGGGCGCATAATCCGCCACATGACCTTCCTATGGAATCCGGTATCAGAATGGCCACATCGGGATAGCGGCGGTGAATATTGTTCTCGTTTGGCAACAACCAGCCTGCTGCATTGGGTGTACCGGGTTCCACCTGATCTTCGCGCTCCCAGGCGACAATATTTCCGAATGTGCTGACCAATTCTTTAGAATAGATCACGTAATTCCGGATTGCCAGGTCGTTGAAAGATTTGTTGGACACATCCAGCAGTGATAAATAGTAGGGGGTGGCAAAGGTGGGGATGCCTTTTCTGCGTGCTTCCTTCAATAAATTCATGGTTTCCTCTGACAGCGAATTGTTCAGCATCAGGTTTACATCCGAGGGTTTACGAGCAGCCATGGCAAGCTGAAAACGGTAATCGTTCCACCACTTTTCCACCATACTGAATTTGGACATATAGGAGCTGCCTTCGGGAAAGACATACTTACCGGTGTGCCAGTTTTCAATTTTGGCCATAAGGATCCGTATGATACGTTCCTTGTTTTCCTCCCTGATATATACCAGCCGGCGGCTCAGCCCCGATTTCCATTTCCTCATCCAGTTGATCACTTTGGTTTCCGATGGTTTCTGGACCCGAGGATATTCCAGCAGCTCAAACTGGTGGTACAGCTCAAGAATGAAATCGGTGTTGATTGCATCGCCAGGTTCGCTATTGAGCGTACCCCGGAGCCATTTCCACAAGAGGGTAATAGTCCTGATTTCAAGATCTTTTTCTGTGGATAATTCATGGACAGAAGTGCCATCGTACTTGATCAATCGCCGAAGACCGGCTGCAGCTTTGCTGTCATGATGTGGATGCACGGTAATATGATTCTCCAGATTTTCCCTGAATTTTCCAATGGTTTCGCTTTCCTTTGCCAGGGTTGTAATCGCAGGAAATTGACGGCAGAACAACCTTTTTAATTGTGCTTTATTTAAGACAAGAATGTCAGTCTGTTTCTTCATGGTCAGATGTTTTTGTTAATCCGTAAAAAACACCACTGATTGGGGAGTATACACATGGAAGAATGCCCATTCTCCTAAACAGCGACACGCAAAGATAATAAAAATAAAAAAGCAGATTAAAAAAGCCTTTTCAGCCAGTTGATCGTTGTTCTGTTATAAGGACGGTACCGTAGCGAGGGATCGGGCCACATTCTTTTGTCAACAATACTTTTGAAATGTGTAAAGGTGTCAAAGCTTGCTTTTCCGTGGTAGGAGCCCATGCCGCTGGCACCCACTCCCCCAAACGGGAGGGTGGAAGAGGCAACGTGCAGCAGGGTATCGTTTACACAACCTCCGCCAAAAGACAGTTCCTGCAGCACCGTCTTTTTTACGCTGTTATCTTTTGTGAACAGGTAAAGGGCCAAAGGTTTGGGCCTGTTCCTGACAAATTCTATGGCCTGGGATATGGTATTGCATGTGATGAGCGGAAGTATGGGCCCGAATATTTCTTCCTGCATGACGGGATCATCTGGCAATACACCGGTCAGCAGTGTGGGGTTGATGGTCAGGGTCTGACGGGAGCTTTCGCCCCCTTTGATGATCTTTTTATTGTGCAGCAATCCCAGCAGCCTGTCAAAGTGTTTTTCATTCACAATGCGGGGATAATCAGCTATTAATCCCTGTTTATTGGCCGGATAGCAGATATCAATCCAGTGAATGAGCCTTTTCTGCAACTGATCCTGCAGGCTTTCGGGCACCAGGATGTAATCGGGTGCCACACAGGTCTGTCCGGCATTGATGAACTTGCCAAAGACGATCCTTTTGGCCGCCAGATCCACATCGGCGCTTTTTTCAATGATCACGGGACTCTTCCCGCCAAGCTCCAGGGTAACCGGGGTCAGGTGTGCCGAGGCGGCTTTCATGACCGTTTTCCCCACCGGGACGCTTCCGGTGAAGAAAATGTAATCAAAGGGTTGTTCAAGCAGCCAGGCATTCTCGGCCCGTCCCCCTTCCACAACAGTAACATGTTCCGGAGGAAAACACTCTTTTATCAACCTTGCAATCATGGCCGATGTATGCGGGGAATAGGCAGAGGGTTTGACAATGGCGCAATTTCCGGCTGCAAGGGCACCCACAAGCGGTTCCATGGTGAGCAGGAACGGGTAATTCCAGGGCGACATAACAAGCACTACGCCATACGGATCACATACCCGGAAAGATTTTGCAGGTATTAGCATCAGGGGAGTCTTGGCCCTGCGGTTTTGTACCCATCCTTTCAGATGTTTTGCTATGTAACGGATCTCCCCGCTCAGAACACCTATTTCGGTCAAATAGCCTTCTGTTGTAGATTTGTTCAGATCTGCCTTGAGCGCTTCCAGGATAAGTTGTTCGTGTTCCTTTACCCAGGCGGCAATTTTTTGCAATGCATCCAGTCTGAATTTCAGGTCGCGTGTGCATCCGGAGTGAAAATATTCCCTTTGTTTTGTTACGATATCCGTAGTGATCATGATGTGTGAATAATTATAAATTGAAAAACTTTCTCAGGTCGGTTGCTTTTTTCAGACGGAAATGTATGAAAAGCAATATAGCCGATATGGCAACCATGCATACCAGCAGGATCAGGCTCCAGTGAAGGGTGAGTGTATTGTTTACGTAAAGTGACAGGATTCCCTCGGTAGCAATGCCTGTTATGGCAATGGCAATAAGGACATAAGCAATAAGGTTTACTCCCTTTTGCCTTGATTTTTTTATAATCAGGGCCATGACCATCACAATCAGGTAAAGGCAAAAAAGCAGGGGGATGCCCACAGGAACGGCCCAGTTCATGCTTTTGTTGAACCAGTCCAGCAGGAGTATCAACAGGGAGGAAGCAATGAATCCCAACAAGAAAAGGCGAATGGTCCTGGCGTGAAGGAATACGATCAGAGAAATGTGAATAACCATGGCCAGACCCACGGTAATGGTATATTTTGACCAGGTAATATTTTTATTGATGATCAAGTCAATGACAGTAGAAGACAGTATGCCGGCCACCAGAACTATCAGGGACAGGTCCCAGAAAATCTTCCTTTTCTGGACGTTGGAAAGTTCCTTAAAATCATAGGTTACATCCTTGGGATAAAGGGGAGCTTCACTTGTTGCATTCGTTTTGTGCCCGCAAAGTGGGCAATAATTCATATTGATGTCCAGCTCGACGCCGCACTTTTTACAGATATTCATCATGACAGTTTCTGTTATACGTTATGGTGACCGGAATGTTTTCAGAAGTCAGGAAGCGAAAGAAATTCCGTTCAAGCTCCCTGCTGCGTGTAATGTTCCCAAATGTAATGGCTATTTGGTCGTTGAACCCTATCATCCCGCAGCTTACTTTTGTGAGCTTATTGGGAGGTGGCGGAACAACCATCACAGATTTAATATGTTGCATCATGGATTTCGGAAAATAGATTCCCCCCAGATTGGACATTACACCGGAATACTGGCTACAGCCCATTTTTTTAAAGTTCATGCGCAAAATCGGGTTTTTGATGAATAGGGGGATTGCCCGGACAATAATATTCCTCTCACTTCCCACATTGCGGGACAATATCTTGCTGACCAGTTTCACATCGGTTTCCAGCTGCATTTGATGATATACAGATTTCAATATCTGGTCAAAGGTATAGTGCCCCAGCCTGCGGTCCATTTCCGGCATGACGAACAGGGAAAAGTTGCGCATTGTTTTACTGGGGTAAAGGTTACGCATGTTCACAGGGATCTGGACGCTTATCTTGCCTGTTTTCTTTTTTCTGGCGGGCCATGACAGGTCTTCGAATATTTGCTGTATGGCGTGGATATACACTGCGGCCAGGTATACGGTAATGTTCACCTGCTTTTCCCTGGCTTTTTCTTTCAGGGCAGCAACAGGCAGTGTAGCGCTGATTATCCCCAGGCTGGGTTTCCTGTTTAAGGGGAAGGGAAGGTGAAACGCTTTGGGACGCCTTGAATTTGCAGGGATGTTCTCTGAAAAAAAACGGTTGTAAGCATCTTCGAATTCTTCCGGGTCGGGTTTCTCCGATGGATCCATATATAAGAACCCGGGTGGAACTTCTATTCCCCTGTTCAGAAAATACCGGGCAAGCAAGGTTTTGAAATACTCCAGGGCACCTCCGCCGTCGGTGAGCATATGGGAAAATTCGGCACTGATCCGGTTGTCGGCAACCAGGATCCTCAGCAGCGGCCCTTCTTTGTCACACCTTCTGCAGGGCATTCTGTCGTCAACCACGACCGGGGTAAGGGAACAGGACGATTCCAGGTAATACCAGAAAAACCCCCTTTTCAGTAAGACCTTGTAATACGGAAAGCGTGGTTCTATGTCACGTACGGCAGCAAAGAGAGACCTTATGTGTACCTTGTGTCTGAGTACAACTGAAAAACGGAATACAGATGTAATTTCATTGTTAATAACGGCCGGAAAGATTTTTGCGGCATTATCCAGCGGATACCAGAAGGCCGGATTGTTCATTGTACAGGATCCTGTTCAAAAAAAGAAACCTTGCCCATGAACAGAATGGAACCGGTGCTCTTTTCCTTGATGATATAAATGAAGGAACGGTTAACGTTGAACTGGAGCGGATCGTCGGGGCCGGAACTCTTTTCAATGCCCACAACGGTAACCGCTGCAGCTTCTGTGCCTTTTTCGTTGATCTCTACATATGTTTTTTGCTTGACCAGTCCGATATAAAGTCCTGTAACCGGAGACAGGTTGCTAAAATCGGCCGCACCCTGCATAAAGGGAAGCTCCATTCCCATGGCCTGAAGGGTGGGTATAAGGTCCTTTTCGTATTCGTATTTGAATTTGGGCAAGGTCACGGTCAGCTTTCTGATGGTTTGATCCAGCCTGCTTACGATTCCGTTCCAGGTCTGCGTATCCATTTCTTCTTTGATAACACGGTCTGTATGTATCCCGGGCTTAGGCAGGACCAGCACCATGGAAAAGGCCTGGTTCCCGTACGGGAGCTCGGCCACCCTGGCAAATTCTGTTTCTGTGTATGGAAAGGGTTCAGTCTGGATCATGTAATCCACCTTCTGCGAAGCTCCTTCATCCGGGTAGAAATCGCTCCGGAAGGAATGTGACTCATCAAAGGATTTTGTCCAGGTCCCTTTAAAATAAAGGGCATTGATCAGGTACATGAGCATCCGGGCCGGTATCTCATCGATGATCTTGTCTATCTTTCCTTTGGTCTGGGTGGCACACCAGTTGTTGATGGTTTCCAGGGCCAGGGGGGAAGTAAAATCCAGTTCCGTTATCATGGCCAGGTACCATGTTTTGACCAGCTGTTTGAAAGCGTCACGGACAGGGAATCCTTCCCGGATCCAGATTGAATTGGCAATGCCAATTTCGGTTAGCTTATCTGCTTCTGACAGTTCACGGATCATGGTCCGGAAAAAACCATTCATATCCTTGTAGGAAAAAGCTTCAAATCCCAGAATTTTTTTCATTTCACCGGCCGTGGCGCCGGCCGTTCCGTTTGCGGTCATGGACAATGCCAGTGAGGCACTCAGGGGAGAGATAAAGAAATTCTTATCCTCGCAGCTGACTTGTTCGAAAAGATCAAAGGCAAAACGGTTGACTTCTGCCGAGATGGCTTTTTCTGTTTTGGTCAGGATAATATCCTTCTGCCGGTTTGTCTGCAGAGACAACCTTTCGCAGCCGCTGCAGACAACAGACAGCAACAGCGCAGTGAACACCAAATGTGTCAATTGTTTCATCATAACAAAGATACATTTATTTAGGATAACGCTGCATTTATTGCTCGTAATACAGACCTTCCCGGGACAGGATGTGGTTCAGGTTGGCCAGATTGTATACGATGATTGCCAGTACAACTGATGTGTGCTCCTGGTATTGGCCTATGCTCTTAGTGTACAGGTCGCGTTCTGTGTGCCATATTTCCCTGTAATTGAAATCATATCCTTTCACATCCCTGTCACGCAACGATATGGTGGGAACTCCCCTGATGGCAAAGATCGAGGCGTCGGTTCCTCCTGGTTGCAGAGGCCTGGGACGCGGGGGGATTGTGTCTACGGTAAACGGGATTTCCGGGTTGATGGAGGAAATGTGTTTTGAAGCCTTTATAAAATCATCTACCATGGCTTTGGGCACAGACACCCCCGTAGCTGCCAGCGGTCCCCCGTCCCTGTTGAAAAGGTTTGAAATCCGATCCAGTTTGTCTTTATGTCTTTCCACCCATGATGTTGCTCCCAGCAACCCAAATTCTTCCCCTGCAAAAAGAACAAAAAGAATGCTCCTTTTTGGCTTTGCCCCGGAAATGGAAAGCAACCGGGCCGATTCCATGGCAGGGGTTACCCCTACGCCGCAATCCACCCCTCCTGTAGCCACATCAAAGGAATCCAGGTGTCCGCTCACCATGATGTACTCATCGGGGTAATGCGTTCCTGTGATTTTGGCAACCACGTTATGGAACTTGACCGGACCGGGCCGGAAATGATTCCTGATGTCAAACTCCAGTTCAATGGGACGTCTTTCTTTTACCAGCTGGTAAATGTATGCGTACTGGTGCTCATCCAGTTTGATATCGGGTATGACGGGAAGATTCTCAAAAGAGGAAGTTTCGCCAAACACGGTTTCCTTATCCCATAATGCCGTGATGGGAACAGGAGCAGACTGGATCAGGCCCAGGATGCCGGCTTCTGCCATCTGCCTGTAAAACAGCGCAGGTTCGTCTGATGTTTTACGCAAACTGTCTTTCAGGGCCTCCTGCATTTGGTCTACATTCATTCTCCTGTCACCCGAGCGGGAACGGTACCGCCGCATGACATCGTTGTTGTGACGGGTCACCTCTTCGTTCAGCCGGATGAGTGAGTCCCTGCGTATGTCGCCCTTTACCGACCTGTCTACAGGCCAGCCGTTATTTGTCCCCGTTACAAGGACCCAGGCTCCTTTGAGGACACCCTTCATCCTATCGAATTCTGCCTGGGTTTTAGGTTCTATAACCACATGACCACGTTGCAATCCTTTTGTCCCGGACGTGTAGGAGGGAGTGGCAAAGTGCAGGTGTATACCGTCGCCACCGGGGAGCATCCCCCCGTATATTTTCCCGAACCATGGACCACGGCTGAATCCAACGCGTGTTTCTCCTGCTTCTTCGATAGACACTTCCAGTCCCCAGGATGCAAACCGGGCGGCAGCCCATTGCACTGCGGCATTGTAGGCGTCCGATCCCACAGGGCGCCCTCCTATACGGTTGGAAAGGACATCCAGGTGCTTCTGTGTCTGGTTATTGGTGGTACCTTCATCAATGATGGCTTTGACTACGGCATCCTGTGCCGTCATTTCAGGGGAAAATGCAAAAAGACTTACTGTTAGCAGCAAGCTGCAATAAATGGAATTCTTTCTCATCTGATAATATCTGTTTGAATAGTAGTGTTACAAATGTAGTGTTTTTCTATCTTTGCAGTATGATCAGTTTCAAGGAAATTGTCAGTGCCTTTATGGTTCTTTTTGCCGTGATAGACATCACGGGCTCCATTCCCATAATTCTTGACATGAAGTCCAAAGGCCGGACATTCAAGCCTTTTATGGCTACCATCATATCAACTGCTCTGATTTTTCTGTTTTTATTTGTAGGAGAAGCTATTCTGGGACTGTTCAACGTTGACATTTCTTCCTTTGCCGTTGCCGGGTCACTGGTAATCTTCGTACTGGCGGTGGAAATGATCTTTGGAATCGAAATATTCAAGAACGACGGACCTGCCGATGCGGCCACGATCGTTCCCCTTGTATTTCCCTTGATAGCCGGGACCGGAACCCTTACAACTGTCTTGTCCCTGAGGGCCGAATACAGCCTGCCCAATGTCGGCATTGCCATAGTGCTCAACATGATCATAGTCTATATCGTACTGCGCTATGTGAATCTGGCAGAAAAACTTCTTGGGAAAGGAGGAATCTACATTTTGAGAAAATTCTTCGGGATCGTCCTGCTGGCCATATCTGTAAAGCTGTTTGCTTCCAATGTAACAGGGCTGCTCAACTGATCTGCCATGAAACAGATAGCCTTATCCTTTCTCATGTGGGCCTTGCTCTTGCCTGTATCCTGCCGCAGGAACGGATTCAATGGACCGGGAAACGATCCCGTGGTCCAGCCGGACTGGATCGTAGGCGCGGACGTCTCGCTCCTTTCCAGAATTCAGGCGGCAGGCGGTGTTTACAAAGACAGCAACGGGAAGGCTATAGACGTGCTTTCATTTTTCCGGGAGAAGGGATTCAATTATGTGCGTGTCCGGCTTTTTGTCAGCCCTGACCTGCAATCGGCAGCCAGCCAGAACCTGCCCTATGTGCAGGATCTGATAAGGAAAGCAAAGGCTAAAGGATATAACGTATTGCTGAACTTTCACTATTCAGACACCTGGGCAGATCCGGGCAAGCAATACAAGCCTGCTTCCTGGAGCAAACTGGGAGCCGATGCCCTGGCAGAAAAAGTCTATACCTACACCAGGGAAACGCTATCGCAACTTGTTGCCTACGGAGCAGCTCCCGACATGATCCAGATAGGCAATGAGATCACAAACGGCATGCTGTGGGACTCGGCCCGGGTAGATGTATGGACACAGGAATGGAACACCCCCGGGCGCTGGGCGTACTTCTGCCGGGTGCTGTCAGGGGCATCGAAAGCCTGTCGCCAAGTTTGCCCCGGCTCCTGGATTATGGTACATATAGACAGGGGAGGAGACCGGGAAACGGCACTGCGCTTTTTCAATAAAATGGAGCAATACAAGGCAGATTACGATATCATAGGACTAAGTTATTACCCTTTCTGGCACGGACCACTGTCCAGCCTGCGCACCTGCCTGAACGGCCTGCAGATGAATTTTCCAGAAAAAAAGATCAACCTGGTTGAGGTCGCCTACCCCAACCATACGTGGGGAATCCCTGACAATGCCTTGTATACCCCGGAATATGAAGCTTCACCGGCCGGACAGGCCGCCTTTATGGAAGACTTTATCAATACGCTCAGAGATTTTCCCAATGTGAACGGCTTCATGTACTGGTACCCCGAAGAGACCTTCATCCCTGGCGGGAACATCCTTACACTACACAGGGGGGTATTTGACGTTCATACCGGCAAGGCATTACCGGTGACAGACGTTTTTATCCACTAAAAACCGGCGGGGTTTGCATTTGCGGTATGTTCCCCCGTAAGGCAGCGGAAGTTCCCTGGCTGTGGCCAGCCAGATGGCTGTAGAAGCGCCCCGGGCAGGAGAACTCAGCAGGGGCCGGAAAATAATATTTACCAGCGGATCAAAAGCATTGTTCATCTTAACCAGGGGTGTATCTACAGCTCCGGGATCGGTTGTCACTACCTGGATGCCTTTGGATTTATATCTTTCTGCCAGGGAGAGCGAAGCATAATAAAGCGCCTGCTTTGTGTGACTGTACCGGATCACCCGCCCGGCCCAGGTTTTAGGAATATGCGTAAGGAATGAAGGCCTGAGCCTGAAAACCAGGCCAAAGTCCACGGTGCAGGATAAGGTGAATATGACCCGCGCCCCGTCTTCTGTGAGCCGGGTGCTCCGGGGCAGGATTCCTGCGTTGTGGATGAGCCTGTTGATGGTTTTGCCCTTCAGCACCGAGGCAAATGATCTGACCGAGCCAAAGGAAGCCAGATCCAGCTGCAACATACGGATGGCAAGGGATCCTTCTGGATGAATGTACTGTTCCTGCAGTTCCCTGAAAAAAGGCATGGCCGCCTCGGGAAGGAGGCAGGCCATGATCAATGAATAACCGTTATCCAGCAACGAACGGCAGATTTCGCGGCCCATACCACCATCTGCACCGGTGACTATGGCCGTCTTCATCAGGCTTTATTGTCCGATCCCAGTACGTTTATGTTTTTGTGCTTGTAAAGCTCTTTGAGTTTGTCCCGGGCCGGTCCCAGATACTTTCGGGGATCAAATTCATCGGGTTTTTCTACAAACACCTTGCGTATGGCTGCTGTCATGGCCAACCGGCCATCAGAGTCAATGTTTATCTTGCAAACGGCCGATCCGGCTGCTTTCCTGAGCTGTTCCTCCGGGATTCCGATAGAATCTTTTAATTTGCCTCCGTAGCGGTTGATTTCCTCCACAATATCCCGGGGAACGCTGGAAGAACCGTGCAGTACTATGGGGAATCCGGGAATGCGTTTTTCGATTTCCTTAAGAATGTCCAACCGGATTTCTGGTTTCTGTCCCGGTTTGAATTTGAAAGCACCGTGGGAAGTTCCAATGGATATGGCCAGGGAATCAACCCCAGTGCGCTTTACAAAGTCTTCCACCTCTTCCGGCTGTGTGTAGGTATGATGCTCGGCTTTCACATCGTCCTCAACGCCGGCCAGAACGCCCAATTCGCCTTCAACCGTAACATCAAACTGGTGCGCATAGTCTACCACGCGGCGGGTTAGGGCTATGTTTTCTTCGTAAGGCAGGTGTGAACCGTCTATCATGACGGAGGAAAATCCGAATTCAATGCAATTTTTGCATAATTCAAAGGAATCGCCGTGGTCCAGGTGAAGCACAATGGGAATGGGATAACCCAGCTCTTTGGCATATTCCACGGCACCCTGCGCCATGAAGCGCAACAGGGTCTGGTTGGCATACTTGCGCGCCCCGCTTGATACCTGGAGTATAACAGGTGATTTTGTTTCCACACAGGCAGCTATGATGGCCTGCAGTTGTTCCATATTATTGAAATTGTAAGCAGGTATAGCATAGCCGCCCTGTATTGCTTGGGCAAACAGATCCCGTGAGTTCACCAAGCCTAGTTCTTTGTATGATATCATATTTTTACTTTTTACAGTCTGTAAAGATAAGAGTTTTGCTGTATATTTGGGCTATATTAAACTGTAATATAATGAAACCTTACCTGCTGGAGGAAACAAACTGGCATACTATTAAGGAAATGGAGTACCAGGTTGCGCTCTTGCCCTGGGGGGCTACCGAAGCCCATAATTACCATCTGCCTTACGGGAGCGATACCTGTATGGCCACGCACGTTGCCCGCTGCAGTGCCGCCATTGCCTGGGAGCGGGGCGTGAAAGCCGTGGTATTGCCTCAGATCGCGTATGGGGTGAACTCGGGCCAGATAGACATCCCTTTCTGCATGCACATGAATCCCTCCACACAGCAGCGCATCCTGGAAGACATAGTTGCCGTTCTGTTGCACCACAAGGTGAACAAGCTGGTCATTGTGAACGGGCATGGGGGAAATTCCTTTCAGAATGCCATCAGGGAACTGGAACTCCGTTCTCCCGGCATGCTCATCTGTATGGTCAACTGGTGGCGCGTCTGCCCGGTAAAAGAATATTTTGACAATCCGGGGGATCATGCAGATGAAATGGAAACCTCGGCCATGATGGCCATCCGGCCTGAACTGGTACTGCCCCTGGAATATGCAGGAAGTGGAAAAGAACACCGTTTTACTATCAAAGGGCTACGGGAAAAATGGGCCTGGATATCCAGGCGCTGGATTTACACCACAGATGATACGGGGGTGGGGGATCCGTCCCTTTCCACAGCCGAAAAAGGCAAACGTTTCCTGGATGACTGTATAGATCAGGTGGCGCTTTTTCTGGAAGAGTTTTCAAAGATTGAAAAAACGGAGGATTTGTATGAGCGATAAGAAAGCATTGATTTTTTCGGCACCATCGGGCGCTGGCAAATCTACCGTGGTGAACCATCTGATGGAGACCTTTCCAAAACTTGATTTTTCCATTACCGCCACCACAAGGCCAAAACGCGGAACAGAAGAAAATGGCAGGGAATATTACTTTATCAGCAGGAATGAGTTCCTCAAACTCATTGAACAGGATGCCTTTGTAGAGTGGCAGGAAGTGTATAAAGGCAGTTATTACGGAACGCTGAAACTGGAACTTGAAAGGATTTGGAACGGGAACAAAGTAGCCGTTTTTGACGTAGATGTGAAAGGAGGGATCAATCTAAAAAAAATATTCAGGAACAATGCCCTGTCGGTATTCGTGGCCCCGCCCTCACTGGATGTTTTACGGGAACGCCTTACCAAAAGGGGAACAGACTCGCCACAGGCCATAGAAGAAAGGCTTGCCAAGGCTTCTATTGAGATGGAGGACGCTCACCACTTTGACGTGGTCCTTGTTAACGACCGCCTGGAAGACACCCTGGACAAAGCCACAGAAATTGTAGCCGCCTTTATTTATTGATATGAAAACCTGCGGATTGTATTTTGGTTCTTTCAATCCCTTTCACATAGGGCATCTTGCCATTGTCAATTACCTGGTTTCTTTTACCGGCCTGGACAGTGTGCGGCTTGTTGTTTCACCCCTCAATCCGCTCAAATCCGATTGCGAACCCTGCTTTCAATCACCCTTGGAGCGGTTGCTTCATATTCGCAGGGTCATGGAAGACAGGAAACTGCCGGTAAATGTTTCCGATGTGGAATTCAACATGCCCCGCCCGCTCTATACCATAAACACGCTGCATCACTTGCAGCAGCAGGAGCCTGGTGTGAACTTCATCCTGGTGATAGGGTCCGATAACCTGGAGAGGCTGGAAGCATGGATGGCCTGGGAATCCATTTTGAAAGAGTTTATCATCTACGTGTATCCGCGTGAAGGAATCAATGCACAGGCGCTACGCTCAAAATACATTTCCCGGGCACGCGACATAGTCCTGCTGCCCGCTCCGCTTATTACCATTTCTTCCACCTTTATAAGGGAAGGGCTGGCACAGGGTAAAAACATGAATGGTTTTATTGTCTGATCTACAGGTTATGAAAATTTACCGGACAAAGGACATCAGGACTGTAGATCGTCTGTATATGGAAAAAACAGGCGTGAGTCAAACCCAACTGATAGAACGGGCAGCGCTCGCTTTTGTGCGGGCTTTTATACGTGAAGAAAAGAAACCGGCAAGGGCGCTGGTGGTCGCCGGCCCGGGCAACAACGGGGCCGATGCACGGTCTGTTGCGCGCTTGCTTACTGAACAGGGGTGGCAGACAGACCTGTGGGATTTTTCAGATAAAGACTCGCTGGAGCGACAGCAGGCAGACTGGGCCTCTTACCTGGAAAACCTTTCTACAGGGGTGGTAGTGGTTGACGGGTTGTTTGGATCGGGGCTGACAAGGCCCGTAACAGGCTTTTATTCACAGATAATTGAAGGGATCAATTTTCTGGATACCAGGGTTTATGCTGTGGACATCCCTTCCGGGCTACCCGGCGACGGCATTCCTTTTACCGGCGGAGCGGTGGTGAAAGCCTCGGCAACTTTTACTTTTCAGTTTCCCAAATTGTCTTTCTTTTTTGCCGAGAACTACCCCTATGTAGGCCGCTGGCAGGTTCTTGATATTGGGATGGGAGGGATGGTTTACCCCGAGGTTGAAACACCTTTCAGGATGACAGAAGAGTCTGATATACATAATCTTTTTCCCCGGAAAAGACACCCCTTTTCTTTCAAGAACAACTACGGGCATGCCCTGCTCATAGCCGGGAGCCTGGGAAAAATGGGTGCCGCAATACTTGCTGCCCGTTCCTGCCTGCGCATGGGCACCGGCCTGCTGACAGCCCACCTTCCCGGCCGCGGAGAGATTCCCATGCAGACGTCTTTGCCCGAGGCCATGGTTTCACTGGACAGCCACCGGGATGTGACCGGTGATCTGCCACAGGGGCTCCTTATTCCAAAGTCCCCGTTCACTGCCATAGGAGCCGGACCGGGTCTGGGAAAATCCCGGGAAACGACCGACCTGTTAAGGAACCTGCTTACATGGTGCGGCAATAAAACACCATGCCCGCCCCTGGTGCTGGATGCAGATGCCCTGAACATCATATCCGAACATCCCGATATGATGGAACACCTGCCCGTGAGAACCGTCCTGACACCCCACCCGGGAGAATTCGATCGCCTGGCCCGTGCCTGTGGCCTGGAGCGGGCTGAAAACTCTTACCTCAGGGCTATGCAGGCTATCGAAATGGCCGTGGAACATAAGGTCATAATTGTGCTCAAAGGAAGGTATACCCTGATAGCCACACCCGGCAGCCCCCACTGGTTCAACCCCACCGGAAATCCGGCCATGGCCACAGCGGGAAGCGGGGATGTTTTAACAGGCATCATTCTGGGATTGCTTGCACAGGGATATGACCCGCGTACCGCTGCTGTTCTGGGCGTATGGCTTCATGCCGGGGCAGGAGACAGGGCGGCTGCCGGGGGAAAGTTTATTCTGGCCGGTGATATTATTGAAAATCTATAACATTTTTTCCTAAGACAGGCCACGGAGCCACGATCACAACCGGGGCCTGGCTCACCGGATGGATAAATGCCAGGCGGCAGGCATGCAGGGAGATGCCCCCGTCAGGATTGGGACGCACTGCACCGTATTTTAGATCGCCTTTGATGGGTGAACCAATGGCTGCCAGCTGGCAGCGGATCTGGTGGTGCCTACCTGTCATAAGTTCAATTTCCAGTAAATGGTAATGTCCAATGCTATTCAGAAACCTGTACTGCAACCTGGCTTCCTTGGCCCCTTGCACCGGTTTGTCCAGCGCATATGATTTGTTTTGCTTCTCGTTCCTGGTCAGGTAATGCACCAGGAACGCCTTGTCTTGTATGGGTTTATTTTCCACAAGGGCCAGGTACGTTTTGTTTACAGTCCCCTGATTGAACATCCGGTTCATGCGTCCGAGCGCCTTGGAAGTCTTGGCAAAAAGACAGATTCCGCTCACCGGGCGGTCCAGCCGGTGGGGAACGCCAACAAATACATTCCCCGGTTTTGCATCCCTTTGCTTAAGAAAAATTTTAATGGCTTCGTTCAGCGGCATGTCTCCGGTGATATCTCCCTGAACTATTTCTCCCACCTGCTTGTTTATCACTATAAGGTGGTTGTCCTCGTAGAGGATGCGCGAGGAAAGGTCTGTCAGGGTTGCATATGACATAGTGACAAAGATAATCAATCCCGTAAACTGCCAACCTGTCAGCAAATGCCTTTTGGCATAACTATTGAGTATGACAGGGCAGTAATCTGTATATAATCATTAAAGAATTAATAAATTATGGGTAAAATTATTGGGATAGACCTGGGAACCACCAATTCCTGCGTTGCCGTGATGGAGGGTAACGAACCGGTAGTGATCATCAATTCAGAAGGAAAACGTACAACCCCTTCAGTGGTTGCATTTGCCGACAATGGTGAGCGCAAGATAGGTGATCCCGCAAAACGTCAGGCGATTACAAATCCTCTGAAAACCATTTATTCGATCAAGCGTTTCATGGGTGAAACTTTTGACAAAGTGGCGCTGGAACGCAACCGTGTTTCGTATGGTGTGGAAAAAGGGGACAACAATACACCCAGGGTAAAGATCGATGAGCGTTTGTACACTCCGCAGGAAATATCTGCCATGGTCCTGCAAAAGATGAAAAAAACGGCAGAAGATTTTCTGGGACAGGAAGTGACCGAAGCTGTGATTACCGTCCCTGCGTATTTCAGTGACTCGCAAAGGCAGGCAACCAAAGAGGCAGGCGAAATCGCCGGGCTCAAAGTCCGCCGCATTATAAACGAGCCAACAGCCGCTTCACTGGCCTATGGTCTGGACAAAAAGCACAAAGACATGAAGATCGCCGTATACGACCTGGGGGGCGGTACGTTTGATATATCTATACTGGAATTGGGGGATGGCGTGTTTGAGGTCAAATCCACCAACGGAGACACACACCTTGGAGGCGATGACTTTGACCAGGCTGTGATCGACTGGCTGGCCAGTGAATTTGCTTCTGAAAACAGCGGACTGGACCTGAGAAAGGACCCTATGGCCCTACAGCGTCTGAAAGAAGCTGCCGAAAAGGCCAAGATCGAACTCTCCAGCCAGAATTCCACAGAAATCAACCTGCCCTACATCATGCCGGTGGACGGTATGCCCAAACACCTTGTCAAGACATTGACCAGGGCAAAATTTGAACAACTCATAGATAACCTGGTACAGCGCACCGTGGAACCGTGCAAGAAAGCACTTTCAGATGCCGGTATGAAGGCATCCGATATTGATGAAGTGATTCTGGTGGGTGGCTCAACCCGTATACCGGTCATTCAGCAACTGGTGCAAAATCTGTTTGGCAGGGTACCCGATAAAAGTGTCAATCCCGACGAGGTGGTTGCTGTTGGCGCTGCCATTCAGGGCGGTGTGTTGTCGGGAGATGTCAAGGACGTGCTCCTGCTGGACGTTACCCCGCTCAGCCTGGGTATTGAAACCCTGGGAGGCGTGATGACAAAGCTCATAGAAGCCAATACAACCATACCAACCAAAAAATCACAGGTTTTTTCCACAGCCAGCGACAACCAGCCTTCCGTAGAGATTCACGTGCTACAGGGTGAAAGGCCTATGGCCAGGGATAACAAGACCATCGGGCGTTTCCACCTGGATGGCATTGCACCTGCCCCGCGTGGCATCCCCCAGATTGAAGTGTCCTTTGATATTGACGCCAACGGCATATTGAATGTCTCGGCCAAGGACAAGGGAACAGGCAAGGAACAGAAGATCCGTATTGAGGCTTCCTCGGGTCTGACCGAAGCCGAGATCAAAAAAATGCGGGATGAAGCCAAAGCCAATGAAGAGGCTGATAGGAAGGAAAGAGAACGTGTTGACAAGATAAACGAAGCCGACAGTATGATTTTCCAGACGGAAAAACAGCTCAAGGAGTATGGAGATAAATTGCCCGAAGACAAGAAGGCTCCAATCCAGGAAGCCCTGAATCAGTTGAAAGAGGCCCATAAGTCACAGGATACTGCAGCTATAGACAGCGCCATGGAAAACCTCAACAAAGCATGGCACGCTGCCTCGGAAGAAATGTACAAGGCTTCACAGTCTTCCGGCGCCGGAGCCCAGCAACCTCCTTTTGAAGGAGGTGCCCCCGACAGCGGAGCGGGAGCCGCACAGGAAGAAGGAGATGTCAAGGATGTAGATTTTGAGGAGGTCAAGTAATATGCAGGCTCAAGGTAAGAAACATCAGGCCCAGGAAAGGCCTGATGTTCTCCATTTTGATAAGGATACCCGGGCATCGGTGCCGGAGGTGAACGGGCAGACACCCGTACAGGAAACAAAGGAGCAGCAAACGTCTGAGCAGCAAACGTCTGAGCAGCAAACGTCTGAGCAGCAAACGCCTGAACAGCAAACGCCTGAGCAGCAAACGCCTGAACAGCAAACGCCTGAACTTTCCCGGCTGCAGCTTCAGCTGGATAAGACCAATGACAGGCTGCTCAGGCTTCAGGCCGAATTTGACAATTACCGCAAACGTACTGCAAAGGAACGCCTGGAGCTGATTCTAACAGCTTCTGAAGATGTGATAAAGGGTATGCTCCCGGTGCTGGATGATTGCCAGCGGGCACTCAGAACGCTGGAAAAACTGGAAAACGCAGATCCTGTATCGGTAGAAGGGGTGAATTTGATTTACAGCAAATTGCTAACCTATTTACAGGGTAGGGGACTGAAGATTATCGAATCAAAAGGAAAATCCCTGGATACGGATTTTCATTGTGCTGTGGCTAAAACTCCCGTTAAAGATAAAAAATTGAAGGGAAAGATCGTAGATGTGGTTCTGGAAGGGTATACCCTGAACGGAAAAGTAATCAGGTTCGCTAACGTGGTAGTGGGCGAATAAGATACAATATGGCAAAAAGAGACTTTTACGAAGTGTTGGGCGTAGAGAAGAGCGCTTCTGCAGAAGAAATCAAGAAAGCGTACCGGAAAAAAGCCCTGCAATACCATCCGGATAAGAATCCCGGCAACAAGAACGCAGAAGAAAAATTCAAAGAAGCGGCCGAGGCCTATGACGTGCTAAGCGATCCGTCCAAAAAATCACGTTACGATCAATTTGGCCATGCGGGTGTGGACGGCATGGGTGCCGGCGGATCGGGCGGATTTGCAGGCGGATTCACCATGGACGATATATTTTCCCGCTTTGGGGATATTTTTGGCGGTGCATTCGGGGGCAATCCCTTCGGGAGTGCCTTTGGCAGCCAGTCCGGCTCACGTCGCGGGGTAAGACGCGGATCCGATATCCGTATCAGGGTCAAACTCAATTTGGAAGAGATTGCCCATGGAGCCGATAAGGTGGTCAAGATCAATAAACTCAAATTGTGCAGTCATTGTGGGGGAAAAGGGGCCGTTTCCGAATCCGACATGAAAAAATGTCCCACCTGCAACGGTACCGGTGTTTATACAAGGATCACGCATACTTTTCTTGGACAGATGCAAAGCAGCAGTCCCTGTCCTCAGTGCAATGGTGATGGAAAGACAATCACCAATCCCTGCAATGTGTGCAAGGGGGAAGGCGTTGTCAAGGAGGCTGAGGAGATATCTTTCTCTATACCCAAAGGAGTGGAAGAAGGGATGCAGCTTACCATATCGGGCAAGGGAAATGCCCCTAAAAGAGGGGGTGTAAACGGCAATCTTTTGGTGGTCATAGAAGAAGAACCCCATCCACAACTGCAGCGTGACGGGCATGATCTTATCTATACGCTCTTTTTGTCTGTAGCTCAGGCAGTTCTGGGAGACGATGTGGAAGTTCCCACGGTGGACGGCAAGGTAAAGATCAAGATAGAACAAGGTACCCAGAGTGGTCGTATCCTGCGTCTGCGGGGCAAGGGATTGCCCGATGTAAACAGCTACGGGACAGGAGATCTTCTTGTATTTGTACAGGTGTGGATCCCCAAGAAACTTACCCGGCAGGAGAAAGAAATATTTTCCAAACTGAAGGATTCTCCTAATTTTGTGCCTGATCCTGACAAAGAAGAACGGAATTTCTTTGAAAGGATGAAAAAAATGTTCTCATAATGAATCTTCTTACCAAACGATTACCGGCACTGTTAACAGCGCTGGTTTCTGTTTTTGCCGTCCTGCAGGCACAAGTGCCCTCTCTGCAGGGTTATTACACAAAGCCTGTTCGTGTGGAACCGCTCTCTCTGAGCGGAAGTATGGGTGAATTCCGGGCCGCTCATTTTCATACCGGCCTTGATTTCAGAGTGGGCGGTGTGGCCGGTGCCCCGGTATATGCAGCAGCGGAAGGTTATATATCACGTATCACGGTTTCCGGTGGAGGTTACGGGAATGCCCTGCAGATAACGCACCCCAACGGAACCATCTCGCTATACGGCCACCTGGACAGTTTTTCTGCGCAGGTGGCTGCTTATGTAGAGCAGGAGCAATACCGCAGGGAAAGTTTCCAGGTGTCGCTTGATTGTCCTGCCGGACTGTTCCCGGTCAATAAAGGCCAGCAGATTGGGAAAGCAGGCAACACGGGCGATTCGGGCGGACCCCACCTGCATTTTGAGATCCGTTACAGGGACTCTGTGTACGAAAATTTCCTGGTAACGGCCAACCTGCTCGGTCATGATGTTTTTAAACTGGAAGATAAATTGGTACCCGAATTCAGAACGGTCCGGTTTTATGGGTTCAGCACTTCAGAGACGGGAATACCCGCCATACGCCTGGTCACAAGCCTGGAAGGTACCAGAAATGACGTGACGGTCAACATCCCCGACACTTTTTTTGTGGCAGTCGATGCCATTGACCGCATGAACAACACATCTTTCCGCATGGCCATTCAGACCTGGGAAGTTTATCTGGATCGGGAGCTGGTGTACCAGTTCAGAAACCAGGACCTGCCTTTGGATTGGACCCGTTATATCCTCTCCCTGATCCATTACCCCGAGCGGAGCCGTAACGGAAGAAGCCTGCTTAAAACCTGGGTTGAACCCGGCAATGTGCTAATAGACAGAATGTATGCACCCACAAGGGGTTTATTCACTTTGCCAGATACTCTTACTCATTCGCTGCGCATTGTGGTGCACGACGCAGCAGGCAACAGTACAGCAAGGACTTATTCGGTCAGAAGAAACAGCGTCCTGGAAGCCCTTGTATCCCCAGGGGAAAAGGACACGCCCAAACCTACTCAAGGATTTGCACCGGAGGAGTACCTGCAGCATTTCTATTGGGACAGGAAAAATCTCTTCGCTGCCCGTGACATCCGCATCACAGTTCCCCTGGGGGCCCTTTACAGGGATATTCTCTTTAAGGCCACACGTGAGGGAGTATTTGAATGGCAATTGCACACGTATGACGATCCACTCCATTTACCCATGCAGGTTGAGCTCAGGGTCCCAGACACAATACCTGCGGCATTACATGAGAAGATTGTGGTAATGCGTTTACAGGACAGCGCCCGTGATCCCCACCGGCAGGCGGCAGATCCACGTATGTGGAAGTCTGCCGGCGGTGTTTGCACAGACAGCCTGATAACCTTTACCACCAGTTCCTTTGGCCGGTTCCGAATAGATTTGGATACGATTCCTCCCGTTGTGACTGCCTCTTTTTCCCGCGGAGCCGATCTGCGTACACGTAGCAGTGTATACTTTACTATAAGGGATGAGTGTTCCGGTATCCGGAAATATAAAATTAACATGGATGGAAAGTGGATCCTGGGAGTGCATGACCCAAAACGCTCACGGATTACCTGCATGCTTGATCCGAAAAGGATCACCAGGGGGATACAACACCAGGTGGAGGTGCAGGTTATTGACCAGAAGGATAATATTACAACCTATCAGACGGAATTTTTATGGTAACAATGAAAAAAAGCACTGTGTACAATCCTCAGGAAGGCATCACCGCATTAGGTCTGATGTCAGGGACCTCCCTTGACGGTCTGGACCTGTGTATGGCCCGTTTTACACTGCATGACGGAAAATGGTCCTATGTCATAATACAGGCAGATTCGGTCATTTATCCGGCTGAACTGAAACATGCCCTGTCAGCGGCCCAGACCATGACGGCCCTGGATTATGCACGGCTACACTCCGATTACGGCATCTACCTGGGTGAGCAGGTCCGCTTGTTTACGAAAAAGTACGGAGTCTGGCCGCAATTGGTGGCATCGCACGGTCACACCATTTTCCACCAGCCCTCCATCAGGCTTACAAGCCAGATAGGAAGCGGTGCAGGCATTGCAGCTGAAAGCGGAATCCCCGTTGTCTGTGATTTCAGGACTACCGATGTGGCCCTTTACGGCCAGGGTGCTCCGCTGGTTCCGGTAGGTGACCGGTATCTTTTCGGCGATTTTGATTATTGCCTGAACCTGGGCGGTTTTTCAAACATATCTTCCCAGGCGCCTGACGGGTCAGGAAAAGCCTATGACATCACAGCTGTCAACTACGTGCTGAATCATTATACCCGACTGGAAGGGGAAGATTACGACAAAGACGGGCATAGGGCCCGAGGGGGAAAGGTGCATGATAACCTTGTGGATGTTTTGGACCGGCTCCCGTTCTATAAGCAGGGAGGACCCAAATCCCTGGGCAGGGAGTGGGTGGAGGAAGAAGTGTTTCCCCTGATAGATTCCTTTGGTCTGAGGACTGATGATATTCTGTCCACTTATTGTGAGCATGTAGCCATACAGACTGCCTTTCATGTGCGTCGTGGAACCAGGGTGCTGGTCACAGGCGGCGGGGCTTTCAACCGGTATTTGATGGAACGGATGTCTGCAAGGGCTGACGGGGTGGATTATTTCATACCTGATGCCATGACCGTTAATTTCAAAGAGGCACTGATTTTTGCTTTCCTTGGTGTGCTGTATGTATGCGATATCCCGTCCTGCCTTTCCTCTGTGACGGGGAGCCTTCACGATAATATTGGCGGTGCGCTTTATAAATGTTGATAAAAAGTTTGGGTAAAAAGAAAAAAGCGCTACCTTTGCAAGCCCAAAATTAACACCACACGTACGAAGATGGACTTAATAAAAGTAGCAGAACAAGCATGTGCCGGCGAAAGTAAGAATTTTCCGGTTTTTAAATCGGGTGACACCATTACGGTTACCTATATTATTAAGGATGAGACCAAGGAACGTCTGCAGAAATTCCGCGGGGTTTGCATCCAGCGCAAAGGCTCCGGAGCAACGGAAACCTTTACAGTAAGAAAGATGTCAAACGGAGTGGGTGTTGAACGTATCTTTCCGTATAACTCACCATTCATTGATTCCATAGAAGTCAACAAATACGGGAAGGTCCGCCGCGCACGCATTTTCTACCTGCGCAACCTTACCGGTAAGAAGGCCCGCATCAAAGAAAGAAGGGTCGTTATTGAGAAACCTGCAGAGGCCTGACAATCATGGCCCCGTAGCTCAACTGAATAGAGCATTTGACTACGGATCAAAAGGTTACAGGTTTGAATCCTGTCGGGGTCACAAAAGTGAGGATGACTAAATGGTCATCCTCATTTTTTTAAGCCGAGGCTTCAGCTGCTTGTATGAGTAGTCGCTGCACTACAAAGAACGGAGAGCTTTTTTCCTTTTGCCGAGGCCTCAGCTGCTTGTATGAGTAGTCGCTGCACTACAAAGAACGGAGAGCTTTTTTTCTTTTGCCGAGGCTCTCCGTTCTTTGTAGTGCAGCGACCTTCACATTTATGCGCTTTACTGCTCAAACCACCGCCCGGTGTTCTTCAAGGTGGTGCGCCAAAGGCTTTTGGCGCTTATTATATGCTGCTTTGCAGCACCCAATGATTGTTCCCGGTTGCTTTGGGGGGAAGGAGGTGGAACCTCAGCGCGCCAAAATGCACATTAAAATTTTAACTAACTCTATTACAGCGTTATATAAATTATCGTTGAATTTTGGCGCGCTGAGGTTCCACCTGTTATCACGGATGATTTTTTTGGACCATTGAACGAGAGATTTACCACTTCACATAACCGCACCCCTCGCTGGTGCGGGGAGAGACTTATTTCTGTTTCCCGGTTCACCCAAACTGACGTAGTTCTGAGCCCCAAGATACTTTTTAATTGATCCGTAATAATCATTGATTTTATTATTTTAAAGCAAATTTAAATGAACATTTGTTCATTTAAAATATTAATGGTTATATTTGTAAAAAAGAGATGAAAGTTTCAATTCTCACCGACAATTTTCCTGGTAACTCCACCGGAGCGGAGCACGGGCTCTCTTATTTTGTGGATCATGAAGGGATAAAGCTCCTGTTTGATACGGGACAGAGTGCTCTTTTTTTGCAAAATGCTTCCATCATGGGTATTGATCCGGAGGGGAGGGAACTGATCATCCTGAGTCATGGTCATTTTGATCACGGCAACGGACTTGCACATCTCACAGGCGGCAGATTGCTCTGCCACCCGGGCTGTTTTGTGAAGCGATACAGAAACACCGATCACACCTACATCGGTCTTAAGAACAGCCGGGAAGAAATAGCAGAGAAGTTTGACCTCATTACCAGCAAAGCTTCTTACCCTATCAGTAACACTGTGCTCTTTTTGGGTGAGATCCCACGTATTACCGATTTTGAATCGCAGCAAACCGACTTCTCGTTTGAGGATGGAACTCCCGATTTTGTTGTGGACGACAGTGCCATAGCTTTGCAGACGCTGAAAGGGTTGTTTGTAATCACCGGCTGCGGTCATGCCGGGTTGGTGAACACCCTGGAACAGGCAAGAAATATCACCGGCGAGCAGCGGATTTACGGCGTTATGGGTGGATTTCACTTGAAGAAGCTGGATCGGCAAACCATTGAGACCATCAATTACCTGAAAAAAAACAGGGTGGAACATGTCATCCCCTCGCACTGTACCGCATTGCCTGCGCTGGTGGCATTTGCTGAGAAATTTCCGATTCGATCGGTAAAAACAGGTGATTTATTCACGTTTTAAGACATATGTAAACAGCAGGCACGTTTCAATTTTGGTTACTAATCATCTTTTACTTTTCTAATGTTTAACTTAAATATTTAACATTATGCCATCAGGAGATCGTACCGGGCCGATGGGACAAGGTCCCAGAACCGGAAGAGCAAGAGGTTTTTGTTCCGGGTTTGATACCCCGGGATATGAAGATGGATTGTATCGAAACAGAGGATGGGGAGTTGGAATAAACCAGACTGTACAATCGGGAAAAGGAGTAGCATCGGGCAGAGGTTTTGGGCGAAGGAGGAATGCCGGCAGAGGAGCCGGAATAGGCCAGGGCTACGGAGTCGATAGGCTTTACAGCTTTGGGCTCTTGCTTTCAGAATTGGTTCAACACATTCCCTGGCAGGAGATCCTCCACAAACGGGATGAGATTGAAGAACTTAAAACAGAAGCGAAAAGACTCAAACGTTCAAATGAGGAGCTGGAGGAGAAACTCCGGAAATTAGAGCACTGCAACGAAGGGTAATCAACTCGTCTGCTACTGTTCGATTGAATAAGCAATGCCAATCAACACCCTTATTGAGGGTGATAGGGGGGGATTATATCTCTAGAGGGTGGAACACCCATCGCGATAGTGACGAGGCAATTGAACTGAGATTACAAATAAAAGAACAAGCAGGATGAACATCTACAATGAGTTGAAGCAGATGCCGCGCATCTCCCCTTTCCAGCCTGTCGGCTATCACATCGCACTTCACCATCAACAGGAAGTAAATATCCCCCCTGGGGGCATCGTTGATCACCGGTGCACCTCTTACGGCATACCATATATTGGGGTAACGAAAGGTCTCGATAAACAGCTTGTCAAAAACAATCTCGCCATCGTCTCTTTCAGATCATGGTGGTCACTCACCCCATAATCGATGATGTTTCCGGCAACCGCCAGTCGCAGTGCAATCTCGAAGGGATCATCCGACTGGTCAATCATCTCCCGAAACATCGCGTACTCAACGAGCAGACGCTTGTTACTTTCATATTTGATCTGTTCGTAAGGATCGGCTATCCCGCTCCGCTCCCTGAAGAGACGATAGAGTTCTCTTGAGAGAACGGGAACGGAAAATCCGGAAGCTCCATTGTGAAAATGGGAGAACATCTCAGCTGCAAGCTCTTTTTTCTCATCGGAAGTGAGCGTATGCCTCTCTAATAGTCGCTCGAAGGTACGGGCAAAGCAAAAATAACATCGGTAATCTGCTTCCACAGGATCTACTCGTTTAGTGGTCACAGGCGTTGAGACCGGTGACCAGCGACTGCTGAAAGTGATCGGCAACCAGCTCCCGCGGACTCTTATACTCGGCACCCACGTGCACCCTGATACTCTGCAGTTCAAACAAACGCATTGCTTTTTGCCCGATGCCGGCCGCAATCACCTCGGTGACGCCTTTCTCAGAGAGCCATGCAGGCAAAAGTCCCGGTTCATGTGGGGGAGGTGTCACCAATATCTCGTTCCGGATGGCTCCATCCTCTGCTTCTATGATGGCAAACTGCTGACAATGGCCAAAGTGTTGACAGAGTCTTCCCTCTTCCAGGGGTATTGCGATCACCTGTTTCATCCCATTCTCTTTTTTCCGGATCCGTCTCTTTTTATCATTCTCTCGCCTTGACCTTGACCCTGGCCCAATCCTCTTCCAGAAACCTGGTTCCTACCGGCACCCTGGCCCAAACCTTGACCTTGACCCCTTCCTCTGCCTTGACTTTGCCGGAAAGGAGTGCTCATTCCAGCTCTTTCAGAAGTATCCAAGTAATTGGATGCTCTGTTCGACGGGTTACAACGTCCCCGTCCTCTTCCGCTCATGGGACCCTCTCCTTCGGGGCCTCTCCTGTTCATTCCTGGCATAATAACCTCCTTTTGTTTAATTGTTTTTGTTTTGTTTGATCATTTGAATCACTTCTTCCACACTTCTGTGTTGCTCATCCAGAGGAGTCATCTGCATCCCGAGCTGTTGCACAACCGATGCTGCTTTTTCGCCCAGATGTCCTGTGATGATCTTTTTGGCACCTTTCGATGCGATCAGCTGTGCCGAAGCAGGGGGCGTTCTTCGTCACAAGAGCCAAAAACAATATTAAGTATGAAATCGTTGATTCCTTGAAGGTTGACCAGAGAACAGGTGTGATTGCCGATCAAATCATACGTCTGACAGGTCTTAAGACTGCCAGGTGTTATCCCGAGACTCTCAGACTGTAGGCTTCGTGCTGTTTTAGAAAATACCTGTAAATCAGTTGTTTAACAGATATAAAATTTCTACTCCCATGGATGATTCTTTTAACCTATTCAGTTTCAGCGAATCTTAACGGGACAGTAGTGATAAAATAAAAATTTTGTAACGAACATAAGTTTAAAATTATTTTATATCTTTAAATTTTAAAGCAACAAAACTTTTTCTTAATAAACAGTAGAAATAATGCCTCGTCCCAAAAAAAACCGGAAAATATCCCATCCTCCACTGATGCAGGGATTTAAGCCCTTCGGCATTCCGCGAAACAGGTTGGGTGCTGTGACGTTGCTGTATGATGAATATGAAGCAATTCGATTATTGGATTACGAAGGTTTGAATCAGGATCAGGCTGCGGAACGGATGAACGTTTCCCGACCCACCCTGACGCGTATCTATGAACAAGCTCGTAAAATAATTGCTCAGGCACTGGTGGAAGGGCAGATGATCAATATAGAGGGTGGGAATGTGCTATTTGACAAAGAGTGGTTTCGTTGTAGACGTTGTTACAAACTGATAGGGGGTATCGAGAACCATGTACGTTGTAAGGATTGCAATAGCTTTGGCAATGACGAGTTAATACCAATCAATGCGGAAGAAAAATGAAAAGGAGGTTCCACCTGTTAAAGTTTGCCTACCTTTGTTTTCATGAAACTGTACCTGCCTTCGGAAGAAGAAATGACACTGCCTTTGGTGGAAGGCGTGAAATGCGGATTTCCCTCGCCGGCAGAGGATTTTTCCGACATGCGGCTCAATATCACCGAGGAGATTGTTAAGAATCCGGCTTCTACATTCTATGCGCGGGTGAGCGGCAACAGCATGATCAATGACGGTATAGGGGACGGGGATATTCTGGTGGTGGACAAATCGGTGGATCCGTATGACGGTTGTATAGCCATCTGTTATGTAGACGGTGAATTCACGCTCAAGCATGTTGAAAAGCACAAAGACCATATCCTGCTGGTGCCGGGGAATAAAAAATATCGGTCAATACGGGTAACCCCCGACAATCATTTTGTAATCTGGGGTGTGGTGCGGTATGTGATCAAAAAACTCTGACCATGTATGCGCTGGCTGATTGCAATAATTTCTTTGTCAGTTGTGAAAGGGTATTCAACCCCGGTCTGAACGGGCGTCCGGTCATCGTCCTGTCCAACAACGACGGTTGTGCCGTATCCCGCAGCAATGAAGCCAAGGCTTTGGGTATCAAAATGGGTGTTCCCCTGTATCAGATCCGGGAAATCGTGGAAAAACATAACGTGGTCGTTTTTTCTTCCAATTTTGCCCTTTACGGGGATATGTCCAAACGCGTACACCTGACACTAAGACAGCTGGCTCCTGCCATAGAGATATATTCCATTGACGAAGCTTTTCTGGACCTGCGCGGCATGGAGCACACAGACCTGGATGCCTTCGCCAGGCAAGCCTCGGCCTTATGCCTCAAAAATACGGGGATACCGGTATCAATTGGCGTTGCTGCTACCAAGACACTGGCGAAAATTGCCTCCAAGACCTGCAAAACACGTCCCGAATTAAAAGGGGGTTATTTCCTGCACAAACAGGAAGAGATTGACCGGATCCTGGCAAACGTTCCCGTGGAGGATATCTGGGGAATCGGGCGCCGGTTTTCAAAAATGCTGCATTCCTACGGGGTACAGACAGCCGCCGGTTTTGTAAAATTGCCGCCCGATTGGGTGCAAAAGCAAATGAGCATTACCGGATTAAGAACATGGAAGGAATTGCAGGGAGAATCCTGTATTGATTTTTCCGACCATGTTCCGCCTAAAAAGCAAATTTGCATTTCCCGCAGTTTTGCAAGCGAGATAATAGATTACGTGAAACTTTCCGAACAGGTATCGCTCTTTACGGCTATGGTCTGTGAAAAAATCCGCAAGCAAAAAAGTGCTGCCTTTCAGGCCATTGTCTTTGTCCTGACTAACCGTTTCAAGGCCAATGTTCCGCAACAATATGAAAGCCGTCTGATCACATTTCCCGTTGCCACATCCAGTACCCTTGAGATCAACCGCGCAGTACTCAGGGAACTGTCTTTCCTTTTCCGAAAGGGCTACGCCTACAAGAAAGCCGGTGTCATCCTGACCGGCATCATTGATGACAATGCGGTGCAATTGGATTTATATGATACAACAGACCGGTTGAAACATGCCCGCCTGATGCAGGTTATGGATCAGGTTAACACCCGGATTGGCCGGGGCACACTGGCCATGGCCACCGAATCTGCTGAGGGCATCAAAATGAACCGGCAGCACCTCTCTCCGCAATTTACTACAAGGTGGTCCGATATCCCGGTAGTCAAATCTTTCGGATAAACTATAAAAAATAGTTGCATAACTAAAATATATAGTTATATTTGTGGTGTAAACATGTTTTTATAATGAAACTCACTGCAAAAGAAGAAGAAATCATGACCTTTTTCTGGGATAAAGGTCCTCTCTTTGTCCGGGAGCTCCTGGATTGTTACAAAGTCCCGAAGCCGCATTTCAATACCTTGTCCACCATAGTGCGTAGCCTGGAGGAAAAAGGTTTTCTGGACCACACGGCCTTTGGCAATACCCACCAGTATTTTCCTGTTATAAGCCGTGAAGAATTCAGAAGGTCCACGCTTAAGGGAGTCATCCGGAAGTATTACAGCAGTTCTGCTTTCAGCGCCGTTTCTTCACTTATTGATGAAGAAGCCATATCATTGAACGATCTGAAACAGCTTGTAGCCGAGGTGGAACGCAAAAACAGTTGATCATGGGCGCTTTTGTCACATATTTATTGAAAGCCGGCATTTTTCTGCTGTTCTTTTACCTGTTCAACCGCCTGTTGCTGGCTCAAGAAACTTTTCACCGGTTCAACAGGATCGTATGGCTGCTGATCATCCCGTTTTCCCTGTTGCTGCCTTTCTGTATCCCGGGATCCTTTGATCCTTTGGCCTGGTTTGGGCTAAAGGAACAGGCTGGGCAGATGCTCATTGTTCCGGAAGGCATGACCGCCACATTGGTGGATAACTCAGACGGATCTGTTGTCATGGCCCGGTTGGTGCAATGGGTCCTCTTGGTATATTTCACCGGCATGTTGGTTTGTTTCCTGTTCTTTGTCATATCGTATATAAAACTGACGGCCATATTGTGGAAAAACAAAGGCAACGGAAAGGGAGAGGTGTTTGGGAATCTGTTGGATGAATGCAAAAAACTTTGCAGGGTCAGAGGGAGGGTCAGGCTACTGGTTCACACGCAGGAAACGGCCCCGTTCAGCTGGATGCGTTACGTAGTGGTATCTGAACAGGATATGATTGAGGACGGGAAAGACATCCTGATCCACGAATTATCCCATGTTCGTCAGGGACATTCCTGGGACCTGATACTGACAGACTTGCTCATTCTTTTCCAATGGTTCAATCCCGCTGCCTGGCTTCTGAAGCAATCCATGCAGCAGGTCCATGAATTCCAGGCCGATGACGCTGTTCTGAAAGCCGGTGTAAATGCAAAACAATACCAATTATTATTAATAAAGAAAGCTGTTGGCACAAGACGCTACTCCATGGTCAACAGCTTTAATCACAGCAAACTTAAAAAAAGAATCACTATGATGTGGAAAAAGAAATCAAGCAAATGGGCGTTTGCAAAGTGCATATACGCTCTGCCTCTCGCGTTCATAGCCGTAACGGCCTTTGCTACGCCTGAAATCTCCGGCACATTGTCCGGAATATCCTCTGTCAAAGATATAAAAATTTCTTTGCAGCAGGATATCAAACCCCAAGCCCTGCCCGTAACCGCACAGGTACCGCCGCCTGCACCCCCGGCAGTCGTTCCCGCAAAGCAGGATTCTGTATTTCCTCTTGCCTTGGCCGACATCAAGCCATTGTTTGCCAATGGCAAAGACGAGAATGAGTTTACCGTATGGTTTTTTAATAACATGAAATACCCGGAAGAAGCCAGGAAAAAAGGGATACAGGGAAGGGTTGTAGCCGGCTTTGAGGTGTCTGAAACAGGACAGGTGATCAATGCAAAAATTCTCAGGGGAGTAGATCCTGTCCTGGATAACGAAGTCTTACGCGTGCTGAATTCTTCTCCCGTTTGGGAACGTCCCGGACAATATCAGGGAAAGACCGTCAGGGTCCGTTACAATTTTCCCATAAACTTTCTTTTACCCGAGAAAAAAGAATCTCAGGCTCCGGAAGGGACAAAGTAAACTCAAAGATTCCTATCTTTGAGCATGAAAAAATGCCTCATATCATTGTTATTGCTGCTGGCTGTCGCCTGCAGCAATTTCTCTTCTATAGAGAAACACCGCATTGGAAAGCCCGGTGAGTCAGAAATGATCATGCCTCTTTTCACCAACCAGGTCCCGGAAGAGCTGCAGTTACTACGCCTGAAAGCAGACCCGCTCAGGCCGAGAGACATCAAATCAAAACTATATACCACCCTTAAGTCCAGGATGCTGGCCACGGTACTGGATACGGCCAACACGGGGGTGGGAATTGTTGCACCGCAGGTAGGGATAAGCAAGCGGCTGATTGCCGTACAACGGTTTGACAAGGACGGCGAGCCTTTTGAATTCTATGTCAATCCGGTGATCGAAAAGTATGGTGAAGAGAAAAAGTGGGGCTGGGAAGGCTGCTTATCTGTTCCCGGTGAAAGAGACACCGTGCTCCGGGCAACGCAGGTGGTCATAACTTACCGGGACCAGGATTCCTGGCAGATTGTACGCGATACGGTCCGGGGGTTTACGGCTGTTATTTTTCAGCACGAGATCGATCACCTGAACGGGAAGCTATATATTGATTGATGTTGTCCACCATCATGGCTACCAGTCGCCTGCGCGCTTCTATCGAGGCCCATCCAATGTGCGGTGTCAGGAACAGCCTGGAACGGTCTTTAATCCTGTAATAGCAGTGATCGGCCGGAAGCGGCTCGGCACTGAAAACATCCATTCCTGCACCGGCCAGCCGGTTTTCGTTCAAAGCTTCAACCAGGGCACATTCATCCACAATGGCACCTCGCCCGAGGTTGAAAAGATAGGCCGAGGCTTTCATCTTTTCCAACTCGGCTTTTCCTATCAATCCGCTCGTCTTTGCATTGAGCGGAGCGTGTATGGTCACCAGGTCACTTGTCTGCAAAAGTTCTTCAAGGTCCAAACGCCTGTACAGGCCTTTGGAGCGTTCTTCCCCGCTGGTGGAAAAATAAACCACTTCCATTCCGAAAGCCGAGGCGATGGCTGCCACTTTTCTTCCAATAGCCCCCAATCCGATGACCCCCAGACGTTTACCGTTCAGTTCATGGAAATACCGCCCCCCGAAGTGGGTAGGCAGGCCGCTGGCCGGGTAGGCCCCGGAGTGGGCGTATTCGTTAAAATAGGGACCTTGCTGCATGCAGCTAAGGATATGCAGGAAGGTCGTCTGTGCCACACTGTCAGTGGAGTAGCCCGCTACGTTTTTTACCACGATGCCTTTCTCTGCTGCGTAGTCCAGGTCTATGGGATCAAGGCCTGTTGCCGCCACACAGATCAACTTCAGGTTTCTGGCAGCCTGCAACTGCGTTTTGCCCAGTTTGACCTTGTTCACCAGCACAATATCTGCCTGTTCAATACGCGGGATGACATCTTGCGGTTGCGTATTGTCGTATACCGTCAGGTCCCCGAATTGTCTGAAAGGGTTCAGGTCAATATCTCCACCCATGGTGGCTGCATCTAAAAAAACAAGTTTCATCATAAGACAAAGTTAGGAAATCTTCTGAAGTATCTTTTTCTGATGATTCACGGCCGGTTGGGCGTATCCCACCGGTGGGTCTGCGTACAGCGGATCATCAGGCTCTGGTCTCCCACAACTATTTTGAAATCACCTTCTTCCAGTACCCATTTGATGTCAATGCCTACAAAGGCAAGGTCGCTTGCCTTGATCTTCAGGGTAACGGTCTTTTGTTCTCCGGGTTTAAGAGATATCTTTTCAAAAGCCCTAAGGCGCCTGTTGTCCGGCATGAGCGATGCGTATAGATCTGAAGAATACAGCAGTACGCTTTCTTTTCCTTCTACCTTGCCGGTGTTTTTCACATCCACGGTAAAGACCAGTTCATCTGCTGCCGTGAAGCTTGTCTTGTTTGCTTTCAAATTGGAATACCCGAAAGTCGTGTAGCTGAGCCCATACCCGAAAGGCCATTGGATATTCGTATTGGCAAAGTAATCGTATGCGCCTTCAATGGGGGAACGCACCTCGCATACTTTATAATCGTAGGTTGTGTACCCGTTGCAGCAGCTGGGATAGGTATAGGAAAGCCTGCCGCTGAAATTGGCATCACCTGCCAGCAGGCCGGCCAGTGCATCACCACCGTAATTGCCCGGCAGCATGACATTTACAATAGCTTTTGCTACAGGAACCAGGTCGGCTATGACCCGGGGACGCCCCTGGTTCAGGATCATTATGATTGGCTTTCCCGTTTTGGCAAGCGCTTTAACCAGGTCTGCCTGGTTGGGCGATATGAACAGGTTGGGGATATTGCCGGTGGTTTCGCAATAGGAATTCTCCCCAATGCAAACCACTATGTAATCTGCCAGCTCTGCAGCGGCAACTGCTTTTTCAATTTCCGGTTCGTGTTCCTCTGTCCAAAAAGCCATTTCGTTGTAGGTGACTCCCGGTTCATAGATAACGTTTTCCTTGCCAAATTTATTTTCAAGAGCCTTTAGAATTGTATTGAAATGCGCAGTAAAACGGTCAATGCCGCTTCCCTGCCAGGTATAGCTCCAGCCTCCGTTCAAACCCCGCATGGTATGAGCATTGGGCCCGGCAACCAAAATCTTTTTCCCTTTGTGCAGCGGGAGGGTTGCTCCCTCATTCTTCAAAAGCACCATGGATTCTTCGGTGGCCGTCAGAGAAACGGCTGCGGCTTGTGCCGAGGCAAATTGGGGGTAGTCACCTTTTACGGTGTAAGGAGTTTCAAAAAGGCCGAGGCGGAACTTCAGGCGCAGGATACGCCTTACGGCATCGTCTATGCGGCTCATGGGCACCTGTCCTTCTTCCACCAGTTCCTTCAGGTCTATGCAAAACTGCCAGCTGGAAGGCACCATAGCCATATCCACCCCGGCATTGATGGCCATTTTTACGGCTTCTTTGTATGACGAGGCAATACGGTCACGTTCATACAGGCTGGTGATATCGGCCCAATCCGTAACGATCATGCCGTCCCAGTTCAGTTCTTCCTTGGCCCACCGGGTGAGCAGTACAGGATTGGCCACTCCATTCACACCGTTGATGGTAGAGGAATTGGTCATCATCGATAGCGCTCCGGCGCGCATTGCATCCAGAAAGGGGGCAAATTGCTTTTCGCGCAGGTCCTGCTCGTTGATGATGGCAGGGGTGCGGTCCAGCCCGTTGGCCGGAACGCCGTAGCCCATATAATGCTTAAGGCAGGCTGCTATGTTTTGCTTGCCAATGTTGTTAAGATCACCTCCCTGCAAGCCTTTCACCACCTCACTCCCGATAGTTCCCCCAAGGAAACAATCCTCGCCGTAGCCTTCCCACTGGCGGGGCCATGCCGGCTGGCGTCCCATATCCATAACAGGACTGAATGTCCAGGGAATCCCGGCTGCCCGGGTTTCATAGGCGGTGATTTCCCCTGTCCTGCGGGCCAGTTCCCTGTTGAAGGTGGCTGCCATGTTAACCCCCTGTGGAAACAGGGTGCCATCGGCCACATAGGTGGACCCATGGATCTGGTCCAGGCCGTACAGGCACGGGATGCCTATGGCTTCCAGCGATTTGTCCTGGATAATCTTTATGAGACGGTTCCATTCTTCCGAAGTCTGAGCCGTTGTAAAAGGGGTGTTCAGGATAGATCCCACTTTATATTTTACAAATACCGAATCCATTTTGGCCGGATCAAACTGAAAGCCTTTTGTTGCTGATATTTTCTGATACAATTTATAGTATTCGAATCCCATCTCCATCCGCTTTTCCGGGTTTGTCATCGCAGCGGCGTCAAACTCGCTTTCCAGCCCGTGCTCCTGCAGCAGCGCGGTCAGCTGTTCCTGCGGCATCATCATCAATTTCATCATTTCTGCCCTCATGTCCATGCCCAGCACGTTGATCTCAAGCTGGGTCATCTGACCCACTTTTTCCACCAGGGTCATTTTGGAGATGATCTTGTCAATCTTTTTTTCAATGGCCGGATCGCGTGGTATCAACGGGTTGACCTGTGCGTATGAACCAGGCACATTCGCTACAGTGCTACATACAACCATAGTAACGAGAAGGGTATAAAATTTCCTCATGATTATTTTTTTTGGATTTATGCAAAGTTAGGAAAAATGCCACCTAATCAGCTACATACAAGTTTCATGCCCCCGGGGTATGAATTGCATAATGCTTTGAATACCATCTAAAAGGACAATGTTTGCGGGGCACCCGTTTTTTTTGCTTATTTTTGTTCCATGTCAAAATACGGAACGCTCATTTGGATTGGATTGCTGGTTCTGATAGCAGGTTTTCTTGTTTATCCACCTACGCACAAGGTGTTTGTGGACATTACGGCAAGGTTTCCCTATATCATGGGGTTTGTCAAATTTGCCATCCTTTCCATGATGGGCGAGTTCCTGGCTGCGCGGCTGGTGCATAAAAAGTGGGTGATGGTGAGGGGAATGCTGCCCAAGATGGTGGTCTGGGGCATCCTGGGGATATTGACAAGCGCTACGCGGGAGAAAAGATGCCGGTTGAAAAGATAATTGCACAGATTGACTGGGGGCGCTTCATCAGGGAGATCGTGGGGGTGACCATACCGGTGTTCTGGATCCCTGCGCATACCATTACCTTCCTGCTGCCCGGGCAGTACAGGGTGCTGTTTGCCGCCTCGTTGTCCATAGTGCTGGGGCTCATCCTTTCATTGGCCAAAATGCGTAATCTGAAAAGTTCAAACATAAAACAATAAACCATGCGCTACTTATTGTCACTCGTTCTTGTAGTTACCCACCTGGGGCTTTTTGCCCAAAATGTCAATAAACAAAATATTCCCGAAAGAAAAGCTGCCAACAGGGTAGAGATGGCTTTGCCCCAAGTGAACGGGTATACCGCCCTGCGATGCGACTTTCATTCCCATACCGTGTTTTCCGATGGCCTGGTGTGGCCTTCCTACCGTATTGGGGAAGCATGGATACAGGGGCTGGATGTGCTGGCCATCACCGACCATATCGAATACCGTCCGTTCAAAGAATACGTGGGCGGGGATTTTAACACATCCTACGAGCTGGCATTGCCTGTGGCAAGAGAATACGGCATCATGCTTATAAAAGGGACCGAGGTGACCCGCAAGCAAGGGGTCCTTGGTCATTTTAACGCTCTCTTCATTAAAGATGCGAATGCCATTGATAAGCCCGATCCGGAACAGGCGTTGCAGGCGGCTTATGACCAGGGGGCGTTCATCATGTTAAATCACCCGGGATGGGCGGTGGACACCTGCCTGCTTACCGGGTTTCAGCAGAAGATGCTGGATAAAGGCCTTGTCAGGGGGATTGAGGTTTTCAACAACGACGAGTTTTATCCCCGGGCGCTTTCCTGGAGCCGGGACCGGAAGCTTACCGTTTTTGCTTCTTCCGATGTTCATGCCACCATGAACGATGTGCTGGAAACCCACGTTTTGCAGAATGCGGTCAAGACGTTCCGTCCCATGACGCTTGTCTTTGTAAAGGAGAAGAGCGAGGAAGGAGTTCGGCAAGCCCTGGATGACAGGCGGACACTGGCCTATTTTTACGGCAACGTGGCGGGGGAGGAAAAGTGGCTCAAATCGCTGTTCCTGGCCTCGGTCCAATGGGAAAAAGTATTGGAGCAGGGAAAAACAACCTTCTATAATGTGACCAACCTTTCAGGCATTCAATACAAGTTTTCCATTGGTGATACCGAGTACACCCTGGACGGCGGCTCTTCCATTCATATCTCGCTGCCTGCCGGTAAACGCGAAGTATTGTTGCACGTGCTGAACATGCATTGCTATGAAGGCATGCACCCGGAGGTGAGTGTGGTTCTGTAGGGTTACAACCTACAAAAAAAGTGGACAATTTGTCAGGAAAATTGTTGTTTATTGTGATTATTCGCTATATTTACGTAACATTTCCGGCTAATGAGTACCATCATATTTATCCGTTCCATAAGGCGTAAGTTGCAGTACTTTTTTTCTATTGCCAGTTTTGATCCTTGTTATCATCCGCCAATACGTGATTATTATACCCAATACCAGAATATGGGTACGGGATTTCTGTGAAAATCAACATTAACCTATAAATCATGAATTCTTCAAAAAATGACCACCTTTCGCCTGATAGCCAGGCAGATCAGAGCAACTACATTCCACCGGAAATCACCGTTTTGGATATCAAACTGGAGCAGGGTTTTGCCGCTTCTTCCGACTCAAATACTGCAGACTGGGATTCTATCAGCTGGTAACCTTATTAAACATTACGTTATGAAAACAATGAAGTATACGGCATTGTTCCTTTTTGCGGCTCTGATTCTTTGTACCTGTATGCCCCAGGAGAGCCCTGATTGCAGCCCGGCAGGCGGATCAATCACCATAACAGGACAAACGGAAGCCCCGGGCACCAAAACCATCATGTCCGGTACGGGAGGCCTGGAGACGCACTGGGTAGCCGGAACGGATCAGATCGCGATTTTTTCCCCCGAGGCCAAAGCCACAAGCGATGGCACTCCGGCAGCCAATCCCGCCAAAAACCTTGCCTTCACAGCCCAGACCTCGGCAAAAAACTCGGGCTTTACCGGGACCATGTATTGGGGAAGCGAAGGGGATCATCATTTTTACGCGTATTACCCGCGTAATTCGGAATTTACCGGAGAGCGCACGGCCGTAGCCGTTTCCCTGCCCTGGGAACAGACGCAGTCTGCGGCCGGGAATACAGCCCACATCGGGGCGTTGGATTTTATGGTGGCAACGCCTCTTACAGTTACCCCTCCCGGCGCGGTGAACTTTACGTTTAATCATGTGTTTGCGATGATAGAATTCCAGATCAAAGGCAGCGGGTCATTGACACAGGTTAGCCTGAGCGGGACCTATCCCCTGGCATGTGAAGGTACTATTGATCTTACACAAGATCCGGATCCTAATTTTTACAATATAACGACATCCGGGACCACTAAAAACGTAACAGTAACTCTTAGTACTCCGGTTGCGCTTAACCCAACTGATCCCGTAAGCATTTACATGATGGTGCTTCCCGGTATACAAGACACTATCATGAACTTAGCCATTACAACGGACGGGATATGGAAAGAAAGGGAGAAAGAAACTCCTGCTGTTTTAGATGGTTTTACCCGTGGTGGTTTAGTTGAACCGGGCTTTGCGCGGGGTAAAAAATATGTGGTTTCGCTGAATACTGCGGACGACGGGTGGGGCAATGAGTTTACCGATTTGCGGGATACAAATGCTTACAACTACAGGCTGATTGGGACCCAGGTATGGATGACAGAGAACCTGGCGTATCTGCCTACGGTTCACGCTCCGGACCTGGGCTCAAAATTATCCCCGAGATATTACGTTTACAATTACTTAAGAGATAAAATTTCTGACGCAAAATTAACCAATGAATACATCTTTTATGGCGTATTGTACAACTGGCCGGCAGCCATGGGCGGGTCAACCAGCAGCAGCGCAAATCCCAGCGGTGTACAAGGAGCTTGTCCTGACGGCTGGCATTTGCCCAGTGATGCGGAATGGACAACCCTTACTGATTATCTTGGAGGAACATCTGTTGCCGGCGGCAAAATGAAAGCGACAGGCACTACCGGAGCAGGAACTGGTTTGTGGAATGGTACCAATGTAGGGGCAACCAACGCAAGTGGTTTTTCAGGCCTTCCGGGAGGATACTGCACTTCCATTGGAACATTCTACGGCATTGGCTCCACCGGTCACTGGTGGAGTTCTACGGAGGGCGATACGAATATCGCCTGGTACCGGAGCCTAAACGACGATTACAGCAGCGTAGGCAGGGGCCGCAGCGACAAGGACTACGGCTTTTCTGTACGTTGTGTCAGGGATTGAAGTCCAGTTTTTAATGTATTTTTTCTGCAGGGCTTGATTTTAAAAAAAGAGAGTATAACGGGTACCTGTAAGAGATCCAAAAATACCTGTTCCATTTTTAATATTGGAGTGTATACGGATAGGCTCAGCATATATATCATTTGCAGAACAGTTATACAATTCCAATGTTTTTAAATATTTGTAGTAATCTTCTGATATCTGTTGTAAATTAACAACAACGTAAGGTCTGAAATAATTGGATGTGCGTTGACGTGTCTCTATAGTAAAATCGTATGTGGTTCCATCAAATATTGAATCATCAAAAACATTTGAAAAATACGCCGCCCATCCATTATAGGAAACAGATAAGTTCTTGTCTTCAAACACAATATCGTAGGAAGTAAACAAATCATTAACATAGTATATGGAATCTGAAAGAGCACCAAGGCTTCGTACATTAAGTCTGTAATAATTTTTTTCTCCCGCCGGATCCCTTAATCGTGCTGTGATAGACATAATTGTATCTGTTCCTGACCAGTCCGGGTCATCATTAGGAATGTCGTAGTGATCAATCTTACTATAAAAAGAATTATGACGAACTATAACAAAATCAGGTGAATTGAGTATGGTAGCGTTAGCCTCAACCGGATCACAACCCTCGATAGATGCCTTTAACTGAAGTTGGTCTCCCTCCAATGGACAGTAATCGGATACAAAGCAATTATCTATGTTGTCATAGGCCATCTTAACAGGCAATGAATTATTTATAGT
>MWFB01000013.1 GCA_002071385.1 Bacteroidetes bacterium ADurb.Bin013
TTTTAGCAACTCATCCACAAAAACAGGTCTTTCTGTGGACGGACGTGTGTTTTTTAGCAACTCATCCACAAAAACGCCCCTTTTTGTGGACGGAAATTTAGTTTTGGCAATCTATCCACAAAAACAGCCATTTTTGTGGATGGATCTGTGGTTGCGGCAAATCTATCTGGAAAAATTGACGATTTCTGACTTTAATTGACTAATTGCACGGCTTATCTCTAAAGAAATTTGACCTTCTCAAATCATTATTACTATTATTAGTTGACTATAGGTATTTATACTTGAATTTAGTTTCCTAGTACCAGCCAGGCCTCAGCCATTACATAAGTCCGAAGTTGAGGGGTGGGTGGTAAGTGATAAAAATCGGGACAACGTCTTTAATAGAAACATAAACAGCGCGTTACGCGTTTTTGTTATAATGTCGTGACTTACCACCTCCCATAAAGCAACCGCAAAAAAATGCTTGGTGCTGCAAAGCAGCCAATTATTTGCGCCAAAGGCTTTTGGCGCACCGTCTTGAAGACCACCGGGCGGTATTTCTGTAGGTATACTGATCAATGGCAAGGATGCTTCCACCACAAAATTAGAGAAGCCTCGGCTTAGAAAAGAAAAGCTTCCCTGTTCCTATACACGGGTATTTTTTGGTTCCACCCATTGCTAAAAATAACTACTTTTGTCCGGACATTAGAAGCGCAGGAATGAAAAGAAAACCATTGCAAAATTTTTTGTATATCTCCATTGCCGCAGCAGTGGTCACCATCCTGCTTAAATTTTATGCCTATCATCTTACCGGCTCCATTGGATTCATGTCCGATGCAATGGAATCGCTGGTGAACCTGTTCGCTGCGGTCTTTGCACTCGTCATGCTTCATCTGTCGCAGAAGCCGGCCGACGAAGGTCATGCATTTGGCCATACCAAAGCCGAGTATTTTTCGAGTGCAGCAGAAGGGGCACTCATTCTGATCGCCGCATTCAGCATCATCCGCTCAGCCATTACCCGGCTGATAGAACCGGTGCCGCTGGAAAATCTGAACACCGGCTTGTTATTCTCCCTTCTGGCCTCGCTGGTTAACATGGTAGTGGGAATCATACTCATAAAAAGCGGCAAAAAGCACAAATCACTGATTCTGGAAGCTGATGGCAGACACCTGATGACCGATGTGTGGACTTCGGCCGGGGTGATTGCAGGCATAGTGGTTGTAAAATTCACCGGATGGGTAGTGATTGACCCTATTATTGCCCTACTGGTGGCCATCAATATCATATATACGGGGTATAAACTCATCAGCCGCTCTGCAAGCGGGCTGATGGATGCCTCAATACCCGATGAAGACATACAAAAAGTAACGACTTATCTGGACTCCCTGAAAGAGCAGCAGATTGAATACCACTCTTTACTGACCCGGTCAGCCGGACAACGCAAGTTCATCTCCCTGCATCTGCTGGTGCCCGGTGAATGGAGTGTACAGAAGGGACATGACTATGCTGACCGGATTGAGCTTACCATCGAAAACATGTTTAACGAACCGGTGACCGTATCAACACATATTGAAGCTGTGGAAGATCCGGCCTCCATGAATGACATTGGCCTTGACCGCAAATAAAAACGGGCCGGAAGCAACTCCCGGCCCGGAAAACACATAGGCTTCAATAACCGGATCATTCCCGGCAGAGTTCACCCACACCATTTTTCTTCCTGAAGGCTTGAACCAGTGAGTAAACTATCAGCAAGGCCAGTATTCCTATACAGAACCAGCCTGTTATGATTATGTCCTGATGTACGACTGCGGCAGCGGCACGTTTGAAAATAATGCCGTAATATGCCCAAACGAAAACCAGTGGGTAAAAGACCACATTATTCTTAAGGGTCACCAGTACGGCTATGATCAGGCCAACGACCATGACTATGATGGTCCATACGTTTTCTGCCAGGCCGAACCCGTTCCAGTTCCATGAAACAAGCAGCGCAGAGATATTGGCAATGGTGGCAACCGATATCCACCCCAGGTACACATTCATGGTAACCCTGTAGGCAATCCTGGCCGGCACCTTTTGGATCTTTGCATTAAACAAGCCGTTGTACAACGAAATCAGGCATAACAGCAATCCAATCATTACTATCACAGACAGAAGTATCTGCTGGTAATGCCATGTGAATATCCAGGCTGTATTCAAGATACAGGTAAGTGCAAATACAAGGCTCTGGTTCTTGTTCAGTGCAAAGCGCTCCTTTTTACCGTAAACAGCCACCACCTGGTATATGACCATATAAAGCAAGAGGGCGTATATCACACCCCATATGGAGAAGGTCATTCCAGAAGGCACAAACAGGTTGGGATACAGGTCAGACAATTCTCCTGTTTGTATTCCGTTGATGGGAAGGATATTGGCCAGTGCGTTGACCACAACCATTCCAAGATACAAAAAAACGTTAAATACCGATAAAGACTTGTTATTCATATTATTAGGTTTGTTATTATAATCAAAGATACAAAAATCAGGGCAAAAAAAAAAGACTGACCAAAACCTTTTGGTCAGTCTCATACCTTAAACGGAGGCTATTAGTCTGTTATACCCGGCGCGATGTGTACTTTGTGTGTAACAGGTGATGGGATACCTCACTGAGCGGATGGCCCAGAAAATCGTTGTAGATCTTAATGATCTCGGGGTTCTCGTGCGATTTTCTCAAAGGCATCCCTTCGTCCTCGGCATAAATTGCCACTGCCCTGCGCTGACGGATCTCGGGATTTGTCGGGATGGGCTGACCGCCTCCTCCCAGGCACCCTCCTGGACAGGCCATGAATTCTATGAAATGATAATCGGCTTTCCCCGCTTTTACCTTGTCCATGATGTATTTGGCATTGACCAGTCCGTGAGCCACAGCACACTTGAGTTCCACCCCATCAAGGAAAGCCCACTCTTTCTTGGGCTTCTCAATTTTGATCCGGGCTTCACGAATCCCCTCCGCACCACGCACCGGTGTTATATTCAGGTTGTCAAAGGGGACTTCCCTGCCTGTGACCAGTTCATAGGCGGTCCTTAAGGCCGCTTCCATAACGCCTCCGGTGGAACCGAAAATCACAGCCGCTCCCGTGGATTCTCCCATAAGCCTGTCAAAATGCGCCTCTTCAAGCCGTGTGAAATCAATGCCCGCCTGCTTGATCATGATGGCCAGCTCACGTGTTGTAAGGACATAATCGACATCCCTGTACCCGCTGGAGTGCATTTCAGGCCTGGCTGCTTCAAATTTCTTGGCGGTACAAGGCATAACAGATACAGAGACAATTCGTTCGGGATCAAGCTTCCTTGCTTTGGCATAATATGTTTTGACCAGGGCTCCGAACATTTGTTGGGGCGATTTGCAGGTGGACAGGTGGTCCAGGAATTCAGGGTATAGGTGTTCTATGAACTTGATCCACCCGGGAGAGCAGGAGGTGGCCATTGGGAATTTGACCGTCCTGTCATTTTCCTTAAGTGCCTTTTTCAGGCGGGACAGCAATTCAGATCCTTCCTCCATGATGGTCAGGTCTGCCGTGAAGTCGGTGTCCATAACCGCATCAAATCCCAGCCGCTTGAGGGCAGCGACCATTTTACCGGTAACACGGGCTCCCGGACCAAAGCCCAATTCTTCACCCAGTCCTACGCGTACTGCTGGTGCCGTCTGGATAACAACATATTTGCTTTTATCCGAGATAGCAGCCCAAACTTCCTCGATGTAGTTCTTTTCCACCAGGGCCCCCGTGGGGCAGTGGTTCACGCATTGCCCGCAGTTGGTGCAAATCACATCGTTCATTGATTTTTCAAAAAATGTGGTGACCTGGGCATATTCACCTTTGTGGGCCATGGTCAGGGCATTGACGCTCTGCAACTCGGCACATGTCCTTACGCACCGCTGACAGCGGATACATTTGCTGTCATCCTTGATGATAGAGGGAGAATAATCGTCAATGGTATAATTGTGGAATGGCACAAGATGAATGAAATCCTGGTTCATAATCTTGTATTCCGAGGCAAGCAACTGCAATTCACAGTTTCCGTTCTTGTAGCAGCTGGTACAATCCGCGTTGTGTTCCGAGAGGAGGAGCTCGATGATGTGTTTACGCGAGTTCCTGACCTTGTGGGTGTTTGTCAGCACGTCCATCCCTTCTTCACAGGGTGTGGCACAGGCTGGTGCCAGGCGTTTCTGTCCGGCTATTTCCACGACACAGACCCGGCAATTCCCTGCAACACACAAATCTTTGTGGTAACACAGCGTGGGGATGATAACTCCAATCTGCTTGGCCGCATCCAGGATGGATGTTCCTTTGTCAATTTCTACAGGTTGGCCATTTATGGTAATTTTTACTTTTTTTCCCATGGTTGTCTGTTTTCTGGTTTAGTAAATCATCTCCTCTCTGAAATTCTCCACAATAGAAGTGAATGAATTGGCAACGGATTGACCCAGACCGCACTTGGCAGTATACTGCATGGTTTCGGCAAGGCCAAGTAATTTGTCCAGGTATGAAGCCGGTTTCTCTCCCCTTTTCACAGCTTTGATACCTTTAAGCAATTGTTGGCAGCCAACCCGGCAAGGGGTACATTGTCCACAGGACTCTTCTGCAAAAAAGTTGAGGTAATTGTCCAGGACATTGAACATAGAACGGGAACTGTTGAAGAGCATCATGGAACCTCCCGTGGGGAGGGATATTCCTACCAGCTTTCCTTCAAATCCTATACTGGTTGCAGAAAACTTTTTTCTTGGCACCAGGAATCCCGATGCCCCGCCAACCTGTACTGCTTTGGTGTCGTCATCTCCGAAATCATCCACAAAATCGGACAGGCTCATTCCCAGTTCCAGCTCGTAGATCCCGGGCTTTGGAGTATCGCCGGAAATCGAGAAGAGTTTTGTGCCCCGGGAAAATTGCACACCAAGATCGTAAAAGCGTTTTGCCCCATACTTGAAGATGGTAAAGGTGTGTGCCAAGGTCTCCACATTGTTGATTACGGTGGGTTGCCCCAGGTATCCGTAAGCAGTAGGATACGGTGGCTTGTTGCGGGGTTCTCCCCGTTTTCCTTCCATGGATTCAAAAAGGGCCGTTTCCTCACCGCATATGTATGCACCAGAACCCATGAAGATGTTTATTTTGAAGTCGAACTTGATTTCTTTACAGAAGAATTCAAATTCACTGATTGCTTTTTTCAATTCCTGTTGCAGGAAAAAGTACTCACCCCTGAGGTATATGAATCCTTGTTTTGCGCCAATCACATAACCACAAAGGGCAATGGCTGTCAAAACTTTAAAAGGAACCCTGGAGAGGATCTCCCGGTCCTTGAAAGTGCCCGGCTCTCCTTCATCGGCATTGCAAATCACATATTTTTCGTCCGACTTCAGTTCAGAAGTAAGTTTCCATTTCAATCCGGTGGGAAATCCGGCACCGCCCCTTCCCTTGAGTTCGGAACTAATCAGCTCGTTGATCAGCTCGTTGGGTGTGCGTGCCAGGTTCTTGGTGAGCACTTCTTCCCAGTCATTTTCATTTTTGAAAATAAAATCTGCTCTTTTAACAATATCATTAGCTGACATGTTCACCTCCTATTATTTTATCGTGCAGGTAACTGCTTAGAATTTCCCGGATCTTTTCGGGTGTGAGTTCTGTATATACCTCATTATTAATGAGCATGGCAGGGGCTTTATGACAAAATCCCAGGCAATTTGTCTCCAGGAGGGTGAATTTTCCGTCCTGTGTCGTTTCTCCGATTTTAATTTTCAGCATATCCTGAATGGCAAGCAGGATCTGCCTTTCCCCTTTCATGGAGCACGTGATGGTTTTACATACACGGATTATGTATTTTCCCATTTTTTTGCATTCCAGGAAAGAATAGAAAGTGGCTGTTCCGTATACTTCAGTCACCGGAAGGTCCAGTTCACGCGCAATTTCAAACATGGAATACTCTGAAAGATACTTCTCCTGCTCGACCACTCCCTGCAGGATAGGCAAAAGGTTACGCCTGTCTCTGCCGTGCTTGTCGGCAAGGTCCTTAACGAGTTCGGTAATTGGTTTCATCCAAAATCAATTAGGTTAATAAATCTGGAACTAATTATATATATAGTGTGGATTTTACCCTGTATTTTGTGGATCAAACTTGGTTCTGAACGTTTTGGATCTAGTTGTCTGTAAATATAGAGTAAAAATGCGCATTTTAAAAAAATAAAATATTTGGAAAGTATAAAATAATTATTACAGGCAGGGTGGATTACATATAACGTAATGATAATAAGGGAATAGAAGAAGCAAAGTGTCAGGAAAAGGAATTATTCATACATTCGTGTACTAAATACACGAACATGGAGTATCCCCGTACAATAGTCGCTGAAGGAGAAGACCTGTTGCAATACCTTCCCCACAGGCCGCCCGTACTGCTGGTGGATACTTTTTTCGGGCGTGAGCGCTATACATCCTATACAGGGTATACTCCCCATACAGGATCTCTTTTTTGTCCCGGCGATTATTTTCTTGAAGAAGGACTATTGGAACATGCGGCCCAATCCATAGCCCTGGCCGCCGGACTGGAAAGGGTACAAAATCAGGGACAGGTTGAACCCGGTTTTGTTGGTTCTGTCAATTCTTTCATCACGTATAGAAAGGTTCCTTCCGGAAGCACCATATATACGGAAATACGCGAACTTCATCTGTATCCCGGTTTTTCTGTCCTGCAGGCAGAAATATTCTGCAAGGGCAAGCTTGTTGCCAGGGGTGAGCTGAAAGTGGTAAAAATTACAGGACCCGGTACATGAAAAACCTGCTGATCGTTTGCGCACTCATCCTTACAGCCTGCGGGGCTGCCGGCAGGATTCCATGGGAAGAAGTCAGGCCTCTGCTCAGCACAGAGGACAGTGTGCAGCTGTATGAATTTCAAATGCTCCATATGAACGGGACAGAGGAAGGCTTGCTCCTGGTAAGCATGAACACTGTCAACAGGCCGCGACTGGTACTGACCTCATTCTTCGGCATGTCGCTGTTTGACCTTGAAGGTACGGCCGAAGGCTATCAGGTACATTATGTCATGGATGTTTTGAACAGAAGCAGGATGCTGGATCTTCTATGGGACGACTTTTCCCTGCTGTTTGAACCTTATTCCCGGAAAGGTTTCCCACCTGTACGCAATGATGATGGCGCCATAGTGATGCTCATGACAGGAAATGGTATCCTCCATACGGTGATCAGGGCAGGGGATCATGTCAATGGTTACCCGTCAACCATTTTGATCGATCACCCTGCCTTACGTTTATCTGTTAGAATAAAAGTGCTGCAAGATGCTGAAGAATCTCTTTGCCATTGAATCTGTAACGGCAGAAAATACATGGGCCTTCCTGGCCAAAGCATCTGTTGACCCCAAACATCCTGTCTTCCAGGGTCATTTTCCGGGGGTTCCGGTCTTGCCCGGGGTATGTTCACTGTACCTGATCCGTACCTGTACCGAACTTTTTCTGGGACACGATTTACGCTACAACACAGTGGATTCCTGTAAATTTACGGCCATGATCGATCCTTTGCGCAATGAAAAGATCACAGTGCAGGGAGATCTGAAACAGGCCGAAGGCATCATTCGGATAAAGGCACTGATGCTGTACGGGAACAGGACGGTATTAAAATTGCAAGCCACTATGAAAGAAATTACGTTATGAATATTAAAAAACTTATACTGCTTGCCACTCTTGCATTCCCCGTTACTGCCTGGTCACAGGCAACGGAAGAACAATTTTATAAAGAGCTGGCACGCATTTCACGGGAAATTGAAACCCTGAGCGGGTCTTTCACACAGACCAAGGAGTTCCGGTCACTGGATGTGAAAGTGGTTTCAAAAGGCAAGTTCCATTATGCCAGGAACAGGGAAATCCGCTTTGATTATACGGTTCCTTACGAAGTGGGCCTGGTGGTGGATGACCTTACCGTGAAGATAACATCCGGCGATAAGACAACTACCTATGTGCTGAAGGATCAAAAGAATGCCATGGCGGAAATGGCCAGTATCATGAATTACTGCATGAAAGGTCTTTTGTACGAGCTTAAGGCCGGGTACGATCTTGCGTATGCCGGGGATGGTCCTTATCACAGGGTTATTGTAAAAAACCTGAAGGAAGATCCCGCCAATGTATTTGACCGCATAGACCTGAAATTTACCCGGGAAAACTACGCCCTTGAAGAAATGGTCATCAGCGAAAAATCGGGATATATAACAACCTATGTTTTCGGCAATCTGGCCGTAAATGTTGCGCGGTAAGTGTTCCGTACTAAAAAATATTATATTTGTGCCAAATTACCTGAGTAATGAAAGTCAAAGATGTTCCCCAGGAAGATCCCTTTGTTCAACCTGACCGGGACGTAAGCTTATGTGGTCGTCTTTTTGCAGTGGATGACGATGGAAAATACCAGGAGGTTCCCAGCAAGGGCTGGAGTCCAAGAAATGATGCTGTCAGGTTTGCGTGGAACAACTGGGGAGAAAAAGCAGGAAAGGTCCGGGAGAAGGTTCTTGCCGGCAAATATAGCCCTTTGGCCTTTCATATGGCACGGGTTAGGATGACATCCGGAATGCTGGCCGCCTATACTGGTTTTTCACGTAGACAAATTAATAAATTCTGTAAACCAAAAAACTTTGCCTCACTTGATTCCGGAGCCCTTTCAAGGTTGGCGGAGGCGTTGTACATGAGTGTAGAAGAACTCATCTCTATCGATTGAATATGGAAATCAATTTTGAACACGGCCACGGTGCACATTGTGAGAGTGCTGTAGTAAGGAATTTGCTGAATTTTTACGGGGTCAGGCTTAGTGAGCCTATGGTACTGGGATTGGGGGCAGGGATCTTTTTCTGTCATTTGCCTTTCTTCAAGGTAAACGGATATGCCATGACTTCATTCAGGTATATTTCGGGAAGGATATTCTCCGACGTCACCAAAACGCTTGGCATAGAGTACAGGAAACACTCCTTCAAAGACCCGGATGAGGCAATGGCAAAACTGGATGAGGTGCTTTTAAGCGGGACCCCGGTGGGATTACGCGTTGGAGTGTATAACCTTACTTATTTTCCAAAAGAGTACAGGGTCCATTTTAATGGCCATAATCTATGTGTGATAGGCAAGGAAGGAGATGATTACATAATATCGGATCCCATTGGGCAGAACAAAAATAAACTGTCTTCAGCGGACCTGAAGAAAGTGCGGTTTGCCCAGGGGGCGTTACCACCTAAAGGAAGCATGTATTACATTACCAGCATGGAACACTACAAACCACTGGATACCGGCATGATTGAAAAGTCAATTATTAAAACATGCTACAATATGACACACATCCCGTTGCCTATGTTCGGAGCCAAAGGCATCGCTTATCTTGCCCGGAGGATGCGTAAGTGGGAAAAACTTTTTGGCAAACGGGAAGCGGCACTCAACCTGGCACAGATCATCCGCATGCTGGAGGAAATCGGGACGGGAGGAGCAGGATTTCGTTTCATGTATGCTGCATTCCTGCAGGAAGCTTCGGTATTATTGAACAGGCCCGCGCTGAACCAGTTCTCCATGGATCTGACAGCGGTGGGTGACCTGTGGAGGGACTTTTCGTACAACGCCGCACGATTCTTCAAACAACGCGAACCGGAAGGTCTTACCTATAATGATCTGGCTGTAAAACTGGAAGTGATTTCGGCGCGCGAACTTGATATTTTCAAACGACTGGAAAATTCAATCAAGCGTGGATAATCAGTTTGCCATAGAGACCAGAGACCTTAAGAAGACTTATAAAGGCAAACCGCATCCCACACTTGACGGTTTTTCCCTGCGCATACCCTATGGGTCGCTTTTTGGACTGCTGGCCCCAAACGGGGCAGGCAAAACCACAGCTATCAATATCATATGCGGTTTGCGACACTATGACAGCGGAGATATATTTATTGACGGGCACGATGTGTCGGACGGCATGCAGCATGTTAAACCTCTTCTGGGCCTGGTTCCCCAGGATATTGCACTTTTCCCCTCCCTTACAGCCTATGAAAACCTGAAAATTTTCGGAGGCCTGTACGGATTGGGGAAAAAATTACTGGAAGAGCGAATAGATCAATTGCTGGAACTTTTTGACTTGTCTGCAAGCCGCAATTCTTACATCAACCGCTTTTCCGGAGGCATGAAACGCAGGGTCAATGTGATAGCAGGGATGCTGCATGTACCTAAAATTTTGATACTTGATGAGCCCACGGTTGGTGTAGATGCCCAGTCGCGCAGGCTTATCCTTGAAAAATTGACCGATATCAACAAAGCCGGAACCACCATACTCTTCATATCCCATTACCTTGAAGAAGCGGAACAACTCTGTAACCGGGTGGCTTTCATGGATAACGGTGCTATCGTGTGCGAGGGAAACCCGGCAGAACTGATAGCCGGCAAGAGTGAGTGCAACTGCCTGGAATCCTTATACCTGTTGTTAACAGGAAAAAAGATGAGGGACAGTCAATGAGAAAATTCAGGTTTTTACTATATAAAGATTATCTGTTGCTCAAAAGGGATGTGGCCGGGATGCTGCTCATGTTCCTGATGCCCGCCATTCTTGTCGTACTCATGGCGCTGCTTCAGGACAGCTCCTACAGATCGTTAACAGAGTCTTCTGTCCCGCTGCTGCTGGTGAACAGAGATCAGGGGGAATTGGGAGAAGCCATAGACAAACAGATCGAGGCCTCGCACATATTCCAGATTGACAGGAAGGTAAACGAGGCCATTCCCACCCTGGAAGAACTTGAACAGGAAGTGGCCTCGGGCCATTATACACTGGGTATTTATATTCCTGAAAATACAACCGAAAGCATTCGCAAGAACGTGGCAAGGTATGTGCTGGCAGCATTCAGCGGAACCATGGAAAAGCCCTCCCCGGACATGGTGAATTTTGTCATTTTTATTGACCCCACTACAAAAGTTTCCTTTTATACCGCCCTAATGAGTACATTGAAGGAGCGGACACAAAAGATTGAATTTGAATACGTCCTGAACGAAATTTCCCGGCAGGTAAACGAGTTCAGCCCCATTCCCGTTTCCACGGAAGGATTCTCCACAGAACAGGTTCATATTGATATCCGTGACGCACGCCTGGAGGGAAGGGATCTGAATCCCAATCCCGTTCAACACAATGTGCCTTCCTGGACCTTGTTTGCGATCTTTTTTATTGTGATATCGCTTTCGGGAAGCATAATCCGGGAACGGCAGGACGGAAGTTTCTCCAGGATGATGACAATGCCCTGTTCCTATACGGAGTATCTGTTGAGCAAAGCCGTGGTTTTTACCATGGTTTCGTTGATCCAGTTTGTTCTGATGCTGCTTATCGGGGTATACCTGATGCCTCTTTTTGGCATGGAATCCCTGAACCTGGGCACTTCCCCCGCGGCTTTGATCTTGCTGGCCCTGTCGGCTGCGGTAGCGGCTATCGGTTATGGGATAGCCATAGGAAACATTGCCAATACCATCCACCAGTCTGCCATTTTTGGTGCAATATCCGTAGTGATCATGGCTGCCATTGGAGGCGCCTGGATCCCGACGGCTGTCATGACCGAATCCCTGCGTAACTTAAGCAGGATCTCTCCCATATACTGGGGCCTTTCAGGTTTTATGGATGTGTTTATGCTCAATGCCGGAGTAATGGCTGTTCTTAAGGAATGCGGCGTGATGCTCCTTTTTGGGCTGGTTTGTTTTGCGGTGGCCGTTACATTCAATTACCGGCGTAGGATGGACGTCTGAATCCATTGTTGATTGCAAATGCCGGGTTGAGAATGCACGTGAGTATGATTTTGTACCAGTTGAATCCGTCTTTTCCCATGGCCAGGGCAGCTCTGTGTGTAAGTTCACCCAATATTATTCCCCCCAACGGAGTGATGATCAGATCCTGAACACTTGGTTGTTCCAGGCCACCTTCCCAGACATATTCCCACAGAAGCGATTGCGTCAAGGCAAAAAAAGGATGACTACCAGATGGCAGCTCCCTGTGATCTTGCAGAATTGTAATAAAAGCTTCCCTGGTAGGGATGTCCAACGTAATTGACAATAAACAGGTCATTGTCTTTTACCGGAAATGTGGTGAAAGTCGGCCTGTACTGCTCTTTCATTTTGGTCGGTTTGAACACTTCTTTTCTGTCCCACTGGCTTATCGATTCCGGATATACTGCGCTTGTATTGGCAATACGAAAAACAGAATCACAATGAACAAAAAAAGTTTATTAAAAAGTCTCAGCAAGGCGGACGGCCTTTTTCAAAGATAATGAGTTTTTTATGTAACTTTCGAAATGTTTGATGTTTCTGTTCAATACATTCAATCTGTACACTGCCTGCATCCCATAGGACGCCTGGAAACGACACAGAGTAAACACTTTGAAGATACAATCAAAAAATGCCTTGAAAGGGAGACATTCCTTGTGATTAATTTCTCTGCATGTCCTTATCTTTCAAGCAGCGGGATAAGGGTACTGCTGAATACTTCGCGGGAGCTTGCATCTGCTGGCGGGCAGCTTGTCCTTACCGGCCTTTCCTCTGAGATGTTACAGGTTTTGCAGATTGCAGGGCTGGATTCCGTGTTTGAAATTTGTGCAGATGACGTCCAGGCTGTTACCTGCATAGAGCAATGTAAAAGAACTGAGATTACCCTGGAAAACATATTCCCTGGTAAGGCCCCCTGTGAAACAGAGAGGGTAAGGGATGCCCTGGACTCCTGTCTGTATGAATGGAAACATCCACAGCTTGCCGGTTTTGATACCTTGTACATAGCCGCGGGAGAAGGGGCCTTGGGAGAAACGCTCCAGAGGAAAGATGCGGTGACAGGCTTTTTTGTCACCCTGTTTCACTGCACCGGTTTCATACCCGATGACCCGGCATATGCCCCCGATTTTCGTATAGTCAGTGACCCGGCACAGGGTACGCTCTTTGTGGACCATGCCTTGTCCACAAGGGGCCCTTACCGTGTACGTGTCACGGTCAGCGATCCGGAACCTGTAAGCATCAGGCACCTGCTTCAATACAAGGGTTTTTCACCGCCACAGGCAGCGTCTTCCCTGTGTACCATGCTTTGTCTGGACAGGAATCCTCAAAGGCCTTCACTTTCTGTTGTTTTCAGGCAGGAAAACGGGACATGGGAAGGAGGAACCTTTCTTTTACAAAAGGAAAACGTACTGCAGCGGGGTGAATACTCTGAGCAAACCCTGCGTGACTTGTTGACCTGGGAAAACATCATGGGAGTTACCAGGCATGATATGGATGCATTGCTTGACAGGCCGGTGTTCTGGTTGTTTTTTGCCGGCAAGGCACAGAATTCCTCCGTTTTTCAGACACAGGTGGTTTGTGAAAAAGAAGAGGTCCCGGAGGATCACCTGGTCTTCCTGACCAGGAAACTGTATACAGATTCAGTGAAGGCAGAACTTGAGAAGCTTCACGGCGGATATTCAGCGACTACTTTTCGTGTCCGCTCTTTTGACCACCAGGGCAGGGTCCTGAGACCAACCGTACTAAAAACCGGGGACCGGCCCATGATACAGAGAGAGGCAGAACGGTGTAAGCAGTATGCCATGCCTTACATTTTGAACAACAGCGCCATGATCCTGGGCACGTCTTTCTATTGCCAGATGGGTGCACTCAGGTACAATTTTGTGGGGATAGGAGGAGAAGACACCGAATTGAAATGGCTAACCCACTACTTTCACAGCTGGCCTGTAGATGATCTTGTTTCTCTATTTGATAAGATTTTCCTGAAAATACTCAAACCCTGGTACGGACAGGCCGTACCGGAAGTAATCTATCCATACGCAGACCACGATCCCACAAAAACCTTTTTTCCTCACGTGTTCAGGCAGGCCGAAGAGGAGTTAGGGATTCCGGAGAAGAACCGCTCCTTCACCATAGGTGGTTCGGAAAAGAACTTTTTGAATCCATACCATTATTTACATGAGGAGTATCCCAGAAGACGGAAACAGGGAATGGATTATTATTCTGCTATTTGTCATGGAGACTTGAACATGCAGAATATCCTGCTGGACAAGGACATGAATGTTTATCTCATAGACTTCTCAGAAACCAGGCCGCGTTCAGCTATATCGGATTTTGCCCGTTTGGAAGCCATATTCATGATTGAATCCTTTCCCATGGAAAACGAAAATGATTTTCTTCAGGTCCTGGAGTTCCTTATGGATTTCTACGAAAAACCGGTTACCCTCGATAAAAAGTTCAGAAAGGCCTGGCCCGGAGCATTGCCGGGATTAATGGACAGGAATATGACACTAACCATGAAAATGAGGGAGTATGCACTCGCTGCTGCACGGGGGAATAAGACATTCACTCCCTATGCAGTGGCCCTCCTTGAATGGATCTTGCCAATTGTCTGCTATTCAAGCGCCACTATATGGCAAAAACGTCTCTCTGCCTGTGTGGCCTCATTGCTTTGTGAAACAATTGAGTCAGGTAAAGAGGCACAATAAATGCGAAACCATGAAAACAACCATCATTATTTTAATTATGTTAACATCCTTATTTTCAAACAAAGGGCAACAAAACACGGGAAAGATTGTGGAACCGGCCGAGGATTTTTATGCATTATCCTTCAAGACCATCCGGGGAGAAACATTTTCTTTTGAACAACTGCGCGGGAAAAAGGTTTTGCTGGTCAACACGGCTTCCAAATGCGGCTTTACACCGCAATTCAAAGAACTGGAAGCCCTGAACAAGGAATATGCACCGAACCTGGTCATCCTGGGATTTCCCTCCAATGATTTCATGAAACAGGATCCCGGGACCAATGAAGAAATCCTTGAATTCTGCGAGATCAATTACGGGGTCACATTCCAGATGATGGAGAAAAGCTCGGTTAAAGGTAAAGACCAGAATCCTGTATTTCGCTGGCTGTCTGATAAATCCAAAAACGGTTGGAACACCAGCGCTCCCGGTTGGAATTTTTCCAAGTACCTGGTAGATGAGAAAGGCAGGCTCATAGGCTTCTGGCCATCCAAGGTGAAACCCAACGACCCGCAGATACTGGAAATGCTTTAAGGCAGACAGTTCACACTTCAGGTATCCAGACAAGGAGCCTTAGCGGTGCTCCGCTTCCTCCCTTGATTTTCATGGGAGCAGCCACCACATAGAAATTACGCGCTGGTACTGATTGCAGGTGCGCCACATTTTCATAGGCGGTGACATTGTGGCTGAACAGCGTGCGGTGGGTAAGAAAATCTGCTGACTGTCCGTAGTCGATACTCGGTGTGTCGATACCAACAGCCTTCACATTCCTTTCTTCTATGAGCCACAGGGCGGCCTCGGGATCCAACCCGGGAAAATGCAATTCTCCGACACCCTCGGAACCCGTTTTGAGGGTCCCTGTGTATTGCAGGGGGTCGTTCCAGTATTGGCCGAAACCGGTACGCAACAACACGATCGTCTGTGCTGGGATTGTGCCGTGTGTTTTTTCCCATCCCAGGAAATCTTCACTGGTGATAAGGTAATCTCTGTCAGCCAAAACCTTGTCTGATACATCGACACATATACCTTCGCCTGTGAATTCTTCCGGAAGGATCTGTTCAATGGACCTTCCGTTTTCCGCGAAATGCAATGGCGCGTCAAAATGGGTTCCCCCGTGCTCTTCTGCCGCATATAGGAAAGAGGAATAGAAATAACCTTTGTCATTGATCCCGAAAGTAACGGTATCATGAATGAAAGTCACGTTGGTTGGCCAGTACACAGTGCTTTTTTCAAAATCCCATGTCAGATCCAGCCATTGGCCCCGGTCCCAGCAGATCTGCTTATTTGAAATATTTCCGCAACCTGCCGCGATCAGACATAAAATGATAATGTAATGTTTTCTCATAGGAAGCCTGGTTTTATTACTTCAAATATAGCATGATTTGAAGTACATTTGTAACCTGGTAAAAAATGTTAGCATGAAGAAGACAACCATGTTGACGGCAGCCTTGCTCGGTTGTGCCCTGCAGGCTTCTGCCCGTCCATACGAAAAGGGGCCTTATACCGTCACACGGCTTGAGGAAGATGTGTACAACATTGTGGATGCCAACAGGCAAAATCCTGCAGGAATGCATAACAACAAGACAGGAGAGGTGACAGGCATGAACAACAGCTCCGATATGTACCTGGTGCTGGGAACTGAAAAAGCCTTGCTCATTGACCTTTCCAATAACATTGACTGGTATGAAGACCCCGCTGGCCGGCTACAAGAAATTGTCTATGATTTGGCCCGGTCAAGGCAACTGGTCATAACCCTTACCCACCGTCACGGGGACCACCTGGGGATGTTGCCTGCTTTCCGGGACGATTCGCTGGTCCGCTTTTGGGTTCCGGAAAATGATTTTTCGGGAAGCGAGCTTTTCCCTGACCAAAGGACCGTTTTTTTCAAAGAGAAGGAGTCCCTGGATCTTGGAGGAGGGGTGATTGTTGATTCATTCAGCCTTCCGGGTCATACACCCGGATCCACCCTCTTCTTTCTCCGGGGCCGGCACCTGGTCTTTACGGGGGATGCCCTGGGTTCGGGCAATGGTCTGTGGCTCCTGAATGAAGAAAGTTTCGGACAGTTATCTGCCAGCTTCGGTTCTCTGATGAAGCATATCCTTGACCCGTCCAATGGGATTTCACATGCAAGGCTGGTTTTGTATACCGGGCATTCCTGGCAGAAGGGCACATCGGGTCCGCTTGGATCAAACTACCTGGAAGACATGCAGGTACTGATAGGGCAAATCGGATCCGGTACCGCCCTGACAGAGCCTTACCAGACATTCCTTCCCTTTTTGAATGCCAATTTCAGATACCAGTCGGCCACCATCACCTGGAACAGGGAGGCCGCTGAACGTTTTGTGGAAGAAAAGCGTTTTCCTCCCGAAAGGGATTTCACAGGGCAGGGGCCCACGCACAGGGGGAACAACTTTGAACTGATAAAATTGCTTGATAGCCATAACTTTACATTGGATGATTCTCCGGTGGGCGATATGGAGTATTACCTGTACGACCCTGTGGCACACGGGGCGGATCCCGGGAAGAAATACCCGCTGATTGTTATGTTGCATGGAGCTTCCAATGGCATGGAAGGGGTGATGTGTGCCGCTTATACAGATTTTGTGGTTTACGCCGGGGAAGAATACCAGCAAAAGATAGGAGGGGCCTATATACTTTTTCCCAAAGCCAATGAATATGTGCAGATGGAAGGAGATAACCAGGTTATCCTTGGCACTTGGATGACCAGGGATGCGACACAGGAGGGCTCTGTGTATACTTCGGTGCTGGCGGCTTTGCTCGAAGATGTTATCTCGGCCCATAATATTGATGAAGAACGTGTTGTGATAGGAGGCACTTCGGCCGGAGGATACATGGTCTGGCGATTCCTGGCTGCCCGGCCCGACCTGGTAAAAGGGGCTTTTCTGGTAGCCCCGGCAGACAATCCCTCGGAAGAAGAGTTGAAAACATATGAAAAACACGGGATCCATATCTGGGTCATCCATGGGAAAAAAGATGAAATTTGTCCTTTCGGGGTTTTTACCGGACCTGTGAGAAACATGCTGGAGGCAACAAAAAATGTCCGCGTCTCTGCGCTGGAGACAGTACGTTACGGGGACAAAGGAATTGTCCGGCTGAATGTTCGCGGGACAGAGATGGGACAGCACCTGCCCTTGTTTTGCGTTGGGTCCGATATGATCTATGATGATGGTACTCCTTACGACCCGCGCTACCCGGAGGGTTTCACAGGCTGGTTGAATATGGTTTTTGGCAATGATTGATACAGTTATTTTTGATCTGGGCGGGGTAATTGTCAACATTGACCGGGACTGCTCTGTTAAGGCTTTTCAAGCCCTGGGACTGAAGGATGCCGGTACTTACCTGGATCCATACCACCAGAGCGGCATTTTCCTTGAACTGGAAGACGGCAGGCTGGATGCTGATGAATTTTGTGAACGTCTTGGCCAATTATGTGGCAGGCCGGTTTCCTTTTTACAAGCGCAGGAAGCCTGGATGGGATTCATTTCAGGTGTGCCCGGTGAGAGACTCGCCTATGTGGAAAGCCTGAGAAAAGATTACCAGGTTTGCCTGTTGAGCAATACCAATCCTTTTATCATGGAATGGGCGCGAAGTGCGCGTTTTACCCCTCAAGGCCGGGCACTGGATGTTTTTTTCGATCAACTGTTCATTTCTTACCAGATGAAATGCGTGAAACCTCACAGGCAGATTTTCCGGCAAGTACTGGATACCCTTGGAGCAAAACCGGAACACATACTCTTTGTTGACGATGGTCCTGCAAACATTGAAACAGCAAAAGATATGGGATTCCTGACATTAATGCCTGTAAACGGGACCAACTGGATCCCGGATGTTCAGAAAGTGCTTGCAAATGCCGTTACAAGACGGAACAGGGGAAGGTAACGGTTGATGTACATGTTGCCGGAATTATCCAGGGGGGTATGGTACACGTCATACGCATCCCCGTCAACCATCATGTATAGGGCAGGAACCTCTTTCATGGCAAAAGGATAATGATCGCTGTCATTCGAGAGTGGGTGTTGCTCAATGGTAAACAAACCCAGGCTGTCGTTAATGTGCAGGAAACGCTTCAGGTTTTCCTCTCCCTCCGCCCCGGTTTCCACAAACAACCGTTCCCCGTTGTCGGCTACCATGTCAGGATCTATCACCTGCAGGGTCCGTTCAAGGGGAAAAACCGGATTTTTGGTGTAATGGGTTGATCCCAGCAGGTTGTTTTCTTCAGCTGCTACGGCAATAAAAACATACGTAAGCTCCGGTCTGTTCTCAGGCTGGGCATAGTGACGCGCCAGGGTCAGGATAAAAGCCACTCCCGAAGCATTGTCATGGGCACCCGGATAATACACTTCTTTACCAAAATGTCCCAGGTGGTCATAATGGGCAACAAACACAATACAGGAGTCCGCCCTGGAAGAGCCGGGTATGTGCGCTATAACATTGGATGAAGTATAACCTTCAATCATCCGGCTTTCAAAACGGACCCTGATCTGTTTTGCATCACCCGGGAAGCCCGGTCCGGCCCAGATCACGGGGATGGGTTGCACAGTCCCGCTCCGGGACTTGAAAAAAGACGGGACTTTGTCCTGGACCATGATCAGACCTGCAACAGGCATTTTGTATAGTTCAAACGGGGCTATGCCCATGTATTTGTATACAAGATCGTATTGCAATACGACGTATGAATTTCGGAAATCACCGCTTTCCAGCATAGGGATCAGACGTGCCGGGTCATGATCCTGCACTCCGATATACTTCAAGGAAAAAATGCCTTTTTGTGAAGGGGAGAATTCCCTGACAATAAAATCTTTGCCCGGTTCCAGCGTAACCCCGTCCACGGACATTTCCATTTTCTTGTGGAAGACATTAACGTTGTATGAAAATGGCTGCAGGTACCCTCCTTCCACAGAAGGTTCCACCCCGCGGATCTGCATGAATTGCCGGGCAATATATTTTGCAGCTTTTTTATCTCCTTTCCTGAAGTCAGAGCGTCCCTCGTATTTTTTTGAGGATAATTCCCTGATGACTTCCTTGTAGTAAGTTGTGTCCTGTGCGTGTATACATGTGAAAGATACAAGCAATGAACCTGTGATTATAAAATACCGTAGTCTCATGACAGCAAAGATATATTTTTTCTACATTTGTGACTATGAAACGCTTGGCTTTGATAGTACTGGCAATCGCAGCGTTTGCCTGTACGGAAAAAAACATCCGGACCATATCTCCGGAAGCAGATGTTGTTATGGCCCTGTTGCAGCAGGCTGCCGGCAACAACCAATTTTTCTTTGGACAGGAAGACTTTCCGTTTTATGGTCATTCCTGGGAGTATGAAGGAGGCCGCAGTGATGTGAAAGATGTATGTGGCGACTATCCGGCCGTACTGGGTTGCGATCTGGGCCACATAGAACTGGGAGATAATAAGAATCTGGACGGCGTGCCTTTTGAAGTTATGCGCAAAGCCATAACAGACCATTACATGGCGGGCGGGATAGTCACCATAAGCTGGCACGCCCGCAATCCGCTAACCTCTTCCAATGCCTGGGATGTTTCCGATAATACCGTGGTAGCCTCAATCCTGGAAGGGGGTTCACATTATGACCTGTTCCAGACCTGGCTTGACAAGGTAGCCGTTTTTCTTGATTCCCTGAGAATGGAAGACGGAACACGGATCCCGGTGATCTTCAGGCCCTGGCATGAGCATACCGGATCCTGGTTCTGGTGGGGCAGAAAACTTTGCTCCAGCCAGGAGTATATAGCCTTATGGAAGATGACAGTGGATTATATGAGAAACAAGGGGCTGGACAACCTGATCATTGCCTATTCCCCTAATTACGGAGGCCTGGACCGGGAAGCATACATGGAGCGCTATCCGGGTGATGATTATGTGGATCTGCTGGGACTGGACGCATACGGGGACGGACAGGAATTCCTGGACGTCCTGCGTAATGAACTGACCATGGTCGCCCAGTTGGGCAAAGAGCATAAGAAAGCCATAGCCCTTACAGAGTGTGGCATGGGTGGCCTTGGCAATCCCCTGTGGTTTACACAAATCCTGCTAAAAGCCACGGAAGGGCTTCCTGTAACCTATGCCCTCGTATGGCGCAATGCCCCGGACTACCTGATGCCCATGCATATATTCGCTCCTTATCCCGGACACGCATCGGCCAAAGATTTTATCACTTTCTACCAGGATCCCCGCACACTCTTCCTAAACGATTGACAGACCATACATGAAAAAACTATATGTAATCCTGTTGATCCTGTTCCTTACCTCTTCAGTTCCTGCCATATCGCAGAATGTACAATTGCATTACAGGACGGGCCAGTGGCTATATCCGGACACACTTGGAAAAGATGCCCGCATCCTCACTACTGTGGAAATGTTCCGGATGGACCCCTGGGGAGATACTTTTTTATTTGTCGATATGACGTACACCCCGCAAGGAGTGAATTACGCCTATTGGGAAATTGCCCGCAACCTGAAATTCTGGGATGCCCCTGTGGCAGTACACCTGGAATACAATGGCGGATTGCTGGGGTCCATATTGTTCAACCATTCCTGGCTGGCGGGGGTTAATTACGGCATTGCCAGCAAGGACGGGTCAAAGTCCTTTTCCGTTTCGGCCATGTACAAATATATCCAGGGATTGGCCAGACCTTCGAATTTTCAGTTGACCGCCATCTGGAACATGGAGCTTGCCCGCGGGAAGTGCACTTTTTCCGGTTTTGTGGACTGGTGGAGACAGGGTGATACTTATATTCTCCTTTCCCAGCCGCAATTCTGGGTGAACCTGAACGCCTTTGAGGGCATCAGCGATTCTTTCTGTCTGAGTGTGGGAACCGAGGTGGAATTGTACAACAATCTTTTTCACAAAGGTTTTTATGTGATCCCGAGCCTGGCAGTGAAGTGGACTTTCCGCTAGGAAAACCGTTACTGCATAACTTCCCGGATCTCCTGTTCCGTAACCGGCAACCGTTTGCTGCCCAGCAAGCGGTGCCCTTCTGTCGTTATCAGGACATCGTCTTCTATGCGGATCCCGCCAAATCCATACAGCGGTTTGCATTTTTCAAAATTGATGAATGCGGCATTGTGCCCGCGGGCTTTCCACATTTCCAGCAGCGCAGGGATCACGTAAAATCCCGGTTCAACAGTCATTACATTCCCCGCTTCCAGCAAGCGTGCCATACGTAACGATTTAAGCCCGAACTGCGTGCTCCTGGAGACAGTGTTGTCATAGCCGACATAATGTTCTCCAAGGTCTTCCATATCGTGCACATCCAGGCCCATGTTGTGTCCAAGCCCCGTGGGGAAAAAGGCGGCATGGGCCCCTGCGGCCACAGCTTCCGCGGTATCTCCCCTCATCAGGCCGAGGTCTTTGAGCCCTTCCGTGATGATGGTTGCGGCTGCCAGGTGGACATCCCTGAAGCTAATCCCGGGGGCGCACATCTCGATACAGTGGTTGTTGGTCTTGAGGACCAGGTTGTACAGGTCCGCTGCAATCCCCTTAAATACACCGCCCACCGGGATGGTGCGTGTAAAATCACTGCAGTAATGGCTTTGCAGTTCCGCCCCGGCATCCATGAGCAGCAACCGGCCTTCGGTCAGGATCTGGTCGTGGGCGTGCCCGTGCATAACTTCTCCGTTCTGTGTCAGGATGATCGGGAAAGAAGGCATATACCCGCCACTGACAGCAATGCCTTCCATGATACCCGCCAGTTCCTGTTCGATCATCCCGGGTTTTGCCAGTTTCATGGCCGTAAAGTGCATGGCGTAACCAAGGTTGCAGGCACGGTCTATCTGTTCAATCTCTTCCGGTTGCTTTTTCATACGCATGCCAACAATGGCGCGGATGAGCTCTTCCGAGGCTTGCTCTTTCAGTTCGTTAGGATGGATATCCAGCATGTCCATCAGTTCTATCATGTTGTCGCTCCGGTAGGGTGGCAGGAAATGTACAGTGCGTCCTTTCCTTTTCTCTTCACGGATATAGGTTGCCAGGTTTTTCCGGGGTGAAGTATGCGACAGGCCTATCTTTTCGGCTTTTTCCTGCATGACAGGAAGCGGCCCTGTCCAGACAATGTCATCCAGGCTCACATCGTCTGCAAAAAGCACTTCCTTGCCTGTTTCAAAATCAATGACGGCTGCCAGGTCAGGCTCGTCCAGACCAAAATAATACAAGAACGTACTGTCCTGCCTGAAATGGTATGTGTTGCCGCTGTAATTGCAGGGGGCTTCCCGGTTTCCCATGAACAGGCCTATTCCTTTATTGAGTTTTGACTTGAGTGTCTGACGGCGTTGCGTGTATATTTCCTTAGAGAACATAATGGTTTTATTTTTCTCAAAGATAGCAAAAAGTCATGTACCTTTGCCGCATGCTGCCTACTTCTCGCAAAGAACTGGACCGTCTTGGATACGGGAATGTCGATATCATACTTTTTACCGGAGACGCCTATGTGGACCACCCGTCATTTGGGGCGGCGGTCATAGGCAGGGTGCTCCAGGCACAAGGATACAGGGTAGCCGTTGTTCCGCAGCCCAACTGGAGGGACGATTTGCGGGATTTCAGGAAATTGGGTGTGCCGAGGCTTTTTTTCGCGGTGACTTCGGGCAACATGGATTCCATGGTAAACCATTATACGGCGGCCAGGCGCCTGCGCAGCAACGATGCTTACACGCCCGGCGGAAGGGCCGGGATGAGACCAGATTATGCCGTAACCGTGTATACCCGCATCCTGAAACAACTCTACCCGAATGTTCCGGTAGTTCTTGGGGGCATAGAAGCATCCCTGCGCCGGCTGACGCATTACGATTACTGGACAGATACCCTGAAACCTTCCGTTTTGATAGATTCAGGGGCCGATTACCTGGTCTATGGCATGGGAGAGAGGCCTATCGTGGAATTGGCTAAAAAATTAAGGGAACATGCTGCCCTTGAGGAAATCCGGATAATTCCACAGATAGCATACCTTGCTGCCCGGCCGGACGAGATATCCTGCGACCCTGAAAAAATACTGTACCTGCCTTCCCACAAGGAATGCCGCAATAGCAAAAAACAATTTGCGGAACATTTCCGGATATTCGAACAAAAGGCCAACTCCTCCAATCCGCCTGTGATGGCAGAGCCTGCAGATGCAAAGGAAGGCATCACGGTTGTGGTAAACCCTCCTTATCCGCTCATGACCACGGAAGAACTGGATGCGGTATACGAGCTTCCTTTTACCTACCAGGCCCACCCCCGTTACAAAGGAAAGAGCATCCCTGCCCTGGAAATGATCCGGTTTTCTGTATGTCTTCACAGGGGATGTTTTGGCGGATGCAGTTTCTGTACCATTGCGGCCCACCAGGGAAAGCGGATTTCATCCCGCTCCCTTGAATCGGTAACTACGGAAATAGCCAGACTTGCCACCCTGGCAGAATTCAGGGGCCATCTTTCAGACCTTGGCGGCCCTACAGCCAATATGTACCGCATGCAGGGCAGAAACCCGGCACTATGCGATGCCTGCAACAGGACCTCCTGCCTTTTTCCGGTTGTGTGTAAAAACCTGGACACATCCCATAAATCATTGCTGGAACTGTACCGGACCGTCAGAAATATCCCCGGCGTGAAAAAAGCCACCATAGGAAGCGGGATCCGTTACGATCTGTTTGTAAATGAAAAAGGATTCCTTAATGACGAGGGAAAACAATATTTCCGGGAATTGGTACAGTATCATGTATCGGGAAGGTTGAAAGTGGCTCCTGAACATACGCAGGACAATGTGCTCAGCATGATGCACAAGCCTTCTTTTGCATTGTACAGGGTTTTAAAACGTGAATTCCTGAGTGAAACAAAAAGGACAGGATCCCGTTTACAGTTGATCCCTTATTTCATTTCTTCCCACCCGGGATGCACGCAAAGGGACATGAACCTGTTAGCGGGGATCTTTAAAAGTGAAAAGATCCGGGTGGAGCAGGTTCAGGATTTCACCCCCACTCCCATGACCAAATCTTCTGTCATGTACTATACAGGACTTGTTCCCGAAACAGGAGAACAGGTATTTGCAGAACGTGACCCACAAAAAAAAGCCCTCCAGAAGGAAGGCTTTTTCAAAAATAACCGTAAATCCTAATAGCCCGGATTCTGTTGTGAACGAACGCCTTCGTTGGCATTCATCTCATCTATTGAAATGGGCAGAATGGTTTTGTAGAATGTCCGGTCAATGGTTTTTTCACGGTGCGTGATCACTACCATGGGGTAAATAAAATCATCGTTAAAGGTGATGGTCTTGTTCAGACGCATCATGTCAAAAAAGCGATGACCTTCTGCGAACAGTTCCTTGCTCCTTTCGTCCAGTATCATGTCAGAAGTAATGTTCGTGGCGGTTGCCGGAGCCAGGTTGGGAGAGCGTTTACGAATGGCGTTCAGATAATTGACCGCTTTATCCTTACTGTTCGAATTCAGGGCAGCTTCTGCAGCTATCAGGTAGATCTCGGACAAACGGATCACCTTGATATTCACAGCCGTGGAAGAGCCTTTGCCATCACCGACAAAAGTAGTGCTTCCGCTGTATTTGTAGCAGGAACCAAAACGGTATACACCCGTATCTTTATAAGATTCATCGTAGTCCATTATGCCCCAGCGTATATCATCCGGATCCTGGCTCATACGTTGAATCCAGTAATCGCTGGCCATGAACCAGCCCATGGCCGAGGTAGAACCGTGACCAAGGCGTCTGAGGTAAAAGCTAAGCGAGCCTTCTTCCAGGTCTGATTCACCTTGCAGCATGGCCAGTTCAAATATCGATTCGGTATTGTACTGGGCAGTCCATGAGCTGACCCAATTGGCATTGGTGTACAGGGTATATACCTTGGAATTGATGATCTCTTCTGCAGCGGCCAGGGCACCACCCCAGTTTTCCATGTACAGGTAAGCACGGGCCAGGATAGCCCTGTTGGCATAGTAGTTAATGTACCCGTTGGTCTTTGTTTTGTTCAACAGGGGGGCTCCGTCAGTAAGGTCTTTCACGATTTGTGTGTAGACTTGTTCCACGGTGGCCCTTGAGGGTTGCGATGAGGCATCCAGGGGTTCCAGTGCAAGGGGAACACCCAGGGCTGTTTTATCCATGTTGTAGGGTTTCCCATACAGGCGTACCAGGTCAAAATACATCAGGGCGCGAAGTGTAAGTGCCTGTCCTTTATATACCAGCAAGGCACTGGTGGAATTGCCTGCGTCCTCTATCTTCTGGATATTGACAAGCAGGTTGTTTACCTGGGCCAGACAATGGTAGATCTGACTCCAGTACCCGGAATAGGAATTGGAAGAGGGGGAGTGGTTGAAGGTATACAAAGCGTCCAGACCCCTGCCCTGGGAACGAAGCGCAAAATCACCACCCTTGGCATCGCCGTACATGATAAAGTTACGTCCGTAGTAGCTGGAGGATGTCATCTTACTCATAATTCCGTTCATGATCACTTTGGCGTCGGCCGCTGTAGTAATGGACGTTTCGGCTGCGGCGGAATTACTGGGTTTTACATCCAGGAATCCTTCACAAGACATGGTCAGAACAACGCAAATAGCTGCTAGTAATATGTTTATCTTTTTCATAGTGTTGTTCAGTTAATCGTTAAAAACTAAATTCAAGGCCGAAGGTGAAGGTCTTGCCCAAGGGAATTTCCCATCCCCTGGATCCATATTCGTTCACTTCGGGGTCGTATTCCTTATGAGCTGCGAGTGTCCACAGGTTCGAACCGTTGAAGTATATCCTGGCATTCTGGATACTGATCTTGCTGGTCCAGGTGCGCGGGAGGGTGTAGGAAACCGTTACATTCTTCAATCTAAGGTAGTCGGCCGGGTTCATATGGCGGCTGCTCTTCTGGTTCACATCTTCCATGTCAATGGCAACACGCTGCGGGTATTTTGCGGTCTTGTTTTCCGGAGTCCAGCGGTTGTCATAGCAATACTGTGACATGATACGTTCCCAGTAATAACCATCGTCATTAACGTCACGACCAACGGCATTGTAGGTGTATCCTCCGATCTTGTATACAAAATTCAAGGCAATGCTGAGTCCTTTCCAGCTCAGATCGGTGGCAAATCCTCCAAAGAAATCAGGATGGGCGTCACCCAGGATCACTTCAGAGGCATTGGAATAGTTGTAGGTTGCCGGACGGCCGTCAACCGTAAGATCGGCCTCCGAATCGTTGTTCAGGAACCAGACATTCTTCCCGGTCTCATCTTCAACTCCGGCCCATTCAAGGCCGTACAGGGCCAGGGTGGACTCGCCTTCACGGTAAACGAACTTGGCGCGGGCGTCATCCCCGGTGGGATCATACCAGTAAATGTCTTTGCCGCCATAAAGTTTGGTTACAGTAGAACGGATCCAGGACCCGGTCAGACCGGCACTCCAGCGCAAATCTGAAGTGCGGATAATATCGCCGCTCAATTCAATTTCCAGACCATGGTTGTTGATCTCACCAATATTCTTCAGGGTTGATCCGAACCCGGTAACAGTAGAAATGGGAACGCTTTGCAGCAGGTCTTTGGAGTCCCTGTTAAAATACTCAATAGTTCCGTTCAGACGGTTGTTAAACAACCCGAACTCCAGGGCAGCGTTCCAGGTGTAGCTGGTTTCCCAGGACAGGTTGGCATCGGCTATGTTGGCCACACCACCACCTGGATCTTCCATGTACTTGTTGCCATAGGAGGTCAGAGCACGCCATCCGTAGTTGCTTGAGGGAAGCGTTCCGTTCACTCCGTAGGAACCTCTCAGACGCAAATTGCTTATCATGGTTATGTCTTTCATGAAAGCCTCATTGTTGATCCTCCAGGAACCGGCAACTGACCAGAAGTTCCCCCAGCGGGTGTTGGAGCCCAGGCGAGAGGACCCGTCACGGCGGAATGACCCGGACAGGTAATAACGTCCGTCATAGCTGTATTCGGCGCGTGAGAGGAAGGATAACATGGTACTGCCCCAATAGTAGGCACTGGCATCCAGAACCCCGGCGGTGGCTACCGTATGCAGGGCGCTGGTAGGCAGGTTGGTCCCGGAAGAACGCTGGTAATTAGTCTGGTTGTCTTCTGCTTCCCATCCCACAAGTACATTCACAATGTGCTTGTCTGCAAATTCCTTGTCGTAATTCAATGTGGTAGACGATACGATCTTCTGTACATTGGTGGACATTTCGTGTACCTGACCCTTCACGCTGGAAGCATTGAAGTGGTTTGCGCTGTAATAGATGTGATCCTTGGTTTCTGTGTTGTCAAATGAAAGGACGGATTTCAATACCAGTTCCGGCATGAACTTCACGGTCAGTGTTTCATTGGCTGACAAACGCAGCACATTGGATTCGTTTTCCCATTCATTGTTGTAATATACCTGGTTGTAGGCATAACTTCCGTAACGGGCTGTCCAGGGGTCACCTGTCTTGTAGTCCGTGGGCCAGTAAAGGGGCCACAAAAGGTTGCGTGATTGCATGAAGTAGTTGCCTCCAGTGCTGCGGGTATCGTTGAAGCCGTGCTGCACGTTCTTGGAAATGTTCACGTTGGTGCTGAATTCAATAATCTTGCCCACCTTCTGGTTCACGTTCACGCGGCCGGCTATACGGCTGAAGTCGTTGACCGTACTGCGTCCCTGTTCCTTTGTATAGGAAAGGGATGAGTAATAGCTGGTTCTGTCGCTGGCGCCGCTCACAGACAGGTCGTATGTCTGGTAAATAGCCGTGCGGAACAGAACATCGTCCCAGTTATAGTATTTGCCTTCCCTGTTTTCCTTTCCGTCAGTCATCCCCAGTATTTTCAGGGAGTTCACGGTGTTATCATCGGCTGTGAAATAGTATCCGTGTTTGTTAAAACGCTTGTTCAACTGAGACAGGGCAGATTTACTGGAGGCCTCATCGGTTTTGCCGTCGTATTTGCCGGCATTCCAGAAGTTTTCATAATACAGTTCAACCTGTTGCTCGGGGCTGGCAATGTCAAAGTTAACAGTGGCAAAGGAGGGAGTGATCCCTACAGATGCCTTGAAATTGACCACTGGTCTTCCCAGGCGTCCGGTTTTGGTTGTCACCAGGATAACACCGTTGGCAGCGCGGGAGCCGTATAGCGCAGAAGCGGCGGCGTCTTTTAGAACGGTGATTGATTCAATGTCCTGGGGATTGAGTGTGCTCATCACGTTATTGGTGGAATAGATGTAGCCACTCATTTGCCCGGTGCTCCCCGAACTCACGGGAACCCCGTCAACAACGTAAAGCGGTTCATTGGAAGCGTTCATGGACCCGATACCGCGAACACGTATGCTCGAAACGGAACCAGCCTGACCGGAATTGGTCGTGATCTGCATACCGGCCACTTTCCCGTTCAGAGCATTTTCAAAGGAAAGTGTGGGGACGTCTTTTATGGCTTCGGATTTCACCACAGAAGCGGCTCCGGTATAGGTCCCTTTTCTGGCAGTTCCGTAAGCCACCACCATGACCTCTTCCAATGCCAGGGCATCCGGATTCATGGTGACATTAATGACGTTCCTCCCTTCTACAGGGACCTGGATAGTTGTAAAACCGACATAGGATAAGACAAGAATTGCATCCGAAGGACATCTTTCAAGAATAAAATTCCCGTCAATGTCGGTGTTTGTTCCCAGCCCTCTTTCTCCCTGGATCAAAATAGTTACAAAGGGAAGGGGAGAACCGTCTTCTGAAGATGTTACCTTACCGGTAACCCTCGATTGCGCAAAAGCAGCGGTTGTAATCAACACTGCCAGCGCAAAAAATAAAGATTTCTTCATGAAAATTTGGTTAGGTTAGTAATAAAGGTTTATAAAAAGTAACAATGTAAAGTAAACAAAGGTAAGAAACAAAATTTTTCCGGCAATAGACTGATTCCTTTTTAATTTTTGGTAAAATAAGGTAATTTTGTTGTGAAATATTAATAAAAGCACGCATGAACCTTCATACTATCAGTCCTCATCCCGTTGATACCGGGATCCCTGAAAAAGTCATAGAAGGGAATATACGTCTGGAGTTATCTGAAGAATCACGCCGGTTAATCGATCAATGCCGCCAATACCTGGATAAAAAGGTGCGCAATTCAGACGGATTGATCTATGGTGTTAATACAGGATTCGGGGGATTGCACAATGTCGCCGTCGGGAACAAAGACCTGGAGCGGTTACAGAACAACCTGGTAATGTCCCATGCATGCGGAACAGGTCCTCAGGTGCCTGAAGTGATCGTGCGCCTCATGCTCTTTCTCAAGATCAGGTCTCTTTCATACGGGTATTCCGGGGTACAGCTCAAGACAGTAGAACGTCTGGTGGATTTTTTCAACATGGGTGTAATCCCTGTTGTTTATGAACAGGGATCTCTGGGGGCTTCGGGGGACCTGGCTCCCCTGGCCCACCTGGCGTTGCCCCTTATAGGGTTGGGAGAGGTGGACTTCAGGGGTAAGAGGATCTCCGGCAGCGAGCTGAACAGGCAGATGGGCTGGGAGCCAATAGCGCTGCAATCCAAGGAAGGTCTTGCCCTGCTTAACGGAACCCAGTTCATGTGTGCCTTCGGATTGTGGTGTCTTGTGCAGGCACAAAGACTTGCAGACCAGGCAGACATGATCTGTGCCCTGTCTCTGGACGCATACGATGGAAGGCCAGAGCCTTTCACTAAAGAAGTGCATCAGATCAGGCCCCATGCCGGGCAGGCAGCATCGGCCGCACGGATTGAGGAATACCTTGAAGGAAGCGAACTGGCACGACGGCACAAGGAGCACGTCCAGGATCCGTATTCGTTCCGCTGCGCCCCTCAAGTGCACGGAGCCACCCGGGACTGTATTGAATATGTTTCCAGGGTCATGACCACAGAGATGAACTCGGCCACAGACAATCCCACCATATTTCCTTCGCTGGACAAGGTTGTCTCGGCCGGAAACTTTCACGGACAACCCCTGGCTCTGGCTCTGGATTTTCTGGCTATTGCCGTGGCGGAACTGGGAAGCATATCTGAACGAAGGACCAACCAACTGGTTCTGGGGAAAAGGGGATTACCCCCATTCCTGGTGGCAAGGCCGGGACTCAACAGCGGATTCATGATCCCGCAGTATACCGCAGCCTCCATTGTTAGCCGGAACAAACAGTTGTGTACACCCTGTTGTGTGGATTCCATCGATTCTTCACAGGCCCAGGAAGACCATGTGAGCATGGGAGCCAATTCGGCACTCAAGTGTTTCTCTGTGGTAAACAATGTACGACAGGTGCTGGCGATAGAATTATTCAATGCCGCGCAGGCCCTTGAGTTCAGAAGACCCTCACGAACCTCTGCCCGGCTGGAACAACTGGTGGCCGAATTCCGCAAACACGTTCCTTTTATTGAAGACGATACCACCATGTATCCGCACCTGCATAAGGCAGATAATTTTTTAAAAGATGGATGGCATTTTAATTGAAAATATCCGGCAGCTGGTCCAGGTCAGAGAAACCCCGGGTGACAATCCCTCATGGTGCGGGGGTCATATGATGAACCGGCTGCCGTGTATTGAAAATGCCTGGCTGTTCATAAGGGACGGGGTGATTGACGGATTCGGCCCCATGGAAAGGAATCCCTATCGTGAAGACATACCTCTCGGAACCACGATCATTGATGCAACCGGAAAATGTGTTTTTCCTTCCTTTTGTGATTGCCATACGCATATTGTATATGCCGGGAGCCGGGAGCAGGAATTCACGGATAAGATACGCGGATTGTCTTATAAGGAAATTGCAGCACGCGGAGGCGGCATTCTCAATTCCGCCCGCCTGTTGCGTGAAACATCAGAAGAAGAGCTTTACCAGCAAAGCCTCGCAAGGGCAAAGGAGTTGATTTGTTTTGGCACCGGCGCCGTTGAAATTAAAAGCGGCTATGGCCTTACCGTAGAGGACGAATTGAAAATGCTGCGTGTCATCAGAAGGATAGCGCAGGAGACGCCCCTGACGGTCAGGGCAACCTTTCTGGGTGCGCATGCGGTTCCGGAAAAGTACAAGGGGAACCAGTCCGGATATGTAGACCTGGTCATAGAAGAAATGATCCCCAGGGTAGCTGAAGAAAAACTGGCCCGGTATGTGGATGTGTTTTGTGAAACAGGCTTCTTTACAGTAAAGGAAACGGGAAGGATCTTCACGGCAGCCCTCAGGCACGGATTGCGGCCCAGGATCCACGCCAACCAGATGGATTTTTCCGGCGGGGTGCAGGTAGCCGTGGATTACGGGGCCATATCGGCAGATCACCTGGAACACACAGGACCGCAGGAATGGGACACTTTAGCCGGGTCTGATACCATGCCTGTACTCCTTCCAGGGGCCACCTTTTTCCTGGAAATGGAATACGCCCGTGCCAGGGAAATGATAGACCGCGGGCTTCCCGTTGCCCTGGCGACCAACTATAATCCAGGGTCCTGTCCGGCCGGAAACATGCAGTTTATGATGACACTGGCCTGCCTGAAAATGAAAATGACCTCCGAAGAAGCTATCAATGCGGCCACCCTGAACGGGGCACATGCCATGGATCTGTCGTATTCGCTCGGATCCATAACGGTGGGCAAAAAGGCCAATATATTTATCACAGCCCCCATGCCCTCGTATGAATATTTTATCTATGCCTTTACCAGTCCTTTGGTGGAGACAATCATTCTAAACGGAAAAATTACAAAGACATGATTTTTACATTAGCACAACAATTTTCAACTTTATTGGGTTTGCTTACCATTGTCCCCACGGGCCACGGAGCCGTATGCTTAAAACTGGAAGACAAGATCATTTATATCGATCCGTATTCCCAGACCACCGATTACACCGGTTATCCCAAGGCAGATATCATTTTCTTTACCCATGACCATTATGACCATTACGACACTACGGCCCTGAAGCACCTGGTAACCGCAGAAACCGTGTTCGTGGGCCCGCCCTGCATGGAAAAACACCTGACATTGGAAAAAACCATGAAAAACGGGGATTCCTACCGGTGGGAAAACATTGAAATTCTGGCTGTTCCGGCCTATAATATCTTGAATAAAAGGCCCGATGGCCAGCCATTCCACCCCAAAGGATACGGGAACGGTTATGTGTTTACTTTCGGGGATATTAAAGTATATATTTCCGGAGACACAGAATTAATCCCGGAAATGGATAACCTGGGACCCATAGATGTAGCCCTGTTAGCTAAAAATTTACCCTATACCATGAGTGACGATCAGTTCATTCAGGCTGTCAAAAAGATTGGAGCCCCCATGGTGTATCCGGTACATTATTTTGAACTGAATAAGGCGGCGTTAGAAAAAGCCATTGGAGAAAAAGTGAAACTCATTTACGAATAACACTATGAAACGAATCATTGAATGTGTCCCCAATTTTTCTGAAGGGAGGGATAAGCAGGTCATTTCCAGGATTGCCGATGTTATTTCCAGGGTAGAAGGTGTTACCCTGTTTAATGTTGATCCGGGCGAGGCAACAAACCGCACGGTCATGACATTTGCCGGCACACCGGAAGCCGTTGTGGAAGCTGCATTTCAAGCCATTAAAACAGCCTCTGAAAACATTGACATGCGAAAGCACCACGGCGAGCATCCCCGCATAGGGGCAACAGACGTGTGTCCGCTCATCCCTGTCTCGGGCATTGCCATGGAACAGGTTGTAGTCTATGCCAGGGACCTGGCACGCAGGGTGGGGGAAGAACTGGAAATTCCCGTTTATTGTTACGAATCAGCCGCGTTCTCTGAAAAAAGGAAAAACCTGGCAGTATGCAGGGCAGGAGAATATGAAGGATTGGAGGCAAAAATGAAAGATCCGCTGTGGAAACCCGATTTCGGGCCCGCCCGGTACACAGAAAGAACGGCCTCCACTGGTCTATCGGTGATAGGGGCCAGGGATTTTCTGATAGCCGTGAATTTCAACCTGAACACTACGTCTGTCCGCAGGGCCAATGCCATTGCCTTTGATGTAAGGGAAAAAGGCAGGAAAGTAATGGTCAATGGTCAGGAAACCTGGGAACCGGGGACATTGAAAGACTGTAAGGCCATCGGATGGTATATCAAAGAGTACGGGATAGCCCAGGTGTCAATGAACATTACAAATATTTCAGTCACCCCGCTTCATGTGGCTTTTGACGAAGTCTGCGACAAGGCATACAAACGCGGCATCAGGGTTACAGGAACGGAATTGGTAGGTCTGGTGCCTAAAAGCACCCTGCTGGATGCCGGCAGACATTTTCTGCACAAACAGCAACGTTCATCAGGGCTGCCGGAAGAGGAAATCATCCGGATAGCCATTAAGTCCATGGGCCTGGACGAGTTGAAGCCTTTTGATCCGAAGACCAGGGTTCTTGAATATCTGCTGGAAGACACATCTTCTGAAAAAGGGTTGTGCGGCATGACATGCCGCGAATTTGCCCTGGAAACGGCCAGCGAGTCTCCCGCGCCCGGCGGAGGCTCCGTCTCGGCTTATATGGGAGCCCTGGGGGCCTCCCTGGGCACGATGGTGGCCAACCTGTCTTCGCACAAACGCGGCTGGGACGACCAATGGGAGTATTTTTCGCAATGGGCCGAAAAGGGACAGGCACTGATCGCCGAGCTGCTCAACCTGGTGGAAGAAGACACGCTTTCCTACAATAAGGTGATGGAGGCATTCTCCTCACCTTGTAAGGATGATCTGGAAAAAGCCACCCTGTATGCAGCACAGGTTCCTTTGCAGACGATGAAAACATCCCTGCGTGTCTTTGACATCCTGGAGGCAATGATTGGGAAAGGGAACCCCAATTCGGTTACCGACGCCGGCGTGGGGGCATTTGCCGTTCTGGGGGCTGTCAAGGGAGGGTTTCTGAATGTGCTGATCAATGTTGGCGGTCTCAGGGATAAGGAAAAGGCCCGCATGTTGAAGGAAGAAGCACAGGCACTGCTGGACCTGGCAACAGAACGGGAACATGAATTATGGGAAAAAGTCTGTAACAAAGTAAAAAAATAGCATAATGAAAAGATTCGTTGTATCACTAACGGTTTTATTATCACTTAACGTCATGTACGCTCAGGACATCACGCTTCCAGCACCCAATAAAGAAGGAGGAAAACCTTTGATGGAAGTTTTTAACAACAGACGCAGTACCCGTGAAATGTCTGACAAACCGCTTTCACAACAGACATTGTCCGATCTTTTATGGGCCGCTGCCGGGGTCAACCGGCCCGACGGCAGACGTACGGCCCCTTCGGCCATGAACATGCAGGAGATTGACATTTATGTCTACACACCCAAAGCCGTTTACCTGTACATCCCGCAGGAGCACATCCTCAGGCACCTGCTCACAGGGGATTTCAGGGCAGAGATCGCGAGACAGCCTTTTGCCCAGAAGGCACCTGTTGTGCTGCTTTATGTAGCCAATTACGAAAGGATGACAAGGCTGGATCAACAGCAGAAAGATTTTTACGGGGCAACGGATACCGGCTTCATAAGCCAGAACGTGTACCTTTTCTGTGCACAGGAAGGACTGAATACCGTTGTGCTGGGCATGATAGACAGGGAAGCGGCCAAAAGCAGGCTCGGATTCGATGGCAAAGCACAGTTGGGACAGCCTGTGGCTTATCCCAAACAAGACTGAATGGAAAAATTTTAACAACCGGCGTTTATGAAAAGAGTATCATTAATTGTTTTATGTCTCTTGTCCGGTTTATGGAGTTGTAAACCGGCTTACCAGAGGGAAAACCTGTCATTCCAGGAACGGGCCGAGGACCTTGTTTCTCGGATGACACTCAAGGAAAAAGTATCACAGATGACCCACGAGTCATCTGCCATCGAAAGGCTGGGTGTGCCGGAATACAACTGGTGGAATGAGTGCCTGCACGGGGTTGCCCGTGCAGGACAGGCCACCGTTTTTCCCCAGGCCATCGGTATGGCCGCCATGTGGGATAAGGAGATGATGTTTCGGATAGCCACGGCAGTCAGTGACGAAGCCAGGGCCAAACACCACGACTTCTTGCGGCAGGGCAAGCGGGGAATATACCAGGGCCTGACCTATTGGACACCAAACATCAACATTTTCAGGGACCCCCGCTGGGGAAGGGGCATGGAGACATACGGAGAGGACCCTTACCTGACAGGTGAACTGGCCGTGCAGTATATCAAAGGTTTACAGGGAGACGATCCCAAATACCTGAAACTGGTTGCCACGGCCAAGCACTTTGCCGTTCACAGTGGTCCTGAATCTACCAGGCACAGCGCCGATGTGCATCCCAGCCGGCGTGATTTTTATGAAACGTATGCTCCACACTTTAAAAAAGTAGTGCAGGAAGGCGGGGTTTGGTCCGTCATGGGCGCCTATCAGCGCCTTTGGGGAGAACCTTGCTGTGGCAGCTTTTTCCTGGGTTCTTTGCTCAGGGACAGGTGGGGCTTCCAGGGCTATGTCGTTTCCGACTGCTGGGCCATCAAGGATTTCTACGACAAAGGAATGCATGAAATTGTGGAAACTCCTGCAGAAGCGGCCGCCCTGGGGGTCAAGGCAGGCACTGACCTGAATTGCGGGGTTACCTATCCTTACCTGGTGGAAGCCGTGGAAAAGGGTTATATAGAAGAAGCCCTCATTGACACGGCTGTACAGCGCCTGATGCTGGCCCGGTTCAAACTGGGAATGTTTGATAAACCCCGGAACGTCCCGTACAGCAAAATACCCATAGAAGTGGTCGAAAGTCCTGAACACGTTTCCCTTGCAAGGGAGGCAGCCTGCAAATCAATTGTCCTGCTGGAGAACGACGGAATCCTCCCCTTTACCAAAGAGGTGAATAAAGTGGCTGTCATCGGGCCCAATGCCGATGATCTGGAAGTGCTTCTGGGCAATTACAACGGGTTTTCCAAACATCCGGTCACCCCGCTGCAGGGTATAAGGGAAAAATTACCACAGGCCGAGGTCTCCTTTGCACAGGGATGTGCCCTGGCCGCCGGCCTTCCTTATTTCAAGCCTGTTCCCTCCGGGGTGCTTTTCACAGACCCACAGATGGCAAAACCAGGCCTTACGGGACATTATTACGACAACTCCCTTTGGGAAGGAGATCCCGTGCACGAGCGCACAGACAAGGTTGTTGATTTCCTGTGGTGGAACGAAGCCCCTTTTGAGGATATGAATGTCCGGAATTATTCTGTTGAATGGTCCGGAGTACTTTGTGTCCCCGAATCGGGACGGTATGCACTGGGGGTAGAAGCTTTCAGCGGCTGCACGCTCACCCTGGACGGAGAAATGCTGATAAAAAGAATTGACGAACACCAACCCAGGAAAGAATATGAATATGTGGAACTGGAAGCCGGCAAACCTTACGCCCTTACGCTCCGTTATGTACAGGATAACACAGAATATGCCGTCATGAGGCTGCTTTGGGAAGCTCCTCAGAGGAATTTGCTGGAAGAAGCACTTGCCGTGGCTTCTGAGAGTGATCTGGTGGTCCTTTGCCTGGGACTAAGCCCGTTGCTTGAAGGAGAAGAAATGAAGGTAAGGGTGGAAGGATTCAACCAGGGAGACCGTCTTGACACCGGGCTTCCCGTAACCCAGCTGGAACTGATAAAAGCAGTGAAAAAACTCGGCAAGCCCACGGTCCTGGTTTTAATGAACGGCAGTGCGGTAAGTTTTGACAAGGAAGTCAAATCGCTGCCGGCCATCATTGAAGCCTGGTATCCGGGACAGGAGGGAGGAAATGCCATAGCCGACGTGATTTTTGGGGACTACAATCCCTCCGGAAAACTTCCCGTCACTTTTTACCAATCCATAGACCAGATTCCCGCATTTGAGGAATATGCCATGGAAGGCAAGACATACCGGTTTTTCCGGGACGAACCGCTCTATTCTTTCGGATATGGGCTCAGTTACACGACTTTCACATACGAATCCCTAAAGATGCCCGAAAGCGTTCCCTGCGGGATCCCCGCAGACATATCGTTCCGTGTGACCAACACCGGGGAAAGGGACGGAGATGAAGTAGTCCAGGTTTATGTATCTTTACACGATGCATCCAACCCCGTGCCCATAAAATCACTTCAGGGATTTGAAAGGATCCACCTGAAAGCCGGTGAGAGCCGTGTAGTGGACTTCACCATAGTTCCCGAACAGATGGCCTCCCTGGATGACAACCAGGTATGGGTTGTGGAAGCGGGAGACCTTGTCCTGGAGGTGGGCGGCAAGCGATATACTGTCCGTCTGGAAGGCGATACCGTGTTTATTCCCAACGAATAATATGTCAAGAGATGTTCTGATAACCTTATTGTTGATTATATGCACCGGTTCCTGCAGGATGACACCCCACAAGGAGCCGGTTGCTGCTTTAAGCTTATTACACGAAGACCATTACAACGCACCGGTCATTTTGCCAAAAATACTGAGTGACGGACTGGTCCTGCAACGCGGTAAAGAAATCCCTGTCTGGGGAAAAGCCCCTGCCGGCGCCCCGGTAAAAGTTGAATTTGCCGGCATAGAACAATACACCCGTGCCGACGGGAGCGGGAACTGGAGTGTTTCTTTTCCCGCTATGGATCCCGGAGGCCCTTATACATTGAAAGTCAACGGCCGGGTGGTGCATGATATCCTGGTGGGGGATGTGTGGCTGTTTTCCGGACAATCCAATACAGAATTGTCTGTAAGCAGGGTGGCCATCCGTTACCCGATAGAAGCGACTACTTATTCCAACACACAGATACGTGAATTCCGCGCGGCAACACACTACAATTTCCAGGGACCTTTGTGGGATATTCCTGCTGGCAGGTGGAAACTGTGCGTTCAGGAAGAGATCCCGGAATTTTCTGCGCTGGCTTTTTTCTTTGGCATGGAATGGAATCAGAAGCACAATATTCCTGTGGGTTTGATAGTCAGCGCTGTAGGAGGATCTCCGCTGGATGCCTGGCTGGATGAAGCCACGCTCAGGGGATTTCCCGGTCCCACGGGCCCCGATCATTACCCAGAAAGGCTCACTGCCCTCAGGCGCGAGTGCTGGGTGGACAGTGTAAAACAGGCCGAGACCCAGGCCATGGCACATTACCGCTCTTTGTTCACTCCAGATCCCGGGCCGGAAGGTTCACAGGGATGGGTTCCTTACCGGGTGCCATCTTTCTGGGACCAGGCAGATGCAACACCTTCCGGACCTTTATCGCAGTCGCCCGGCTCGGCATGGTTTAAAAAGGTTTTTTACCTGACCGAAACACAGATCGGTCATGCGCAGGAAGGAGCTCCTGACCAGGATGGCATGCTCATCCTGGGCACCATGACAGACGCCGACAGAACGTTCCTGAATGGTACCCAGGTGGGATCTACCGTGTACCAGTATCCTCCCCGTATCTATACCATACCCAAAGGCCTGCTCAAAGCCGGAAGCAATGAATTGCTTATCCGGATTGAAAATTATTGGGGACCGGGAGGTTTTACTTCCGGCAAGGATTATGCGCTATACATTGGAGCGGTACATCCGTTTTATGCAATGGCGGATACCGTTTCCCTGGAGGGAGATGACTGGATGGCCCGCATGGGAAGCACCCTCACTAACGCCGGAGCTGAGTATCCTGCCACTACCACATGGCACTACCAGCCGGCCGGTCTGTACAATGCGCTGCTGGCTCCGCTGACGCAGCTGCCCGTAAAAGGTGTCATCTGGTACCAGGGAGAGAGTGAAACAAAAAGAAGGGATTACGGTCAGATGCTTTCTATCCTGATAGACCGGTGGCGCGAAGACTGGAATGATGATGCCCTTCCTTTTGTAATCGTGCAATTGCCTAATTACATGAAAGATAAGGCACCCTGGCCTATGGAAACAGACTGGGCAAACCGCAGGGATGAACAACTGGCTGCCGTCCGGGCAAGAAAACATACGGCATTGGTGGTTACGCACGATATAGGAGAGTGGAACGATATACATCCGCTCAACAAGAAGGAACTGGCGCACAGGGTGGTTTCAGCGGCAGAATACCTGGGTGCCGGGAACAGGAAGGCCCCTTTGTCTCCCCTACCTCAACATGTCGTACTGAGGGGAAACAGAGTGGTTATCACTTTTTCTCATGCCGGCAAAGGCCTTATAACCAAAGACGGCCCTGATCCTGCCCATTTTGCCCTGGCCGACGTCCAGGGACGTTATTTCAGGGCAAGCGCCCGCATTATTGGCAAAAAGAAAGTGGCGGTATGGTGTAAGGAAGATTTCACGCCCCATGGGGTAAGGTACGCATGGGCAAACGATCCCTCGGAAGCCAACCTTCAAAATGATGCAGGATTGCCAGCCCCCACCTTTCAATGGAACCTGAACGATAGTAAATAAATCAATACATAATGATAACAATTGGCATATACAGGAAATTCCTGTGCTTGGCAATGCTTATGATGACGTTGGCAGGGTCAGCGGAGCTTGCAGGACGTTCCAGAGAAGAGTATATCATGCGCCACCCCGTAGAAAATGGATTTGCCCTGGCCCGTGAAGGAGAACCGGCACCCATGTGGGTGTCTGGTCAGGATTATCCGGGGGTGCTCCGGGTGGCAGGCCATGTACAGGCAGATATGGAAAAAGTGACCGGTAACAGACCGCTCCTTTTCACAGGTTCAGACCCTGCTCCCTGTGAGCGGATGATCATAGCCGGTACCCTGGGAAAGAACGGGCTCATAGACCAACTGGTCCGATCCGGCCGGATCTCCGGCAAGTGGCTCAAGGGAAAAAAAGAGACGTATGTTGCTACAGTCATCCAGGAACCGGCCGAAGGCATACGCGAAGCGCTGGTTATTGCCGGCAGCGACAAGAGAGGCACCATCTACGGCCTGTATGACCTTTCCCGGCAGATAGGTGTCACCCCGTTACATTTCTGGGCCGATGTGCCAGTACCCCCGGCTAAAGACCTGTATGCAATGCCGGGCGAATATACTCCCGGAGAACCGGCAGTCCGGTACCGGGGCATTTTCATCAACGACGAGGCACCGGCCCTTTCGGGCTGGGTGCATGAACGTTATGGAGCGTTCAACAGCCGGTTTTACGAACACGTATTTGAATACATCCTCCGGATGAGGGGTAATTTTCTGTGGCCTGCCATGTGGGGAAGGGCCTTCTACGACGATGACCCGGAAAATCCGCGCCTGGCCGATGAATATGGCATTGTCATAGGAACCTCCCATCATGAACCCATGATGCGAGCCCATGTGGAATGGGCACGTTACGGCACCGGTGGGTGGAATTACCAGACAAATCCATTGGTTCTCAGAAATTTCTGGAAGGAAGGCATGGAAAGGAAAGGCGACTATGAAAGCATCGTTACCGTGGGGATGAGGGGAGACGGAGACGAGCCCATGGGTACCGAGCGAAACATAGACTTGCTGGAGCAGATCATTGATGACCAGCGCCGGATCATAGAACAAGTCACGGGAAAACCCGCCCGCCAGACACCGCAGATGTGGGCCCTGTACAAAGAGGTACAGGACTATCACGATCAGGGCATGGATGTTCCTGAAGACGTGACTTTGCTTTTCTGTGATGACAACTGGGGCAATGTACGCAAGCTTCCCGTCCAGGGGGAGAAGCCACGGGCAGGAGGTTACGGCATGTATTACCATTTTGATTACGTTGGCGGGCCGAGAAACTACAAGTGGCTTAACACCAATCAGATATCCCGTGTGTGGGAGCAGATGGACCTGTGTTACCGCCATGGGGTAGACCGTATATGGGTTGTCAATGTAGGCGATATCAAGCCCATGGAATTCCCCATTGCCTTTTTCCTGGAAATGGCCTGGAATCCCGCGGCCATGACACGGCAACGCATGAGTGCATATCCCCGGACGTGGGCAACCGCTCATTTCGGAGAAGAATATGCCGCGGAAATTGCCGGCCTGATAACCGCTTACACACAACTCAATAGCAGGCGGAAACCGGAGCTGACAAATCCCGGAACGTATCATTTGTTCCACTATAGGGAAGCAGATAGAGTGGTTGCAACATACCGGCAACTGGAAAACAGGGCTCTGGAACTGTACCGGAATATGGAAGCATCTTACAGGGATGCCTTTTTTCAGCTGGTGCTTTTTCCCATACAGGCATGCGCCAACCTGAACGATATGTATGTGTCAGCTGCTAAAAATCAACTCTATGCCAGGGAGGGCAGGGCTGCAACCAATGAAATGGCTTCTCGAGTAGAGGAACTTTTTATCAGGGATTCCCTCCTTACCGCCTGTTTCCATAACGGTCTGGCCGCTGGAAAATGGAACCATATGATGTCACAGACTCATATAGGATATACTTACTGGCAGGAACCTCCTGTGAATGTCATGCCCGCTGTGAAAAGGATACCGGTGCCTGAAGCGGGCAGGCTCAATATCAGTCCCGGAACCGGGTCTTCTCCGTTGCCTGTGCTGGATCCCTTTGGAAGTGACACCCTCTTTTTTGAGGTATACAATACAGGCGTCACACCCCGGCGTTATCTACTGAAAACAGGCAATTCCTGGCTGAAGGTGTCTTCACCGCAGGGATCGGTGGACCAGCAGTCTGCTTTTTTCCTTACTGCCGACTGGGATAAAGTGCCCGCCGGCAGGACTGAGACGTATATGGAACTGGCACAGGAGCCAGGCTTGCTGCAAGAGACCATCTGCCCGGAACGCATAGCCGTAACGGTATATAATCCTGTTGTTCCCGAAACACCCGCCACAGGTGCCTTTTTTGAAAGCAACGGACACGTGGCCATAGAAGCCATGCACTACAGCAGAAGGGTACAGGAAGCCCCGTGGGTCTGGGAACACATCCCGGATCTGGGAAGGACCCATTCCGGGATGAGGATAGTTACGAAGCGGAGTGCTCCCGAAGCTGTTCCGGGAGCGATTGCCGAACTTTCTTATGACATTGTTTTCTTTTCGCAGGGAACCGTTCAAGTGGAAGCCCTTTTCTCACCCACCCTGAATTTTCACGGACACGGCCTTCGGTATGCCATTGCCTTTGATGATGAACCATTCCGTACAGTAGATGTGCACGGCCAGTATAATGAACGGGTATGGGAAACCTGGGTGGCGGACAATATCATCCGTTCCGGGACAGAACACCAGATCCTTACCCCGGGCCTTCACACGCTGCGCATCAGGGCCGTGGACCCGTTCCTGGTGCTGCAAAGGATTGAAATTGATGCCGGCGGGCTGCTTCCTTCCTACCTGGGACCACCGGAAAGCTACCACAACGCCCGGAACCTGGGAGGAACACGCTTTTAGAAAAAATTTTCCAGGAATGACCAATTAAATAATTTCTTAGCGTAAAAATTACGCTAAGTTTGGATTTAAAGTAAATTATTCTTTACTTTGAATATGCAGACAAACCAATCCATATCGGTTGACTGTGTGGTGTTTGGTTTTGACGGACTGTCCCTCAGGTGCCTTCTGGTCAGGCGCAACGGGCTGGATTACAAATTGCCGGGAAGTCTGATTCTTGAAAATGAGGACATTCCTTCTGCCGCATACAGGGTCCTTGAAGAGATGACAGGGCTGCGGGATGTTTTTCTCAAGGAGTTGTCCGTTTTTTCCAATCCCTCACGTGTCGGGAAGGAAGACCTGGAATGGATTAATGCGTTTTACGGGGTCAACACGCGTCGCGTGGTGACCGTTGCCTATTATGCCCTGGTGAAACTGGACGGGAACATGCGATCCTACACAGAAGAGAAAGGGGCTATCTGGAAAGAAGTCAGCTGTATCGCCTCCCTGGCCATGGACCATAAGCAAATCCTGCATAAGGCCCTGGACATGTTGCACAGGGACATGACTTATTCACCCATAGCCTTTGAATTATTGCCCAGGAAATTCACCATCCGGGAACTGGCCGGGCTTTACGAGAAAATTCTGGGGGTGGAAATCGACAGCCGCAATTTCCGCAAGAAGATATTCTCGTGCGGATACATCCTGCCGGCGGGAGATAAGGAAAAAGGAGTGCCTCACAAGCCGGCCGCTTATTTTGTGTTTGACAAGAACAGATACAAAAAAGAAGAAAAGAAAACCAGCAAGCTGAATTTCATAAATTGGAACGAATACTATGAAAAGCATAGGAATTGACGTAGGGACATCTTTTATCAAGGTCTCCCTCCTGGATGTTGAAACCGGCCGTTGTCAGGCCAGTTACTCATTTCCTTCTGCCGAGATGCCCGTTAAGGCCGTCCGTGCAGGATGGGCAGAACAGGATCCCCGCATATGGTGGGAAAACGTAGGTTGGTGCCTGAAAGAAATGAATGGGAAACACGGGCTTAAGGATGTTAAATCCATAGGCATCACCTACCAGATGCACGGTCTGGTATGTATAGATGAAAAAGGCAATCCGCTAAGGGATTCCATCATCTGGAGTGACAGCAGGGCCGTGGAATACGGGGCAGAGGCTTTCCTTCACATAGGCAAGGAAAAATGCCTTTCACGGCTTTTGAATTCCCCGGGGAATTTCACGGCGGCCAAAATGGCCTGGGTAAAAGAAAACGAACCGGAACTATTCAAACGCACCTGCAAATTCTTTTTACCCGGAGACTATATCGCCTATAAGCTCACAGGCAACATTTCCACCACAGAAAGCGGTTTGTCCGAGCAGATTTTGTGGGATTTTACAGACGATGCCCCCGCCGGGTTTGTGATGGATCATTTCGGCTTCCCGGCTCACATCCTTCCTGAGCACAAGCCTTCCCTGGGCATCCAGTGCCATACCTCCGCCGGGACAGAAAAACTCTTTGGCATACCCGCCGGCACTCCCGTTTCCTACCGTGCCGGGGATCAGCCAAACAACGCTTTTTCGCTCAATGTGATGGAAGCAGGGGAAGTGGCCGCTACGGCCGGCACTTCAGGTGTCGTGTACGGTGTTACCGACAAATCCATAGCAGACCAGCGCTCACGCGTGAACCAGTTCCTGCATGTGAACCACAGGCCGGGAGATCCGCATTACGGCGTGTTGCTGTGCATTAATGGAACGGGTATCCTGAATGCCTGGATAAGAAGAAACCTGCTACCCGGGATGTCATACGACCAGATGAATGAAAAGGCTTCCCAGGCGCCTGCCGGGTGTGACGGGCTGCATGTGCTTCCTTTCGGGAACGGGGCGGAAAGGATCCTCGAAAACCGTTTTACCGGGGCAAGCTTCAGCGGCATTGACCTGAACCGTCACGACACCAGACATTTTCTGCGGGCAGCGCAGGAAGGCATAGCCTTTTCTTTCCGTTACGGGATGGATATCATGAAACAAATGGGCATAGTACCCACTGTGATCCGGGCCGGGAAAGCCAATATGTTCCTGAGCCCGGTTTTCAGGGCCACCATAGCCACTTTGGCCAACGCTTCCATTGAACTCTACAATACAGACGGATCCCTGGGAGCGGCACGCGGGGCAGCCTTGGGGGCAGGCTTGTATCAAAGCCGGGAAGCCTGCTTTTCCGGTTTGGAACTGTTACAGACAGAAAAACCGCAACCCTTGTGGAAAGAACGGCTGGAAGAAGCATACGGCCACTGGAAAGAACAACTTGACAAACAACTATCAAATATTTAAAAACTTATAATTATGGCAACAAAAGAGTATTTTCCGGGTATCGGAAAAATCAAATTCGAAGGTAAGGACAGCCGCAATCCGCTGGCTTTCCGTTACTATGATCCTGAAAAAGTGGTATATGGCAAAAGAATGAAAGACTGGTTCAAGTTCGCCATGGCTTACTGGCATACCCTGTGTGCAGACTGCCGTGACCAGTTTGGGCCGGGAACCATTAACCGTGAATGGTGGCAGTCAAAAGACCCCGTAACGGCTGCCAAGGAAAAAATGGATGCCGGGTTTGAATTCATGCAGAAACTCGGCATTGAATATTATTGTTTCCACGATGTGGACCTTGTGGAAGAAGGGGCCACGGTTGCGGAATATGAGGCCCGCATGAAGGAGATCGTGGCCTATGCAAAGAAAAAACAAAAGGAAACGGGCATAAAATTACTGTGGGGCACAGCCAACGTTTTTGGAAACAAAAGGTACATGAACGGGGCTGCCACCAATCCCGATTTTGACGTGGTGGCACGCGCTATCGTACAAATTAAAACAGCCATAGATGCCACCATTGAATTGGGCGGCACCAATTACGTTTTCTGGGGCGGACGTGAAGGCTACATGTCTCTGTTGAACACCGACATGAAACGTGAAAAGCACCATCTGGGCATCATGCTGCAGAAAGCCCGCGATTACGGAAGGGCAAAAGGATTTAAAGGAACCTTTCTGATTGAGCCCAAACCCATGGAACCCACAAAACATCAGTACGACACAGATGTGGAGACTATCCTGGGCTTTCTCAAGGAATACGGGTTGGAAAAAGATTTCAAGATCAATATAGAAGTGAACCATGCCACACTGGCCGGACACACCTTCGAGCATGAACTGCAATGTGCTGCGGATGCCGGCATCCTGGGATCCATAGATGCCAACCGGGGCGACTACCAGAATGGCTGGGATACGGACCAGTTCCCCATCGATATCTGGGAAGTCACCCAGGCAATGCTTGTAGTACTGCAGGCAGGAGGGCTGAACAATGGCGGCGTGAACTTTGACGCTCACATAAGAAGGAACTCCACAGACTTGCAGGATCTGGTCATTGCCCACATCGCCGGTATGGACACCTTTGCACGTGGTCTGGAAGCGGCAGCGGCCATATTGGAACAGTCTCCCTATCTTAAAATGAGGAAAACACGTTATGCTTCTTTCGATGCAGGCATTGGTAAACAATTTGAAGAAGGCAAGCTGGATTTCCAGGCTATATACGAGTATGGGTCCAAATTGCCGGAACCACGCCAGATCAGCGGACAGCAGGAGCTGTACGAGACCATTGTAAGCATGTATATTTAAGATGGGTGCACCTATGAAAAACATGGATAAAGGCAGCAAGGCATACCTGGGATCCCTTACTTTTGTTGCCGTATTGGGCGGGTTGCTTTTTGGGTATGACACCGCTGTGATATCAGGAGCTGAAAGAGCCCTGGAAGCATTCTTTTCCCAGGCAACAGACTTTGTTTACACCAAGGGATGGCACGGCATAACGGCCTCCAGCGCTTTGATTGGATGCATTATTGGAGGTTTCCTGTCGGGTTTGCTGGCCCCGCGCTGGGGAAGACGCAATTCCCTTCGATTTGGAGCGGTGCTGTTTTTTATTTCAGCCATAGGTTCCTGGCGCCCCGAAATGTTCTTTTTTGAATTCGGCAAACCAACCTTCTCCCTCCTGCTGGCTTTCAACGCATACAGGATCCTGGGGGGAATAGGTGTTGGACTGGCATCGGCCATATGTCCCATGTACATTGCCGAGATGGCACCTGCCCATGTGAGGGGCCGGCTGGTTTCCGTGAACCAGTTTGCCATCATCTTCGGGATGCTGGTGGTATATTTTGTGAATTACCTGATCCGGGCTAACCTGCCGGAACCCATTGAAGTGTCCATGGCTGAAATAGGCTGGAGAAGGATGTTCCTTAGCGAGGCCTATCCTATCGCACTTTTTGGCTTCCTGCTGATGTTTGTTCCAAAGACTCCGCGTTTCCTGGTCATGTCGGGGAATGAAACCAAGGCGCTGCATGTGCTGACCCGCATTAACGGGACAAATGCCGCCCGCACCATACTGGAGGAAATCAAGGAAACGGTGGTTGAAAAACGGGAAAAACTCTTGTCGTATGGCGTAACGGTAGTGATCATAGGGATCCTGCTCTCTTTCTTCCAGCAGGCTGTCGGGATCAACGTGGTGCTGTATTATGCCCCCAGAATATTTGAAAACCTCGGGGCTTCGGGTGATGTTTCCATGAGACAGACAGTGGTCATGGGATTTGTCAACATCATCTTTACCCTGGTGGCCATTTTCACGGTAGATAAATTCGGACGCAAGCCGTTGCTCATTATCGGCTCCATAGGCATGATGATCGGCATGGCCGCCCTGAGCGTGCTCTCCTTCATGGATGTGATAGGGATTGCCGCCCTGGTGTTCATCATTATCTATACAGCCTCCTTCATGATGAGCTGGGGTCCGATTACCTGGGTGCTGATATCCGAGATATTTCCCAACACCATCCGAGGACAGGCTGTGGCCATAGCCGTGGCTGCCCAGTGGATTGCCAATTTCCTGGTTTCTTCCACATTTCCCTCGCTTTCGGAATGGAGCACGGGAGGCGCTTACCTTATTTATGCCTTCTTCTCCCTGCTGTCCGGTATATTCGTATACAAGATGGTTCCGGAAACAAAGGGCAAGACACTGGAAGACATGACCCGCCTGTGGAGAAAAAAGTGAGCTGCCGTGTGGTACCCGCTTTTTTGCTAACTTTGTACTTATGGATGCAGTTTCGATAGTAGCCGGTCTTTCGGTGGGGATCATCGCAGGGGGGGTAATCGTCTGGGGATTGATAAACAGGCGATTACAGGCAAAAGATCTGGAAGTTAAGGCCAAAGAGCAGCAGATTGGGGAAAAGGAAAGGGAGATCAGGGAACTGGGTGCCGGCATGGCCTCGGCACGGACAGCCCTTGATCTCAAGGAGAAGGAACTGGCCGATACGCAAAAACAGCTGATTGTTCAGTTTGAGAACCTTGCCAACAAGATACTGGAAGCGAATACCCTGAAATTTGAAGAAACCAGCAAGCAGAGCATGCAACAATTGCTCAAGCCCCTGGGAGAACAACTGGTTGATTTCAAAAGCAGGGTAGATGCCGCTCATATTGAGGATACAAAACAGCGCTCCACCCTGGAGGAACGGATCAGGGGACTGATAGAACAAACCAACCAGGTAAGCGCACAGGCCAACAACCTGGCCGAGGCGCTGAAGGGAAGCCCCAAAACTCAGGGGAACTGGGGGGAAATGGTGCTGGAAAGGATCCTGGAACAGTCGGGCCTGGAAAAGGACACGCATTATATGATGCAGGAATCCTTTCGCAACGAGCAGGGCAATGTGCTCTACCCAGACGTCGTGATCCATTTGCCGGGAGAACGCAACATCATAGTTGACTCCAAAGTATCCCTGGTGGCTTATGACAGGTATGTTTCTGCCACATCACAGCAAGTGCAGCAGCAGGCTTTGCAGGAACACATCATGTCCATCAAAAAGCACGTGGATGAACTGGCTGCCAAACAATACGACAGTTTCCAGGGTTCCCTGGATTTTGTCATGATGTTCGTGCCTGTAGAGCCTGCCTATTTGATTGCAATCCAGAATGACCCGGGAATGTGGAGCTATGCCTACCACAAGCGCATAGTGCTTATCAGTCCCACCAATCTGATAGCCTGCCTGAAACTGATGTCAGACTTGTGGAGCCGTGAAATGCAGAACAAGAATGCGATGCAGATAGCCAGGCGCGGGGAGTTGATGCTCAAGAAGTTCGAGAATTTTATCGAGACGTTGTCCGCCCTGGGAGGCACCATAGCAAAGTCCCAGGAAGCCTACGACAAGGCCATGGGTCAGTTGCGGGATGGCCAGGGAAACCTCATAGGCCAGGCCAGTAAGCTCAGAGAACTGGGCATCAAGGCCTTCAAGGATTTGCCGGAAATGATCGCAGAGGATTGATTGACAGCAACCCCCACTTGGAACAGAGAGCTTTTGGTACGCCGGGGCTCTCTGTTCTTTTTCCGCCTGCAGTCATTGCTGACACCACAAGAACGGGAAGCTTTTTGGTACGCAGAAACTCCCGCTTTTTTTCTGCCTGCCGTCTCTGTCGCCACCTGGAACAGAGAGCTTGTTGGGGTACGCCGAGGCTCTCTGTTCCAGGTGGCGACAAAGACACCCATTTCAGCCCGCGGCAGTAACGCCCGCCAAACATGAGGTGGAACCTCCCGCGCCATTTTTGACACAAATAAACTGTAATCATCTAATATACTTCCATATATATAATTTCTGTCCCGAATTTGGCGCATGAGGTTCCACCTCCTTCCTGTTACGAGTTTTTGTAACACAATTGTTACTTACCACCTTCCCAAAAGCACTCAGGAACAATAAGTGGTGCTGCGAAGCAGCATATTATAAGCACCAAAAGCCTTTGGTGCACCGCCTTGAATGATCCGCATTGAAAGACCACCGGACAACTGTTGGTGCAGCAATACACATAACTGCAAAGTCGCTTGACTGCTAAGAACGGAGCGCCTCGGCTTAAAGGAAAAAGCGCTCCGTTCTTAGCAGTCAAACGACCGCCTGTAGTGAAGGATTAAAGCCTCGGCATAAAAAAAGAGGATGACCTTTTTGTCACCCTCTCTTTTAATATATTCAACAGAATTATTACTGTGCCAGCCGTTTGTAATTATTGTAACGGATTTTGGCATGTTTTTCCGTCAGTACGAACAGTTCGGCAGCCTGGTCGGGGAATGTCTGCAGCAGCGAACTGTATCGAACCTCTCCCTTGATGAAGTCCTGGAATTTGGACCAGTCAGGCTCCTTGCTGTCCAGGGTGAAGGGATTCTTGCCCTCGTCAATCAGTGACGGATTGTAACGGTAAAGCTGCCAGTAGCCACATTCAACGGCCAGTTTTTCCTCCATCTGTGACTGTCCCATGCCGCGGCTCAGGCCATGGTTGATGCACGGAGAATAAGCGATGATCAGGGAAGGACCGTCATAGGCCTCGGCTTCTTTCAAAGCTTTGAGCAACTGGGCGTTGTTGGCACCCATGGCGACCTGTGCCACATAGACGTAACCATAGCTCATGGCCATCATGCCCAGGTCTTTCTTGCGGATCTTTTTCCCTGAAGAAGCGAATTTGGCCACTGCGCCGGCCGGTGTTGATTTGGATGACTGGCCTCCTGTGTTGGAATACACTTCCGTATCAAGGACCAGTACGTTGACGTTTTCCCCACTGGCCAGGACATGGTCAAGACCTCCGTAGCCTATGTCATAAGCCCAGCCGTCACCTCCGATGATCCATTGTGAACGGGGGGTCAGGTAACCACGCAAATCGTAAATTTCACGAAGAGGTTGCAGCTTGGAACCTTTGAGCAGGGGGGTCATCTTTTCTACCAGTGCCACAGCCTGTTCAAAGTTGTTGCGTACAGGCAGGTACTCTGCAAAGAGGGACTTCAGCTCATCGGTTACGCCGTCCTTTTCCTGTGCCGAGGCAATCAGGTTGGCCAGTTTTTCACGGATTTGCTCGGATCCCAGGCGCATACCCAGACCGAATTCCGCGTTATCCTCGAACAGTGAGTTTGACCATGCCGGGCCACGTCCGTTGCGGTCCTTGCAATAAGGTGAGGATGGGAAAGAAGCGCTGTATATGGAAGAGCATCCTGTGGCGTTGGCCACCATCATATGATCTCCAAATAGCTGTGTCAGCACTTTCGTGTACGGGGTTTCCCCGCAACCGGAACAAGCTCCCGAGAACTCGAACAGGGGCTGTGTGAATCCCAGGTTCTTCACGTTTTGGGATTTGGGGACAATGGTGTCTTTATATCCGACGTTGGCATGCAGGTAGTCATAGTTCTGCTGCTCGGGGAACTGCGTTCCGGCAGGTTTCATGGCCAGGGCTTTGGTCTTGGCCGGGCATACGTCGGCACAGTTGCCGCAACCCGCACAGTCGTAAGGACTTACCTGAATGGTGAAATGATATCCCTTAAGAGGTCCGTTGCCGGCCGTCCTTTTGATGCTTTCAGGGGCTTTGGCAGCTTCCTCATCGGTCATGACAAACGGGCGAATGGCTGCGTGGGGACATACATAGGCGCACTGGTTGCACTGGATGCAATTATCCGGGGTCCACTCGGGAATGAAGATTGCAATACCACGTTTTTCGTAGGCGGCAGCACCGGCGGGCATGGTACCGTCTTCATATCCTTTGAATACGCTTACCGGCAGGTCATCTCCGTTTTGGGCGTTCACAACATCAGCCACATGCTTTACCCATTCAGGGGCCAGGCGCTTGTGCGTGTCGGCCTCGAATTTTGCGGAACGAGTCTTCCATTGCGGGTCAATGGTCACTTTTTCAATTTCTCCACCGCGGTCGACTGCAGCATAATTCATGGAAACGATCTCTTCCCCTTTTTTGCCATAGGATTTGACAATTGCGTCCTTCATCTCGGCAACAGCCAGGTCATAGGGTATGACGCCGGCTATTTTGAAGAAAGCAGATTGCAAAATGGTGTTGGTGCGGCCTCCCAGGCCAATTTCCTCTGCAATTTTTGTAGCATTGATGATGTAGAAATTGATATTCTTTTCTACCAGTGTCCTCTTTACAAAATCAGGCAGTTGTTTCTTGGTTTCTTCTGCATCCCACAGGCTGTTTAGCAGGAAAGTGCCCCCTTTCTTGATCCCTTTCAGGATATCATACTTGTGCAGGTAACTGGGCACGTGGCAGGCAACGAAATCAGGGGTTGTCACCAGGTAAGGCGAGTTGATGGGCTTGTCCCCGAAACGCAGGTGGGAACAGGTAAAACCACCGGACTTCTTGGAGTCGTACTGGAAGTATGCCTGGCAGTATTTTGGAGTTGTTTCCCCGATGATCTTGATGGTGTTCTTATTGGCCCCCACCGTGCCGTCCGATCCCAGTCCAAAGAATTTGCATTCGTATGTTCCGGGTTTGGCAACGGATATCTCCTCTTTCATGGGGAGTGACCTGAAGGTGACATCGTCTATGATGCCGATGGTGAAATTATTCTTGGCTTCCTTGCGGCCCAGGTTTTCAAACACCGACATGATCTGGGCGGGAGTCGTATCCTTAGAGGACAATCCGTAGCGGCCACCCACGATAACGGGAGCATTCGGGTCTTCTGCAAAGATATTCTTCACGTCCATGTAGAGGGGTTCGCCAAGGGCACCTGGTTCTTTGGTGCGGTCCAGCACAGCTATGCTCTTCACCGCTTTGGGCATCACGCGCAGGAAGTATTTGGCCGAGAAAGGACGATACAGGTGCACGGTGATCATACCGGTGCGTTCACCCCGGGCGTTCAGGTGGTCCACAGTTTCCTTGATGGTGTCGCATACAGAACCCATGGCAATGATAATACGGTCTGCATTTTCGTCTCCATAATAGGTGAAAGGCAGGTATGAACGTCCGGTCAGTTCCGAGATTTCTCCCATATAGCGGGCAACAATGTCAGGAACTGCATCATAGAAAGGATTGGATGCTTCTCGGGCCTGGAAATATACATCAGGGTTCTGGGCCGTACCTCGTGTAACCGGCTGGTTGGGGTTGAGGGCCCTTTCACGGAAAGCTGCCAGGGATTTGGAACTGATCATCTTTTTCAGGTCACCTGAATCCAGCATTTCAATTTTCTGGATCTCATGAGATGTCCGGAATCCGTCAAAAAAGTGGAGGAAGGGCACCCGGGATTTGAGGGTTGACAGGTGTGCCACTGCTGCCATGTCCATAGCTTCCTGGACACCGCCCGAGGCAAGCAATGCAAAGCCTGTCTGGCGGCAAGCCATAACGTCGGCATGGTCACCGAAGATTGACAAGGCCTGTGCAGCCAGGGAACGGGCCGAGACATGAAATACCGTAGGAAGCAATTCCCCGGAGATCTTGTACATGTTCGGTATCATCAGCAACAAACCCTGCGAAGCGGTAAAGGTAGTGGCCAGCGCTCCGGACTGCAATACGCCGTGAACTGCGCCTGCTGCACCGCCTTCGCTTTGCATCTCAACTATCTTGAGCGGTTCTCCAAAAAGGTTCTTTTTCCCGTGGGCTGCCCACTCATCGGCATACTCAGCCATGGTGGATGACGGAGTGATGGGATAAATGGCAGCAACTTCACTGAACAGGTAAGCAATGTGAGCTGCCGCATAGTTGCCATCACAAGTGATGAATTTTTTTTCTTTTGCCATAATGATATGGAATTAAATGTAATGTTATTAAAGGGTGTTAAAAATTTCAGATAAAACATGTTGCATGGCAGGAAGCTGTGCTTCCATGCTTTTAAGCAGAGCCAGTTGTGAGCGGGCCCGGACCAGGTTGTGGCCGGGATAACGTGTCCGGTAATACGTGTCACCATCCATGTAATCCATCAAAAACCGGAGGTATTGTTCATAAGTAATATACAATGCAGAAAAGGCCAGGTGGGTTTTCTCCTCTTTGTTCAAAAACCAGGCCGCTTTGCATAAATAACCCTGAGAAAAAGCAGAAAAACGTTCCAGATCCATTTTTACCTCCTGCAACAGGGGGTGGTCCTCAGGAAAAGGATTCGCATAAGAACGGATAGCATCACCAAAATCAAACAATACGGTTGTCTGCATGACAGTGTCCAGGTCAATGGCACATACAACCTGCCGGTCTTTGTCAAACAGGAAATTGGAGAGTTTGGTGTCGTTGTGGCTCACCCGGCGCGGGAGGGTGCCTGAGCGGACCAGTTCCCAGAATGCTTCCATTTGTTCCTTCCTGCTATAAACTTCCTCCACCAGCAATGAGACCTCTTCCAGATGGGAGATACCATTGCTTTCATTCGCGTCCGAAGAGCGGCTCTGTGCTCTTTTCAGCGACCCGGCAAATTGCTCAAAACGGTAACTGATGTTGTGAAAGCCGGGAAGCGTGTCTTCCAGGAAACCAGTAAAACCGGCCATCTGGCTATTGAAAAGGCCCACACCCTGGCCACCCGCCCTGACCAGGTCAATATCCACAGCATGTTCAAAAGTATATGTGTCCGGTATGTATGTGAAACAGGCCCAGTACTCACCGTCCGTGTCTTTGTGATACCATTTTCCATCTTTTGCGGCAACCAGCCTGAATGTGTTGCCGCCTTCCGAAAGTATGTGATGGGTGACCTTGCTGATATTCTCCATCATGGCAGGAATGTTCGGGAAGACTGAGCGGTTTTTGCATTGCAGGATGTATTGCTGCCTTGCTGAGGTTTTGACCAGAAAGGTCTTGTTTATGAAACCTTCCCCCAGAGCTGCCACACACATAACATGCTCCGGGATGCAAAAGTGCGTGACAATCAGCTGTGCATCGCCCATAGTGGATCACAAAACTAAAGGAACGCAAAGATACTAAATAAATAGTTCAGGGGCAATCTTTTTTATCATTCCCATGAGCACCGTTCCCGGTCCGTATTCCGTGAAATTCCGGGCGCCATCGGCCACCATATGCTGAATGGTCTGGGCCCATCTAACCGGCGATGTCAATTGCTTCACCAGGTTTTCTTTGATCTCTCCCGGATCTGTATGAGGAAGTCCGTCAACGTTTTGGTAAACAGGACATATAGGCTTGACCAGGACAGCTGTGCCTATCGCATCCTCCAGCGATTTGCGGGCACTTTCCATCAAAGGAGAGTGGAATGCTCCTCCAACAGGCAATACGACAGCCCTTTTTGCACCGGCTTCCTTCATGGCCACACAGGCTCTTTCCACCGCTTCCACGGTCCCTGAAATGACTATCTGGCCCGGACAATTGTAATTGGCCGGGACCACTATGCAACCGGAGGCCGAAATCGTAGCACAGATTTCTTCAACTTTCTCATCTTCCAGGGTCAATACAGCAGCCATGGTGGAAGGTTGCTCTTCGCAGGCTGCCTGCATGGCCAGGGCCCTGGCACTTACAAGACGCAAGCCCTGCTCAAAGGACAAGGCCCCGGCTGCGGTCAAGGCAGAAAACTCCCCCAGGGAATGCCCGGCAACCATATCGGGTTTGAAATCGGGGTCACACAATGCTGCGGCGACGGAATGCAGGAAAATGGCCGGCTGTGTAACTTTCGTCTGTTTCAATTCATCGGCTCCTCCTTCAAACATGATTTTTGAAAGAGAAAAGCCTAAAATGCTGTCTGCCCGGTCAAAAAGCGCTCTGGCTTTTGGATTGGAATCGTACAAATCCTTACCCATACCGGTAAATTGGGCACCCTGGCCCGGAAATACATATGCTCTCATAAGTCAAATATACATTTTTTTTCAATGTCCGGGAATCTGCGTATCTTTACATCCCTTCAATAAGCCGGCCCAGTAGTTCAGTTGAATAGAACGTCAGATTCCGGTTCTGAAAGTCGGGGGTTTGAGTCCCTCCTGGGTCACGCTACAAGAAAAAAAAAGCTGTGGGGAGCGAACACGCTTCCTGCAGCTTTTTTTGCTTGGGCTGTATTCGGCCCAGGAGGGAACGCCGAGCGGAGCGAAGGCAATCCCTTTTTTGCGCAGGGCAAACCCGGTTTACCGCGCAATACCAATTTGCTAAAATATAAATATCAGATTATCAACGGTCTGCAAAACACGAAATCCCTCTTGCGCGGCACTCCGGGTTTGCCACCCTGTCACAGTGTGGTCCTGAACCATTGGGAGGTGCGGCCCAGCATCCTCATGCCGGCCACGAAGCCACGGAGTTTCATCAGGTCGTTGCTTTCCAGGCGGGCAAAGCAGTCATAAGTCTTGCCCGAGGCCGGATCGTATATGGTTCCGTCTTTCCACTCGTTCTTTTTTTCATTGTATACAAAACCATTCAGGATCCGAAGACCTATGAGTGACCTGCTCTGGAGGGCCGGATCGGGATTTTTGTCGTCTTTGGGTTCTTCCCCGTTTTCATACTTTTCAGGAATCATATATATGATTGTACCGATATATTTTCCATCCTTCAGTTCCACCTGAATCTTGGTGGTTTTATCTTCATTCCACCATACACCGGTGATTTTGCCTGCATCCTGTGCAAGGGCTGTAAGCGAATAAACACTGAGAAACAACAAAACGGCAAGTTTTTTCATAACATTCAAATTAGAGTTTATTTGACAAATATAGAAAAAAGTCGAAATCGTGTACTTATTCCTGCCATCAGATAGGCTGCAACAGCCACCCACATAACCGTCTGATAACCTGCCTCTACTGAAATCACAGCCGCAAGGGCCGTACTGATTACAGAGAAGGATCCATTGACGGCCCATGCCCATGGAATAAGGGATCCGTCACCCACATGTCTTATGGCCAGGATTGCCGAGGGGAACATCATGCCCATCAGGAACGCCGGAGGTCCAATCACCAGGGCACACAGCAATACCTTTACCGGAAGCGGATTTCCGATGGTCGCTTTCATCAGGGAAGGCAGGAACAGGGCCAAAAGTGCCAGCAGCACGGCAATCACTCCTGCCACGAGCCGTAAGCGGGGGCTGCCGGTGACCATTTTTTGGGAACAGGCCGAGCCGGTCCCGGAAAAAAAGAGCATTGCGCTCAGAACGGCCGAGGCAGCGTAGAGCGGACTGCCAAAAAACAAGGTAAATTGCTGGATGAAAACCATCTCGGCAAACATATAACCAATGCCGATGAACGAGAAAAAGACCAGCAGGCTTGTTTTCCCCTTCCCAGGCACTTTTTTGAAAATCAGCGGAAGCACAATAAACAGGAAAGAGGCCAGGAAAATCTGCGCCATGGTCAGCAGCACAATCAGGTAACCGACTTCGAGGAAAGGCATAGATGCCGATCCAAATACCTCCCGCATTTTGGACAACCGCCCCAATTTGAGAAACTGAGAAAAATAGGGTCGGGAATCGGTGGCCGGCCTTATCTGAAAATCATATTCCCTGAACAGTTTTTCCCTTTCCCGTGTCAGCAGAAGATCGGTTGTCCGGAAAAAGGACTTGTCCTGCAACATGTTGTACACTTCTCTTTCTTCAGGATGGATCCCCGGATAGAGCAGGGGATCGAACTGCCGAGACTGGCAGAATGTGCGGATCTTATCAATGTTGTTGGCCGATACCTTGTTTTTTACCAGGACACAGGTGATGGTTGACCAGCTTCGCACTGCCACAATATGGTCTGCCGGGTCTTCCACCCCTTTGGATTCTGCTGTTACTGCCATGGTAGCCAGCAACTTAAAGGTGCTCCTTGGTGGATAGTCCACCCACAGGGTTGCAGCAATCATACCGCCGGGGGACAACCTGTCCCAAAGGAGCGAAAAAGCATCCAGGGTGAACAGGTATTGCTCTTCCAGGGCCAGGATGCCCGAACTGCCTCCAAAGGAACCAGTTTCGGGCAGGAGGATGAGATCATACCGGTCGTCCTGCTGCACATGATACCTGGAATGCCCCGCTATGAAACTTATTTGTTCCCCGGGCACGGCAATGTTCCTGGTGACCATCCCTACCACTGTGCTGTTGGGTTCCACAGCCACGATCTCTTTGGCTCCCCGGCTAAGGGCATATCCGGCCTGCAGTCCGGTGGCGGCATCGGCAACGAATACCTTCCCCGGGGTGCCAATAACATAGGGGAGTGCCTGGGTTGAATAATCCAGATAGTGCCCGGTTTCCTTGCCATCAAGGGATTCCTGTGCGCCCTCCGCGTCCGGTGTGCCCGGCAGGGCTGACAAGACCACCGTTTCTTCCCGTTCCGGCAGTGCCATGGGCACAAGCGGGCCCAGCCAGTCCCCGTTATGGAAGAGCACTTCGGTTACCGGTACCTGTCCGGTATAACCAAGGCTCAGCCCAGGCGCATACCGCAGGGCAGGGGCAGACACGCGTTTGAGTTGTCCGTAGGGACTGTTTATGGTTTCCACCACCCTGGCATCGGGCAGCAACAGGGCTCGTGACAGGCTTTTATATTGTGAGGAGGGAAGGATGGGAGGATTCAGGAAACCTGCCACAAGCAGGACAAGGGCCAGCAGCGCCAGTGTAAGGAGGCCCGTTTTTTCAGCAACTGTTTTCCCGTTGTGCCGGAATATCAGCAAACCGGCCACCAGAGGAAGACAGGCGATCACAAAAGGTACTACAGACGGGGATACATGCCATAGTAGTATCAACATCAGCAGTCCCCCCATTCCCGAACCTGCCAGATCAGCAAAATATAAACGACCAATATCTGAGGCATAATGACTGTAAGCCAGACCAAGAGCAGATGCTCCCAGGAAAAAGGGGACAAACAACATCAGGTAGGAACAGATCAGGTTCAGGTAGTGGCGTTTCTCGTAAAAAACCAGGTAGGAATCAAAGCCTCCGAACACTGTGCGGGAGAAAAAAAGAATTCCCATGATGCTTAATGAAGTGAATATCATGAGAAAAGCCAGGTTGGACCCGATTTTTGGGACCAGGTGATTTCTCAGGAAAGCCAGGGCGGTCCCGCTTGCTCCGAAACCAAGCATGGCCACCGATATTACCATGTAGGCAAAATGATTCCACTGAGAGATGGACAATATCTGCATGAGGGCAACCTGAAATGCCACCATACTGCAGGATAGCAGGCCTATGGAAATTGCCAGTCTTCTTTTCATGATCTTTCTTTACCGGGTTTCTTCCCTTGTAAAAGGGACAAAACGGACCGGCATCAGATTGGTGGTAGTGATGCGTCCTTTCTTCTTTTCCACCAGGATCAGGTTTTGTACCATGAACTGGGATCCAACGGGTATGACCATTTTACCCCCTTCCCCAAGCTGTTCTATCAGAGGAGGCGGTATGTGTTCGGCAGCGGCTGTCACCACTATGGCCTGGAAGGGCGCATTTCCGGGCAACCCGTAATACCCGTCGCCCGGTACCACTTCAACGTTATGGTATCCCAGGTCCTGCAACCTTTTTTTTGCACTGGCCGCAAGTTCTTTCACAATTTCTATGGTGTAGACAGAATCTGCCATCCGGGCCAGTATGGCCGCCTGGTAACCCGATCCTGTGCCTATTTCAAGGACCCTGTCTTCCGGCTTCAGGTCCAGCAGGCTTGTCATGTAGGCCACAATGAAGGGTTGGGAAATGGTTTGCCCGTATCCTATGGGAAGGGGGTTGTCTTCATAAGCCCTTGAGCTGAGGGAAGCGTCTACAAAAAGATGGCGTTCTACCGTGCGCATGGCCTGCAGGGTTGCGCGGTGCGTTACCCCCCGTGCAACGATCTGGTCCCGGACCATGGCACTGCGCAAGCGTGCAAAATCCTGCTCCCCGGTGCCTGTCAGTATGGCAGACAGGGCTGGCAGGGCTGCTGTAACAAGCAGGACGGTCAATGGGTATTTCAGGATCCTGGCCATGGATCCGTAAAGTTATAAAAATTTCATCAAGGTGTTAAAAACCCGGGATTTGACCTCATCCGGCCGGGGATTCAGCTCTTCTCTGGTAAACTGTCCATTTTCCGGATCAATGCGTTGGAAAACCATAAGGTACAAGTCAAAGATGATCTGAAGACTTAACCGGTAACGCGTATCCAGCACGGGAGAGACTTTTCTGATCATGTTAAGGGTTTCCCTGCGGTATGCATCGGCAACATCCATGTAGTGCCTGACCAGGAGACGGAATGAAGGCAGCACGGTGCCTCCGCGGGCCATTGTGTCCAGCTGCTCCTGGCTCAACCCGTATTGAAGAAGAAGGTCGGAAGGGAAATAATTCAGGTTATCCAGCCTGTCTTGTTGAAAATCCCTGATGATATGGACCAGGTAACTGAAGATGGCGCAGGGACGTGCCGTCTCACGGGCATCGAAAACGGGGGGCAGATAATGATCGTTTTGCTTCCGGAGGCCGCACAGGTGCACAAAAATTCCGGCTGGTGCCACAGAGGCCCCCTCGGCATATTCAAGAAAAGAGGAAAAAGTGGGGAAACCCTGGTGGTGAATGTCATAAATCATGGATCGGGTAAAAGCCTCTACGGGCCAGAGGGGAATCAGAAATTTCTCCCAGGTAGCTGTCAGCTCGCTGTCCGCAGCCATGTTGGAGTTGTTCATGAGCAATCCGGTCAGTCTGTCCAGATTATTCCTGAGAGCAGCCTGTTCCTGTTCTCCGATAACAGGGTGTTCAGATTTATAATTGTCTACAAGATCATCTGCCGATCGCAAAAAACAGTAGGCCGTGCAGGCTGCCCGGTAGCGTTCCGGCTCCCAGAAAGCAGCAGCTATCAGGATGTTTGGATGCTTGTCAATATGTTCAAAATCCAGGGATTGAAATATCTCCAGTATCTGGTCCTTGTCAGATCTTCTACTCATGTCCGTGTTCCTTAATAATCCGTTCCGAGGTCAAAGCTGCAGACATCAGTACCAGCGGCACTCCGTTTCCGGGATGGGTGCTACCACCTGCAAAATACAGGTTCCTGTAGGTGCGGTGCCGGTTGTGCGGACGAAAATACCCCATCTGCAAAACGAAGTGGCTGATGCTGCCAAACACAGATCCTTTGGTGACGTGGAATTTAGTTTCCCATGTTTCGGGCATCAGGCATTTTTCAAATTTAATATGCTGCTCAAAATCCGTAAGTCCCAGTTTTTCAAATCTTTCCAGCACCCCTTTGCGGACCTGTTCCCGGATGGCATCCCACTGGTCTTTGTTTTTCTTGTGCAAATGGCCTACAGGCACTACTACGGAGATGGTGTCCTGTCCTTGTGGAGCGGCTCCGGGATCGGTTTCCCGGGGACAAAACACATAAAAACTGGGATCATCCGATACTTTTTTTTCTTTGAATATGTGGTCCAGGTTGTTTTTGTAGTTTTCAGACATGAAAACATTGTGCAGGGTGAGTTCAGGGTATGTTTTATCCATTGCCCAGTGAAATGATATTGCCGAACAGGAATACCGCAGCTTGTCCAGCCAGGCTGTATAACACCTGTCCTCAAGCAACTCCCTGTACACATAGGGCAGATCTGCGTTGGCAACCACCACATCGGCCGGAACAGCCGTTCCGTCTTCCAGTTCAATACCCGTGGCCTTTTTCCCACTGGTGGTGATTTTCCTCACCGGACTATTGTAATGAAAAGTCACGCCGAGTTCCCGGGCAGTCTTCACCAGGCTTTCCACAACACTGAACATACCGCCTTCAGCTACCAGCGATCCCTGGCTGATCTCGGCGGCGGGGAGCATGGAAAAAAGCGCCGGAGCGGTAAACGGATTTTGACCCACATAAATGTTTTGAAAGGTGAAAGCGGTCCGCAGGTGGGGGTGATTGAAAAAGCGCTTAATATAACGCATATGACTGGTCAGGGTCTTGATACGGAACAGGATGCTAATGTTTTTCCATGTTATGAACTGAAACAGGGAAGTGTAATTGCGCCCCAGCAGCTGGTCAATGGCAATTCGGTAAAAACCGTACCCTTTTTCCACATACTCCTGGAAACGGGCATAACTTCCCTTTTCGAGGGCCTCTAGCTGCTTTTCCATGACCTGCCTGTCTGTGGTAAAACGGAAGGTGGTTCCGTCTGCGAAATATAGACGGTAAATCTCGTCAAGGTGTTTTGATTTTATGGCACTGTCAAAAGAAATCCCAAGGGAGTCAAAAACTTTCCTGTAAAGGTCAGGCATCAGAAAGATGGTGGCCCCCAGGTCAAAACGGTGTCCTTCCCGGATATAGCAGCTGCACCGGCCTCCGGGGGTGTCTGACTGTTCGTATACGTTTATGCGGTATCCTTTTCTTGCCAGAAATATGGCAGTAGCTATGCCACCTGTTCCGGCCCCTATGATGACAACATTATTATTATCGTTCATTGATGGAAAAAATATAACAAAGTCCAAATATAATTTGAATATTTGTATGCAAAAAATACGTTTAACTATATGAAAAGGATTGTTTTGTTGTTTCTGTGTTTTGTATGCCTGAATGGCTGCGACCCGGACTCATGGCGACCTTCATGCGCTCCTCATGCGTATTTTCATTTTTCATATGAAAACCATGCCTGGGTTTCTGTACATTCCGGCTGGATAATTGACGAAAACGGGATCATCCGGTCCTATAAGAATCCACATAAATGGAATTATCCCGATTCGTTGGGATATATTACCAGGTTTGAATTGGAGGAAAACCTGTCTTACTGCGACTCGGTAATCGGGAAAGTTTCTGCAAGAGAAATGTCATACTACAATCATTTGGTATTCCCGGCCTCTAAGGGTTCACTGACCAAGCCCGAACCACATGGCGCCGACATGGGCATCCGGATGTATTCCTGCTATTGGTATGACCAACGGAAGGGCCGGTACCGGCAGGTGATATTGAATCAGTATGGAGATTGGATCCGAACCAACGAAAATGACAAGGCTGTGAAAATTTATTCATGGCTCAGTAGGCTGGTTACAAACTGATCATCTGCCAATTTTATGTATCTTTGCTCATGTATGCGGTTGACTATTACACATTACGGAGCATGGATCGCCTTGCTGGCGTTCGTATCGTGTGGGACACCCCGTCTGGGGACTTATTCCATCCGTTTGCAGGATGCAGAAAGCATCCCTGTTGCCCCGACCCGTGACATGATGCTTTCAACTGCCGAACAACCCGATGGGACCACGCGTTATGTTTATGAAAATCCCATGTTCAGGATTACATGGTCCCTGACAAACACCCGGTTCGGGTTTATCCTGGACAACCTTACTGCAGACACTTTGTTCATTGACTGGGATAAGGCATCCTACCTGGACCAGGACGGAGACACACTCAGGTTGATCCATGACGGGGTTGATTTTTTCCTGAAAGACTCTATACAGGAGATAACACCCCTGGAGCCCCTGGGATCGCTGGAAGATTTCTTGCTGCCTGCTTCCAACATACATTACGATCCTGACAATTATACCCTATGGAGGATCAACCACCTGTTTTACGACAGAAAAGGAAATATCGGACAGCGTGTATCGGTGGAACTTCCTCTGGAGATTAACCGTATCATATACAGGTATCGGTTCAGGTTCACAATAGATGACTGGAAAGCAGACTCTTTTTAATTGTGGATTCCATTTTTTGTTTTACTTTTGCAGTCCCTGAAAGTAATGGTGATCGTAGCTCAGTTGGTTAGAGCGCTAGATTGTGGCTCTAGAGGTCGGGGGTTCGAATCCCCTCTTTCACCCTGAATAATGAGAAGTTTTGTTCATTTTTTTTGGAGTTTCAAATTTCTCTTTATCTTTGCAACCCCTTTTGCGAGGGAGAATAAAAAAGTTCATTGACAGATTGGAAGAACAAGTACAACAAAGAGTACAAGAGCAGAACGTTAATTCCGTAAGGAATAGGAAAGCGTAACAGGACAAGCCAGTAAAACAATTTTACAATGAAGAGTTTGATCCTGGCTCAGGATGAACGCTAGCGGCAGGCTTAACACATGCAAGTCGAGGGGCAGCACGGGTAGCAATACCTGGTGGCGACCGGCGCAAGGGTGCGTAACGCGTGAGCAACATGCCCTATACAGGGGGATAATCCAGGGAAACTTGGTCTAATATCCCATAGTATTTAGAGGAGGCATCTTCTATAAATTAAAGCTTCGGTGGTATAGGATTGGCTCGCGTGACATTAGCTAGATGGTGAGGTAACGGCTCACCATGGCAATGATGTCTAGGGGTTCTGAGAGGAAGGCCCCCCACACTGGGACTGAGACACGGCCCAGACTCCTACGGGAGGCAGCAGTGAGGAATATTGGACAATGGATGGAAATCTGATCCAGCCATGCCGCGTGCAGGAAGACAGCCCTATGGGTTGTAAACTGCTTTTATATGGGAGCAATAAGGTCTACGTGTAGACTGATGAGAGTACCATATGAATAAGCATCGGCTAACTCCGTGCCAGCAGCCGCGGTAATACGGAGGATGCGAGCGTTATCCGGATTTATTGGGTTTAAAGGGTGCGTAGGCGGC
>MWFB01000014.1 GCA_002071385.1 Bacteroidetes bacterium ADurb.Bin013
GAACGCCGAGGCTTCCATCTTTTCTGCAGCAGGATGCCTGACTGTTAAGAACAGAGCGCTTTTTCCTGAAAGCCGAGGCGCTCTTTTCTTAACAGTCAGGCATCCTTGCAGTTATGCGTATAGCTGCCTCAACAACTTCCGGTGGTCTTCGATGCATAGCACCACCAAGTGCCCCGCAAACATTGTTCTTTTAGTTGATATTCAAGATGTTATGTAATTCATACCCCCGGGGGTATGGACCGCATAAGTAGCTGATTATGAGGAAAACGAACCAAGTTTGCGGGGCACTGCTGGTGGGTGGTCGCTAACGCAACAAGATAAGGGAAGCCTCGGAATAAGAAAAAAGCTTCCCGTTCTTGTTGCGTTAGCGACCGCAGCAGTCAATTAAGTAACAGAGAGCCTCGGCGTAACAAAAAAGCTCTCAGTCCCATGTGATGTCAGCGACTGCATGCTAATAAAAGGAGAGGGTCAGGGCTTCAGCAATTTTTCAGGCATCAGGAACCAGAGTCCGATCCAGAAGAGGAACCTGAGGGCCTTGCCAATGAACATGAGAATGGCCATTTTCCAGAACGGGATCTTGTAAAAGCCCAATCCAACCGAAAAGACATCTCCGACTACCGGCAGCCAGCACAATAGGGCCACCAGGCTGCTCCATTTGAGGATCACCTGTTGCTGTTTTTCCAGTTTTTCCCTTTTTATGCGCAGCCATTTTTCAATCCATTCCCATTTACCCAGGTACCCCAGACCATAACAGGTATAGCTCCCCAGGGTGTTGCCGATGGTTGACAGGGCAAGGCAGACCCATGGATTGCCTCCGGCCAGAAGCATGCCTATCAAGAGAAACTCGGAGCTGAAGGGAATGATGGTCGAGGCCAGGAAAGACCCTATGAACAATCCAAGGTAGCCCCATTCCAGTAGGAAGTCCATTTATTTTTTGTTTTTCTCCGGTAATCTTTTGTTTTTCCTCAACGCTTCGCTTATGATGTATTCAAGCTGGCCGTTAACGCTACGGAACTCGTCTGCCGCCCATTTTTCAAGCGCAGCCCATGTCTCTGCGTCAATGCGTAAAACAAACGATTTTTTCATTTACTGGTAAAGGCTTCCTGTATTGATGACCGGACTGGCCGCACGGTCAGAAGTCAGGACAACCATCAGGTTGCTGACCATGGCCGCTTTCTTTTCTTCGTCCAGTTCTATGATTTCTTTTTCCGATAATTGCTGCAGGGCCATTTCCACCATACTGACGGCCCCTTCCACGATCTTGTGGCGAGCGGCGACAATGGCCGTTGCCTGCTGGCGTTGCAGCATGGCGCTGGCAATCTCGGGCGCATAGGCCAGGTAACTGATCCTTGCCTCTATGATTTCAATGCCGGCGATATTCAATCTTTCGGAGAGAGACACCTCCAGCAGGTCATTCACCTCTTCCCCTCCGGAACGAAGGGTTATATCGGCATGCTCATCCTCAAGGTCATCATAAGGATAGGACCCGGCCAGGCTCCTGATGGCTGCCTCTGACTGTATGTCCACGAACTTTTCATAATTGTCCACGGCAAAACAGGCCTTGAAGGTGTCTTTTACCCGCCAGACCAAAACCACCCCTATCATGATGGGATTACCCATCTTGTCGTTTACCTTGATGGGGTCGCTGTTCAGGTTGCGAGCCTTCAGCGATATGGTTTTCTTGACCACGAATGGATTGACCATGAAGAATCCGTTATCCACCACGGTTCCCACATATTTTCCAAAAAAAGTGATCACCTTGCTTTCGTTCGGATTGATGACCATAAGACCAAACATGGCTATAAAAGAAAACACCGTTACGATCAGCAGAAAATACCAGACCGGGGCCCACCCCAGCGATTCTGTAAAAATTATGGGCAGCGCTATGCCTGCCATAAAACCGAGAATAGACACAAAAAGCATCAACCAGCCATTCCTTGGTTGAATGAATTTTTCCTGAATGTTTTTCATCTTTGTCAATATTTGTTTTTTTGATATCTTTTTGATATCACAAAGATATTAAAATTTCAGAAATGGACAAAAAAATATTCTTGTCCATGGAAAAAGTTTGGCACGCTGTTTGCAATTTATTAGGGCAGATAGTTTTTTTTCATCTATTAGGTTTTAGGTTAAATGGGTCAGGACAGGCAACGCTTCTAGTTGTCTGTCCTTTCTTCATTCAGGCGGAGTGCCCTTATGTAATCTTCCTCGATACTGCAATTCCCGAACAGGCAAAGCTCCAGGAACTGCTGCATGGCAAGGCGGCTCAGCTCCTGGTCCGGCCTGGCTTCCCTTATGGCTGCATACGTATCCCTGGAGGCTTCGGAAAAGGCAACCACCTGGTCCCAGTGTTCAGGTGTACCTATGGAGACAAAGCAGGAACCCTCAATTTTTTTATACGGCCAGAAAGTGTACCCAATATTATTATCCTCCATGACTTTGCAAAAAGCCTCCATCCACTCCAGGGTGTTGTGCCCGATTTCTCCCATGTACATGGGCAAGGCTGTCTTGTTCCTGAAATCAATGAAATGCGTAATGGCTTCCAGTGTGGCATCACCGCCATAACGGTGGCAGGAAAACATGATCTTGTTATCGAATGTCCAGTCGGTGAACGGGTCAAAGTTGCTGTTCCATTGAGGAGCCCCAAGGATGACAATGTGATTGGTGTCTACCTTGCGGATTTCGGCCACTGCCCTTTTGTATAAGGGTTCAAGCAGGGTGTTCAGGGAATCCTTGTTGTCGAAGTACGGGGCAATGGGCTCGTTCAGTAGGTCATAACCCAGGATGACGGGCTCGTTCTTATACCTGTCGGCGATTTTTACCCAGATATCACAAAAAAGCTGCTGGCTGGTCTCACTTTCAAAAAGCCACGGGTACCCGTGACTGTCGTCAATGTTGTCCCCGGTCTGCCCTCCCGGGGCATCGTGCATATCCAGGATCACATGCAGGCCTTCCCGCCGGCACCAGGCCACAACGCTGTCAATGCGGTCAAAACCGTCCTGCGCTGCCGTCAGTCCCATGTAGTCCTCATCTGTAAACAACTTGTAATGAAAGGGCAAACGAATGGTATTGGCCCCGGTGGAAGCTATGAAGGCAATGTCTGCCTGCGTAATATACCTGTCCTTGAATGTTTTCCAGAATTCTGCCGTGAAATCCGGACCTGCCAGTTCACGGAACATCCTGTCAATCCAGCCTGCAGAGTTTGTTTTTCTGAAACCGAACATATACCCCTCCGGATTGAGCCAGTTTCCCAGGTTGGTACCTTTGATAAAAAAACGTTCTCCTTGCCAAAAGAGATAAGGTCCTTCAATCCTGACAAAATCTGCCGCGGGAACTTGTTCATTGCGGTTGCTGCAGGCAAAAAGCAACACCGCCATTGTTGAAAGAATAAGTCTTTTTATCATAAATGCTGTTGTTTTATCTTATGGTAAAGGTAAAATTTTATAACTTGCAAGCCAAAGTACATGAAGAATTTTCAACCACCACTCCATTGCCTGTTATTGGCTGCCACCCTTCTGGCAGCTGCCTGTGACAAGACACCCGATCTGCCGGAAGAAGTAAAAGACCCTGAACTTAAAAGCATATCTGTTGAAAAACAACAGGTTGTTATCCCTGTGCAAGGAGCCGCCACCATCCTGATGCAGGTAGATGAACCGGGTTTTGTCTTCAATTACGACATCACATCCCCGCTATGCCAGGTTGAATTGCGGGTCCAGGGCACGACAAACCATCCCGAATGCTATGCCATTCAAAGTATTGCTCCGGCGCAAAGCCCCGGTTCCTATGAGGTCCGCCTTGCCGATAAGGGTATCCGTATGAATTACAAGGAACAGGCGGTCCTGTGCCTGATCACCTCCCGGGCGGGCTATGGAAAGGTCATGATCACAACCGGAGCCTTCGAAGTAATAAGCTCCCTGAGTAAATCGGGAATCTCGGCCTTTTCCTTTACAAAATCGGTGAATCCTGCCCTTGACGCGGACGTGGAGCTGAAGATTGCTTCAACAGAAACAGCTTATGTGAACACCATAGAAGGAAATATTCCATGCTGGCTGGATGACCTGAAGCTGATTGCGACCTTTACAAGCGGCAATACGGTGAAAGTGAACGAGGTGGTGCAGGAAAGCGGGAAGACGGTCAATGATTTTTCAGTACCGGTGGAGTATACCGTCCTGACCGATGAAGGCACCCTGCTGACCTATACGGTGAAAGTGGATCTTTTTACCGGTCTGCCTGTGGTGATCATAAATACAGAGGGGGGAAGACCGGTTACTTCAAAAGAGGACTGGATGAATGCCACCATTCGTATTGAAGGTGTGGATCAGTTTGAAGACCTTCCTGAAATGGCGACTGAAATCCGCGGACGGGGAAACACAACCTGGTTCTGGCCCAAGAAACCCTATGCCCTGAAACTAGAGAGCAAAACATCGCTCATGGGCATGCCCAAGCACAAACGGTGGGTATTGCTGGCCAATTTCATGGACCGTACCATGCTGCGCAACCGCATAGCTTTCAAAATTGCACAATCCACCTCCCTGGCCTGGACTCCCCGCAACGAAATTGTGGAACTCATATTCAACGGTCGCCACCAGGGCAATTACATGCTCATTGAACAGATCAAGGAAGACAAGAACCGTGTGAATATAGGTGATGAAGGATATATCCTGGAGCTGGATTTTCATTTTGACAATGTGGTTCAGTGGATTTCACCGCACGGACAGAGCGTCCAACAGGGCGGGATCCCTTTTGCCGTCAAATTCCCCGATGAAGAAGAGATTACTCCTGCACAGGTTGATTGGATAAAAAATTACATAGATCAGGCCGGGCAGGCCATCTACGGGCCGGACTTTGCCGATCCGCAGACCGGTTACCGGAAATACCTGGACATGCAGTCTTTTGTGGATTACTGGCTTGTCTATGAATTGTGCATCAACCACGAACTGGCCAATCCGGGCAGTGTCTATATGTATAAAGACAGGGACACCAAACTGTTTGCAGGTCCCACCTGGGATTTTGACTGGGGAACGTTTTCCTACCAGGCTTCTCCGCAGGCAAAGGGAATACTCTTCATGACAGAAGCCATCTGGTACAAACAGCTTTTCAAAGACCCTGAATTCCGCGCCCTGGCAAAAGAGAGGTGGAATGCGCTGAAAGGGGATCTTGAACAGATCCCTGCGTTCCTGGACCGTGAATACGAACGTCTGTTGCCTTCTGCCGAATTGAACTTCAAGATGTGGGACCCTGCCGAATCGAGGAATATGAACGGAGGCAGGCTTATCAACGGAGACGAATACCTGACTTACACCCAGGCGGTGGAACGGATGCGGGGCATCCTGGTTGAACGCCTGGCAACACTGGACGAAAAAATCAATGCTTTATAAATAAACCGTTACACAATGAAACGCACTCAAACCATTCTAATTCTGGCCATCCTGGCCTTTTCCCTGCAACCCTTGACGGCACAGCGCCGGCCGCAGGAACAGAACAACACCCAGTCTGAAAACAAACCCGACTCAAAGACAGAGTCCAAAGGACCAGCCAGGCTGGAAGAATTCATCAAGGCAGAAACTGCGGTAATGGAGGGAATGACACCCGTTTATGTTCAGGACAAGAAGTACTTCATCGGGATCCCCGACTCGCTCATAGGCAGGGATATCCTTATGGTGACCCGCATGTCAGAAACACCTGCCGGATTCCGTGCCAATTTCTTCGGATATGCCGGTGACCAGATAAACAGCGGCATGTTGCGCTTTGAAAAGGGACCCGACAACAATATCTTCCTGACCAAAGTGCTTGCACGGGAGCAATCCAGGGACAGCACCCAGGCAATGTATTATAATGTGATGCGTTCCAACAGGCCGGCCATCATCGCTTCCTTTGACATCAAGGCCCTGAATGCAGACAGCACGCTTTCCCTAATAGATGTGACAGACCTGGTGAAAGGCGACAATGAGAGCCTGTACTTCAGCAAAAGGCAGAAGAAATCCTCCAAGATGACCACCCTGCAGAATGATAAATCCTATGTCAAGAGTGTCAGGACTTTCCCCATCAACACCGAATTGCGCAGTGTCAAGTCATATACCCATCAGGACAACGATGATCCGCTGACATTCGAGATCAACTGTTCGCTGGTGCTTTTGCCCAAAGAACCCATGCAGCCCCGGTATTTTGATGAACGGGTGGGTTATTTCACTTCCAATTATACCGATTTTGATATGAATCCGCAGGGGATCAAAACCATACGCATGATAGCCCGCTGGCGCCTGGAGCCGAAACCGGAAGACCTGGAAAAATACAAAAGGGGCGAACTGGTGGAGCCTGCAAAACCTATCATATTTTACATCGATCCCTCAACCCCGAAGGAATGGGTTCCCTATCTGATCCAGGGCGTGAACGATTGGCAGCCCGTATTTGAAAAAGCCGGTTTCAAGAATGCCATTTATGCGCTGGAAGCCCCCTCTCCGGAAGAAGATCCTTCCTGGAGCCTGGAAGATGCCCGCAACTCGGCCATTGTCTATAAACCCTCCACCATAGCCAACGCCAGCGGTCCCCACGTGAGCGACCCCCGTTCGGGCGAGATCATTGAAAGTCACATCAACTGGTATCACAACGTGATGAGCCTGGTTCACAACTGGTATTTTGTACAGTGTTCCCCCGTAGATCCCCTGGCACGCTCCATGACCTTCCCCTCTGAATTGATGGGACAGCTTGTCCGGTTTGTTTCCTCTCATGAGGTGGGACATACCCTGGGATTGCGTCACAATTTTGGGGCAACCTCGTATTATACGACGGAACAGCTCAGGGATCCCGAATTCCTGCGGGCCAACGGACATACCGCATCCATCATGGACTATTCCCGGTTTAACTTTGTGGTGCAACCGGAAGACAATGTCTCCCGTGAGCTGCTGTTTCCCCGTTTAAGCCATTACGACAACTGGGCCATTGAATGGGGCTACAGGCGTCTTTACCAGTTTGCCGATGTGCAGGAAGAAATACCTTATTTGAACCAGTGGGTCATTGAAAAGACAAAAGATCCGTACCTGAGGTTCAACGGTGGCTCGGAATCGGGCCTGAACGATCCGCGTGCCCAATCTGAAGACCTGGGAGACAACCAGATGGAAACATGCGAGCTCGGAATCAGGAATTTGAAAGTCATTATGCAAAACCTGCCCGAATGGACCAAGGTCCCCAATGAAAATTACAGGGGACTCTCCACATTATACCCCCAGATAACATCCCAGTTCAGCCGCTACATCGGCCATGTTTCCAAATGGGTGGCAGGGGTGTACGTCGATGCCAAAACCGTGGAACAGGAAGGTCCCATATATGTGAATGTTTCCAAAAACAAGCAAAAAGAGGCCATGGCATTCCTGGAACGCCATATTTTCACAACCCCGCTGTGGCTGCTTCCGGATTACCTCTCGGAACTGCTTCCCTCCAGCCGGTTGTCCATCATGGAAAACCTCCAGAATAGCGCCATAACGGGACTGGTCAATGAAAATGTCCTGGTACGCATGCTTAGGGCGGAAGAACAGCTGGGACCCGCCGCCTACAGCGCGGAAGAGTTTTTCAAGGACATGAACAGATATGTATTTGGCGATTACGGTCAGACAGACATCTATTGCAGGAGCCTGCAGAACATCTATGTCAACACGCTGTGCAAGATGATAACACCGGAAAAGCCATCAGACAGCGCCACAACGGTGGCCATGATGCGCAGAATGAGTGTTTCCATAGAGAATAACGATGTGAAAGCCCTTGTGGCAGCGGAACTGGAAACCATCGCCAAAAAACTCAAACGCGGCCGAGGAGACGACCGCACCCGCGCCCATTACAATTACCTGATCAAAACCATAGAAAACCTGTAGTGAACTACACACATATTGTATTTGACGTTGACGGCACCCTTCTGGACACTGAAAAGACAGGGATGGTATCCCTGCAGCAGACAGTACGGCAGCTGATGGACCGCGAAATGACGCTGGAGGAACTGTACCCGTATTTTGGAATACCCAGCTGGGAGGCCGTCATCCGTCTGGGTTTCGAGGATCCGCACCACGCTGCTGTAGTGTGGGAGCATCATTTCCAGGAGCTTCTACATCTGACTGTTCCTTTTCCCGGTATTGAGGAAACACTGGAAGTGTTGCATGATAATGGCATTGTGATGGGGGTGGTCACTTCGCGTAACCGTGCAGAATTCGAATCGGACCCGTACATAGCCCGCTGGAAACATTTCTTCACCGTTACGGTTTGTGCAGAAGATTCCCTCGCTCACAAGCCGGCGCCCGATCCCATGCTGACCTTCATTTCCCGTACGGGGGCCGAACCGGCAGGGGTGCTATTCGTAGGCGACACGTTTTATGACCAACAGTGCGCACACGCAGCCGGCACTTCTTTTGCACTGGCTACCTGGGGGAGTCGCAACGAGAAAGATATTCCTGCCGAACATTACCTGAATCACCCTACAGACTTGATAATATAACAGGCATGTTAAAACGCTATATCTGGCTTATCCTGTTCATACCGCTGCAGGTGACAGCACAGGACATTGATCATCCTGCCTCATCGCTGGCCAGGATGCAGGAGGCTTTCCAGGTAGAAGCCTCAAAGCCGGATTACAGGAAGATGATCTCACTCATGGACAGCATGATGACTATGGAAACAGCCATAGACCGAAAAGCCCGTCCGCGTCTGATCAGCACATATGCCGGGTATGCTTCGCTCTTTGGAAGGAGCCTTGAAGGACAGGTTGTTCACCATCTGTACATGCATACCCGTTTCCCGGAAAGCCGGGATACTTACGGCACGATCCTCCCGGTTGCAAGCCAGGATTTGTCTACGGCCGCGGCAGCTCCTTACCAGGCTTTTTTTCTCGACCAGGCCATCGTATATCCCTGCAAGGATCTTTATGAGCTGGCTCTTTTTGTCCTGGGAGACTATGATGCCCTGATACGGTTGCTGGAGGGTGGCCGGGGCAACCTGCCGCACAACCTGATCGCCGCCAGGTATTTGCGGATAATGTCACTGTCTTTGCGACCTGAAGAAACCATGGCAAGCCTGGACAGCCTGATCCTGCAATTCCCTAAGACAGAACCCATTCCCTTTGCATACCTGGAAAAGGTACGGCTTCTTACAGAAATGCAACAATACAGCGAAGCCCTGGAGCTTGGCCGTCAAACCATCCGGCAGTTTCCGAAAAGTCCGGCAAGACAATCATTGCTAGAGCATGTTGATTTCCTTACTGAACCATCCCTTGTCATCCGCATGAAAAAGCAGGTTTATCCGCATGCTCCCATGCAGGTGATGATCACCCGAAGGAATGTATCCCGTTACAGGCTGGAGATCAGGGAAGAAAAGGGAAAGCGCATCCCTGCTGTCAGAAGGAGCGGATTGAATGAGCCGGTATATGAAGCCGTAACCGATACACTTACCCTGTTGCAGGCACCGCCTGCCGGATCCTACAGGATTCGTGTCAAAAAAGGCCGTACAGCAAGCGAAACTGCTTTTTACAGCGGTACGGTTGCTTCCATGTTCCGTTCATTCCGCAACACGGGCTACGTATACGCGGCCGATCTTAACACCGGTGAACCCTTTACAAAGGCAGAAGTCCGGTTTGTAAAGGACACCAGGCCATCTTTCTCCATAGACATGGACGGATTCACACCCGTGGATGTGCGTACGGGCGAATCGTTCCGCCTGTCTCCTCCAGCACCCCTGAGAGCGGTACCGGATACTTTTGCAGTACCCCTTACCGTGCATCCCTGGGATTTCAGTTACGGCTACCCTTCCGACAAATCCACATCTGCCGCGATCTTTACAGACAGGAAATTATACAGGATGCAGGACACCCTCTTTTTCAAGGGAATCGTTACCCGTTACAGCAACAGACGGTGTGAACCGGAAACAGGAAAAAGGTATACGGTTGTCTTGCGCAACAATGCCAGTTACAGGGACACGCTGTATACCGTCGAAGTTGTGACAAACCAGTACGGATCCTTCAGCGGGTACATTCCCCCCGGGATAGTCAGGCTCAACGGAGAACACAGCCTGACCATGCCTGGCGCATCGGCTCTGATCCGGGTTGAAGAATATACCAGGCCTTCCTTTTCCATTGACCTGCTGCCTGTCAAACAGGCTTATGCCTATGGAGACACCATTATCCAGGATGGTGTAGTGGGCAATTATGCGGGATTCCCCCTGGACGGGGTTGCCGTGATTTGCCGTGTATACAGACAACCCATGTTCCGTCCCCTTTACAGGGATCCTCACTTATACCCGGCAGCAGGAGAACCCTGTAGCACCGACACATTGCTTACCGGATCCGATGGCTGGTTTCGCGCAGCCATTCCTGCGGGAAAAAATGACGAGGATAATCCCCGGGGCGAATGGCTGCAGGTGCATTTTTCTGCAACGGATCCTTCAGGAGAAACCTGGCAACAGCAAACCTTCCTTCCTGTGAGCAATCATCGCTATACCGTCCATACCCGCCTTGGTTCCGCAGGAACTGAGGCAAGGGACCGCATCTTGGTTAAGGAAAAGGGGCCCTTCCTTGCGCTGGAGGTGAAGAACAGTACCGGTCATGACCAGGAAGTTTCCGGCACTTATACCCTGTCCCGAAACCGTGTGATCCAGTACTCGGGCACCTTTACCGGAAAAGAGACTTCCCTGCCGTCCTGGTCTGCCATGGAATCCGGCCAATGGGAGCTTTCCCTGGACCTGGCCGGAGCCCCTCCGCATAAAGAGACTTTCTGGCTGGTAAGTATGCAGGACACGGTAAGTCCGGCAGACACCGCCGCTTTTTTCTGCCCACTGGATACAACCGATCCTTCCTTCCTGCTGGGAACGGTTGACCGGCAGCTCTTTGCACTGGCAGAATGGTATGTTGCCGATTCCCTCCTAAAAAAATACCACATAGTACTGCAGCCCGGAATGCGTACCTTTTCTTTTGGAGAGGCTGTTCATGAATCTTATCCCCTGGAATTAAGGCTTATTGCCATCCGGGACGGGATTTTCCATGAATTCAGACACCGCTGGGAAGAACCGCCCGGGCTGGAACCGGCCATACAATTTGTATCGCTGCGCAAGGTGGCCGGACCGTATTCACGCGAAACTTTCGGCCTTAAATTGCCTGCCATGGAAAAAGCCGAGGTGCTGGTGAGCATCTTCAACAAGAGTACAGACCGCTTCCAGCCCAACAGCTTCTCTTACCAGCCGGCACGCGCGCCATATGTTTCCATCCCATATATCCGGCATCATTTCATGCAAACCACCACCGGATACGCAGGGGGCACCAAAGGACCTGTCATGTATAGGGCGACAAGTCCCTATATGGTTCAGGGAAACAATAAGGCCGCAGGGGAAGAAATGGCACAAGCCCGAACAGATGACAGTCATGAAAATGCCATGGCCGAGGCTCTTTCTCCTGCGCAACAGGAAGAGACACCCGTGGTCCGGAGTGATTTTGAAGAGACCCTGGCTTTCCTGCCGCACCTGGTTCCGGACAGTACCGGGTATGTTCCGGTCGCATTCCGGACAAACGGACTGCTCAGCACTTTCCGCATACTGGTGCTGGCGCATACATCAGATGGGAAAAGCATTCCGGCGGATGAAATACTGACGGTGAGAAAAGAAGTGATGGCTTTGCCGTATTTCCCGACCTATGTAAGGTCCGGGGACAGTATTTCCCTGACCTGGCGGGTGGTCAACCTGACACCGGACACATTGCAGGGCAAAGCTTATCTGAAGGCAGGCGACAAGGATAAGGCATGCCAGCCGGCTACGCTGCTCCCCTCGGCCCGCCTGTTGTTCCGGCAGGATTTCCAGGCTCCCCGGGTCCGGACGTTGCACGTGCCCCTGCTGACCCTGACAGCCGGTTTTGAAAGCCCTTCCCTCAGCGATGCGGAAACTCACACCATCCCTGTTCTTTCCATGATGGAACAGGTTACCCGGGCTCAGACAAAAACATTACAAGGAAATGGTGTGGTGACGCTTTTGAAAAAGGACAAGTCCTCAGAGGCGAACCTGGAAGTAACCACCCCGCTTTCCTCCGCTTTACAGGCACTCCCGGTTCTTTGCGAACCGGAAAGCAATAATCTTACAAGCTGGGTAGCCGCTTTTTATGCCAACAACACGGGAGCCCGCATCCTGGAACGTTTTCCCCACATCCTGGATACCCTTAGGGCCCATCCTTCAGGACAAGCTGCCGTCTTTGAAAAAAGCAACCGGACAGGAGCGCTGCTCCTGGAAGAAACGCCCTGGTCCGGTTATCCGGGACAAGAAGCTGAAAGGATGCAGCGGTTGCTGCGCCTGGCAGATCCCGCCTATGTCCGGTCATTCAATGCCCGGGCACTGGAACATTTCAGGGCATTGCAACGGCAGGATGGCGGTTTTTCCTGGTTCCCGGGTATGGAAAGTTCTTACCTGCTGACGTTGCATTTCCTGGAAAAAATCGGGGATATGATAGAAAAGGAGGTCGTGGCGTATGATGATGAACCTTTATATTCCATCGTAAGGAAAGCACTCCGCTATACAGACAGCCTGTTCATCAATAACACGGATAAGGAGGTAATCCGCAATCTGGGTACTGATGTGAACTTGTACTTTTTTGTCCGGTCCGCTTTCAGACAGAAGTTCCCCCTTGGACCCGACATCATAAGAATCGCAGCCCGTTTGGCCCGGAATCCCCTGCAATCATGGAAAGGAGCATCGGTCATGGAAAAAGCATACCTGGCTGTCACCCTGGAGCGGTGGGGAGAAACAAAGGCGCTGGAATCCCTGCTTGCTTCGTTGAGGGAGTTTGCTGTCTGCGACAGCCAGATGGGTTGTCATTTTCCCAACGCCGTACCCTACGAAGGCCCCATGAGTTCACAGATGAAAGCTCATGCCCTGCTGTTGCGCATCTTCAACACGGATCCCATCCTGCGTGAGGGTATCACCCGCTGGATCCTTGACAGGAAGGAAAACAACATCTGGACCTCCCGTGCGGGAACCACAGACGTGATCCATGCCCTTCTGTATTATGGGGGCAGTGTGTCAAGCAGCCCTGCCCGGTACGAGATCCTGCAGCGTGGAACCACCTATACGGTCAGAAGCCGCACAGATGCGCTGTTGTATGTAAGTCTATACGAGCACACCACGGAAGACTTCTCGGCGGCCGCTCCTTATTCCAGCGGCCTGGAAATCAACCGGACATGGCACCGTGCTGCAGACAATGCTCCCGTCGGTGAGGGAGACACACTCCGCCCGGGAGAGCGTATCCTGGCGCGATACCACCTGAACAACGATAAAGACCGCAGTTTTGTACACTTGAAAGCTTCCAGGGCATCCTGCCTGATGCCGGAGTCTGAAACTTCAGGGTATCAAGGGAATATTTCCTGTTCATGGTTCCGGGAAGTGAAGGAAGCCTCGACACAATACTTTTTCCAAAACCTGCCCGCCGGGACTCATGTAATTGAAGAAGGTTTTTACGTGACCCGGGAGGGCGTTTTCAACCAGGGCAGCATAAGGGTACAGAGCCTCTATGCACCGCAGTACGGGGGCTTTTCTCCTGGAGGAAAGCTCTTTGTCAAAGAAAAAAGGTAAAAAAAAGTAATTATTGGAAAATTTGCATATCTTTGCTGCCCCGTTTGGGGGTCATTTTTTTATTAACCACTTAAAATCAATTGCTGACATATGGCCGAGTACCTTAATGCCCAGAAAAAGCAAGAGATTTTCGGACAGTACGGAACGTCTAATAAGGATACAGGATCTGCCGAAAGCCAGATAGCCTTATTTTCTTACCGTATCGCCCATCTTACCGAACACATGAAGTCCAACAGGAAGGACTACGGCACACAACGTGCCCTGCTCCGTTTGGTAGGTAAACGTCGCCGCCTGCTGGATTACCTTAAGGCCAACGACATTGAGCGGTACCGTAATATCCTTAAAACGCTCAATCTCCGGAAATAGCTTACAAGGCGATGGAAACACGTTGTATCCCTCGCAAACCCAACAAAGGCTGCACTCTCCGGAAGGGGAACAGCCTTTTTTTATGACTTTCTTTATTATTCCGGTTCAAATTAAAGCAATCCGGGAACCGGGATAAGCGGAATTGGATAAATTTTAACAACCCCTTACTGGAAGGGGCGGATTGCAGAAGAAAAAATACATGAATATCATTAACAAGGTCATTACCTTAGACGATGGCCGAAAGATTGAGATCGAAACCGGGAAGCTGGCCAAACAGGCAGATGGTTCCGTGGTAGTAAAAATGGGTGGAACCATGCTGCTGGCAGCTGTCACCTGTGCAAAAGAAGCTAAACCGGAAGCGGACTTCATGCCCCTGTCGGTAGACTACAAAGAAAAGTATGCAGCTGCCGGAAGGTATCCCGGAGGTTTTCTCAAGCGTGAAGGACGTCCTTCCGATTACGAGATTTTAGTATCACGCCTGATTGACAGGGCTCTGCGCCCTCTGTTCCCTGACGATTTCCACGCCGAAGTTTTCGTAAACGTTTTTCTGATTTCTGCAGAAAAACAGATCATGCCCGATGCTCTTGCCGGACTGGCAGCCTCGGCTGCCCTGGCAGTGAGTGACATTCCTTTCAACGGACCCATATCGGAAGTACGTGTGGGCAGGATTAACGGGGAATTCATCATTAATCCTTCCTTCAGCCAGCTTGAAGAGGCTGACCTGGACATCATGGTCGCAGCAACTTACGACAACATCATGATGGTGGAGGGAGAAATGAAGGAAGTCAGCGAAGCTGTGATGCTGGATGCCATCAAATTTGCACACCAGGAAATCAAAAAGCACTGCAAAGTGCAAATGGAACTGATGGAAGAAGCCGGTAAAACGGTTAAACGTGCATACAACCACGAAGATAACGACGAGGAAATCCGCAAAGCCGTAGAAACCTTCTGCTACGACCGTTGCTATGCAATTGCCCGTTCCGGAGAAGACAAACATACGCGTTCCGACGCTTTTGAAGCGCTGAAGGAAGAGTTCATGCAAACCATACCCGAAGAAGAACGCGAGGAAAAAGCCCTGATGATTTCACGCTATTACCACGATGTGGAAAAACGCGCCATGCGCCGCATGATCCTGGACGAGGGAATCCGCCTGGATGGACGCTCCACTACCGATATCCGCCCCATCTGGTGCGAAGTCGATTACCTGCCCATGGCCCACGGTTCTGCCATCTTCACCCGGGGCGAGACTCAGTCTCTTACCACGGTGACACTGGGAACAAAGCTGGATATGAAAGAAATGGACGAAGTACTCATCCAGGACACTGAACAATTTGTCCTGCATTACAACTTTCCTCCTTTCTCTACCGGGGAAGCCAAGCCCAGCCGTGGAACTGGCAGACGCGAGATCGGTCACGGGAACCTGGCTCTCCGTGCGTTGAAAGCCATGGTTCCGGTTGGCGAAGCCAATCCTTATGCCACACGCGTTGTATCTGACATTCTGGAATCCAACGGTTCCTCATCCATGGCAACCGTATGTGCCGGGACGCTGGCACTGATGGATGCCGGTGTAAAGATCAAAAAACCTGTTTCCGGGATTGCCATGGGGCTTATCACAGACCAGGGCAATAAGAAATATGCCATTCTATCCGATATTCTGGGAGATGAAGACCACCTGGGAGATATGGACTTCAAGGTAACCGGCACACGTGACGGGATCACCGCCACCCAGATGGATATCAAAGTAGACGGACTTCCTTACGAGGTCCTGGAACAGGCTTTGGAACAAGCCCGCCTGGGCAGGCTACATATCCTGAACGAGATGATGAAGACTATTTCCGAACCGCGTGCCGACTACAAACCCCATGTTCCCCGCATCGTTCAGATCACCATCCCCAATACCTTCATTGGAGCCGTTATCGGAACAGGAGGCAAGGTTATCCAGGAGATCCAGAAAAAGACCGGAACAACCATAACCATAACCGAAGAGGGTGAATTCGGGATCATTGACATTTTTGGTGAAAACAAGGAAGGCATGGATGCTGCCCTTGCCATCATCAAAGGTATCACCACAGTTCCCGAAGTCGGGGAAGTGTATACCGGGAAGGTTGTCTCTATCCTGGAATTCGGTGCTTTCGTAGAGATCCTTCCCGGCAAGGAAGGGTTGTTGCATGTTTCCGAGCTCGACTGGAAAAAAATCGACAAGGTGGAGGATGTTGTGAAAGTCGGTGAAGAAGTGACGGTAAAACTTTTGGAAGTAGACGAAAAGAATGGGAAAATGCGTCTTTCACGAAAAGCCCTTATTGAAAAGCCCGAGGGCTACGTTGAACCGGAACGCAAACCCCGTCCTTCAGGAGGTGACCGCGACCGCAACAGCCGGGGCTTCTCCCGTGGCAATGACCGCGGTAATTCGCGGGGCCGCGGCGGAGACCGCCACAGGTAGGTATTCTGACCGGTTATTAACGCCAGACCGGCTTTGCTGCACATGAAAAGTGCGCAAAGCCGGTTTTTCATAAGCCAAGGCTCTCACTTCCTGTTGTCGTAGCACCATAAAGAACGGAGAGCTTTTTTGTTTACGCCGAGGCTCTCCGTTCTTTTTGGTGCAGCTGACCCTGCCATTGAGCAGTACTCCTGCTCAAACAACCGCCTGGTGGTCTTTCAAGTCGCTGCGTCCTGTTTCTGCAATTGTAAGGCGTCGCTGTAGCCATTAAAACAACCGGGAGCCTTAAAGCGCGGAACACATATTGAATTCCAGCAAGCCGCCGGCCATGATGTCTCTGTAATCTATGTAGAATTTGTCATAGGGCCGGCCGTTCAGCCGGATGTTTCTGATAAGGTGGTTTTCCGGACCGTTGTCATGTGCCACTATGGTGAACGTTTTCCCGTCCCTTACCCGGATGACCGCCTTATCCATCAGGGGAGAGCCAAACACATAGCGGCCGCCGGCCGGTTCCACCTGGTAGAATCCAAGGGCCGAGAGAATGTACCAGGCAGACATTTGTCCTGCATCCTCGTTCCCGCAAAGACCGTCCGGTGCATTGTGGTACATGGTGGTAAGTATCTGCCGAACCCGCTTTGCCGTCTTGTCCGGCTGCCCGGCAAAGGCATACATGTAGGGGATATGGTGTCCCGGTTCATTTCCGTGGGCGTATTGCCCTATCAGGCCCGTGATGTCGGGAGAGGCTTCCTCTCCCAGGTCTCCCTCGGCCAGGAACAGCGAATCGAGTTTATTCACAAATGGTTCCGGACCTCCAAAAAGCGTAATGAGGCCGGGGATGTCGTGAGGCACCAGCCAGGTGTACTGCCAGGCGTTGCCCTCTGTATAATCATCTTCCCGGTGGGATGAACGGAAGGGTGAAAATGGTTCCCGGAACTCCCCGGATGCGGAACGGGCACGCATAAACCCGCTGAGCGGATGGAACAGATGTTCGTATGCTTTGCTGCGCCGGGTATACTCATTTTCCGTCAGGGTGTCTCCCGCCATGCGGGCCACCTGCGCCACACACCAGTCTGCCAGGGCATACTCCAGGGTTTTAGCCACCGTTTCGTGCCCCGGGTCCATATCAAAGGGAATGTAACCGTATTCACGGTACAGGTCCATGCCGCGCTCTTCTCTGAGGGCCGATTCTTTCATGGCTTCAAGGGCCTGCAGGGGGTCGTTCGCGTACCCTTTCAATACCATGTCGGCAAGGACAGGAATACCCGGGTTTCCCACCATGCAATCCGTTTCATTGCCCACAAGGTGCCATACGGGCAATTTCCCCTGCTGCCGGTAAATATCCAGCATGGTCCGGACATAATCACCCATTTTTTCAGGATGGATGATCGTGGCCAGCGGATGGGCCGCACGGTAGGTGTCCCATAGCGAGAGAGTGGTATATCTGGCAAAACCATCCGGCAGGCCGGCATCACAGAACAGGGACGGAGCAATCATGGTATGGTACAGGGCTGTATAAAAAACAACTTTATCATCCGGATTGTCCGTTATGTAGTTTATTTTAGATAATTCGCGGTTCCAGGCCTTATCGGCTGCCCTGATTACAGCCCTGAAGTTCCACCATGGCAGTTCATGTTCCATGTTTTCTGCTGCTTTTTCCATAGATATGGGTGACAGGGCGACTTTGACCAGTACCTCCCCGTTCCGGGGAACGTCAAGCCACACCTTTGCATACGCTTTGCGCGCAGTAATGCTGTTTCCGCCGGAAGGCCGCGACTCTTCAAAGAATTCCGCTTCCAGGATGGGTACAGAAAACTCGGCATAGAAAAAGATTTCCTGGTGACGTGCCCAGCCTGTCGATATCCTGTATCCTTTCACCACCCTGCCCCCGTCCCACTGCAGGTGCCCTTCTGCCGGACTGTCCCAGCCTATGCCGTGTTCCAGGTCGATGACCACGCACTTGCGTCGGTCATCGTCAGGGAAGGTATAGCGGTGAAAGGCGACCCTGGATGTCGATGTCATCTCGGCCCGGATACCGCTACCATCCAGAAGTACGGAATAATACCCCGGGCGGACTGTTTCATTGTCATGGGAAAATCGGGAAACCAGCCCTTTGCGGTTTGTTTCCACATCCCCTGCAACAGGCATCAGGGATATGTCACCCAGGTCTCCTATGCCCGTACCGCTCAGATGCATCTGAGCAAAGCCGATGATGGTGGAATCCGAATAGTGGTAACCTGAACACCAGTCCCATCCGGTGTTGTATTGCACGGGACCGGCCTGGACCATGCCAAAAGGAACACCGGCGCCGACAAACACGTGACCGTGCCCTCCGCTGCCAATCAATGGATTGACATATTGCGTGAATGATCTGCCGCAGGAAGTAATTAGAACAACTGCGCCTGCGAGGAAAGCCGCCGTTCCTGGAAATGTTTTTTTCATTCAGGTAATATTTTCACTAAGATAGGTATTTTGTCTTTCTTCATTTTTAGATAACTTTACATAATTTATGTCATTCAAGTCATCGTACGTTATGAAGTTATATGTCTCTGCCCTTTTGGGATTATTGGTTTTGGTCATGGCCGGATGTGAACCAGACACCACATATACCAAAAAACCGGGCAACTACCCGGGTGATCCGGCCCAGGATAATGCTCCTGTACTGTCAGCAGATAAGGAGAATTACAGGAACATTGCCCTGAACCGAATGACCATTCATTCCTCTTCTTACGATTATAACCTCACAGGACAGCTGGTATCCGACGGGATAAAATCTGCGACACCCCCCTCGTGGATCAATGTGAGCTGTCATAAGGGTGATCTGCAAAAACGGGAAAAAGAGTGGCTTTTTGACGGTAAGCCGGATTCCAAATACAGGATGTCGGGAGAAGAAGTGTTCATACAGCTGGAGTTGTCAGGAAGCGTACCTGTTGTCACCTCCATGGAACTGATCGGTTCTGTGACCTACAACAAGGAAAAGGCCGGAAATTACCAGGTAGCCTTATATGCATCCATGGACGGGGAATCATGGGAACTGATCAAAAAAGAACAGGGATGGGGTTTCCCGGGAACTGAAAAGCCGAATCCCTATGCCCAATGGGCCCACTTGCTCAAACCCGCGGCCCCTCAGGGTCCGCAACCCTCTTTCACTTTTTCTTATGCACCCCCGGCATCGGAACGCAACATCAGGCAGTCATACCCATTCAACGAACCGGTCCAATACCGCTTTTATAAAGTGGCTTTCCGCGTACCGGGAGCCAAAGATTGGGCTTTTTCGGATTGGGATTTTTATAGGAAAAGTCAATTGTTGGTCATCACTCCATCTATTGATTTCAAAAGTGCCTGGATGAGTGCCGGGACAGGCAGGGAGTGGTTGATGGTCGATTTCGGTGCCCCTTCGGTCATAGACAGTGTGGCCCTGCATTGGATCAACAAAGCAGTTGCCGGAACCATTGAAGTATCGGGTGATAAGGAAAAATGGGATGTGGTTGCGCAATTGCCGGGCACAGATGATTCCGTAGATATCATCACCCTGGATACTCCTGCCCGGGGCCGGTACCTTAAAGTGAACATGGAATCATCTGCAAACGGTAAACGCTACATAATGAGCGAACTGGAAGCTTTTGGAACCGGGGCCCTCAGGGCAGTGCCCAAACCCAGGGAACTCCCCACCCCGGACCGAATCACCCTCAATGGAGGTGACTGGAGGTTGCAGCGACTGTCCCTTGTTCCGGAAAAAGGTTATGTCATTTCACGAAAAGATTACCAGGGAGCGGAAACGTGGCCCATAGCCACCGTACCGGGGACAGTGCTTTCAAGCTACCTGAACATGGGGGCCCTTCCGGATCCGAACTATGGTGACAACCAGCTGCAGATCTCCGAATCTTTTTTCCGTGAAGACTTCTGGTACCGGACCGAATTTTTCGTTCCCGAGGATTTCAAGAAGGATGAGCTGTTCCTGCATTTTGACGGGATCAACTGGGTAGCTGTTGTATTCCTGAACGGGGAACGTATTGGAAGGATAAACGGGGCCTTTACACGGGCAAAATTCAATATCACTAACAAGATCATTCCAGGAGCATCCAATGTGTTGGCTGTGACCATAATAGACAACAGGAACTTTGGGGCGGTCAAGGAGCAGAACGCAGTGAGCCCCGACCAGAACGGAGGCGTCCTGGGGGCTGACAATCCCACATTCCATGCCTCTGTGGGCTGGGACTGGATACCGACCATCCGTGGAAGAAACATGGGTATCTGGAATGATGTGTTCCTGACTACAACAGGATCTGTAAGCATTGAAGATCCCTTTGTGCAAACGTTCCTGCCCCTGCCCGACACCACCCGGGCTACCATCCGCATAGAAGCCACATTGCAAAATCATAAGGAAATATTTCTCCTGGGAACCCTGGAAGGTTCCTACGGCCACATTCCTTTCAATCTGGAGGTAGGGCTGGAGCCGGGAGAGATCCGTACCGTTTCCACGGAGATAAGCCTTGAAAACCCCAGGTTATGGTGGCCAAAAGGGTATGGGGCCCCCAACCTGTATCCTGTTGACATGACTTTCAATATCGGGGGAACTGTTTCCGACAGCCTTTCATTCCTTTCCGGCGTGAGACAGGTAGACTTTGATGAAAACAACGGGATCCTTTCCCTGTACATAAACGGGCGCCGTTTCATAGGACGCGGTGGCAACTGGGGCTTCTCCGAATCCAACCTCAACTACAGGGCCAGGGAATACGATATAGCCGTGGCATACCATGCCGATATGAATTTCACCATGATCCGAAACTGGGTGGGACAGACAGGGGACGATGAATTTTATGAAGCCTGCGACCGGCACGGCATCATGGTCTGGCAAGACTTCTGGCTGGCCAATCCCTGGGACGGCCCTGACCCTGTCAGCACAAGAATGTTCATGCAGAATGCCAACGATTTGGTCCGCCGCATCCGGAACCACCCCTGTATTGCCCTATATGTGGGCCGGAACGAAGGATATCCTCCCAAAGAACTGGACGATGCCCTGCGTGAAATGATCCCGCAACTGCATCCCGGGATCCATTACATCTCCCACTCCTCGGAAGGCGTGGTCAGCGGGGGAGGTCCTTACCGGGCCCTCCCGGTGCGGGATTATTACCTGCTGTACGGTAAAGACCGCATGCACAGTGAACGGGGCATGCCAAACGTCATGAATTACGAAAGTATCCTGCAGACCATCCCGGAGGAACACTTGTGGCCACACAACGATATGTGGGGACTGCATGATTTCTGCCTGGAAGGAGCCCAGGGAGCCGCATCGTATCTGGAAATGGTGGAAAAAGCCTTTGGTCCTTCAGAAAACGCGGAACAGTTCAGCCAATATGCCCAATGGATCAATTACGATGGTTACAGGGGCATATTTGAGGGAAGGAGCGAGTTCAGGCGCGGCATGTTATTGTGGATGAGCCACCCGGCCTGGCCTTCCATGGTATGGCAGACTTACGATTATTTCTTTGACCCCACGGCAGCCTACTTTGGCTGCAAAAAAGCCTCGGAACCGCTTCATATTCAATGGAACCCTGTATACCATGACATAGAGGTGGTCAACCTGCACGCCGGATTGCATGAAGGTATCAGGGCCCATGCCCAAATAATCAATACCGATGGTTCCGTTCAATGGGAAAAAGACACGCTGGTGAACAGTAATGAGGACAGCACCGTAAAATGCTTCCGCCTGGAGTTTCCACAAACCCTGAGCGATGTGCATTTCATAAAGCTCACTCTATATGGGAATGATCGCATCCTTTCTGAAAACTTTTACTGGAGGGGGCTCGAGGAAGGAAACCTGAAAGCCCTGCACAACCTTCCCAAAGTCAGTCTGGACAGCAAAACAAAACGTGAAAAAGCCGGAGACCAGTGGAAATTGACCACCACCCTGGTGAACACCTCAGAGACCCCTTGCCTGATGGTGCGCCTGAAAGTGACCGGCAACAAGAACGGTGAAAGGATCCTTCCCGTGTTCTTCAGCGACAATTACGTTTCTCTGATGCCAGGCGAGTCCAGGACCATCACCATGACCCTGAAAAACCAGGATACAAGGGGGGAAAAACCTATTGTTGCATTATCCGGATTCAATTATGAAGAATAAGTCCATCCTGCTTTTGTGGCTATTTGTTCTTTCAGGCTGCAGCGGTGATTCCGGGTTGCAGTTGTGGTATGACAAGCCTGCTGAAATATGGGAGGCCACCCTGCCCCTGGGCAACGGGCGCCTGGGCATGATGCCCGACGGGAATCCCCTGCAGGAAACCATAGTTCTCAATGAGATCACCTTGTGGTCCGGGTCGGAGCAGGACGCGACCAATCCGGCTGCCCTGGAATCCCTGCCCCGCATACGCGCATTGTTGCTGGAAGGAAAAAACCACCTGGCACAGGAGCTGATGTATGAAACATTTGTATGCGGCGGGGAAGGATCAGGACGCGGAGGGGGGGCCGGTGTTCCCTTTGGCTGTTACCAGGTACTGGGAAATCTCCGGTTGGAATTCAATGATAAGAGCAAGCCTGAAAAGAATTACCGCAGGAACCTGGACCTGGAAAAAGCCATAGCCCGCACCGGGTATAAAGGAAACAGGCGGGAATATTTCACTTCCTTTAGCCATGACGTGGGTGTGGTCAGGATTAAACCCGGAAGAAAATCCCATACTGTCATCCGCCTGGACCGTCCGGAACGGTTTGCCACAGCCATGGAAAACGACCGCCTTGTCATGCAGGGCGTCCTCAGCAGCGGGGTGGAAGGACAGGATGGCATGCGTTACGTGGTGAAAGTGGGTGTGAACCACTCCGGGGGCCGTGTACGCTTTGAAGGAGACAGCATTGTGCTTGATGGCGTGCGTAAGGCAACCCTGATCGTGTCTGCTGCCACCAGTTATTTTCATGCAGACCCCGAAATCCACTGCGACACCCTGCTGGAAAAAGCCCTGGCCGTCAAATACAGGCATTTACGTAAAAAACACAAAAGAGCTTACCAGTCTCTTTTCGAAAGGGTCTACCTCCATCTCGGGCCACAGAAAAACGCCTCACCCCTGCCCACGGATCTGAGGCTGGCCGCCTACCAGGATCAACCCGACCCGGGCCTGGATGCCCTCTATTATCAATTTGGACGTTACCTGCTCATCTCCTCTACCCGTCCGGGACAGCTTCCCCCCAACCTGCAGGGCCTCTGGGCCAACTCCATCCAGACACCCTGGAACGGGGACTACCACCTGAACATAAACCTGCAAATGAACCACTGGCTGGCCGAGCCGGGGAACCTTGCCGAGTTGCACCTGCCGCTGATTGACTTTACCAAAGCCATAGTGCCTTCCGGGCAGACCACCGCAAGGTTATTTTACGGAGCCGATGGATGGACAGCACATGTGATCTGCAATCCCTGGCATTTCACCGCCCCCGGGGAACATCCTTCCTGGGGTGCGACCAATACCGGAGGCGCCTGGTTGTGCCAGCACTTGTGGACCCATTACCTGTACAATCCGGACAAGGAATACCTCCAGGAGGTCTATCCGGTGATGAAAGGGGCTTGCGAATTTTTTCTCTCCTCCATGATCCGCGAACCTTCCCAAGGATGGCTGGTCACTGCACCCACCACTTCGCCTGAAAATGAATTTTTCATGCCCGACGGGATCACAAGAGCTAGCGTTTGCATGGGGTCCACCATGGACAACCAGCTGGTCAGGGAATTGTACACCAACACCATCAAGGCTTCGGAAGTGCTGGACCTTGACCCGGGGTTCCGTGAAAGGCTCAGGGAGGCCCTGGAAGACCTGCCCCCCCACAAGATCAGCCCGGATGGATACCTGCAGGAATGGCTGGAAGATTACCGGGAGACAGAGCCGCAACACCGCCACGTGTCACATCTTTACGGACTGCACCCCGGAAACCAGATTACCCCTGAGACCACACCCGATCTTGCCAATGCCTGCAGGGCCACCCTGGAACGTCGTGGGGACGGGGGAACAGGCTGGTCACGCGCCTGGAAAATCAATTTCTGGGCCCGCCTGGGTGACGGAGACCGGGCCCATCGCCTGCTGAGGAACCTGCTGGCTCCGGAAAGCACCTATCCCAATCTTTTCTGTGCCCATCCGCCGTTCCAGATAGACGGCAATTTCGGAGGGGCCTCGGGAATTACAGAAATGCTGCTGCAAAGCCACAGCGGTTTCATCGACCTGTTGCCGGCCCTGCCCGGGATCTGGTCCGGCGGTTTTTTCAAGGGGATGAAAGCACAGGGGAATGCAGTCGTATCCTGCTGGTGGAAGAACGGAAAAGTGAAAAAAGTCATCCTTGAAGCGCCCGATGGCGGGACCTATCTGGTACGGGCAAATGACGTGCAAATCAGCGTAACCCTGTCACCAGGTGAAAAAAAGCGTCTTCGCTTTCACCGGGAAAAAAAGATATCCGCACAGGAATGACCCATCCCGGGATCCCGCTCCCGGCCAGACGCACGGCATCCTTGGCTGTAGTGATCAATTGCCAGGACGGATTCCTGTCTAGCAGCTCAAGCATACGGGCAATATCTTTACCGGTAAATCTGTGGTGATCCGGAAATTCCAGATGGCGTGCCAGGAGAAAGTGTTGCTGTACATGCTCCTTCAGCGCTCGGGCATTGGCAATGCCTGTCACCAGCAGCACAGGAGAACCTGCATGCGGCAAGGTCCGGGGATTGTGCAGGGGAAGCAGCGACCCATACGACATAAAGGTGTAGAAAACAGGAATACCTGTGTGCCGGTCCCCGATTTTTTCACATCCGGCCATGGATCCCGGACAGTGTGTATAGACGATGCAATCTGCCCTGCCTGCTGCAGACGGCAGGTCCCGTAACCGGCCAAAGGGCAGCAGGATATCCCGTGCAAAAGGCCTTGCATGATCCGACATGAGTATGTTTTTCCCGGCCCGTATCCGCCTGTGCTGGAATGCATCATCCAGGATGATCCAGGGGTCGTGCGGATGATCTACCACCAGGCGCCTGATCCCCTCTGCCCGGTCTTCACAAACGGCCACTACCGCCCCGGGAACCTGTCTTTTGATCTGTAGGGGCTCATCACCTGTTTCCATGCTGGACGCGTTTAGTTCCACATAACGGAATCCACGGGTTTTACGGCCATAGCCCCTGGACAGGACCAGGGGCTGTTTGCCCTTTTCCAGCAACCTCCCTGCAAGGTATTCTGTCATGGGTGTCTTGCCCGTCCCTCCAGCGGTGATATTGCCCACACAGATGACAGGGACATCAAAGGCATAGGACCGGAAGAGCCCCCTATCGTAAAGCAGGTGTCTCAGGGCCAATACCCATGCATAGGGTGAAAGCCATTGAAGGTATGATCCTGTCATCCCCATTTTTCTGCAATAGTATCCAGGATGCCGAACAACGCCTGCGGATCGTTTTCCGTTACCAGCTGCAACCGGACCGGTTTGAAATCGGACAGGCCTTTGAAATAACTGTTCAGATGGCGCCGCATTTCCAGCACTCCCACCCTTTCCCCTTTCACTTCCAGAGACCTGGCAAGATGCCGTTTAGCCAGTGCCACGCGCTCGCTCACGCCCATTGGCGGAAGCAGTTCGCCGGTCTGCAGATAATGGCGGATCTCCCGGAATAGCCAGGGATGCCCGAAACTGGCCCGGCCAATCATGATGCCATCCACACCATACCTGTCAAAAGCCTCCCGGGCCTGCAGGGGCGTGCAGATATCCCCGTTCCCGATGACGGGTATGTGCATGCGTGGATTGGCCTTCACGGCGCCAATGGGTGCCCAGTCCGCCTCCCCCTTGTACATCTGCGTGCCAGTCCTTCCATGAATGGTGAGGGCGGCGATGCCTGCGTCCTGCAAAGCCTCGGCAAGGTCTTCAATGATGACCGATTCATGGTCCCAACCCAGGCGGGTCTTGACCGTTACGGGGACTTTCACCGACTGCACCAGGCGCCTGGTAATATCCACCATGCCTTCAGGATCGCGGAGCCACCCGCAGCCCGCCCCCCGCCGGGCGATCTTGTGCTTGGGGCAGCCAAAATTGATATCTATCACATCCGGGGCTGCTTCCTCTGCAATGCGGGCAGCCTGTAGCAACACATCCGGAACGTGTCCGTATATTTGTATCCCTATGGGTCTTTCACTGTCCGATATCAACAGTTTGTCACGGCTTTTGTATGCATCACGTATCAGGCCGTCTGCCGAAACAAATTCGGTATACATCATGTCTGCCCCGTATTCCTTGCACACAAAACGGAACGAAGCATCTGTCACATCTTCCATCGGGGCAAGGAAAAGCGGTTCTTTCCCCAGGTCAATTGTTGCGATCTTCATATGACAAAGATAATTTTTTCTACTTTTGCAGTCGTATGAAAAATATCAAAACAATAGGAGTCCTCACATCCGGAGGAGACGCTCCCGGAATGAATGCCGCCATAAGGGCCGTTGTAAGGACATCCACATATCACGGATGCAGTGTTGTCGGGATACAACGCGGATTCACCGGCCTTTTGCAAAACCTGTTCATACCGCTGCAAAACCATTCAGTTGCCCAGAAGATATCACTGGGGGGCACTTTCCTTAAATCTTCACGCTGTCCCGAGTTCAAATCCGCAGAAACACGTTCTGTCGCATGGCAGAACATGCAGCAACAGGGAATCGATTCCCTGGTCGTCATAGGCGGAGATGGTTCCTTCAGGGGTGCCGAGCTGCTTGTCAATGAATTTGGACTCCCTGTTGTAGGGATCCCCGGTACCATAGACAACGACATATATGGCACCGATTACACCATAGGATTTGATACCGCAGTCAACACAGCCGTACAGGCCGTGGATAAATTACGCGACACGGCAGACTCGCACAACATGGTGTTCTTTGTCGAGGTAATGGGCCGGGATGCGGGATTCATAGCACTGAGCACCTCCATTTCGACCGGGGCAGAAGCAACCCTTATCCCCGAGCTTCAGACAGACATAGACAAACTCTGTGAATACCTGGAACTGGAACGCCGTAAAAACAAGACTTCCGGTATTATCATCGTGGCAGAAGGTCATGAGCAGGGCAGTGCAACCCAGGTAGCGGCCAAAGTCAAAGAACGGCTTCCCGCATACGAAACCCGGGTCACCACGCTGGGCCATGTGCAAAGGGGCGGCTCCCCCACTGCCAACGACCGCATACTGGCCAGCATCCTGGGACATGATGCCGTAGTCGCCCTGCTGGAAGGAAAAACAGGGGTGATGGTCGGGCAGGTCAACAACCAGACGGTGTTCACTCCTTTCCAGGAAGCTTATTCACGGCATAGTGCAATAAACAAACGCTGGGTGGATATTGCTTACATATTATCGCTTTGATTTCTGGAAAAAAGTAGTATCTTTGCAGCCCCTTTAAATTCAGGGATTGCAATTTTATTATACAATTATTCTAAAAATCAACCAGGTGAACACATTATCCTACAAGACCGTAAGCGCCAATAAAGCCTCTGTTACCAAAGAGTGGGTGGTATTGGACGCTACCGATCAGGTGTTGGGACGTCTTGCCGTCAAAGCAGCCACTTTGTTGCGGGGCAAGCACAAACCCAATTTTACCCCCCACGTGGACTGTGGTGATAACGTCATTATCATCAATGCAGACAAGGTCCGCCTGACCGGGAACAAACTGGACGAGAAAACGTATGTCCGGCACTCCGGATACCCTGGCGGTCAACGCAGTGAAACAGCCAAAGAGCTGCTCAAACGTAAACCGCTTTTCCTTGTGGAACACGCCATAAAAGGCATGCTTCCCAAAACTCGCCTCGGCTCTGAGCTTTTCCGCAACCTGTATGTATATCAGGGTCCGGAACATCCTCACCAGGCGCAGCAACCAAAACTTATCAATCTAAACGAAAACTAAACAGAGCATGGAAGTCATCAACGCCCTTGGAAGAAGAAAATCAGCCGTTGCTCGCATTTACGTTCAAACCGGAAAAGGGAACATCATTGTCAATGATCGTGCTTTTGAAGACTATTTTAAGGAAGGCACCCTCCAGTACATTGCCAGGCAGGCCCTGGAACTGACAGGAACCACCTCCCAGTATGACATCAAGGTCATCCTGGACGGAGGCGGTGTTAAGGGACAGGCAGAGGCTTTACGCCTGGCTATTGCCCGCGCCTTGTGCAAAATTGATTCCGAAGCCTATCGTGGTGTTCTCAAGTCTAACGGGATGCTCACCCGCGATGCACGCGCGGTGGAACGCAAGAAACCCGGAAAGCCCGGTGCACGTAAACGCTTCCAATTCAGCAAACGTTAATTCGCTGGTTTGCCAATGCACGTCAACTGTAAAAACAACTGTGATCAATTATTTGCTGCCAGTGGTTTCGGTTGCCGCGGAAAATTAAAGCGGATTGTCAGCGACACTACCCTTTAATTGCTACAAAGAGAAAAAAACTAATTTTTAAAAACCATAACAATGCCAAGAACAAATTTCCAGGAACTTCTTGATGCAGGAGTACATTTTGGCCACCTCAAACGTAAGTGGAATCCTAAAATGGCCCCTTATATATTCATGGAGAAAAACGGGATCCATATCATTGACCTGCACAAAACTATCGTTAAAATAGAAGAAGCTGCCAGTGTTGCAAAACAACTGGCCAAAGCCGGCAGGAAAATCCTGTTTGTCGCCACCAAGAAACAAGCCAAAGACATAGTGGCAGAAGCCGCCAAAGAGATTAACATGCCTTATGTCACGGAACGCTGGCCGGGCGGAATGCTCACCAACTTTCCCACCATTCGCAAAGCCGTCAAAAAAATGAACACCATTGATAAAATGATGATAGACGGCACTTTTGAAACTCTTGCAAAGCGTGAACGCCTGCAGGTTACCCGCCAGCGTGCCAAACTGGAAAAGAACCTCGGGTCTATCGCTGATCTGAACCGTTTACCTGCTGCTGTTTTTGTAGTGGATATCCAGAAAGAGGTAAACGCAGTCAAAGAGGCTACCCGTTTGAATATTCCGGTTATCGCCATGGTTGATACATGTTGCGATCCTACACCCATTGATTTTGTGATTCCGGCAAACGATGATGCTGCCAAATCCATTGCACTTGTCATTAACATTATCAAACAGGCCATAAACGAGGGACTGGAAGAGCGCAAAATGGAAAAGGACAAGGATGTTACCCTTGACTTATCGGAAGAAGAAGACAGTGACGTTCCTGTAAAGCGTACACGCAGCCGCAGGCAACGTATCGATGAAGACAGGAAGGAAGAAGCTCCCGCTAAATCCAGGCAGATGGAATCCGTGAAGGAAGAAGCAGCTCCCGTGAAGGAAGAAGAGGTTCCTGCAGTGGAAATAAAAGAAAATAAACCCGAATAAGAAAAATCATATATATGGAAATCAAAGCAGCTGACGTAGCAAAGCTACGCAAAATGACCGGTGCCGGCATGATGGATTGCAAGAACGCTCTTGTTGAATCCAATGGAGATTTTGAACGTGCACAGGAAATTATCAGAGAAAAAGGGAAATTGGTTGCCGCCAAGCGGGCAGATCGTGAAACAACCGAAGGATCGGTGATAGCCATAACCAATGAGAAGAAAGACCGCGGGATCCTGGTCTGTGTGGGTTGTGAAACTGATTTTGTAGCCAAGAACAAAGAATTTCTGGATCTTGCCATGGGTATTGCACGCAAAGCCCTGGAACATTATCCCGGGAACCTGGAAACCCTGCTCAACCTTCCCTATAAGGACGGCACCATTGCCGATGCCGTAACCCGGCAAACAGGCAAAAGCGGAGAAAAACACGTGGTGGCTTTTTATAGCAGGCTCGAAGCCCCTTACATGGGTTCATACATTCATATGAACAACAAAGTGGCAACGATTGTGGGCTTTAGCAAACCCATACCTGCAGAAGCAGCCAAAGAAATCGCCATGCAGATCACTGCCATGGTTCCCATATCCGTTAACCGTGAATCCTGCCCCCAGGAAATCATTGAAAAGGAATTGCACATTTACCGGGAGCAGATCCGTATGGAAGGCAAGCCGGAAGAAATGGTAGAGAAGATAGCTCTTGGCAAACTCAATAAATTCTTCAAGGAATACACCCTGGAAGATCAGATCTTTGTCAGGGACGGCAAGATCACTGTTAAGGAATACCTGAAAACAGTGGATCCCAATGTTAAGGTTACCGCATTTTCGCGTTATTCCCTGAACGACTAGACTGCAAAAAGTAAAAAAAAGAGGGTGACAAAAAGGTCATCCTCTTTTTTTTGCCGAGGCTTCGGCCTCAGGTGGTCGTTGCCCTATAAAGAACAGAGCGCTTTTTCTTTAAGCCGAGGCGCTCTGTTCTTTATGGGCAGCCATCTGTGCGTTGCAAACATTGTTCTTTTATCTGATATTCAAGGCATTATGCAATTCATACCTTGGGGGTACGAAACGTGTAAGCAGCTGTTTATGAGTCAAAAGAATCAAGTCTGCGGGGCACTTACCTCTGCAGCTGCCAGAAGGCGTCGCTGGCACCACAAGATAAGGGAAGCCTCGGCTTAAAATGAAAAGCTTCCCGTTCTTGTGGTGGCAGCCACAAAAAAAAAGGGGACAACTACTTTTAGTTATCCCTTTTTTTCTTGTTTCCGGTTAACGGTTACATCTTACCAGCCTGGATTCTGGGTAATGGTATATCCTTTATCCTTGTACATTTCAATGACGTCTGTACAAACCGGCTGCAGGTAACTCCTGACGGTAAAGGCATCGCGGTTCTGGATTCCCTGGGGGATGTAGAATCCCACCATGTCTTCCTTGTTGGTTCCGGTATACGCCACAACAGTGCCATCGGGTTTCATGACTTTCAATGCTTTGGCATCACCCTGATTTATCTGTTTTCCAGGTATCAGGTAATCGAAATTGATGTCATTTCCTGATTGGGTAGTGTTGAAATCACACCAGGTGCCCAGCAACAGGTCGGGATTGGTGGCGCCATTCATCAATTCCAGTTTTCCCCATCTGCGAAGATCCAGGATGCGGTTGTTCTCAAATACGAATTCCATGCGGCGTTCACGACGTATTTCCCACAGAAGGGGACTGCTTACAACACCTGCCAGCGTATTGACTTCTGCAGAGGAAGTACGTGCCGGGTCATCGGGTATGGCACCAAGCATCAAGGGTGCTGTTTTCTTGACACCCTCTGCAGTGGCATGTGCATCCAATGGCCGGTTGCGTATGGCATTGATGGATTTGTCAAGATCGGTCTGTGTAACGGCAGGACCACCATGGGAAAGGGCCAATTCCTGTTTGGCCTCGATCCAGTTCAGCACCACTTCTGCAAGACGTATGACAGGGAATCCGTTTGTGTTGGTATTGGATCCGTATTTTGGAGGGCGGGGTGTCGATACGTTGTCAAATGAATACGTTACCCCCACGCGGTCGATGAACTTGCATACATAAAGGAGGGTTGCGGAAGACTGCAATGGGGCACCCCAGAATGTGGCCTCAAATCGCGGGTCTCTTGTAACGGCCATTTTCTTGAGATCAAAATTATCTGCCTCGGCTACCGTTGAACTCTGCCATGGCTTGCCGTCGTTGCATATGAAAGATTTGGCCAGGGCCAGGTTGGCAGCCGGGGCCTGTGATTCAGTAAGGTTGGAATACGAGGCAATGCAGTGCATAGTGGATAGTGTAGAGTTGTATTCCCTGTACAGGAGAATTTCCTTGCCGGGTTGGGCGTCTGAGCCGAATAGCGAACGGAAATCGGTATTAAACTGATACAGGCCCGAATTGATAACCAAATTACCTGCGGTTACAACCAATTCCAGGAATTTTTTAGCCAGTTCGTTGGTACCTGATCCGGGATGATACTTGTACCAGGTCCCTTCAAAGAGCATATAACGCGAAGCCAGTGCCGCTGCAACATATTTGTTGACATAGTTTACCCCGTCGTTTGCCCTGATGTTGGCCATGGCATAAACGAAATCTTCATAGACTTTATCCATGACCAGCGTCCTGGGATCCCTTTCCTTGTATTGCTCGTCCATGTCGGTGTCACTTACGGGTTTATCGTAGTATGGCACATTACCGAATGACTGCACCAGGCGGCTGTATTCCACGCCCCTGAAAAGCCTGGCAACACCGTTCCAGTGGTTGAACTGTTCATCTGACAGATAACCGTTCTCTTTCATCGTGGCCAGACGTTGTATGAGTGTATTCCATTTCCGGACCCAGCCAAAGTTCCATGCAGATGCTCCGCTCTGAGTAAGCCAGTAAATGGTCGTTGCCGATTCGGAGCGGTACCAGTTGTCGGCAGGTACGGCAGCAAGGAATGATGATTGTTTGCCGGACGAAGTCATATCGTCGTTGAAATTCGCACCCCTGTATGGAACGTAGGCGGTACCCCAAGACACATCGTATCCGTTGAAATAATTGGGATAACCTCCATTCACAAACAGACGTACGTTGGTTTCGCTGGTCCAGTAGTTTGAATCGTCCATAGCAGTTTTCTGGGGACGATCCAGAAAATCGCTGCAACCCGCAAGGGTTAAAGCCACTAATAAACCTAAGGTTAGTATTATTTTATTCATAGTGTCTGTATTTTAGAAAGTTAACTGAAGGCCGACAGATGCACTCTTAAAGGTTGGAGTACCTACACCTGTTCGGGAGGAGTTGTAATTGCTCGAATTGAGTATGGAATACCCGGCAATTTCCTCCGGATCTATCGGAAGTCCCTTAAGTTTGTCAAATGTGAGGAAATTTTCCAGGGAAATATAAATACGAAGATTGTTGATCATGGCCTTCCGTGTCAATTGCCTGGGCATGGTATAGCCTAAGGTCAGGTTCTTCATTCTGAGATAGGCCATATTCAGCAGGTACCTGTCGGACACCTGCATGTTGTTGCCGGTACTGCTGGCACCCAGGTTGTAGGCACGCGGATAGAATGCATCGTAATTGCTGTCGATCACATTACCGCTCCCATCATACGTCTCGTACCAGAAATCCTGGGCAATGACCTTGGACATGGCTCCGTCTGAAGAGTTGAAACCGGGAATGGCCAGAGGGCTTTCTCCCCACATATCACGTTTGCCAACACCCTGGAAGAATACCGAGAAGTCAATTCCCTTATATTCCATTCCAAGACGGAAACTATACTCATAACGGGGGGTGGTGTTCCCTATCACGGTCAAATCTCCATAGTCATCTATCAGCTGGCTTCCGTTGTTGACGACACCGTCACCGTTAAGGTCCTTGAATTTTACGTCACCCGGTCCAAATTTGAAATTGGAGCTTGTCTGCAACTTACCCTGGGTGGGGGCGTTGGGATCTGACAATTTGTTGACCGTATATCCATCGGAGGTCTTCATGGTCACAAGTTTACCATTCTCGTATACAAAATCGTCTTTCTGGTACAGCCTGTCAACCTGGTAACCCCAGATCTCACCATAGACTTTCCCTTCATACCAGGCATTGATGCTGGTGGTGCTTCCGTATTTTGTAATATGTGTAATAGCGTCTGATAAAGCGGCGCTGGCTGTGATCCTGAATCCGCTGGCAAACTGATGGCCGAAATTCAGGGATACTTCCCATCCGTTTGTCTTCAGGGAACCAAAGTTGCCCTGGGGAGCGGTTGTCCCGAATGTGTAGGAAAATCCTTCCCCGGGAACGATCATGTTTTTGGTATCTCTTTGGTACCAGTCAAAAGTGGCACTCAGGGCTCCGTTGAATAGACTGATATCAACTCCCAGGTTGAGGGTAACTATATCCTGCCATGTTATGATGGAGGAGACAGATGCAGGAGTGCCAAAATAGGTGTCTCTTGCCCCTCCGTGGAGCCAGTATGAATTGGCTCCGCTCATGGTGGGCACATATAGTGTATTGCTTACCGACTGGTCACCAATAGAGCCCCAGGAAGCGCGTAACTTCAAGTTGGACAGTAACGGTTTGGCAAAAGCCATCCAGGGTTCTTCCATCACCCTCCATCCAAACGAGAAGGAAGGATACCAGCGCCATTGAAGGTCTTTGGGGAACTTGGACGTGCCGTCGTAGCGAAGATTGGCTTCCAAAAGGTATCTTTCCTTGAAATTATAGTTAATACGTCCAAAGAACCCAAGCTGCGAATCCCAGAGGAAATTACCACCGGAGGTCTGTGTCCCGGAAGCAAGGTTAAACTGAGGATTGGTGTAATCCATTAACTGCAGTTTCTGCGACCAGGAATAATTATACTCATATGCTACGGCGTTCATCCCCAACATGAAATTGAAGATATGGGCATCGTTGACATTCAGGTCATAAGTGGTGGTAAGGTTCAATGTGCTGCGGGTACGGTTGGCTGCATCCCTGTATATGTGGTCCGGATTGGACCCCGGAGCCGTATACCTTGCATAATTAAGCATATAGGCCGGAATGGAAGCTCCCAGGGCATTGAACTCGTTCCATTCGTTGTCTCTGTATATCCGAGTTCCGTCCTGGTTGTTCAGGGGAACAGCTGCTACCCAGGTGTCACCGGCCATGAAACTGGTGCCAGGTCTTAGTTCAATGGTTTCCTGGTTGGAATAAGTATAATCCAGGTTGATGTTCCAGTCTTTCACCGGGGTTATCGTCAAGCCTGCATTGGCACTGGTGTAGTTGTTGGTAATTGAAGCCGTATTGGCCACAGCAGTCTCATAAGTGGCATTACGAAGCGGATGGTCGCTTTCATCGGCTGATGCCATGGGGAAAGTAGGCCCCCATCTGTACATGTAGTACCAGATATCTGCCGTGGTGGAGGAAGTGGCATAAGCCCACCGTTTCTGGGTTTTTGAATACAACAGTCCGGCATGAACAGAAAGGAATTTATTGATCTGCGAGCTGACTCTTGCCGAAGCATTCCAGCGTTGGAAGTCATCATGTTTGGCAGTTTTCATCATCCCGCTCTGGTCCAGGTATCCCACCCCGATATTGAAATCGGTCTTTCCTGATTTGCCAGTGACAGATAAATTGTGGGTTTGAGTGGGTGCCCATTCCTTGATCAGGTAATTGTACGGATCGTAGGTTCTCACTCCGATTTTCCGGTTGCTGGCATCTACATACCAGTCACGGCCATAGACCATGGGTGCATAGGGATCAAGTGTGCTTCCGTACTTTTTGTCCCAGGCAACAGCAGCATTGTAGCCGGCCCTGTCAATAAGCCAGAAGGCCCCTACCGGCGTGGTGGTCCCTATACGCTCAGCAGCTTCGACCGTATAATGCAAAGCATCTACACCGGCCATTTCAAATTTCTTGGACATATTCTGAAAGGAAACGTTTCCCGAATAGTTCACCGAAACAGTTTCTGTTTTGGCTCCCTTTTTGGTGGTGATCAGAATAACCCCGAAAGCAGCCTTTGAACCATAAATAGAAGCAGAAGCAGCGTCTTTCAATATAGAGATTGATTCAATATCATCCGGGTTGACCAGCTGTATACTGGGAATTTCCACGTTGTCCAGCAGGATAAGGGGCGAGACAGAACCTGCGGCGGACCCGACATGACCACGGATTTTCAATATGGCCTCCGAGCCGACTTCGCCGCTACCTACCTGGACAGTGAGACCGGGAGTAGAACCCTGGAGTGCACGACCAACGTCTGCAATGGGACGTGAAGTCAGCGCTTCCTGAACGTTTACAGAAGATACAGCTCCGGTCAGATTCACTTTTTTCTGTGTGCCGAATCCGACGACCACCAAATCTTCCAGGATAAAAGCTTCTTCCTCCATGATTACATCAATTCTGGTGCGTCCGTTGACAGGTACTTCAACGGTCTTGTAACCAAGAGAGGAAAAGGTAAGTGTTGCAGTAGAAGGTGCCGTGATGGAATATTTTCCATCCAGATCTGTGGTGGCAGTCGACACCGTCCCCCGTACAACAACCGTTACCCCCACAACGGGGCCGGTATTATCCGAAACATTACCGGTAATGGTAATGTTCTGAGCGCTTGCATACGCCGAAACCAGCATGATGCAAACCATGAGGATAGTTTTTCGTAAAAGCATAGGTTAAGTTGTTTAGGTTAGATTGTGGGAAAAAGGTAAAAGTTACAACGGATAAATATCCGTGAAGTAGAAATCATTCAGGTTAAAGGTTTAAATTTCATCAAAAAAAAGAACAAGGCGGGAGACGGGGCACGGGGAAAAGAACGAAGAGGAAAGATTCATTCATCTTTGCGAATATAGGAAATAATCTTACAACAAGGAACAATAGTGATTTTTTTTAGTTACATTTGTTGACTGTTACCTGTAATAAGAAAACAAACCGAAACCTTATTATCATAACCTAAAATAATTACTTATGGATGTTTACAAAAAAAGCGGTCGCCTGACTCTATTTTGCTTGGTGACCTTGGTTGCTGCAATGATTGCAGGACCAGTGCGGGCTCAAAACGTAAATGTTACCGGGAAGGTGTCCGACAATAACGGAGCACCCCTGATGGGCGTTTATGTGTTGGTCCAGGGTACATCACGGGGCGTCTCCACAGACCTTGACGGTATGTATTCCATCAATGCGCCTGCAGACGGAACCCTTCTATTCTCATTCATGGGATTTGACAATGTGGCTGAACAAATCAACAGGCGTTCCATCATAGATGTAACCATGACTGTATCTTCCGTCGCATTGGAAGAGCTTGTGGTTACCGCCCTCGGGATCAAGAAAGACAGAAAGGCCCTCGGATTCTCTGTTACCGAAGTGGGCGCCGAGGAATTGTTGAAAAACAAACAGACCAACGTTATTAATTCCCTTGCCGGTAAAGTGGCCGGTGTCAACGTTACCCAATCCGGTGGCTCGGCCGGTTCCGGTTCTACCATTATCATACGAGGGGGCAACTCGGCCAGTGAGGGTCGTGACAACCAGCCCCTCTTTGTGGTTGACGGTATCATATATGATAACTCCACCGTCATTGGCGGTAATTCAGGTACGGACGGTATGACCAAAACTGCCTCCACTTTCGGTAACCGTGTCATGGACATCAACCCTGAGGACATCGAGTCCATGTCTGTGCTGAAAGGCGCAGCAGCTGCCGCCTTGTACGGTTCACGCGCAGCAGACGGGGTAATTGTCATCACTACGAAGAAAGGAGCAACAGACGGAACTGTCAAGGTAAATGTGGGCTCAAAATACAGCTACTCATGGGCCAATTCACTGCCTGAACTTCAAGGGGTTTACGGAAGGGGCTATTACAACCAGGCCGGTGTTTTCAGCGATTATACGTACAATTCCTGGGGCGATAAGATTTCCGGAAAGGTATACGACAACGTGGGTAATTTCTTCCGTGGAGGAAACATCTGGGACAACAGTGTCAGTGTTTCTGGTGGAAGCAAGAACGGCAGTTTCTACCTGTCAGCCTCACGTTATGATCAACAGGGTATTGTTCCCATGACCGGGTATGACAAAACCACCCTGCGTTTCAATGGTGAACAGAAATATGGAAAACTGACCGTGGGCGCCAATGTGGCCTATTCCATTTCCAACACCAGGAAGACCCTGACCACTGGCGGTCTTTACGGAGGCGGTGGCAATGGTGCCATGACGGCCGTATACGGATGGTCACGCAGTGACGACATGACCTATTACCTGAACGAAGATGGAACCAAATACCGTATGTTCCCCCAATATCAGGACCTGGCATCTGACCTTGAAAATCCTTACTGGATAATCAATAAGAATAAATTGTCCGATCAAACCAGCCGCTGGACGGGATCAGTGAACGCCAGCCTGGACCTGACCGATTGGTTCAATGTTGTATACCGTGTTGGTCTTGACACGTATACATATGATGAATACACCTACATAGCTCCCGGGGGGGCTGTCTCTGAAAGATACCAGAACGGGCGTCTCTCCAAAAGCGACCGTACCTACCAATACCTGTCCTCGAACCTGATGCTGAATTTCCACAAAACATTCGGTGACTTTGATTTCAACCTGCTTTTGGGACAAACTTTTGAAGACACGAAAAATATCAGGCAAAACCACTGGGGTTACGATTTCGTGACAGCAGGTACCATCAGCTTTTCCAATATCGCCAATGAAAACAAATTCTTCACGGAATCAACCACCCTCAAACGTCTGATCGGGGTGTATGGCGAGTTTCGCGCTGCCTATAAGAATATTGCTTACCTGACGGTTACCGGACGTAATGACTGGTCTTCCACACTTCCTGTCGAAAACCGTTCCTATTTTTATCCGTCAGTTAGCGGTAGCCTGGTTTTCACCGAGCTGCTACCCAAGAATGACATCCTGTCCTTTGGAAAGATCCGTGCCTCATGGGCACAGGTGGGTAAAGACGCGTCCGCTTATGCGACCAACACCTATATGTGGTCACCGGCTGCTGTAAGCCCTGGATTTATAGGTATCGGCAACAACTGGACACGCGGTAATCCCTTCCTCAAACCGGAAATCCAGACATCCTGGGAAGTGGGTGCCGAACTCCGCTTCTTCGGAGGACGCCTGGGTATAGATTACACTTATTACAATAGTACCACAACCAACCAGATCGCAGCTCCCCGCCTGGGGCAGTCCACCGGTTATATTTTCATGTCCATCAACTCGGGTTCTGTATCCAATAAGGGCATGGAGCTGATGATCACCGCAACCCCCGTTGAAACCAAGAACTTCAGCTGGGACCTGACCCTGAACCTTTCAGGAAACCGGGGCACCCTGGGTGAGTTCATGAAGGGAGTGGACCTGTTCTATGTCACCGACGTTCAGATTGGCGGCGTAAAAGCAGCAGCCGTTCCCAACGGAGGATATTTCCTGGGTATCACCGGGGACTACTGGAAACGTGAAACGCTAAAAGATGGAGATGGCAACGTGGTAAAGGATGATAACGGGAAAGAGGTTGAAAATCCTGATGGCCGTTATATTATTGACGAAACCACCGGTCTTTACAAAACCACAGGTGTGGCCACCAACGTGCTCGGCAACCGTGAACCAAAATTCATTGGAGGATTTGGGAACACCTTGACCTATAAGAACCTGAGCTTCTCCATTCTCCTGGATATCCGCAAAGGCGGTCTGATCTACAACGGAACTGAATACCTGCTGCTCAACAACGGTTTGTCACCACAGACTCTGGAGCGCGAATCCGTCACCGTTGAAGGTGTATCCAGCGTCACAGGCGAACCTGTCTCCTATACATACAAGGCCGGACAGACCTACATCGTGAACAAGGCCGAAAAGAGCGGTGAGTATATGATCCAGAGCTACTGGAGCAATTATGCCACCAATGCCTATAACCTGCTCACAGATACAAACTGGCTGCGTTTGCGTGCCATATCTCTCTCTTATGATTTCAAAGGCTTGTTTAGCAAACAAAGTTTCATCAAAGGTCTTACCGCCACAGTAACGGGAACAAACCTCTTCCTGTGGAGCAATTATAAAGGAATGGATCCTGAAGTCAGCGTTTCCGGCTCGGGAACAGGCGGATCCGGATCGTCCGGTATTGACTATTGCGGTGTTCCTGCAACAGCAGGCTTGTCATTTGGTCTAAATATTTCTTTCTAAGAACTAACGGATTTAAAAACTCAGATTATGAAAAAAATACTTTATATAGCTTTAAGTCTGTTGCTTATCCTGGGAATCTCCGGTTGTAATGAATGGCTGGATGTGAACGTGGACCCTGATAATCCCAACAACTCCAGCGCTACTGTGGATAGCCGTCTTCCCTGGATCCAGCACTATTACATGTATGCATGGGGTAATGCCTCCATGCGCGGTGTAACCATAGGAGGTCTGATGACCCAGACATCCACTACTTCTGCCAACGGAAAACTCTCTGCATGGGATCCCTTGCAATCTTCCACAACAACATCCTATCAGAACTGGTTTATCGGCGCAGCCTGCAATATTGACGACATGATAGCTGCCGCTGAAAAAGAAGGAGCCTATCATTACATAGCTGCCGCCCATGCGATTCATGCCATGGGTTACATGCTCATGACCGATCTCTACGGCGAAATGCCTTATTCCGAACCCCTGGGCAGTAATCCCACTCCTGTTTATGATGATGGCCAGACCATTTTCAACGGCTGCATGGAGCGCCTTGACCTGGCCATTGAGTTTTTCAACAAGACCCAGGAACCCGGCGCTACACCACTCGCTGCCGGTGACAGCTGGAACAACGGTGATGTGCAGAAATGGCTGAAATTATGCTACGGACTCAAAGCACGATGGCTGAACAAGCTTTCCAAGAAATCTGCCCTGTACAATCCCCAGGCAGTACTGGATGCCCTGGCCAAAGCCCCGCAATCCAATAACGACAACACCATCATGAAACACAGCAATGCAGGTGACCAGGATACCAACTTCACTGTTGGTGACCCCTACCAGACCAGTGTTATATGGGATTGTTCAGCCTGGGGCGCCACACAACGTTATACCAAATGGTATGTTGACCTTCACACCAACCTAAAGGGAACCGGTGTGATTGACCCCCGGCTGGCCAAGGTGTTCCCTGCCCGTATGAGCAACATAAAAATCAATGACGCAGGAGCCATTGTCGATTATGAATGGGCCCGCGATGAGGGAGTTGATGTCATGTACGGAACGCGAAGGATTTACGGAGCACTGCTGAATGCAACCGTGGCTACTGCCCCTGTGGCAAAAAGCTACACCATAGCCAATTCCAATGACAAAGATGCCATCATGGCGTTTTTTGACCAGGAAGGATTTTCTTACACGGTAGACGGGAATGTTGTCAAAGTCACTTATCCTAAAGGTTGTATGTACATCAACACCAATGACTACAACCAGATCATGGACCTTAAATACGTAAATTTGAGGGCTCTGGCTGTATCACAGACAGGAGGACGCGCAGAAAATGATACCTATTTCTACCCTAGCTCTTCCTCCAATGCTGTTGCAGGCACAGGATCTTTCTGGAGTCGTCCCGATTCAGATTCGGACATTCTGACCTATTATGAGATGTGCTTTATTAAGGCAGAAGTAAACATGCGCATGGGAAATGCGGCCGCTGCCTATACTGCTTACATTGAAGGTATAAATGCCAGTTTCAACCGTATGCAGACCAAACTCCAGGACTGGGCTGCCTCAGGCACCACCAATCCGGACCAGCACCCCATGAGCCAGACGGAAATTAATGCTTATTTAGCCAGTGCGGCTGTTGCAAAGAATGCTTCCCAGCTTACCATGGCCGATATCATGCTCCAAAAAACCATAGCCATGGGTATCAATATGGAAACATGGAATGATATGCGCCGGTTCAATTATGGTGCAGGCAACATCGCCAATTTCGGACAGGTTTATCTGAATTACGTCAGACCTGCTGAATTCAAAGCCACCAATAAGATCCCCGGGACATCCCCCACACAGGAGAATTACTGGTTCCGCCGTTACAGCCAATGCTCCCACGAAACCAATTACAACAAGGACAATACCGCGGCATCCAATCCCCTGGCGCTGACCTTTGAAAACGGGGCAATATGGAGCGATCCCGTATGGTGGGACAAAGCTGAATAAACGCAGCGTATCCCTGCTAAAAAAGAGACCGGTTGGATTGTTAGCCGGTCTCTTTTTTTGCTTTTCCTTTATGCCGAGGCTTCCCAGCCTTGTTGTGACTACGACTTTGCCGTTAATGCATAGATGAAGGAGGCGTACATTTCATAACACGTTGAATAAAAGGCATAAAGATAAAGTGTGCTGGTCATCCGTCTCTATCGCTGAAACCACAAGGAACCGGGAGCCTCGGCGTAACAAAAAAGCTCCCGTTTCCTTGTGGAGTAAGCGATAGCAGCAAAGTATCAGTGTCCGGCCGTCAGGAATTTGAACAACATGAGTGCCTGGTCAGGATTGGAATAATCCACGGTGTTGTCTTTTTCATATTGTTCAATCAATGCTTTTTTTGAAGGAAAGAAACGCATGAAACTCTTACGGGTCAAGGCATACGCTTTCTTGTTCCTGATCAGGTAAGCATGCTGATGTACCGTATAGGGGGTGGATTCAACAGCCAGCGACCTTCCTCCTGTCTCCACATTGAAACCCTCGCTCCTCAGGTTCCGTTTCTGAATAGTCACATTCGGGGATTTCTCTTCCCGGCCGAATGCCCCGTAACGCTTTTCAGCTTCCAGTTCAAGGTACTGCTCCACCCCAAACATCACGTTCCCGTCTGTATCAAGTATCTGTATGTAATGGCCCAGCAGAGGAATGAAATAATTCCTGCCTATGAGGATTGCCGATACCTGGTTTTTATCTGTGAACAGGTCTGGCTGGCCTTCCTCATCCAGGAAACAAAGGGTGGAAGAAGCCAGCAGTATGTTCAACTGTCCTGTATAGGCAGTACCGTCTTCAAACTGGATGGTCCCGGTCATATAGGCCGGAAACAGGTAAAGTTCGGTATATGGCCTGCTATCGTCTATGTCCAGGAAAACTCCCTGGGCCCGGACAGCAGTAAAGGTCCCCAGCAGGAATACCAAGAAGGCAGAAAACACTTTCATCTCATTCCACGATTGCCCCGGCCACAATATTGGCCACGCGGGTGCGCATGCTTACGGCTGAACCGTCATCGTAGGGATGAACCCGGTTGGACAGCAAAATGACAGCCGTATCCGTTTCCGGATCAATCACCATGCTTGTCCCCGTGTACCCGGTGTGTCCATATACAGTTCGGGGGTTGAAGAGTTCCCCGTTCCAGGAGCCTTCCCTTCCCCAGCCCAGTGTACGCCCGAAAACAGCCACCTTTTCAGGAACACGTTCCATGGCTTTCACCGTCAGGGGGCCCAGGATGCGTCTGCCGTTCACTTCCCCGCCGTTGAGCAGGGCCACCGCAATCACCGCCAGGTCCTCAGCATTGGAGAATACCCCTGCATTCCCGGAATTCCCCCCGTTGAGCAACCGGGCCAGCGGATCATGAACCTGGCCCACCAGGGGCAACCCGTCTTCCTGCAACTCCGTGGGGGCGCATAAAGCCAGCGTCTCTCCCTGGGGCATGTAGGTGGTATGTTGTAAGCCGAGGCGGTCGAAAACATGTTCCTGTGCATACAGGGCCAGCGTCTCTCCGGTGATCTTTTCCAGCACATTTTGCAATGTTATGAAATTCAAGCAACTGTACTGGTACCCGGTCTTAGGCCTGAAATCCCTCGGACATTGACAGATGTATTCCATAAGTCCCTGCGGATTTGGAGAACCGTAACGCTCAATCAATTCCTGCGTAGGACCGTACGGGGGAAGACCCGAGGTATGGGTAAGCAGGTCTTCAATGGTAATAGGGACATTGTTACCTGTTTCAGGATCTGTCCAGGGCTGAAAACCGGGCAGGTACTGATCCACCCTGTCCATGAGGCGCAACCGGCCGGTTTCCGCCAACTGCATGATGCTTAAGGTCGTACCCACGCATTTGCTGACAGACGCCATATCAAACACCGTTTCCACGGTCATGGGAAGTGTATCGGGTATCAGCTGCCTGTTACCATAAGCTTTCAGATAAGCGATTCTGTCATGCCTTACCACGGCAAGAACAGCTCCGGGAATGTCTTCCGACTCTATGGCATCCCAAATCACCTGGTCGACAAGAGCAAGACGTTCCGGGTCAAATCCCACAGAACGAGGTTGTGTCACCGGTATGGCCGTATCCGCTCCCGTGTGGGTGCAGGCACTAACTGCCCACACCCCCAGGAGCAAAATTATAAACCTGGTTTTCATTGGTGTTACTTTATTAAACCCCTGTTGCGCAGCAACGGGATCTCGGTTGGTTGTTTCCCCCTGAAAAGCAGGTACTGATCCATGGGCTCGCCCCATCCGCCTTCGGTAAGGACGTGTTTGCGGAATTTGCCGGCGGTTTCCTGGTCAAAGATATCCCCTGCCTCCTTAAAGGCATCGAAGGCATCGGCATCCAGTATCTCGGCCCACAGATAAACATAATACCCCACAGCATATCCTCCGCTGAAAATGTGCGAAAAATAGGTAGAGCGGTACCTGGGGATGATTTCATCAATGAGTCCGTATTTCTTCAGCGCATTCTTCTCGAAATCATTCACGTCGTATACCTGTTCTTCCGTTGCAGCATGCCATTCCATGTCAAGCAGCGCGGCGGCGATAAATTCAACGGTCATGAAACCCTGGTTGAAAGTACTGCTGTTCACCAGCTTTTGTATCAGATCTTCCGGCATGGGTTCACCTGTCTGGTAATGACGGGCATAGACCTGGAGCACTTCGGGCTCTATGGCCCAATGCTCATTGATCTGGGAAGGCAGTTCCACCATGTCGCGCGGCAGGGCTCCGCATATCCGGTCGTAATCGCCACGGCCAAAGAATCCTTCCAGGGCATGCCCGAACTCGTGGAACAAGGTCTCGGCTTCGTCCCAGCTCAGCAACACCGGCTGATCACCCACCGGCTCGGGGAAATTGGTTGTTACCGTAACTATCGGGAATTGTTCGCTGCCATCGGGCAGTTTTTTGTAGCTGCGCAGGCCGGAACACCAGGCCCCGGCATTCTTGCCTGCACGGGTTGGGTAATCCAGGTACAGGATGGCCAGGTGGCTGCTGTCCCTGTCCTTCACCTCGTACGTTTCCACAGAAGGATTGTACACAGGAATGTCGGTCCGCTTTTCAAAGGTTAGGCCATACAACTTGTTGGCAACATAAAACAGCCCGTCCCTTACGTTTTCCAGCTTCAGATAGGGTTTGATCTGCTGTTCGTCCAGGTCGTATTTTTCCTTGCGCAGTTTTTCTGCATAATACCACCAATCCCAGCTCTCCAGCTTGAATCCGGCACCTTCTGCATCGGCAATTTTCTGCATGGCAGCCAGTTCCTCCTTAGCCACTTTCAGGGCAGGATCCCATACCCTTTGCAGGAAGGACAGAACGTTATCAGGTGTTTTGGCCATATTGTTGACCAGGACGAAATCGGCATAGGTGTCGAATCCCAGGAGTTTGGAGCGGCGCACCCTCAGGTTGACGATCTGTGCGACAATTTCTTTGTTGTCGTTCTGATTGTTGTTGTCGCCCCGCATGTAATACCCTTTGTACAGTTTTTCTCTCAGGTCACGGTTGTGGACGTATTGCAGGAAGGGTATCCAGGATGGCTTGTTGGGTGTGAAAACGTATTTTCCTTCCATTCCAAGCGATGTGGCCAGGCTTGCAGCAGCATTCACATTGCTTTCCGGCAGTCCGGCAAGGTCTTCCACGTTATCCACGACCATTTTAAAGTCATTGGTCTCTGCCAGGAGGTTCTGGCTGAACTGAAGGCTCAGGTTGGACAGCTGCGTGTTGATATCCTTGAGTATTTCCTTGTCCTCTTCAGATAAAGCAGCTCCACTCCGGACAAAGTCATCATAATATTTTTCCAGTGTCCGCATCTGCTGCGCATCCAGGTTCAGTCCGGCACGTTGATTGTACAGGGTCCTGATCTTTTCAAATAGAACAGGATTCAACTGTATTTCATTGCGATGGCGGGTCATTTCCGGGGTGATTTCACGGGCCAGGGCCTGCAGTTCCTCATCGGTGTCGGCACTGTTTTTTGTGTAAAATGCAGCATTCACCCTGCTCAGAAGTTCTCCTGCCCTGTCGTAGGCCGCAACGGTATTTTCAAAGGAGGGCGCTTCCTGGTTGTTGACGATGGCATCGATTTCTGCCTTGTGTTGGGCCATCGCCTCACGCATGGCAGGCATGTAATGCTCCGTTTTGATCTTGTCAAAGGGAGGGGTCTGGAAAGGAGTTTCGTACTCCTGTAATAAAGGATTGTTTTTCATGGGGTCAGATGTACAGGCTGTAAGTAAGCCCATTAATAATAATAACAACAGTGTTTTTTTCATGGTAAGTTTTGGTTATTTGGTTTTTGGATTTTTCAGGCGGCTGGCAAAGTCGCTCAGGTCGTGAGCAAACCGTTCCCAGGTAAGTGCATTTTTTTCTTTCCGGATATTGGTGACAAACACATCCCGGTCCATGGTATAGAATTTCCGGATAGCCCTGTTCAGTGAATTGGCATCCGTTCCGGAGGCCACCAGTCCGGTTCCCGGGCCTTCAACAGCTTCTGCCAGTCCACCCGCAGGTGTCACAATCACCGGAACCTCAAAATGATAGGCCATGGCCGAGATGCCGCTTTGGGTGGCAGTCCGGTAGGGCAAAACGCAGACATCCGCAGCGGAAAAGAAAGAGGGAACCTCGGCATCAGATATATACCGGTTGAAAACCTTCACGACAGAAGTGTCCGGAAGGGAACGGATTATTTCCTCATACTTGTCAAAACTTCCGTAACTCTCACCGGCAATCACCAGCTGGTAGGATTCTCCCAGATCCCTGAAGGCCTCCAATAACAGGTCCAGCCCTTTGTAATCCCTGATGAATCCAAAGAATAACAGTGTCTTGCGATCAGGGTCAAGTCCCAGCTTTGTTTTGGCCTCTGCAGGATTTTCCTTTTTACCGAAATGGTCGTACAACGGATGATTCTTCAGGTGGCAGGGAATCCGCGGATCAAGGGACAGTATATCTTCCCTCACGGAAGTGCTCATGGCTATACATCCATGGTTCTGTGCAAGGAACCAGCGGGATAGAGGCTTGTCCATGAACGTTCTTTCATGCGGTATCAGATTGTCTACTATGGAAACGACAGTGCAGCCCCTGTTTTTTAACGTACGGGCCACCCATCCCAGGGAAGGGGCAAAAAAAGGCATCCAGTACCGCATCAGCAGCAGGTCCGGCCGGTCCTCTGCTATGATCCGGGCCGTTCTTTGATAGGTGAATGGATTCACTGAATCCAGGACAGCCCTGGCGGGAACCATCGCTGCCATGTCTTCCGGAGGAACATACTGTGTCTTTCCGGGAAAGAGCAGGGAAGGATATTGCCTGGTGAAATTATACGCTGTTACCATGTGTTTCTTATCCAGTTCCCTGAACAGGTTGGCATTGAATTGCGCGATCCCGCCCCGGTAAGGGTAAAAAACAGATAAATAAGCGATTTTCATACATTACAAAAGTAGTAAATTTCAAGTATAAACAACAAAAAAGCCCTCCTTGAACGGAGGGCTTGATTTTGTCTTTTCGGCTGTTTAGCGGCTGGGTGAACGATCCCTTCTTCCACCATCCCTGCGGTCTCCGTCCCTACGGTCTCCTTCCCTGCGGTCTCCGCCTCTTCCTTCACGGCGATCTCCTCCACGGCGATCCCTTCCACCCCTTCCCGGACGGCTTTCACCCTGCATTTTTCCGGTTCCTGCAGCTGTAGCTGCGGTTCCCACATTTGGGGAAAGATCACGTTTGCCATATACTTCACCGTTGCATATCCACACCTTGATGCCCAGAACGCCCACCTTGGTATGGGCCTCGGCCAATGCGTAATCGATATCGGCGCGGAATGTGTGCAAAGGGGTACGTCCCTCTTTGAACATTTCACGGCGGGCCATTTCGGCTCCACCCAAACGACCACCTATCAATACCTTGATTCCTTCAGCCCCCATCCGTATGGTGGAAGCCATCGCCATTTTTATGGCACGGCGGTAGGAAACGCGGCCTTCTATCTGTCTTGCAATGTTGTTGGCAACAATGGTGGCATCCAGTTCCGGGCGCTTCACTTCAAAAATGTTGATCTGGACTTCTTTATTGGAAATTTTCTTTAGTTCCTCTTTCAGCTTGTCCACTTCCTGTCCGCCTTTGCCGATGATGATTCCGGGACGGGCTGTGTGGATGGTAACAGTAATCAGCTTTAGGGTCCGTTCTATCACTATGCGGGACAGACTGGCTTTTGCAAGGCGGGCTGTCAAATATTCCCTGATCTTGGCATCTTCTGCCAGTCTTTCTGCATAATTCCCGCACCAGCTAGAATCCCAACCACGGATGATACCTATACGGTTACTGATAGGATTAGTTTTTTGTCCCATATTATGCTTCTTTTACTGTTTGTTGTTTTTTATCCAATATTATAGTCACGTGGTTTGAGCGTTTGCGTATCCTGGCGGCACGTCCCTGTGGCGCTGTCCGGATCCTTTTGAGGATACGTCCACTGTCAACGGTGATGCTTTTCACTATCACGTTACCGCTTTCAAGCTCTTTCCTTTCTCCTTCATTCTTACCCTCCCAATTGGCAATGGCCGATTTGAGAAGTTTTTGAAGACGGATGGCGGGTTCGTTTTTTGTATATTTCAAAATATCCAAAGCACGGTTCACTTCGACTCCCCGGACAAGATCAGCGACAAGACGCATCTTACGGGGGGATGTAGGAACATTGTTCAGCTTGGCATAAGCTGTTTGTTTCCTTATTTCTTTCTGGCTTTCGGCCATTTTTCTTTTTCGAGCTCCCATTAGTGTTCTCTTTTTTAGCTGTTAACGATTGCCCGAGTGACCCTTGAATGTACGGGTGGGCGCAAATTCACCAAATTTATGACCGACCATATTCTCGGTTACATATACCGGAATGAATTTGTTTCCGTTATGCACGGCAACCGTATGGCCTACAAAGTCGGGAGAAATCACACTGGCACGGGACCAGGTCTTCAGGACTTCTTTTTTTATTTTGCCTTCATTCATGTCAATCACTCTTTTTTCGAGGCTTGATTCAATGAAAGGACCTTTTTTTAATGAACGACTCATAATGCAAATTTTATCCGGTTATTTTTTCCTTCTGTCTTCAATAATGAATTTCTTGGAATTCTTTTTAGGATTACGTGTCTTGTAACCTTTGGCAGGCACTCCTTTGCGTGAACGGGGATGTCCGCCGGAAGCACGGCCTTCTCCTCCACCCATTGGGTGATCCACAGGGTTCATGGATACGCCGCGGTTGCGGGGACGACGGCCCAGCCATCTTTTCCTTCCCGCCTTGCCGTGTTTTTCAAGACTGTGGTCGGGATTGGAAACGGTTCCCACAGTGGCACGGCAGGTCACCAGGACCATGCGTGTTTCACCCGAAGGCAAACGAAGAATGGCATGATTTCCTTCCCGTGCTGTAAGTTGTGCATAGGAACCGGCACTGCGTGCCATGGCGGCACCCCCGCCGGGATGTAATTCCACATTATGTACCAGTGTTCCGAGGGGTATCTCGGACAAAAGCAATGTATTCCCGATTTCAGGAGCAACACCGGGACCGGATTCGATTTTCTGTCCCACCTGCAGTCCGTTGGGGGCAATAATATAGCGTTTTTCACCGTCTGCATAAGCAACAAGAGCTATACGGGCGCTGCGGTTGGGGTCGTACTCAATAGTCTTGACCATGGCAGGATAGCCATCTTTGTCCCGTAAGAAATCTATGATACGGTACTGGCGCTTATGGCCGCCACCAAGGTAGCGCATGGTCATCCTTCCCTGGTTGTTCCTTCCGCCCGAACTCTTTTTGGGAGCAAGGAGGGATTTTTCGGGAACTGAACAGGTGATGTCGTCAAATGCGCTGATTAGTTTATGTCTTTGACCGGGTGTTACCGGTTTAAATTTACGTACTGCCATAACTTAAATATTGCTGTAGAAATCAATTTTGTCTTCACCTCCAAGTGTAATATACGCTTTTTTGAAGTGATTGGTACGTCCGCTCAGGACCCCTGCCTTTGTATAACGGCTTTTGCGTTTTCCATGATAGTTGACTGTATTCACATCCACCACGGTAACCCCGTACATGCTTTCAACCGCTTGCTTGATCTGCAATTTGTTGGCTCTGCGGTCAACAAGAAATCCGTAACGATTCAATTTCTCGCCCTGAATCGTCATCTTTTCGGTAATTAAAGGCTTTATTAAAATGTTCATCGTCAGGCAGATTGAGATGTCCCTAATTGCTGGCTGAGAATAGCCTCAACCCCTTCAATAAGGATGAGGTTCTGGGCATTGACAATGTCGTATGTGTTCAGTTCGTTGACTGTGACCACTTTTGCCCTTTCCACGTTACGGGACGAGAGGTAAATAGTATTGTTGTTATCGGGAAGCACCATCAGGATCTTTTTCCCTTCCACTTTCAGGTTCCTGCAGATGGCAAGAAAATCTTTGGTTTTGGGTGCATCCATGCTAAAAGGCTCGAGAACGGTTATGGCTTGTTCTTGTGCCTTATAAGTCAAGGCAGAACGACGTGCCAGTTGTTTGAGCTTCTTGTTGAGCTTGAAACGGTAATCCCTGGGTTGCGGACCAAAAATCCTTCCGCCGCCAACGAACGTCCCGGCTTTCAAACTTCCGTGACGGGCACCGCCGGAACCTTTCTGGCGAACAATCTTCTTGGTGCTGTGTGCTATTTCCCAGCGTTCCTTGGCCTTGTGGGTGCCCTGGCGCTGGTTTGCCAGATATTGCTTGATATCCAGGTAGAGCGCGTGGTTGTTGGGTTCTATTCCAAAAACGGTATCGTCTAGGACCACTTTCTTTCCGGAATCCTGACCGTCAATTTTATAAACTGCAATTTCCATACGGCTATACCTCCAAAATTACGTAAGAACCGTTGGCTCCGGGAACTGAACCTTTCACTATGACAAGGTTGTTCTCGGGAACGATTTTCATTACCCTTAGATTGATGATTTTGACTTTATCCCCACCCATACGTCCGGCCATGCTTTTGCCTTTGAATACGCGAGACGGCCACGATGATGCACCCAGAGAACCCAGGGCGCGGAGACGGTTGTGCTGACCGTGTGTCTGGCCTCCTACTCCGGAAAAGCCATGGCGTCTGACGACTCCCTGAAAGCCTTTCCCTTTTGTAATGCCGGTCACGTCCACCCAGTCAATAAGGCTGGGGTCAAAAATGTCGTTCACGGTTACGGTGTCGCCCAGGCGCAGTTCTTTGTCGAAATCATTGGGAAATTCCGCCAATTTACGCTTGGGGGTGGTATTTGCCTTTTTGAAATGGCCCTTGAGGGCCGCGCTGGTGTGCTTTTCTTTTTTCTCGTCATAGGCAAGTTGTACGGCGGCATAACCATCTTTCTCTTCCGTACGCACTTGCGTAACTACACACGGACCAGCCTCAATCACAGTGCAGGGAATATTCTTCCCGTAACTGTCGAAAACCGAAGTCATTCCGATTTTCTTTCCAATTAATCCAGGCATTGGTTGTTAATTAGGTGTTTATCAATAAAATGAACGAATCCCGCAGAAAAATGCGGGCTGCAAAGTTAGGCGTAATTTTGGAAAAAGCAAAAAAATCAATACTCCTGCCAGCTCTTTATTTGAATATCCTCAATAGAAAGCGAGCAGAAAGCGGTGATAAAGGCATCGGCCAGCCGGGCATTGGTTAATAACGGGATATTCAGGTCTATGGCCGCGCGCCGGATCTTGTATCCGTTATCCAGTTCCCCCGAAGTCAGGTCCCGGGGAATATTCACTACCAGGTCTATCTCCCTGCGGTGCAGCATATCCAGTGCCTGCGGTTGTTTTTCCGTCTCGCTGGGCCAATAGACGCGGTGGCTGGGAATCCCGTTCTCTTTCAGGAAACGGTGGGTTCCCCCTGTGGCATAGAGCTGGTATCCTTTCTGATGCAAAAGCAGCGCTGCATTGAGCATGTCTACTTTTTGGCGGGGTGTTCCCGTGGAAAGCAGGATGTTCCGGGCAGGGACCCTGTAACCCACGGCCAGCATGCTTATCAGGACAGCCTCCAGGGTGTCTTCTGCAATGCATCCCACCTCGCCGGTGGAAGCCATGTCCACGCCCAGTACAGGATCGGCCTTTTGCAGTCGGCTGAATGAAAACTGGGAAGCCTTTATCCCTACATAATCCAGGTCGAACTCGTTCTTGCGGGGGCGCTCCACCGGAAGTCCCAGCATTATCCGGGTTGCCATCTCAATGAAATTGATCTTGCTCACTTTGCTGACAAAGGGGAAGCTGCGCGATGCCCTCAGGTTGCATTCAATCACCTTGATCTCATTGCCCTTGGCCAGGTACTGGATGTTGAAAGGACCCGATATGTGCAGTTCACGGGCTATCTGCCGGCTTATCCTTTTGATGCGCCTGACCGTTTCCACATACAACTTCTGAGGCGGGAACTGGATGGTGGCATCGCCGCTGTGCACACCGGCAAATTCCACGTGTTCGCTTATGGCGTAGGCAATGATATCACCATCACGGGCAACGGCATCCATTTCAACTTCCTTGGCATGTTCAATGAATTGGCTTACCACAACCGGGTGCTGCTTGCTCACGTTGGCCGCCAGCTTTAAAAAGCGCTCCATCTCCTCGAAATTGGAGCAAACGTTCATGGCTGCACCGCTCAGCACATAACTCGGTCTGACAAGTACCGGGAATCCCACCTCCCGGACAAAAGCGGTGACATCCCTCATGGAAGAGAGTTCTTTCCAGCGGGGCTGGTCTACCCCAATGCGGTCCAGCATGGCCGAGAATTTATGCCTGTCCTCGGCATTGTCGATATAGCGGGCAGGCGTTCCCAGGATGGGCACCTGCTGCTTGTCAAGCACCACGGCCAGGTTGTTGGGGATCTGTCCCCCGGTGGAAAGTATCACCCCTTTGGGTGTTTCAAGTTCCACAATATCCATGACCCGTTCATTGGTGAGCTCGTCAAAATAGAGCCTGTCGCATATGTCGTAATCGGTGGAAACCGTTTCGGGATTATAATTGATCATTACGGATCGCCAGCCTTCCCTGCGGATCGTCAGCAGGGCCTGTACCCCGCACCAGTCGAATTCCACTGAGCTTCCAATGCGGTAAGCCCCAGAGCCCAGGACTACTATGGAGCGTCCGTCCCGCTCATAATCAATGTCGTGTTCCCTGCCCCCGTAGGTCAGGTACAGGTAATTGGTCCTGGCAGGATATTCGGCTGCCAGGGTATCTATCTGCTTGACAACAGGAGTGATACTCAGCGCTTTCCTTAACCGGCGGATCTGCAGGGGACTATCCTGGGTCATCCTCTTTTTCCACAAGGCCCTTGCTATCTGGAAGTCAGAAAAGCCCTGTCTTTTGGCTATATACAACAACTCTCGCTCCTGTTCGCCCCAGTCGCCGCCATCGGGATCTTTCGGGGGATTTGTTTTTTCCAGCAATTTGCTGGTCTGGACAATGTCCATGAGTTTTTGAAGGAACCACCTGTCGATCCGGGTCAGTCCGTGGATCTGTTCCACCGTGTAGCCGGCCTGCATGGCATTGCTAATCACAAAGATCCGCATGTCGGTAGGCTCGTGCAGCGCTTTGTCGATATCCTCTATAACCAGTTCCCGGTTCTCAACGAAACCGTGCATTCCCTGGCCTATCATGCGCAATCCCTTTTGTATGGTTTCTTCAAAAGTGCGTCCGATCGCCATCACTTCCCCGACAGATTTCATGCTGCTGCCAATCTCCCGGGCAATACCCCGGAACTTGCCAAGGTCCCAGCGTGGGATCTTGCAGACCACATAATCCAGTGCCGGTTCAAAAAAAGCCGGAGTGACCCTGGTAACGGAATTTTTCAGCTCGTGCAGCCCGTATCCCAGGGCCAGCTTGGCAGCCACAAAAGCCAGCGGATATCCGGTTGCCTTTGATGCCAGTGCCGATGAACGGCTTAAACGGGCATTGACCTCGATAACGCGGTAATCTTCACTGGCCACATCCAGGGCATACTGGATGTTGCATTCCCCCACAATCCCGATATGCCGTATGATTTTGATGGCCATTTCCCTCAGCAGCTGTGATTCCTGGTTATTGAGTGTCTGGGTGGGTGCCACCACAATGCTTTCTCCCGTATGGATGCCAAGCGGATCAAAGTTCTCCATATTGCATACGGTGATACAATTGTCGTACTTGTCCCGTACCACTTCATACTCAATCTCTTTCCACCCTTTGAGGCTTTTTTCAACCAGCACCTGAGGGGAAAAGGCAAAAGACTTCTCTGCCAGCGCCAGCAGTTCTTCTTCATTGTCACAAAAACCCGAGCCGAGTCCGCCCAAGGCATACGCAGCCCTCAGGATGACAGGATACCCCAGGTTACGGGCGGCGTGTGCCGCTTCTTCCACCGCGCCGACTGCCACGCTCTGAATGGTTTTGATGTCTATTTCATTCAGTTTCCTGACAAAAAGCTCCCTGTCCTCTGTCTCCATGATGGCCTGTATGGGTGTTCCCAGCACCTGCACCCCGTATTTTTCAAAGACACCGTTACGATAAAGTTCCACCCCGCAATTCAGGGCAGTCTGACCTCCGAAAGCCAGCAGTATGCCACCGGGCTTTTCTTTTCTGATGACCTGTTCTACAAAAAAAGGGGTGACGGGTAAAAAATATACCGTGTCGGCCACACCTTCGGATGTCTGCACCGTGGCAATATTGGGATTGATCAGGACCGTACGGATTCCTTCTTCGCGGATGGCTTTCAGGGCCTGGGAGCCAGAATAGTCAAATTCTCCGGCTTCGCCGATTTTGAGGGCGCCGGACCCGAGAACCAATATTTTTTCAAATTTCATCGGTTTACAGGATTTCAGTGAATTGGTCAAAAACGGGGACCATATCGGTTGGTCCGCTGGCTGCTTCGGGATGGAATTGCAGGGAAAAGAACGGTTTGGTCCTGTGACGGATTCCTTCGTTTGTGCCGTCGTTCAGGTTAATGAACATCGTGCCCCAATCCTTGCCCAGGGTGTCTGGATCCAGGGCATATCCGTGATTCTGGGAGGTGATGTAACACCTTCCGGTATCCATGTCCTGTACCGGCTGGTTATGACCCCTGTGACCGTATTTCATTCTGATCACTTGTGCCCCGGCAGCCAGTCCCAGTACCTGGTTCCCCATGCAAACGCCACAGATGGGCTTGTTTCCCTCCATAGCCTTCTTCAGATGAGCAATGGTCGCTGTGTACCTGGTGGGATCGCCTGGCCCGTTGCTGATAAAGATCCCGTCATAATCCATAGATATGAAATCATGGTCCCAGGGGACCCTTATCACAGTGACACCGCGGCTGAGCAATATGCGTATGATGTTGTGCTTCACGCCACAATCTATCAACACCACTTTTTTGATTCCCGGATTTCCCTGGTAGGTGATCACTTCCCTGCATGATATGCTCTCTGCCGTATTATTCGCCGTGTTGTCCGGAAAGGGAATGGACAGCGGATCGTCTTCCCCCACAACAATTTTTCCCTTCATAGAGCCCTTTTCCCGCAGTAATTTTGCAAGCGCACGCGTATCCACATCATACACACCGGGAATTTGCTCCTCTTCAAGCCATTGTTCAAGGCTTTCCCTGGCATTCCAGTGGCTGAACAAACGACTGTGGTCGAAAACAACCAGTCCCTGCACGTGGATCTTTTCACTTTCCATATAGAGGCAAAGTCCCTGCTTGTCCACCGTCCTTTCCGGCACACCGTAATTGCCCACCAGGGGGTAAGTCATGACAAGGATTTGTCCCAGGTAGGAAGGATCGGTCAAAGATTCGGGGTATCCCGTCATGCCTGTACTGAACACCACTTCTCCCGAAACGGATTTTTTACAGCCGAAGGAGCGGCCTTCAAAAACAGATCCGTCTTCCAGGATAATACGAGCTTTATTCATCATGCTTAGTTAGAACCGCGCAAAGTTATGCTTTTTTTGAGTCTTATATCACGCGAAGAGGAACCGATACGCAGTTCCACCGTACCCGGCTCCAGTGTCCAGTTTCCTTTAGACGTATTCCAGTACATCAAACTGCTTGCGGGCACCTTGAGGGTGACCTGCGCGGATTTTCCGGGTTCCAGCTGTACGTCCTTAAAAGCTTTCAGTTCGTTTTCCGGGAATTCCACGTTGGATCCGGGACGGTGCACATACAGTTGCACCACCTCGCGGGCAGGGTATTTCCCGGTATTGGATAGCCGGAAGGAGACCGTCATCACATCGGAGGTGCGGTATGTTTCCTTTCCGGTCCGGGGAGAATCATAAGTAAAAGTTGTATAGGACAGGCCGTGCCCAAATGGAAACAGGGGTTCGATCTTCCAGGCATCGAACCAGCGGTAACCCACATAAATATCTTCCGAGTAAGGGGCCTTGTCAAAATTCGGATAAGTCTTCAATGCGTAGGCCGGGGAATCTTCCAGCCGTACGGGGAATGTGAACGGCAGCTTCCCGGAAGGCACTACAGTACCCAGCAACACATCGGCCAGAGCGTTGCCTGCTTCGGAACCGTTGAACCAGGATACAAGCATGGCCTTCGAACACGGCTCAACGGTGCTCAGGTCCACCGGGGCCCCGGTTACCACTACGGTCACTATGTTAGGATTGACTGTGGCAATTTCCCGGATCAGCTGGTCCTGCAGGGAAGGCAGGATGATGTTCATCCTGTCGGCTCCCTCGGTCTCCACCTCCCGGTTGTTACCTGCGAAAAACAGGACCATATCGGCACCGGCTGCTGCTTCCAGGGCCTGGGCAAGCATTTCCTGGTCCAGGCCTGTTCCCGGGGCAGCACTGCCCGTGAGCATGCCTCCTGCACCGGAGAGCACCACACCGCCCAATATGCCTCCGCGTTCCCGGTCTTGCCTGGAAAATCCCTTGTACCCACGGGCATACACCAATGTCGCGCGATCACCGATTTTCTGCTCCAGGGCTTCCAGCGGGGTAATCTCGTAGCGGGTCTTCACCCCGGCACCGATCCCGCCGGTGGCATGTTTTTGAATGGCATTGTCCCCTATGACTGCTATGGTTGGTGTCTTTTCCAGGTCCAGCGGTAGCAGGGAACCTTCATTTTTTAACAGGACTATGGACCGGGAAGCGATCTGATAGACCATTTGCCCGTGTTCGGGTGTGCTGACGGGATTTACATGGGATGTTTCCTCAACCGGGTCAATGGCAAGGCGCACCCGAAGGATGTTGCCCACTTTCCGGTCAATGATCTCTTCGGGAATTGCACCGTTTCGTACTGAATCCAGCAGGGCTTGTCCAAAAAACATGTTTCCGGGCATTTCCACATCCAGTCCCGCCAGGGCTGCCTGTACGGTACTGTGTGTGCCGTACCAGTCAGAGATGACCATACCCCGGAAACCCCATTCCTGCCGCAATATTTTGTCCAGCAGGATCTCATTCTCGGCACACCAGGTCCCGTTCACCTTGTTGTAAGCGGACATGACCCCCAGTGCTCCCGCCTCTTCAACGGCAGCGCGGAAAGGAGGCAGGTATATCTCGCGCATGGCCCTGTCGCTGACAATCACATCCACCATGCCCCGGTTGTTTTCCTGGTTGTTCAGGGCATAATGTTTGATACAGGCAGCTGCCCCGTTGTCCTGCACTCCCCTCACATAACCAACGGCCAGGCGTGAACTTAGTAACGGGTCTTCGCTGAAGTACTCATATGTCCTTCCGCCCGTGGGTATGCGCTGGATATTGATGGCCGGCCCCAGGATCATGTCCTTGCCCCGGGTCCTGGCCTCTTCTGCCATCCCTTTTCCGTAAAGGTATGCCATCTCTTCGCTCCAGGTAGCGGCCAGGGCAGAACCAGTTGGAAAGAATGTTGCCGAGTCTGTGGTCAGGCCCAACGGCCTCCAGGAATGAGGTTCCAATTCCTCACGAATGCCGAATGGTCCGTCAGTATATTTAACGGGAGCAATCCCCAGGCGCTCCACACCGGCAGAAGTGAACATAGTCTGTCCATGCAGCATGTCCACTTTTTCTTCAAGAGTCATTTGCGCTGTCAGATCCTGTATTTGTTTTTCAGTATCGGCACTGCAGGCAGCCAGCATGCAAATGCCCGTTATTATTAGAATTTTTTTCATGATACAAATATAATCATTCAAAAAAACAAATGTTTATCTTCGTATATTCATCTTTTGACCCTGTGGAAATGGTTACCCAAAGCCAGGTGTTTATGCAAAAAACTGTTTCCACCACCAGGCAAGGGCAGGCAAGGGGCATGGGCGGTGTACGCCAGGAACCCTTCAACGATAAAGGCAATATAACAAGTTCTCAATTACTAATATAGAAACCCATACTGATGATGAAACGCTTACTGATGATCGTAATGATCCTGGCCCTGGCACCTGCAACAAGCCAGGCGCAATCCATCCTCCGCAGGCTTGAAAGAACAGCCCGCAGTGCTGCTGAACGGACCGTGGAGCGCAAAGTGGAAGAAAAAGTGGAAGAAGGTGTTAACAAAGCCATTGACAAGGCTTTTGAAGAGAAAGAGACTGAAGAGTCTGCTTCCAGTCAGGCCTCCGGGGCAACATCCCGGCAAGCCTCCGACACAGCCTCCCCCCAGGACCCGGCCCCGGCAAGTCCCCAAAACAAGCGGGCCGAGATTGCATGGTCCAAATCTGACTTTGTGCCGGGTGACGAAATCTTTTTTGAAGACAACCTGACAGGCGAAAAAATGGGAGAGTTTCCTTCCCAGTGGGATATTCTGCAGGGCAATGCAGAAGTGGCTCAAATTGACGGGGCCAACGCCATTCTGCTATCTGACGATGCCAATCTGGCACCTTTGATGGAAAATCCGAAGGCTTTTCTGCCGGAAATTTTTACTTTGGAATTTGATTTCTTCCTGAATGAGATGACAGAAGAAAATTCTGATTCAGGATTCAGCAGATACCATGTGTTGTTTTATGACAACAAGTCCGGTGAATATGAAGACACGGATAACAACACAATGGAACTGGACTGGTATCCTCCTTATGGAGAAATTGAATGCCATTACAGTACTGCCTCGTATGAAGACAGGAGTGCTTCGGCCCAACTTGAATTAAATTTCGGGGAATGGAACCATCTTGCCATTTCATTCAATAAAAGAGCGCTCAAGATCTACATCAACGGAATCCGCATAATAAATCTCCCCAATGTCGCCGCTCCAATGCGCTTTTCCATAGGACAGGGCTGGTCGCAGCCTAATACCGCGTTCATCCGCAATGTACGTCTGGCCAAAGGAGCCGTTCCCCTGTACGACCGCATGATGCAGGACGAAAAATTCATCAGTTACGGGATCACCTTTGATGTGTCCAAAAGCGTCATCAAGCCCGAATCGGCCGGAGAACTGACTCGCATTGTACAACTGTTGAAGGAAAACCCGTCCCTTCGCTTCAGCGTGAAAGGCCACACCGACGCCACCGGATCGGCTTCTGCTAATCAGACACTTTCCGAGGCCCGGGCCGAGGCCGTTGTTGCCCGCCTGGTGGAAATGGGCATTGACCGTAGTCGCCTTTCGGCCAAAGGCCTCGGCCAAAACAGCCCCATTGCCGATAATTCCACGGATGAAGGCCGTGCCAAAAAACGCCGGGTGGAATTTGTGAAACTGTAAGTACTACAATCGATACCAACTCGTGCATACCACCTTCCACGTAAAACCGGGTTCCTTTCAACAGGACCCGGTTTTCCTTTTCTCCGGATGCGACCGGGTAAATAGTGGTCGCTGTAATATAAAGAACGGAGAGCTTTTTCTTCTTGCCGAGGCTCTCCGTTCTTTATGGTGCAGCGACCTTGACTCTTGTGTAGCATTGCTCATCAAATGACCGCCCGGTGCTTTGTGATGCAGTAATCCTGCAATTTATCAGCACTGCTGTTCATAGGACCGCCTGGTGATTTTCGATTGTCAGTGGTTTTTAATGCGGGGCGCCAAAGTTTTGGCGCTTATAAAAGGCGCTGCTTCGCAGCACCAATCATTTTATTTGGTGGGTTTGCGGGAGGTGGTAAGTAACAAGCATGTTACATAAACGCACAATTCGCTGTTTATCTGCACTTTAGAGGTCTTGAACGGTTTTTAGTTAATTACCACCTTCCCCCGTTTTTGCAGTTTTTCAGCAATTTGAGGGGAAGGTGGTAAGCAGTGGCTTTGACGAAAATTAAAGTATCTGCCTGTTATCGTGCGCGTTACGGGCGTATGCGTTGTTTTGGCTACTTACCACCCTCCTTGGATTTTGCGGTTTTGGCGGGGGGTGGTAAGTAACAACCGTGTTACAAAAACGCGCAATGCGCTGTTTCCCTGCGCTTTATAGGTGCTGAGCGGTTTTTAGTTACTTACCACCCTCCCTTGTTTTTGCGGTATTTCGGCAATTTGAGGGGGAGGTGGTAAGTAGTGGCTTTTTCTAAAATTGACGTATCTACCTATTATCATGTGCGTTACGGGTGTAATCGTTGTTTTGCCTACTTACCACCCTACCATTTTAAGACCATGAAACAACCATGACGTAAAAGACGTCCGAGCGAATGAAAAAAGGTAATCGTATCTTTGTTAGGAATAAAACAAAAGAACGATGGAACCTCAAATAAGTTTCAATCAAGTCGTATCCAGGGGATGCGGCATTGATGTTCACCAGAAAGTGGTGGTGGCCACCATAGGTGGCGAAGGCCTAA
>MWFB01000015.1 GCA_002071385.1 Bacteroidetes bacterium ADurb.Bin013
TTTGTCATGATTGCTAAATTAACTATTACTAAACTGTTTTTATAATTTAGTCCAGTTATTTAGGGGGCTAGTACACGGCTTTACCATACCTGACGGTTGTGCCCCGGTTTATGTATCCAAGGCCAAGCCCAAAGGGGGGAAGCGAGGCAGGCCGGCAAAGCCAAAAATTGAGCGGCAGGATTTTTAGGTACAAAAAAATGAAAAACTCAGAATAATAAACATTGTTAAAGTCTTATCTTTGTTAAAAATGTACAATACACCATTCTCTAAAACCACATGAAACGTACCATCGCTCTAAGTGTCCTTTTTTTTATTTCAACTCTTTGTCTTGGACAAAAAACAGACTCCCCTCAACAGGATTTTCCTTTAGTTGTAAATCATTACGATTTGGAATTATCGTTTAATTTCCAAAAAGGGTTTTTAAACGGAATATGTGACATTAAAATTGAAAACAAATCCGACTCTTTGGTAACGGAAGTTCCTTTGTTGCTCTACCGGCTAATGAAAGTATCTTCGGTACAAAATCAACAGGGAGAAGATGTCCCTTTTACTCAAAGTGTTGTTTCATTCAATGGCTTTGAGGTACTGCAGGTAAACTCTGTACTCATTAATGAGAATATACGCCCTAACAGTATTAGTACTTTTAGAATACATTATAACGGATATTTATTAGGCTATCAGGAAACCGGGATGAACTATGTTAAAGACAGAATATCACCTGAATTTACTCTGATTAGAAATGACGCCTTTTCATTTCCCGTTTTATCCAAACCAAGTGATACTTTTTTAATGAGGAGTATAGCTTCGAATTACTTTAGTTATAAATTGAGCGTAACTGTTCCTGAATCCTTAGTGGTAGCCAATGGAGGACGTCTTGTATCCAAAAAAACAGAAAATGGACTTTCCAACTACAAGTACGAAAGTAAAAAACTTAACTGGAGAATAGACATAGCCATTTCTTCATATAAGTTTGAATCCACAGAAAGACTCGATATCTATTACTTTCCCGACGACTCAACGTGTGCCGGAACATTTTTGGCTCTGGGAAATAAGGCTATGCAACTTTATACCCAATGGTGGGGCAAGCTGAAAAATGATAACTCAATCACGTTAATCGAAACCGAAAAACAAAGTGGAGGACAAGCTGACGAAACAGCAATTCTTCTGCCTCAGGATGCTTTTAATGCCAATGATTATACCCAATTATATCACGAATTGGCTCACTTGTGGAATGTGAAAATAGTGGAAAAAGAAGGGCTGTCGCCAAGATGGGAAGAAGGTCTGTCATCTTTCTCTCAATATTGTGTAGATGAGTATTTTAACCCGGATAAAGCTGGATTGACAGAAAAGGTGGCAAACGGGGCAATAAAAGGATTAAAAAGGGAGTTCAATTCAGATACAGAAATGTACCATATTCCCATGTGTGAATATGGGAACAAAGGGAAAGCAGGTTATTCCTATAGTCAGGGAATGGTTATGTTTACTGTTCTTTTTAAATGGCTGGGACAAGAAAAATTCAATATGGCTATTCGTTCTTTCTATGATAAATATCACAGTACAGGAGCGACAACCAAAGACTTTACCAAGTTATGGGAAGAAACGCTACCTACTAAAGGATTAAAAGAGTTTTTCGATGATTGGGTTTATACGACCAATTATACTTCTTTCATAAAAAATGACAATACAATTGATGAGATTGTAAAGCACTATACAGAATAAAATTACGGCTAAAGAAAAAGCAAGTTATATTTGCCACATGAAAAGAACCATTATTTATTTGTATTTATTGTGGATCCCGTTGGTATCCATGGCACAGGCCGCAGGCCTGTCTTCCTCTCAGATAAGGGTTACCCCTGATGATAAAGCGGTTTATGAAAAGGTAATGGAGGTCCTGGCTCCGGTACGGGAGGAGCCCATGCCGGTGCTGGTCATGAAAGCGGCGGAGGCCATGCTGGAGACCCCTTATGTGGGGGGAACACTGGAACAGGAACCTGAAATGCTTACGGTATCCCTGGCCCGTACAGATTGCATTTTACTGGTGGAAGCGTGTGTGGCCATGGCACAGACTGCCCGGCAGGAAGACCGCAGCTTTGTGGCTTTTTGCGACAACCTGAGGCAGTTACGATACCGTGATGGCCTTGTTGACGAATACGCCAGCCGCATCCATTATACCAGTGAATGGATCCTCCAGGCGGAAGCCCGCGGACTGGCAGCCGAAATGAGCGCAGATATAGCCGGATCTGCCCTGGAACAGTACTTTTCATATATGTCCGCTCACGCGGATATATACCCGTCCCTTGCTTCAAATAAAGAGCTTACAGACAGGATAGCTGCGGTGGAAGAGCGGTTGGGACAGAATGAATATTTCTTCATTCCCAAGACCAGGCTGGAAAGCAACCTGGAAAAGATAAGGCACGGAGATATGGTCTGCTTTGTCACCAACGTGGAAGGGCTGGATATATCGCATGTGGCATTTGCATATGAGTATTATGAATGCGAACACGACTGCTGCCCCGACGGGCGCGGGTGCTCCAATGGACAGCGGCAGCTGGGTTTCCTGCACGCCTCGTCAAAAGAGAAAAAAGTAGTGGTAGATAAGATGACACTCACAGGATATGCCAACAGCATGGCTTCCTGTACCGGGATAAGGATTGTCAGGTTTTTGTAAGCCAATCAACAAGGCTTTCTTCCCAGCTTCTCTGTTGTTCCGGCATAAGATCTTTGCTGTGGCAGAAGATGCTCATATCCTCTTCAGCCAGGGCCATGAGCCGTTCATTGAGGGCTTTTTCTTCCTCCCTTTTATCTGACCAGAAGGCACTGAACTGCTCGTGTGCCAGGGCAACACGGATGTCAAAGGCTTTTGCCAGCCCGACCATAGCCGGCATGATAGACTTGTCTCCCACAGCCAGGATGGCCACGTTCATCGTATCATAATCCAGACCCATACGGGCTTCATGATCTAACAGAATCTTCTTTAGCTTTTCGTTTTCCACCAGCAACACTTTGCCGGTGAAGAATATTTCGTTCAGTTCGCTTCCCGGAATCATGCTCCTGAATTGTTCCTTTATTTGTGGGATGTTGTCACCCAGCGGGGCTTTCACACGCGTTCCGTCACCATTGTTTGTGACAATCCTGACTGAGTCAAAATCCTGCAGGGAAACAAATTGGGGAGAATGGGTTATATAGATCACCTGGTTTTTCTTACCCATATTAGTCAAAGCCTTGTAAAGGTTGCGTTTCATACGCGGGTCCAGGTACAGTTCGGGTTCTTCTATCATAAAAATGAAACCCTCGCTTTTTTGCTGGTTATAGGCGTTCAGTATGGACAGGACAATGGCATTTTGAACCCCTTCCCCCAAGGCCCTGACCGGGGTGAGACGATCTCCTTCGCAAAGGCACATCTCCAGCGACTGGTAAAAATTCTGCTGAATGACTGGATTAAAAAAGATTACCCAGCTGTTGTCCTCTTTATTTGCACCATGACCCAGGTAATCCAGCATGGATTCGCGGATGGTTTCCTTGAGATTGGAAAAAGCACCGGTCCGCAGGGTGATCATGGCTTCCTGGATGCATTGTTCAAACCACACCTTGCGGGGGATCTGTGTTTCCGTCCCGTCAGCATTCATAATGGTGATGGTATTGTCTTCCCTCATGAAATCCTCGTTGATCTTTTTGAGCAGGCCGTTAAGCAATGTCTGACGGATATCGGAGCGGGAATGGGTGGTGATCCTGTCTGTTCGGATATAAACCACCGGGATCTTTTCACGGATTTTTTCCAAGGGGCATTGAAGCTGTGTAAAAAGTTGGGAACCGCCCATTCCGTTACCATCGGACAGGACCTGCACTATGCGGTCATCTTTTGTGAGGCAGTATTTGTTCAGGGTGCGTTTGCCTGTATCGGGCCCGCTTTCATTCAGTTTATATATGAAACGGATCTTGTGGATTTGGGCTGGTTCACTTCCTTCAAACGGAACGTATTCAAAAGGCTGGTCGAATTCTATCTCCACATCGATATTTCTTTTCGGATCCTGACGGTATACGTCTTTTTCGGTAAAGATCCCCGGTAAGGAAGTTTCCTGTCCCAGGATCTTGTTGATGCACCATAAAATGTTGCTTTTACCAGAATTATTGGGTCCTATCAGGGCCGTTACCTGTGAGAAATCAATTTCAATGGTGTCCTTTATGGACCGGTAATTAGATATACGTACCTTTTTAATTTTCATTGCCAGATGATATCAGAATGTGTGTATGGCGAGGCCGCTCCGGAGCTTGGGCTCGAACCATGTTGTCTTTGGGGGCATTATGTTACCTGTGTCGGCAATGGTGATCAGTTGCTTCATGGTAACGGGATACAGTGCAAAAGCGGCGGCCATTTCTCCTGAGTCCACGCGACGTTTCAATTCTGCCAGGCCGCGTATTCCACCTACGAAGTCTATGCGTTTGCTGGTCCTCAGGTCTTTGATGTCCAGCAATCTGTCAAAAATAAGGTTGGATAGGACAGTAACGTCCAGGGTACCAATGGGATCGCTGTCATCATAAGTACCCTGACGCGCGGTCAGGGAATACCAGCAACCATCCAGGTACATGGAGAAATTATGCGGGCGTTGGGGAACATACGGTATGGTATTGTCGCACAGGCATTCCACTATGAAATCTTTTGCCAGCGCCTGGAGGAAGGTCTGGGGTGCCATACCGTTCAGGTCTTTCACAACACGGTTGTAATCAATGATCTTCAGGTGGCTTTCCGGAAATACGACCGTCATGAAGTAGTTGTATTCTTCTTCTCCCGTGTGGTTTGGGTTAGCGTCCTTGCGCCCGGCGCCTACCAGGGCAGCTGCAGCGGTGCGGTGGTGGCCATCGGCCACGTAGAAGGCCGGAACAGAGGCAAAAAGGGTGGTGAGACGCTGAATGTCTGCATCGTCTGAAACGGGCCAGAAATGATGTCCGAATCCATCCGGTGCCACAAAGTCATATTCGGGTGTTGCAGAAACGATCTTTTCCACGATCCGGTTGATTTCCGGAACATCATGATACGTGAAAAAGACCGGCTCTATATTAGCGCTCTGGATCCGTATATGGATCATCCGGTCTTCTTCCTTGTCCTTGCGTGTGAGTTCGTGTTTCTTTATCCTTCCCTCCGTGTAATCTTCAGTATGGGCACATACCACCAGACCGTACTGGGTGCGGCCTTCCATGGTCTGCGCATAGACGTAGTACATTTCTTTCGGGTCCCTGATCAGCCATCCCCGTTGCTGCCACAGCTTGAAATTCTCAACGGCTTTGTCGTATGCCTCTTTGGAATGCTCGTCAACAAAGGGATGGAAATCGATTTCAGGTTTTGTGATATGAAGCAATGACTTTTCTCCGGCTTCGGCTTTGGCCTCTTCAGAATTCAACACATCATAAGGACGGGCTGCCACTTCTTCCACAAATTTCCTGGGGGGTCTGAGGGCAGCAAAAGGTTTTATCTTTACCATATATGCCTGTCTTTTGCTTTGGTACGTTCTATTTGTTCAGGCAAAAGGTTTTATCCCCTTTCTGAAGGTAACCCACTATCTGGCGTGCAGCGGCCAGTCCAGCATTGATGTTGGCTTCCTGGGTTTCCGCTCCCATCTTTTTTGCAGTCGCAAATACGCGGGAATCGAATTGTGCTTTCAAGGCATCCATATTGCCGGGTGCCACATCTGTTGCATATTTCAGGTCTGTGCGTTGGGCCAGAATGGCTTCCAGTTCGGGTTCATTGATCACTTCCTTGCGGGCTGTGTTTATAAGGCAGGCGCTTTTTGGCATGAGCGAAAGCAGCGCTTGTCCTATGGATCCCGTTGTTTCCTTATTGGCAGGGATGTGCAGCGAGAGGTAGTCCGAACGCCTGTAGAGTTCTTCCAGGGTGGCGGCCACATGGACTCCTTCCGATTGCATTACAGAGGCGGGAATATATGGATCGTAGGCATAGATTTCCATTCCAAAACCTTTGGCCAGGCCGGCAACAAGGCGTCCAACATTCCCGTAAGCGTGAACGCCCAGGGTCTTGCCTCTTAACTCTGTACCGGTACCGGGCTGGAATTGGTTACGGGCCATGAAGATCATCAAGCCAATGGCCAGTTCGGCCACGGCATTGGAGTTTTGTCCCGGAGTGTTCATGGCCACAACCTGTTTTTCTGAGCAGGCGGCCAGGTCAAGGTTGTCGTAACCGGCACCGGCACGTACCACGATCCGCAGCCGCGGCGCTGCCTGGATAACTTCGCGGGTTACTTTGTCTGAACGCACTATCAGGGCGTCTGCATCGGCAACTGCTTCCAGGAGTTCTTCTTTCCGGGTGTATTTTTCCAGCAAGGACAATTTCATCCCTGCCTGTTCCACAATAGCGCGGATACCGTCAACGGCTTTCTTTGCAAATGGCTTTTCTGTTGCTACCAGTACTTTCATATCGACTTATTTATGGTTTTTCTCAAATTCGCGCATACAATCAACAAGGGCCTGCACACTTTCTTTTGGACAGGCGTTGTACACAGAGGCGCGGAATCCGCCTACCGAACGGTGGCCTTTAATACCCACCATGCCGCGGGATTTTGCAAAATCAAGGAATTCAGCTTCCAGGGATTCATGCCCCTCGGCCATGACAAAACAAATATTCATCAGGGAGCGGTCTTCTTTCGCTGCAGTACCTCTGAAAAGGGAATTACGGTCAATCTCGGAGTACAGCAAGTCTGCCTTTTCACGGTTGATTTTCTGGATAGCTTTCAGCCCGCCCAGGTTCTTCAGCCATTTAAGTGTCCGGGTCATGATAAAAATGGAAAATACCGGTGGCGTATTGTACATGGATTCACCCTCTATGTGGATCCTGTAATCCAGCATGGAGGGAAGATGACGTGAAACCTTCCCCAGGATGTCTTTGCGGATGATCACGAAAGTCACCCCGGCCGGGCCCACGTTCTTCTGGGCGCCACCGTATATCAGGCCATATTTTGAAACATCAACCGGGCGGCTCATGATGTCCGAGGACATGTCGGCAACCAGTAGAACGGGGCTGTCCAGGTCGGTATGTATTTCTGTCCCGTAGATGGTGTTGTTGGTGGTGATGTGGAAATAATCGGCATCAGCGGGGATGGTATATTTTTTGGGAACAAAATTATAGTTGCTTTCGGCCGAGGAAGCCACGTTGACCACTTCCCCGAAGGCTTTTGCTTCTTTCAGGGCTTTCTTGGCCCAGACGCCTGTATCAAGATAGGCAGCCTTTTTTTCCAGCAGGTTCATGGGGACCATACAGAATTGCAGGCTGGCCCCGCCGCCCAGGAACAGCACTTCATAGTTGTCGGGAATATGTAATAATTCTTTCCACAAAGCGCGGCATTCATTCATCACCGCTTCCCAATCCTTGGAACGGTGAGATATTTCGATTACGGACATTCCGGAATTGTTAAAATCCTTCAGGGCTTCAATGCCGGCTTGAACAGCTTCTTTAGGCAGGACACAGGGGCCTGCATTAAAATTGTGAGTCGTTTTCATATTGAATCAGGTTTAGTAACAAATTATTCGTGTATGCAAATATAAAGTAAATATGTACAATCAGATATTAATTACCGCTAATGATTTGCAAGTTTTGCTGCGTGGTTTCCTTTTCACAGTAGTGACAGGTCAGGACGATGCCGCCGGGGCCCATACTGGTGGAAAAACGGGTCTTGACCGGTTCATGATTGGTGATGCACCTGGGATTCAGGCACCTTACCAGGCCGCAGATCTCGGGAGGTATGACAACGCGTCTTTTTTCCACCACCATGTAATCCTTGATGATGTTGAAGACGGCATCGGGAGCTACCAGTGCTATCCGGTTAACGTCGTCTTCCTCGAAAAACTTGTCTGTTATCTTAATAATGGCTTTTGTCCCCAGCACCTTACTCTCCAGGTTTGTCCCGAAGGTCATCTGAAAACCTCCCCTGGACAGCCCCAGTATCTCAATTACATGGAAAAGTTCCCCGGAAGGGATCCGGTCTATGACAGTTCCGTTCTTAATGGCACTTACCTTGAGTTTTTTCTTTGTTTCCATGATGGTGGTTTTATTGGTTCATCAGATAAGTGAAAATGCCCATGCGGGTAAACACCCCGTTGCGGGCCTGTTCGAAATAATAGGCTTCAGGCCTGTCGTCCACATTGGTGGCGATTTCCTTTATCCTGGGCAGGGGGTGCAGGATACGCAGGTTAGGCTTGGTATCTGTGAGCATGGAGGCATCCAGGCTCATCAGGTTCTTGACCCGTTCGTATTCCATGGGATCCTGGAAACGCTCCTGCTGGATCCTGGTCATGTACAGGATATCTGTATTGCTGATCTGTCCTTCCAGGGTATGGTGTTCCGTATAGGGTATGTTCCTGGAATCCAGGAAGTGCCTGTACTCTGCCGGTATGGCCAGTTCGGGGCAGGATACAAAATGAAAGCGTGGATTGAAATGACTCATGGCCTGCAGAAGCGAGTGGACAGTCCTGCCGTATTTCAGGTCGCCCACCATGGTGATGGACATATTCTCCAGTGTCCCCTGTGTTTTCCGTATGGAGTACATATCGAGCAATGTTTGCGTGGGGTGCTGATTGGCTCCGTCTCCGGCGTTGATCACCGGGCATCCGGCGATTTCCGAAGCATACCGGGCTGCTCCGTCCAGGTGATGCCGCATGACGATCATATCGGCATAGTTGGAAACCATCTTTATAGTGTCTTTCAGGCTTTCACCCTTGGCAATGCTTGTGGCAGCCAGTGAAGCAAAACCTATGACCCGTGCCCCAAGCCGGCTGGCTGCCGCCTCAAAACTCAACCGGGTTCGTGTAGAGGGTTCAAAGAATATGCAGGCGATGACCTTATCGTTAAAGATCGGGCAATTGGGCTCTGCCTCGTATTTTTCAGCCAGGTCAAGCACATGCAGCATTTCTTCTTTGTTAAAATCGTTGATTGAAATGAGCGATTTCATATACGAAAAATTACATTTGTTCTGTTCATTCCAGGGAAGATAAAAGTACGTGACTGCCTGGTACAGGGACTTTTACTACCAGACGGCAGGGAAGGGGACCTTCCTGGAAGGATTGTTCTACTATAACGGCCTGTGTGTCGTGCACAGCCTTCATGACCTTGTCGGTCCTGTCATAACTGAATTGCAGCGTGACGGTTTCCAGCACCCTCTTTTCCACAATAGCGGCATGAGCCAGGGCATCTCTGGCGGCTGCTCTGTAGGCATTGATCAGCCCGCCGGTTCCCAGTTTGATACCTCCGAAATAACGTACTACAACCATCAACACATCTGATAATTCAAAAGAGATCAGTTGTCCGAGTATGGGTTTGCCCGCCGTTGAAGCAGGCTCCCCGTTGTCGTTCGCCCTCCACGGCTCCCCTTCCGGCCCCAGGCGGTATGCATAGCAAATGTGGCGGGCATCAAAATACTTTTTTTTCATGAGCCCCAGCTGGCGGCGTATTTCTTCTTCTGTAGAAACGGGAAAACCAAAGGAAAGAAAGCGGCTTCCCTTTTCCTTGTAAAGGCCTTCGCAGGGCGCTTCCAGGGTTTTGTATAGTTGGCCGGGAGACATCATGCGAAAATACGTCTTTTGCGTATCTTTGCAAAATCGAGCCTCATAATTATGGGATTTGCCCTGAAATTCACGGAACAAGCTGCCGCAGCCCTGGATGCGTTTGATTCTGCTCTCATTACCAAGACAGTAGAAGAAAATTCATGGTTCATACCGGAATTTGTCCGACATCGTCTGTGCACGCTCAGGGAAAGTCTGGACAAGGAAAAACACCTGATGGACGGGCTTATGGATCTGAAAATACAGAAAAACGCCCCGCGGCTCCTTTCCATAGTGGCTGCGGGAAACATACCCCTTGTCTGCTGGCATGATTTTGTATGTGCCTTGGCCTACGCTGCATCCCACCCTGAAGAGGTGGTGCTGGAAGTCAAATTGTCTTCAAAGGACAGGGTATTGCTTCCTTCCATTGTGGACCGTATGCTCACTCAGAAGGATTCCTGCCTGGCCGGAGTAAAGGTGCGCTTTGTGGAAAAGGTGGATCCTCACACGCAGGCCATTTTGTTTACCGGCGGCACACAGGCCGAATGGTTCTACAGGCGGCAATTTCCCGCCACTCCCATGTTGTTGCGTACCAGCCGGAGTTCACTGGCTATGCTTGAAGGAAACGAAACGGGATTCCAGATTGATGGTCTGGTCCGGGATTGTTTTCTGTATTTTGGTCTGGGCTGCCGCAATGTAACGCTTTTGCTGGTGCCCCGTTCCTATGATTTCAGTGAGTTCATTGACCGGGCAGGATATGTTTTCGGATCCCTGCTACAAGCCCACCAGGGCTACAGGAATGCATTCCGACATGCCAGGGCTTGCCTCCTGATGTCGGGAAGCGTCGACGTGAGCCCGGTCCCCGCGTTCTTTGTGCTTAAGGAAAGTGAATTGCTGAAACCACCCATGGCTGTTCTGCACTACCAATATTATGAAGACCGTGCCGGAGCTGTACGGTTTATGGAGCAAAACAAGGATTTCATCCAATGTGTGGCCGGCACTCCTTGCACACCTTTTGGACAAACACAGTTCCCATCATTCACCGATTTTGCCGACGGACTAAACACTTTGGAATGGCTACAAAGATTATCATCCTGACAGGACCCACCGGTGTGGGAAAAACGGAACAGGGTCTGGCCATCGCCCGCTTGCTGAAAACCCCTGTGATCAATTGTGACAGCCGTCAGATATACAAGGAACTGCGCATAGGTGTGGCACGCCCTTCGCCCGAGGAACTTTCCCAGGCAACGCATTATTTCATTGCCACGCATTCCATACACCAGCCTTATTCGGCAGGAGATTATGAAAGGGAAGCCTGGGAACTGGTGATGCGCCTGGCTCCCTTCCATGACTATTTACTGATGGTAGGCGGTTCCGGTTTGTATATAGATGCCTTCATCCACGGGATCGATCAGATGCCGCTGCCCGATGCCACCCTGAGGAAAGAACTTATGGATATGGCAGAAGAGCCGCAGGGCCTGGAAGAACTCCGCTCCAGGCTCAGGATCCTGGATCCCGTAACATATGCACGGATAGACCTGGCCAACAAACGACGGGTCATGCGGGCGGTAGAAGTGTGTTTGCTTTCAGGGAAGCCTTATCATTCTTTTCTCACGCACATCCCTAAAAAAAGGCCCTTTGAAATTGAGGTACTCCTGATGGAAAAACCACGCAAAGAGCTGTACGATCGTATTGACAAAAGGGTATTCCACATGATGGAGGAAGGTCTGCTGGAAGAGGCCCGCAATCTATTACCATACAGACAGCTCCCTGCACTCCGGACTGTCGGGTACAGGGAGCTGTTCGGTCATTTTGAAGGGAAATACCCTCTGGAGGAAGCAATCAGCCTGATTTGCCGCAATACCCGCAGGTATGCCAAACGACAGCTGACTTACTGGAGAGATGTACCTAGAAAGGAAGATCATCCGCTCCTTCGTCCTGATCCAACATGGTAGGACCGGCATGTGAGGGAGCATCTTCCGAAACGCCCGTAACGGCCGTTTCCTTTTCCAGTCGCCAGGCGCGTATTTCCGTATACCAGCGCTTATTGTATTCTCTCGACTCTATATTGACAGAAGCCTTCACTATTTCACCTATGGAAAAACCATCCAGTTCCCGGACCTTATCTTCTCCGAAAACAGAAATGCAGACTTTTCTGGCGTAAGAAGATTCACGGGTTTCCAGGATAAATTCCTGCTTTACCCATTCTCCCCTTGCCCCGGTTCCTTTGATGGGATTGAGCTTTTCAATTAAAGTTCCCCTGATTTCCACTTCAGTGTTCAGTTTACGGCAGGGAACACCTTGTTCATTTCCACTTCAAAGATCAGCGTACTGTTGGGGCCAATAACGCCGCCGGCTCCATTGGGGCCGTATCCGAGTCCTGAAGGAACATAGAGAATGATTTTTCCTCCCTCACCAACAAGCTGCATGCCTTCAGTCCAGGCAGGGATCACCCTGTCCAGGGGGAATTTGGCCATCTCGTTGCGCGAGTAAGAAGAGTCGAATTCAGTACCGTCAATCAGGGTGCCCAGATAATGCACTTCTACGGTGTCGGTTGCCTTGGCACGGATTTCGTTTCCTTCACGGATGATCTTGTATTGCAGCCCGCTGGGCAGCACAACTATGCCCTCCTTGGTTTTGTTCTCGTCCAGGAAAGCTTCTCCTTCCCTGAGGTTGCGTTCTCCTTCAACAACACTCTTTCTTTGCATATAAGAAGTAATGTCGTTGTTCCAGGACATCATTTCTTCCTGGGTCGGCTCATCCTCGCGGGCCATCAGTTCCTTATATGCCTTAATAACCTCGTTGTTGTTCAATGCTCCGAAATTGGATTGTTTTACCATGGAGGCCAGCGAATAACCAATAGACCGGCTTACAGAATCAACAGCTCCTTTGGAAAAATCGGAATCCCCCTTGGGTGCGGTACTGTCGCAGGAAATGGAAATGATTGCGCCCAACAGGGCGATTGATAAAATCTTTAATGTTTTCATTGTAATTATAGTTAAAAAGATTGTTCGCCTGAATATTAAACAACGAATGTAAGGTTTATTTATTGTTATTTAAATAGGTGTAGCAGCAAATTTTATGCAGCATGCGTGCCCCTACTATGGCATCCCAGGGATTATCGCCGGAGGGTGCCACTTCGCACAGGTCAAATCCAATGATCCTGCGCCGGGAAGAAGCCAGCAGGTAAAGCAGGTAGTCCACCTGCTGAAATCCCAGCCCGCCGGGAACAGGGGTACCGGTATTGGGACAAAGTTCCGGGGAAAGCCCATCTATATCAAGGCTTATGTAAACCTGGTCCGGAAGGCTTTCAAGGATCCTGTGACATTGTTCCCTCCATGTAAGGCCCTCGTACATGTCTTCGTGAAGCGCATGGTCGGGAAAAAATGCTATGCGTGCATCATTGCAGATTATCTGGTTTTCCTGACCCGAATAATCACGGACACCCACCTGTGTCAGGGAGGCGACTGAAGATATGGTTTTCAGGATGTTGAACATGATGGAGGCATGTGAATAAGTAAATCCTTCATAGGCTTCACGAAGGTCCGCATGTGCATCAATATGCAGGATACCGAACGAGCCGTAGTGTTCGTCCAGCGCCTTTAGGTATCCCAGAGGCACAGAATGCTCGCCACCAACGATTCCTACCATTTTTCCCATCCGGAGTTGTTCTGAGCACTGCAGGTAGACAATCCGGTTCATCCGGGCACAAGCCTGGTTGACCTGTTCCAGCATATCTCCCAGTCCGCTTTCCATGGGATCATCTCCTGCTTCCCAGCAGTGGATAATCGTTTCGGCCATCGTGCGTGCGGAGCGGTTCAATACGGGCAGTTCGTCGTGTACCGCGATAGTGCCAATGGGAATATTCCAGGCTTTAGGCACCCTGGCATTGAAGAGGTCTATCTGTGCTGAAGCGTCAATTATGGCTTCAGGCCCCCTGTGTGTCCCTGGACGGTACGAGGTGGTCACATCCCATGGTACGGAAACCAGTACAATATCTGCTTCCTTTGGTGTGAAAGGCAATGCGAAATAGTTGCCGTTGGCTGCACCTGCCTGGTCTGGGTTAAACTTTTTCATACGATTCCTTCTCTTATTATATCGTGTATGTGGACCATTCCCATATAACGGTTTTTCCGCAGCACAATGAGCTGGGTGATTTTTGAGGCCTCCATCATGCGGTAAGCATGCACCGCCAGTTCCCCTTCCGCTATGGTTTTGGGATTCTTAGTCATGATATCCGAAGCACACAGGTTTTCCAGGCTGTCGTTCTTTTCTACCATACGGCGGACATCTCCGTCTGTGATTATACCCAGCAGGTTCTCCCCTTCGTCCAGAACGGCTGTGGCTCCCAGCCGGTTCCTGGAGATCACAAAAATGGTATCACGGACAGATTGTCCGGGCCTGACCATCGGCCGCAGGGCCGGGTCCATGATGTCAGCAACACGGAGATACAATTTCTTTCCCAGTGATCCTCCCGGATGAATCCGAGCGAAATCAGAGGGTGTGAATCCACGCAGTTTCAACAGACATACGGCCAGGGTATCTCCCAGGACCATCTGTGCAGTTGTGCTGGCCGTTGGAGCCAGGTTGTTAGGGCATGCTTCACTGGAGACCGAGGCCAGTAATACGTAATCGGCAGAACGGCCCAGGTAGGAATCCCTGTTTCCGACCATGCCTATGAGCAGGTTCCCCATTTTGCGTATCAGTGGCACCAGCACTTTGATTTCCGCTGTGTCCCCGCTTTTGGAAAGGCACATCACCACATCTCCCGGTTGTATTATGCCCAGGTCGCCGTGTATGGCGTCGGCAGCGTGCATGAATACGGCAGGCGTTCCCGTGGAATTAAGTGTGGCAGCGATCTTCTGGCAGATTATTGCGCTTTTGCCTATACCTGTTACAATCAGCCGGCCTGTGGAAGCGTGCAGGATCTGCACAACCTGGAGAAAAGACTGGTCTATGGAATTACGCAGGCCGCCTATGGCAAATTGTTCTTTTTCAATAACATCAAGTGCAGTTTGTTTAATATCCCGGTCAGGTGTATTCATAAAATTTTGAAAGAATAAAACAAACGTATAACTTAGTGGACAAAGGTAGTAAAATATGCACAATTCATCCGAATTGCACATTCAACTGAAAAGGCATTTTGGATTCAATACATTCAAGGGTCAGCAGGAAGAAATCATCTCCCATTTACTCCAGGGTGGAGATGCCTTTGTGCTGATGCCGACCGGAGGCGGAAAATCCATGTGTTACCAGTTGCCGGCCCTTCTGATGGAAGGGACAGCGATTGTAATATCCCCTCTCATTGCCCTGATGAAAAACCAGGTAGATGTCCTGCGCGGTTTTTCAGAAGACAACTATGGAGTAGCACATTTTTTAAACTCTTCACTTACCAAGACACAGGTGGCCGAGGTCAGGGAATCTCTTCTTTCAGGGAGGACAAAGTTGCTCTATGTGGCCCCTGAATCGCTTACAAAGGATGAAAACATCCAGTTGTTCAAGCAGCTGAAGATCTCTTTCTACGCCATTGATGAGGCGCATTGTATTTCAGAGTGGGGTCACGACTTCAGGCCTGAATACAGGCGGATCAGGAAGTTGGTCAACGAAATTGGCAAGGCGCCCGTGATTGCCCTTACGGCAACGGCTACACCCAAGGTGCAGCGGGACATCCAGAAAAACCTGGACATGATGGATGCAAAGGTTTTCAAAACATCCTTCAACAGGGAAAACCTGTATTATGAGGTCAGGCCAAAGGTGAATGTGAATAAGGAACTGGTGAAATTCATCCGCCAGAACCATGGTAAAAGCGGCATTGTATATTGCCTGAGCCGCAAAAAGGTGGAAGAAATAGCCTCGTTTTTACAAGTTAACGACATCCGGGCACTGCCCTACCACGCCGGTATGGATGCAGCTGCCAGGACAATCAACCAGGATCTCTTCCTCATGGAAGAGGCTGAAGTCATCGTGGCCACCATCGCATTCGGAATGGGTATTGACAAACCCGATGTCCGTTTCGTGATACATTACGATATTCCCAAGTCCCTGGAAGGGTATTACCAGGAAACAGGCCGGGCAGGCCGTGACGGCGGAGAAGGTCAATGCATAGCATTCTACAGTTACAAGGATATCCAGAAGCTGGAAAAATTCAAACAGGGAAAACCCATAGCAGAACAAGAGATCAGCAAGCAACTGCTCATGGAAACAATGGCCTATGCCGAGACCAATCTTTGCAGGCGCAAGGTGTTACTCAATTATTTCGGCGAGGATTATGAGCAGGACAACTGCGAGTGTTGTGACAACTGCCTGCATCCCAAAAAGCAATTTGAAGGGCAGGAAGAAATGTGCCTTGTGCTTGAAACGGTTCAGAAATCGCTGCAACAGTTCAATGCCGAACATGTTGCCAATATCATAGCCGGTGTATCCAATGCCATGATCAAATCATACCAGCACCACAAGCTGGATGTATATGGAATGGGTAAGGACAAAACCCCAAACTTTTGGAATGCCATCATCCGGCAGGCCATAGTACTCCGTTTTCTGGACAAGGACATTGAAAAGTACGGAGCCCTGTCGGTCACACCTGCCGGCAGGGATTTCCTGGAAAATCCAACCACCCTGATGCTCTATGAAGACCGGCAGATGGAAGAAGAAGAGGATTCAGAAATTGAAGCTGCTGCCAAGGCCGGAGGAGGCGGAGGGGATATCGAGTTGCTGGCCATGCTGAAAGACCTGCGGAAAGATATGGCACACAGGCTGAAACTGGCTCCTTTTGTCTTGTTCCAGGATGTGAGCCTGGAAGATATGTCCATCAGCTATCCCATAACCCTGGAAGAACTGGCCCGTTGTCAGGGTGTGGGTGAGGGAAAAGCAAGAAAATACGGGAAACCTTTTATTGAGCTGATTGAAAAATACGTCGAAGAGAACGAAATAGACCGGCCGCAGGATATTGTTGTCAAATCTGTTATAAACAAGTCCCAGAACAAGGTGTATATCATACAAAGCATTGACCGCAAGCTGGATTTTGTAGATATTGCAGAAGCCAAAGGCCTTACTATCGATGAATTGCTGGAAGAAATAGAAGTCATTATCAATTCGGGGACTCACCTGGATATAGACTATTACCTGAGGCAAAACATAGATGATGATAAGCTGGAGACCATCTATGACTACTTCCGTTACGATGCGAAATCCGAATCCTTGTCAGAGGCTGTGAAAGAACTGGGTCCTGAATATACAGAAGAAGAAGTGAGGCTGGTCCGGATAAAATTTTTAGTTGAGGTTGCCAACTGAAGTTTTATCTTTGTCTTTTATGCGAAAACGTACCATCATATTCCTTGTGCTGTTGCTGCTGTTGCTGGCAGGGGCTTCGGTGTATGGTTTTTTTCTCCTGTTCAGGGATTCCGGTGATCATGCTGCAGGCAACAGCACCTACAGGGCTGTTCCTGTAGATGCCGTTCTGGTCCAGCATTTCAGCGGATTGAACACCCTGACTGGAGAGGTCCTTACTCCCGGAAGTTACCTGGAATCCCTGTTTCACCCCGAACAGGAAACTCAGGCATTCCTGGCGGAACTGACGGCTTTCCTTACGGCCGCTTATCCCGGGATGGCACAAGCCGAGACACTCTGTTCGCTGCACCCCTCGGCAAAAAATACCCTGGCGGCCCTTTTCTGCATATCAGGTGAAAAAGCGCAGGATCCGCAATGGTGGGATAATTTTCTGGGAAAGAGCCTCTTATCCTTCAAAACCCGGTCATATAACGGACAAACCATATACCAGGCAGGAGGAGAAGAGTCGGACCATAGTGTTTATGCTTCCTGTGTCAATGACCTGTTGATGGTATCTTCTTCTCTGGTAGTGCTGGAATCATCCCTGCGCCACCTGGGCAACGGCAGCTCTCTTGCGGACGATCCTTCCTTTGCCCGGTTAGTGGAACAAACCCCGGTTTCCAAACCAACCCGTATTTTTATTCCGCACCAGGGGATTCCTTCAATGTTTGCCGCTTATCTGGGGATGCCCTTGCAAAAGTACGCTGCTTTTGTGCGCTCTGCTGCCCGCTGGACCGTGCTGGACGGATTCATAAGCGGGCATGAAGTGAAGATGGACGGATATTCACTGTTTCCGTCCGGGGCGGAGCATTATTTTGCCACCTTTCTGGGCCAGGAACCCCAGAAGCTCATGGCTCCGCAAATCCTTCCCGCAGCGGCTGTGGCAGGTATTTCCATAGGCATATCGGACCTCGCTTCTTACCTGGAAGGATATGGAAGATATCTTGAGTTGCAGAAATCCAATAGAAAAGGGCCTGATAAAGAAAGGCTGGAATGGTTCAGTCTTCTGTATCCAACGGAAGTATCACTCTCCTGTGTTCCTTTTGGGGGTGAATTGCAATGGATAGCCGTGATACATTCCAGGTATATCCACCAGGCCCGGATACAATTTGCCCTGCTCAACAGACAGGAGGAAAACAAGGTGATGGAGAATCCCGTTCCCGGTCTTCTGCCTGAAATCTTCGGTCCGGTTTTTACTTTATGCCAGGCATCGGATTACTGCTATATAGGTCCGTTCATACTTTTCGGACCCCGGAAACTGCTGAACGGGATTTTGAAAAGCAATCTGGATGGTAATTACCATTCACTGGCTGCTGCCATTTCCCAGACCGATGCCTCACCAGGTGTTATGAATGCCTCCAACCTGACGTTATTCCTCCAGCCCACGGCAGGTCTGAAACAAATCCAGACCTTGATGGATAAACGGTATGCAGAGCGACTGGATGCATGGGGCCGATACAATGCGCAGTATACATTCCTGCAGTTTTCATCACTGGAGGACCGTCTCTATGCTCATGTCTCTGTATTCGGGGATTCACTGGAGACATCTCCCCTGATACCACGTCAGCCCGAAGCACGAATTCGCAGTGGTATGCACCAGGATACCCTGGCCAGGGGAAGACCGCCCTTCAAGGTGTTTAACCATTTCACCAAAAAGGACAATGAGTTGTTCCAGACTCCCTGGCCCGAGTGCCGTCTTATCATGAGAGACCACACGGGTAAGACATTATGGGAAAAGACCATGGAAGGGCCCATCCAGGACGGGGTAAGACAGTTGGACCTGCTGAAAAACGACAAATTGCAGATGTTGTTTTCCATAGGAAACAGGTTGTATTTGTTGGACAGGCTGGGGCGCAATGTATCCCCTTATCCCAAAGCTTATGCTTCAAGCATCCTGTATGGTCCTTTTGTTTTTGATCCGGAAGGAAAGAAAGAATACAGGATCCTGCTGGCACACCAGGACAATGTGCTGCGCTGTTATGACAAATTCGGGAATGTACCCGAAGGGTGGAGCGATTTTACTTTGCCCGGATACCTCACCGGACAACCCCGTCATACCAGGTGGGAAAACACCGGCTTATGGATAGTCTACACAGAAGCAGGGACTGTCATTTTATCTGAAAGCGGGCAGGTTAGGGGGATGACTACCCGGAAAGAATGCCTGGATCCGCAGGCCGAAGTCAGGATTTCAGGTCCGTATGAACTTTACGGCACAACAATTGAGGGAAAGACCCTTGCCATAATGCTGGAATAATTAGGATGAGCCTTCTGACCATAATCTTCTTTATCATAGTTGCCGGATACTTTTTCATAAATCTTATCCCACTGATGTTGTCAAGGAAGTTCCGTAAAATGCAGGAACAGGGCCGTAAGCGGGACAACATTGAAAACAACACCTCCCGGAAAAAGCGTATAGACAAGGGTGCCGGAGAATACGTCGATTATGAGGAAATAGACGAATGATGAAATCATTCATGCGGATACTGGCTTATGGAAAACCATACAGCAGGTACTGGCCTTCTTACCTGGTACTTTCTGTTTTCAGCGTTTTCTTTGGCATAGCCAATTATGCCCTGGTGGCTCCCTTGCTGACCGTCCTGTTTCAGGCCGATACCCTGCCGGGAGAAATGGCCCGGCCCGTATTCAGCTTATCTATCCCTTATTTTGTTGACCTGTTCCGTTATTATATGGTCATGATAAAAGCGAAGGACGGGATACTGATGGCTTTGGTGTATGTGTCTGTCAGCTTGCTGGTTGCTTCCTTTCTGGCCAACCTTACATATTATCTTTCCCAGAGGATCCTGGTGGATATGCGTGCCAACCTGATGAAAAACATCAGGAACGATCTTTTTTCCAAGATTAGCCGTCTGCATATAGGGTATTTTCATGACCAGCGTAAAGGGGACCTTCTTTCCACCGTTTCTAACGATGTGAATGAAGTGCAGAACTCCGTAGCCGGCTCTTTCCATATCATTTTCCGTGATCCTTTGCTCATTGCGGGATTCTTGTCCATGCTCTTTTACATGAGTCCGAAGCTGACCCTGGCCTCCTTGCTTACACTGCCGTTGTCGGCACTGCTCATAGGCAGGATCACCCGGTCACTGCGCTCGGGTGCGGAAGTATCCCAGAGTCTTCTGGGTAAGTTGCTGAGTCATTTTGAAGAGGCCATATCCGGAAGCCGGATCGTAAAGGCTTTCAATGCACAGGGGTATATCCTGGATCGCTTTGACGGTGTTAACGACCAGCACCGGATGGCAACCAGGAGGTTGTACAACCGGCAGGAACTGGCTTCTCCCCTGGGCGAGTTCCTTGGGATTTCAGTGGCAGCTGCCGTGCTTTTTTACGGCGGCTGGCTTCAGGTCAGGGGGGACCTGGGAATGACATGGCCCGAATTTGTCGTATACATTGGTTTTTACTGGCGTGTTCTTGAGCCCGCCAAGTCCATTACACGAACTTATGCCGTGATCCGCAAGGGCATGGTATCGGCCCTTAGAATCTTCAGCATCCTGGATGCACCGGTTGAAATAAGAAAAGACCAGGATGCCATGCCTGTAAAAACCTTCAGTGAACGCATAGAATATCGTAATGTCAGTTTTCGCTACAAGGAAACAGATCCCTATGTGCTCAGGGATATAAACCTTGTGATACCTAAAGGGAAGGTTATTGCCCTTGTGGGACCTTCCGGAGCCGGCAAAACAACACTGGCAGACATGCTGCCACGTTTCTATGACGTTACGGAAGGGTCTGTTTTGCTTGATGGTATTGATATCCGCAAATACAGGCCCAGGGATCTTATTGGACTTATGGGCATAGTAACCCAGGAATCCATCCTCTTCAACGATACTGTTGCAAATAATATTACCTTTGGCCTTGTAAATATTTCGCGTCCGGAGGTGGAACATGCAGCCCGGGTAGCCAATGCACATGATTTCATTATGGAATTGGAGCACGGATACGAAACCAATATCGGGGACAGGGGTGAAAAACTGTCGGGAGGACAGCGGCAACGGTTGGCCATTGCAAGAGCTGTGTTCAAGAACCCGCCCATACTTATCCTGGATGAGGCGACATCGGCCCTGGACTCGGAAAGTGAAAGGATGGTACAGGAAGCCCTGACCAAACTAATGAAAAACAGGACTTCGGTGGTGATTGCCCACCGCCTGTCCACTGTCAGGGATGCAGATGAAATTGTGGTCATTGACAAAGGACGCATCACAGAACGCGGCACTCACAGCCGGTTGCTGGAACAAAACGGAATGTATAGGCACCTCTACGATTTACAAGCTTTTGGATAATTCTAAATACTAGACAAAATGAGTAAGGATATTTTAAAGACTGAATCCCTGAATGAGCTTTTTGAAAACAGTTTCAAAAAGTACTGGGACTACAAGGCCCTGACCGAATTTAACGGGCAGACCCTATATTATAGTGACCTGGCACGACGTATCCGGATGATTCACATAGGTTTTGAAAAATGCGGGCTGAAGAAGGGAGATAAAGTGGCTTTATGCGGGAAAAACCAGTCCAACTGGGCTGTGGCTTTTCTCGCGACTATTAGCTACGGAGCAGTGGTTGTACCCATATTGCATGAATTCAAACCGGGAAACATCCAGCACCTGGTAAATCATTCCGATGCACGCATCTTTTTTGTAGGGGAACAGATATGGGAAGGACTTAATGAAGCTGAGATGCCCAATCTGGAAGCCATTGTGGAATTGAATGATTTCAGCATTCTTTATACTCCCGACAAAGAAATCATCAATATCCGGAAAGGATTGGAGAAAAATTTCACAGAGCTTTATCCTGAAGGGATGAAACCGGAAGATGTCCGTTTCCACCGGGACCAGCCCGAAGAACTGGCCCTGATAAATTATACAAGCGGTACAACAGGTTTCTCCAAGGGTGTCATGCTGCCTTACCGTTCCCTGCTTTCCAATGTACTATTCGCATGGGAGGTGCTCCCCCAGGTGAGTAACGGGGCCAGGGTCGTTTCCATGCTTCCCTCGGCACACATGTATGGACTGATGTTTGAATTGCTCTTTGAAATGACATCCGGCTCACACGTACATTTCCTGACCAGGATGCCTTCACCCAAGGTGATCGTGGAAGCCTTCCAGAGTGTCAAACCCCGCGTGATCATTGCGGTTCCCATGATCATTGAAAAGATATACAAACAGAAGCTCCTGCCCCTGCTCAAGCGTCCTTCCATAAAGGTCATGCTGCGCATGCCTTTCATTGACCAGAGAATCAAAAACCGTATTCACGACGAGCTGGTCAAGGCATTCGGGGGGGAATTCGTGGAAATCATCGTGGGCGGTGCGCCTCTGAACCATGAGGTGGAGCCGTTCCTCAAGAGCATAAGCCTGGCCTTTACCGTAGGGTACGGGCTTACCGAATGTGGTCCCATTGTATCTTATGCCCCCTGGAATGAAAGACCGCTGTTTTCCTGCGGCAGGGCAGCCCCCAGGATGTCCATAAGGATAGATTCGGAGGATCCGGAGACGGTTCCAGGTGAAATCCAGCTTAAGGGGGACAACGTTATGGTAGGATATTACAAGAATCCGGAAGCCACCGAGCAGGTGTTTACAGAGGATGGCTGGTTCAGGACAGGAGACATGGGAACCATGGACAAGGACGGATACCTGTATATCAAAGGACGCTCCAAGACCATTATCCTGGGACCCAACGGACAGAATATATATCCCGAAGAGATTGAAAGTTCCATCAATAACATGTCATATGTAAACGAAAGCCTGGTGATCATGGAAGATAACAAGCTAGTGGCTCTGGTTTATCCCGATTTTGAAAAAGCGGCAGCAGAGGGGCTTCCCGATTCTGCGATGGATGCGACCATGGAGGCCATGCGTGCGCAGATCAACCTGGATTTACCCAAATACTGTCAGATAGCCAGGGTAAGGATAGTCCCGGAAGAATTTGAAAAAACACCCAAAAAAAGTATTAAACGTTTTCTATACAATGGATAAGCAGACCCAGTTTGACCTCCATTATCTGGAAATGGCCCGGATATGGTCTCAGAATTCTTATTGTGAAAGGAGGAAAGTCGGGGCATTGATGGTAAAAGACCGGATGATCATCTCGGATGGTTATAACGGGACTCCCCGGGGATTTGAGAATGTATGCGAAGATGAGGAGGGGCATACCAAATCGTATGTTTTGCATGCAGAAGCAAATGCCATAACTAAAGTGGCAAGGAGTAACAACAGCAGCGAAGGGGCCACCATTTACATTACGGCTTCTCCCTGTATTGAATGCGCCAAGCTGATCATACAATCCGGGATAGTCCGCGTGGTGTACAGCGATGATTACAGATTGCAGGAAGGAATTGAACTTTTAAAAAGGGCAGGTATTCAGGTCGACAAATTTTAACAGATAATGGAAGGGTTTAGAAGGCTGCGGAAAACGCTGGGCATAGTGCTGGTCATACTCGTTGCACTGGCCATAACAGGTATCATAAGATGGGATATTGTCAGGAAACAAAATGGTGGGGGAAGGAAACAACTTGGGCGGGAGTGGTCCAAGCTGGAGCTGATCCTGGAACAGATCCAGAATAATTATGTCGATCCGGTAGACGTTTCGGCGTTTATAGAGAAAACGCTTCCTACTATCATGGAAGAGCTAGACCCACACTCCGTTTACCTTTCACCGGATGAATTGCGAACTGCCGATGAAGAATTGCGTGGAAACATAGAAGGAATAGGCATTGTTTTCAATGTGCCCAGCGATACGGCTACCGTGATAAATGTCGTGGTGGGTGGACCATCAGAGAAAATGGGCCTGCAACCAGGGGACAAGATCATAAAAATCGACACCCAGATCGTTGCCGGTGTCCAGATGGACCAGGATTCCATAGTACGGCTTCTCAAGGGACCCAAGGGCACCCAGGTGGATGTGCACGTGAAGCGTTATGGAGAAAATGACCTCATACACTTTTCCATCGTAAGGGACAAGATTCCGGTCAACAGTGTGGATGTGGCCTATATGGCAGATTCACTGACCGGGTATATCAAACTGTCAAGGTTTTCCATGACAAGCTATGCCGAAGTCCTTGGCGCCATTGCAGATTTGATGAAACAGGGAATGAAACAGGTTATCTTTGATCTTCGGGACAATTCGGGAGGCTACCTGGACCAGGCCCTGAAAATCACAGGTGAATTCCTGGATGAGAACAAACTGGTTGTTTATACGGAAGGAGAGCACCGGGAAAGACAAGATTTTTACACAAAAAAACGGGGATTCTGCTATGATATGCCACTGGCTGTTTTGATCAACGAAGCATCGGCCTCATCTTCTGAAATCATGGCGGGAGCTTTACAGGATAATGACAGGGGTACCATCATAGGGCGCCGGTCATACGGAAAGGGCCTTGTCCAGGAACCCATTTATTTCTCTGATAATTCAGGATTGCGGCTTACCGTTGCCCGCTTTTACACGCCCCTTGGCAGGTCCATTCAAAAGCCGTACATGAGCAACTCCCGCGAATACGCATACGACCTTCTGGAACGTTACAAGCATGGAGAGCTGATGCAGGAAGATTCCATCCCCAAAAATGATTCGCTGCGTTTTGTAACACAGGCCGGAAAAGTCCTGTACGGCGGTGGCGGGATCATTCCCGATGTTTTTGTTCCCCTGGACACAACAGGGGTAAACGACCTCTACCTGCGCATATCCAGGCAGAACCTGCCCATCCGGTTCAGCATGGACTTTGCCGATCGTAACCGTGTACAGCTATCCGGCATAGACACTTATGACGATTTGGAGCAATTTTTTGCATCAACACAGCTGGAAGAAGAATTCCTGCGCTATCTGAACAAACAGGGAATCCATCCGCTGCCTGTGCAATGGAAGGAGTGCGGAGGCATCCTGCTGACGCAGATCCAGGCATATATTGGAAGGAATACCCGGCTGGAAGACAAAGGTTTCTATCCTTACCTCGGCAGGAGAGATAATGTGTTGATCAAAGCGCTGGAAGTGCTGGGAACACCGTTAATAACCGAACCGGCGGAGCCTGGTCTTGTTTTCGCGCCAATGGGGAACAACCTTGACGAATAATTCCAGAAATACTTTTTTCTGGAAAAAATCCTCCATATCCAGACGGGCTTGTGTTCCCACGCGTTTAAGCGCACTGCCTTTGTCACCTATTATGATCCCTTTCTGCGAATCGCGCATGACACTGATCACTGCTCGTATGTCATACCTTGCCTGACTCTCCAGAAATTCTTCCACGGTGACCTCCATGCAATAGGGAATTTCTTTTGAATAATTCAGGAAGATCTTTTCCCGGATTATTTCCGAGGCGAAAAAACGCAGGCTTTTGTCTGTCAGCTGATCTTTGTCAAACCAGGGAGGTGAGGCCGGCAGCAAAGCCAGGATCCTCTCCAGTAGTGAATCCAGATTGAAGTCTTCCAGGGCACTTACCGGGAAAATTTCGGCTTTGGGAACCATGGTGTGCCACTGATCCATCAGTGACAAGACTTCGGCCTGAGAACTTTTATCAATTTTATTGAGAACCACCAGGACAGGCACCTCAATCCGGTTCAACTTTTCAATATAATCAGGATTTTTAGCCAGCTTTTCCACAACATCGGTGACGTATAGCAGGATATCGGCATCTGCAAGGGCGGATTCTACATATTCCATCATGTTCTCCTGCAGCAGGTAATAGGGTTTGATGATACCCGGCGTATCGGAATACACGATCTGGTAATCCGGCCCGTTTACTATGCCCATGATGCGGTGACGGGTGGTCTGTGCCTTAGAGGTGATTATGGATAATTTTTCACCTACCAGGGCATTCATGAGCGTAGATTTGCCCACATTGGGATTCCCTATTATATTGACAAAACCTGCCTTATGTGTAGCACTCATGTTATTGGTAGAATCCCGTAATCAACATATTGACCTCTTCTTCCGTCAAAAAGCGCCATTGTCCGCGTTTGAGGTTTTTCTTGGTAAGTCCTGCAAAATAGACGCGGTCAAGTTTTTTCACCTTATAGCCAAGGGCTTCGAAAAGACGGCGCACAACACGGTTTTTCCCGGAATGAATTTCCAGTCCGATTTCTTTCTCGTCATTGTCTATGTAAGCTATCTGATCCACATGCATCATGCCGTCCTCCAGCTCTATTCCATTGACAAGCTTTTCCATATCGGATTGTTTCAGGTTCATGTCCAGGCGTGTCTGGTAAATCTTTTTCCGGTTGTAGGACGGATGTGTCAGCTTTTCTGTGAGTTCGCCATCATTGGTGAACAAGAGGACACCCATGGTCATTTTATCGAGACGTCCCACGGGAAATACACGTTGTTCGCATTTTCCCGCAATAAGGTCCATAACGGATTTTTCGGCATGGTCATCGCTTAAGGTTGTGACGTACCCCCTGGGTTTGTTCATCACAATGTAGGTTTTGGGTTCGCCTTTGATCCGCTGGCCGTTCACGCGTACATCGTCGGCCGGTGTTACCTTTACTCCCAGAGTGTCCACCACTTTTCCGTTGACTGTGACCAGTCCTGTTGTAATAAAGGTATCTGCCTCCCTGCGGGAACAGAGACCCGAGTTGGCTATGTATTTGTTGAGCCGGACTTCACCCGGCACTTTAGGTTGCTTTGGTTGGGGGGCTTCTGTTTTTTTAGGAGCCGGTTTATGACCGAAGGATTTGTATGTCCTTTCAGAGCGGTAGGATTTTTCGCGGCGCGGTCTTTCTGAGCTGTAACCGCCTTCGCGGCGTGGTCTTTCAGAGCTGTAGCCGCCTTCACGGCGGGGTCTTTCTGAGCTGTAACCGCCTTCGCGGCGTGGTCTTTCAGAGCTGTAGCCGCCTTCGCGGCGCGGTCTTTCTGAGCTGTAACCGCCTTCGCGGCGTGGTCTTTCAGAGCTGTAGCCGCCTTCGCGGCGTGGTCTTTCAGAGCTGTAGCCGCCTTCGCGGCGTGGTCTTTCTGAGCTGTAACCGCCTTCGCGGCGGGGTCTTTCCGGGTTGTAACCGCCTTCACGGCGTGGTCTTTCCGGGTTGTAACCGCCTTCACGGCGCGGCCTTTCCATTTTTTTATCCGTAATACGTTCACGCCGTGGACGTTTAATGGATCCCTGGCCGTCTTGTTGTTCTTTATTCTGCATTTTTTATATTTTGAGCCGCAAATTTACGCGAAATTTCTTAATATTGCATTATGAAGTATCCGGCCTTTCTAAGATTATCTCCTTTATTTCGTGAAAATTTAAACGTTTCTCTTACAGCGGTTAAGACAAACAAACTGCGGTCCGTGCTGACCATATTGATGATAGCCGTAGGAATCATGGCCCTGGTGGGAATCCTGACTGCCATTGACGCCATAAAAGGCTCTGTCACAGACAGCTTTAACCGCATGGGTGCAAGTACCATAACCATACGGTCCAAATCCCTGCGCGGACAATCGGCTGAAGTCAGGCGCAGAATCCGGAATCAGTCCCTGATTACCTACCAGCAGGCTATGGATTTTGTGGAAACGTACCCTGTGCCGTCACGCATTGCTGTATACGCGCCGGCAACAAGCATGCTGGAAGTGAGCTACGGGTCGGAAAAGACCAATCCCGAGATCAGTGTTTTCGGGGTGAACCCCGATTACTTTCCGGTCAATGCGCTGGAACTGTATTCAGGCCGTTTTTTTTCCAATTACGAAATGACCTCTTCCGGATTTGTGGCTGTTATCGGGGATGGATTGCTGACTCTTTTTGGTGACAAGGACCCCATAGGAGAGTTTATTAATGTTGAGGGCAGACGTTACCAGGTAATAGGTGTTCTCAGACCTAAAGGTGCCACTTTTGGCGGAGGGTCTGACAAGCAGATATTTGTCCCGTTGGCAAATGCCCGGAGTGTTTACGGAGGGGACAATATGAACTTCCAAATCAAAATTCAGCCAAAAGAGGGAGAAAATACCCGCAATGCCTATGAAGAGGCCGAGATCAACTTCAGGACCGTGCGCCGTCTTTCACCTACAGATCAGACTGATTTTCAGATAAACCGCAGCGAAGATATGCTGGAACGTTCTTTGGAAACCATGAGGATAGTGACCATAGCGGCTTTCATCATAGGATTCATCACCCTGCTGGGGGCTGCCGTTGGGCTGATGAATATCATGCTGGTCTCTGTAAACGAACGAACCCGCGAGATCGGAACAAGAAAGGCCATGGGAGCCACTTCACGGATCATTAAACAACAGTTTCTTTTCGAGGCCATTGTCATAGGTCAGCTGGGAGGGGCAGGGGGTATTTTGCTGGGATTCCTTGCAGGCAACCTGACATCACTGGCCATGAAAACCCCTTTTGTGGTTCCATGGTTATGGATGTTGCTTGGGGTAGCCATCTGCTTTGTTGTCAGTATTTTATCCGGATATATTCCCGCCGTGCGTGCGAGCAGTCTGGATCCCATAGAAGCCCTCCGGTACGAATAGGGCTATCTGAGCGAAAAGATATAAGTGATTTTCCCTTCCTGCACGGCAGGTGCTGAACCGCTGATATTGAACCGGGCCTGGAGTGCGGCTTTTTTGGCTGCTTCCCAAAGTACTTTATTCTGAACGGTTGTTCCTTCAATTCCCGGGGTGGCAGAGGTCACATTACCATAAGTGTCCACCAAAATCCGCACCACAACCCTGCCGGCCAGGTTTTGGGTATATTCAGGCAAGGGTAGTTTTCCGACAATGGAACGTCCTTCCAGCTGAGCAGTCGGTTGTCCCAGGGGATTGCCGGTAAATGTGTTTCCTGCAGGATCTCCGGCCTGGCGATCTGTTCCGGTATGCAAACCCGTTTGTTCTCCGGCCAGGGTGTCCACGTCCCGGCTTCTGTACAAGGCCCTTTCATTGATAACCGGGGGTTCAGGATCGTGTACTTCAACGTCACCGGTTTCTTCCGGCGTGCTTTCCTCTGTGCGTTGCTTGCCCTGTATCTCTTCGGGAACAATTGCCTGTTGAACCAATTCAGGTGCCTTGTCCGGCACAGGTTCCGGGGAGCGGGGCGCAGTACCTTGTTCGGCAATAATTGTGAGAGGTAGCGGGGGTAACTCTTCCTCCAGTTCAATCTCTATCTCCATAAGATTATTGCGCAGGGGAGGGACGTAATGCAATCCGTTGAGCAGCAAAACAACCGACAGCAGCAGGTGAAGTCCCACTGTCAGCCAGATACCGGTCCTTTTTCCCTTGTTTTGTTGCATAGATGCATGTTTTGTTGCTCCTTACTCAGGAGATGTGGCCAGAATGATCTTGTACTGATTACGTTTGGCAATGTTCATCACCTGGACCACCTGTTCCATGGGAACAGATTTATCCACGTATAAAGATACCGTGGGATCATCACTGCTCTGAAGGGCTTGTTGCAGCAGTGGTTCAATGTCATTGAAAGGGACAGCCTGCTGGTTACCGTTGATGTGGTATGAGAAAGTACCTGCCAGGGTATAATGCTTGATGGATACACTAACCTGTGCCTTGTCCGAGATCTGGTTGGAGCTTTTTGGCAGCAATAGCTTCAGGGCGTTGGGATTGACCAGGGTTGAGGTAACCAGGAAGAACAACAGCATCAAAAACACAATGTCTGTCATGGAAGCCATTGTGAAAGACGGCTCGACCTTGGTGTTTCTTTTTATAGCCATGTCATTTTATTTTAGCGGTTCCTGTAAAAGTTCCAGAAAATCCAGCGTATTCTTTTCCATGGTGTTAATGATGGACCCGATACGTGAAGCAAGGTAATTGTATGCAAAGTAAGCCGGTATGCCCACCAGCAATCCGCCCACCGTGGTAACCATGGCTATATAGATTCCCTCTGATAACAGCGATATCTCAATGTTACTTCCGGCCATGGACATATTGTAGAAAGCCTTGATCATACCGATGACCGTTCCAAGAAACCCGACCATGGGCGCGCCACCGGCAACGGAAGCCAGTACAGGCATTCCTTTTTCCAGCCGGGCAACCTCAATGCTTCCCACATTTTCCAGGACAGATTTGATGTCGGCCATTGGCCGTCCAATATTACGCAATCCCTTGGCTATAAGCCTTGAGGATACAGTATTCTGGCTTTCGCACAGATGAATGGCCGACTGTATCTTTCCTTCATATATGAATTCCTTGATATTGTTCATGAAATTCTCGTCCACTTTGGATGCTTTGTGCATGGCAACAAGTCGTTCTCCGAAAATGTAAACGGCTACAATGGATAATGCAAGCAGGACCAGCATCAGCCAACCGCCTTTGGTAGCCATGGACAATAATGAAATTGAAGAAGAGGCTTCTGCAATGGCCTCGGTTTGAAGTACGATGTGCAACATATCAGTTTACAATTATAAGTTTATCATAATGAACCTTCCACAGGAACAAGCCTTCGGGTGGAACGGAAAAACCAGCCAGGGAACGGTTTTTTCCATCCAGTAACTGCAAAATCCATTCCACGGGTTTTTTACCTTTTTCCACCTCCAGCAATGTACCCACCATGCAACGGACCATGTTCCGGAGGAAACGGTTGGCAGTGACCTGGAAGACCCACAACGGGGCCATTCCGAATTCCTGCTCCTGGGTGAACCAGCGGGCTTCGGTAACAGTGCAGGTGTTGCTCACGGTTTGTGTATGGAGTTTGGAAAAGCTTGTAAAATCATGAGTTCCCAGAAACAATGCAGCTCCCTGGTTCATCAGGTCCAGGTCGGGAGGCGTAGCGGCATATGTTCCCGGAGCGGAAGACATACCTTCCAGGAATGGTTCTTTGTTCCTGCGGATATAATAACGGTAAGTCCTGCTCACGGCATGGTACCGGGCATGGAGGTTTTCAGGTACGTGAAAAATGCCGAATATATGAATATCATTAGGCAATATGGCATTCAATTTGTAAGTTAAGGCTTCACACCCGAAAGGTTTACCGTTGTAATTGAAATGAGCCCAGAAATCAAGCGCGTGGACACCCGTGTCGGTGCGGCCGCATCCTGTGACTGCGACTGTCTCTCTCAAAACACGTCCTAGCGCATCTTCCAGAAAAGCCTGAACGCTACGTGCGTTTTTTTGAATTTGCCAGCCATGGTAATGCGTACCGTTAAAGGAAAGATGAACAAAAAACCGCATAAAGGATGTATCTTTGACAAATATATATGAAAAAAACATAATCGTATAGAAAAATAACATTGTATGGAAACCGTAAACATTAAAGAATTGAACGAACGGATTCAGCGGGAAAGTGCTTTTGTGGATATCATGACGCTTGAAATGAGCAAGGTGATAGTAGGGCAGAAACAATTGGTTGAAAATCTGCTTATTGGACTTCTGGCCAATGGACACATCCTGCTGGAAGGCGTTCCGGGACTTGCTAAAACGTTGGCAATAAGAACATTGGCAAGTGTTGTGGACGCAAAGTTCAGCCGCATTCAATTCACTCCCGACTTGTTGCCTGCCGACCTGATAGGTACCCTGATTTACAGCCAGCGAACAGAGGAATTTCAGGTAAAGAAAGGCCCTCTTTTCGCTAATTTCATTTTGGCTGATGAAATCAACCGCTCTCCGGCAAAAGTGCAATCGGCCCTTCTGGAGGCCATGCAGGAAAGACAGATCACCATTGGAGAACATACATTTCCCCTGCCGGAACCTTTCCTGGTGCTGGCAACCCAGAATCCCATTGAACAGGAAGGGACGTATCCTTTGCCCGAGGCACAGGTGGACCGCTTCATGCTCAAGGTCATTGTGGATTACCCCAAAAAAGACGAAGAAAAACTCATCATCCGCATGAACAATTCCGGTGAATTTCCGACAGCGGCAACGGTTCTCAAACCTGCCGACATCAGGAAGGCCCGGGAGGTTGTCCGGGAAGTTTACATGGATGAGAAAATTGAAAAGTATATAGTAGACCTGGTTTGTGCCACCCGGAGACCGGAGGAGTACAAACTGCCCGAGCTCAAATCCCTGATAGCTTACGGTTCTTCCCCGCGTGCTAGTATTTCCCTTGCCATCGCTTCCAAGGCCTATGCCTTTATCCGCCGCCGTGGCTACGTCATTCCGGAAGATGTCCGTGCAGTGGCCTACGAAGTGTTACGCCACAGGATAGGACTGACTTACGAGGCAGAAGCCGAAAACATTGTCTCTGAAAACATCATCACTTCAATTATCAATGCGGTTGAAGTTCCTTAATAGCCGGCTATGTCTGAAAATTTGCTCAAAAATGTCCGGAAGATAGAGATCAAATCCAGGGGTCTTTCGCACCAGATCTTTGCAGGCCAGTACCACTCAGCTTTCAAGGGCCGGGGCATTGCCTTCAGCGAGGTGCGTGAATACCAGTACGGAGACGACATCAGGGACATGGACTGGAACGTCACGGCAAGAATGAACGCCCCCTATATCAAGGTTTTTGAGGAAGAACGTGAACTGACCGTAGTGCTCGTCATCGATGTGAGCGGCTCGCGGTGGTTTGGCACAACAAAGAAACTGAAGAAGGAATTGCTGGCCGAGGTGGCTGCCATTCTCAGTTTCTCTGCGTCCATCAACAACGACAAGGTGGGAGCGTTGTTTTTCAGCGATAAGGTGGAAAAATTCATTCCCCCGAAAAAAGGACGTTCACACCTGTTGCGTATCATTCGCGAAATGCTGGAATTCGAGCCCGAAAGCCGGCAGACAAACATATCTGAAGCCTTGCGCTTTCTGACCAATGCCATAAAAAAACGTTGCACTGCCTTTATCTTGTCAGACATGATGGATATGGACAATGCAGAACAACCCCGTTTTGAAGAAGCACTGAAGATAGCCGTGAACAAGCACGATCTGGCGGCCATACAGGTTTATGATCCAAGGGAAAAAGAATTACCCAATGTAGGCCTGGTCCGGATGATGGATGCCGAAACATACCGGGAACAATGGGTAGACACCTCGGGAAAAAGGTTGAGGGAGGATTATGCCATGTGGTACAGAAACAGTCAGGAGAGAATTAAAACCCTCCTGAATAAATACCATGTTGATCATGTTAAAATTGCTACTGACCAGGATTATGTGGAACCCCTGATCCGCTTGTTTAAACAAAGGGCGTGATGATGAAACGTTTTCTGTTACAATGGTTTTTCCCGGCCTTGCTCATTATGATGCCACACATATCAGTGGCCCGGCAGGACCCTGCTACAGTACAGGGAAAGGGAGATTCTGTCCTGGGATCGGTTCTGGAAAAGGATAGCATTCTGATAGGGGACCAGGTCTGGTGGAACATGACATTACCACCCGGAATATGGACCGAAGGAATAATCGAGACACCTGAATTCCCATCGCTTCCTTTCGAGATCACCAGGGGGATCGAGGCCTTGTCCGGGGTGCGGCTGGATTCCGTATTCAGGAAAAAAAACCTGGAAAGCATCCGGGCGCGTATTCTGCTGACTTCGTTCGACAGCGGGTCCTATCAGCTGCCGCCCGTTCCGGTTCGTCTGCTACGGCAGGATGGTACAGCTGATACCTTGTGGTTCAAAGGACCCCTGTTAAAGGTTCAGACCATTCCGGTAGACACCACGTCTTTTGAACCTTACGGGCTGAAGCCCCAGATGCGTTATCCGATAACAACCGGAGAAATACTGGCCCTTGCCGGTATTGTCGCACTGGTGACAGGCCTGGTTTTTTTGGCGCTTTATATTATAAGACGCCGCAGGAAGAATCTGCCTCTTTTCGGACCTGTCAGGCCTAAGGACCCGCCTCACATTGCAGCCCTCAAAGTGCTGGAAAATATGAGGAGGCAGGAAATCTGGAAAAAGCAGAAAGCAAAACTATACTATACCCTGCTAACAGACACCATCCGGGTTTACCTCAGGGACCGGTGGGGGATGCAGGCCATGGAACTGACCTCGGGCGAAATGATCGCATCGCTGGAACAGAGGCAACCTGAAGATCCGCTGCTCTCCGGGAAGATCATAGAAGTGCTCCGGGAGATGTTAAGTATGGGTGACCTGGCAAAATTTGCCAAATACACACCGTCAGAAAGTGAAAACGAAGAATCCCTCAGGCAGGCCGTCCGGTTTGTAACAGAAACGGCCAGGTATGAAGAAGAAAAAGAAGAATAAGGAGAACCATTATGTTTTTTGAATATCCCAGACTCCTGTTTTTATTGCTCTTGCTGATCCCTTTGGCAGCCTGGTACGTATACCGGCAAATGAAAGGGAAGCAGGATCCTTCGCTTCAGGTATCTTCGCTGCAGCCTTTTGAAAAAGAGAAGGTTTCCTATAAGAGAATCCTTTATCACGTGCCCTTTGTACTGAGGATGATTGCCCTGGCCGCCCTGATACTGGCCATGTCCAGGCCGCGCTCTTCCTCGGATTATGAAACAACGGTCACCGAAGGGATAGACATCATGCTTGCCATGGACGTGTCCACTTCCATGCTGGCACGTGATTTTGAGCCGGACAGGATTGCAGCTGCGAAGGACATTGCCATTCAGTTTATTGCGGAACGTCCCGCAGACCGCATAGGCATAACCGTATTTGCGGGTGAATCGTATACGCAATGTCCCCTGACAACAGACCGCATCACGCTCATAAACATGATGAAGGAAATCCAGACAGGTCTGATTGAAGACGGAACGGCCATCGGGAACGGACTGGCAACAGCCGTGGCCCGTCTAAGGGATTCGGAAGCCATTAGCCGGGTGGTCATCCTGCTTACAGACGGGGTGAACAACAGAGGCGAGGTGACGCCACTCACAGCAGCCGAAATTGCACGCACTTACGGGGTGCGGGTGTATACAATAGGTGTGGGAGCGCATGGGATGGCTCCCTACCCGGTCATGACGCCTTATGGCGTGCAGATACAACAGATACCGGTGGAAATTGATGAGGAACTGCTTCGGCAGATTGCAGACATTACCGGTGGTGAGTATTTTCGCGCCACGGACAATACAAAGTTGATGTCCATTTACAGTCAGATCAACCAAATGGAAAAAAGCAGGACCCTGGTGGATTCATTTCCCGTATACAGGGAATTGTTCATGATTTTTGCCCTGTCAGCCCTTTTCGCCTTGGCATTGGAATTTTTATTGCGTTGGATCGTATTGAGAAGAATACCCTAAGGAGATATGATACAATTGGCTCAAGTTCAATATTTATGGATCATAGCAGTCATCCCGCTGCTGTTGGTTGTATATGGCCTTTACCGCAGGTACGGAAAGAGGATGCTAAGACGGTTCGGGGATCCGGAATTACTCAAAATGCTCATGCCATCGGTATCACGCCGCAGGGGCTGGATCAAGATAAGCCTCTTTTGTGCCGGCTTGTTTTTCTTTGCCCTGGGTTTGTCGCGTCCCCGTACCGGGGCCCGTGTCAAGGAAATAAAACGTGAAGGTGTGGAAATCATCATTGCGCTGGATGTTTCCAATTCAATGCTGGCCCAGGATTATACCCCCAACAGGCTGGAACGGGCCAAACTGGCCGTTTCGCGCCTGGCGGACAACCTGGGCAGGGACAGGATAGGCCTGATTGTTTTTGCCGGAGATGCATTCGTGCAACTTCCCGTAACAACGGATTACGTCAGTGCCAAACTTTTCCTGAATACCATAAATACCGGATCGGTCCCCCGGCAGGGAACGGCACTGGGCAATGCCATCCTGACAGGTATCAGGAGTTTCAGCCTGGATACACCCGGTAGCAGGGCCCTGATCCTGATTACAGACGGAGAAAACCACGAGGACGATGCTGTGGCGGCAGCCGGGAAAGCTGCAAACCAGGGAATCCAGGTGCATTGCATAGGAATTGGCTCCGAATTCGGGAAACCAATACCTTTGGCCGACGGAGGATTGCTCCAGGATGAGGAAGGAAATACAGTGGTCACGAAACTGGATGAGAAAACATTGATGGAAGTGGCCCGGGCAGGCGGAGGAATCTATGTCAGGGCAGACAATTCAGATTTCGGGCTTCAGGGGATCGTGGATTCGATACGTCAAATGGACCAGCAGGAATTCCAGGCAGTAGTATTTGAAGATTTCAATGAGCAGTATATGTACCTGTTTGGTATCGCATTCTTTTTCTTTTTCCTGGAAACGCTCATCGGAGAAAGGAAAGGGCGACGTTTCAAAAGTTTGGATATTTTTACGAAAACAGCGATGGTCTTTGTGTTGTTCTCTGCTCTCTCCATCACAGCCTCGGCCCAGGCAGATAAAAAGGATGTCCGGGCGGGTAACAGGTCTTTCCGCAAGGGAAACCTGGAAAAGGCGCTGCTGGATTATCACAGGGCTGTATCAAGGGATTCCACATCCCTTAAGGCGAGATACAACCTGGCAAACACCATGCACCTGAGCGGAGACGACCAGCAAGCCTCTTCTACCATGGCCACTGTCCCCGATTCCCTGAACATTCCGGAGAAAAAAGCCGATGCATGGCACAACTTGGGAAATTTCCAGCTGTCTGCCAAACAATATGCCGAAAGTATTGAAGCCTATAAGAAATCATTGCGGATACGGCCCGGGGATATGGAAACAAAGACCAACCTGGCATATGCCCAAAAAATGCTGAAAGACCAGCAGGAGAAGCAGGACCAGCAACAGCAGGACCAGGATCAGGACAAGAAGGACCAAGACCAGAACCAGGACCGGCAACAACAGGATCAGAACCAGGACAAGCAGGACCAGAACCAGGTGACACCACCAAAAATAAGCCCCCAGGCTGCGCAACAGATGCTGGAAGCCGTGCTGCAGAAAGAGCGTGAAACACAGGAAAAGGTGAACAAAGAAAAGGCCCGGGCAGCAGTACCTGTTCGTTCCGGGAAAAACTGGTAAACACAGGAAATATGAAAAAGACATTTTTGTTGATTCTTGCAGTTTTAAGCCTGGTGCAGGCAACGGCACAGGGACAGTTTACCGTTGAAGTTCCCAATGTGGTAGCCTCGAAGGAGAGATTCCGCCTGGTATTTACCGCAACAGATCTAGCCCACGAATCTTTCAGTCCACCGTCAATTTCCGGTTTTTTAGTATTGGCAGGGCCAACCACTTCCACCATGAACAGGATGGAATATATCAACGGGCGCAGGACACAAAGCCGTTCAGTCAGTTACACATATATCCTGGAAGCGGGTGAACCGGGAAAATATACCATAGGGGAGGCCTCCATCCTGTCGGACAATGTGACATACAGGACTAAACCGGTAACCATAGAAGTGATTGCCGGAACAGCGGCTCCTGACAGTCCGGCACGCGAAGAAAACATTACAACAGAGGCAAACATTACAGATAAGGACGTCTTCCTGCGGCTTTCCATAAACAAGCGCCGGGTTGTGAAGGGAGAACCGCTGACAGCCACGCTTAAGCTTTACACACGGGTGAATGTGGCCGGGGCAGAAGATATTCGTTTCCCCACCTTTAACGGTTTCTGGAGCCAGGAGGTCTATGCGCCCCAGCAGATTGAATGGCAACGCGAGAATGTGGACGGTGAAATCTACCAGGCAGCCACCTTGAGAAGCTATGTGTTGCTACCCCAGCAAACAGGGGACATCCGGATTGATCCGTCTGAAATAGTATGTGTCATCCAGGTAAGAAATACGCGGCGGGGACAATCCCTGCTGGATGAATTCTTTGATTCCTACCAAACCGTACGCAAACGAGTTATAGCCCCTGCATTGACCGTACGGGTAAATGATCTGCCGGCGGGAGCTCCTGCCTCCTTTACCGGTGCTGTGGGAAAATTCAACCTCAGGGCAGAACTTGGAAAAGATTCTGTAAGTGCCCACGATGCTTTATCCTTATTTGTGACCATTTCAGGAGAGGGGAACATCAACCTGCTGGAAACGCCCCGGGTTCAATTTCCTCCGGATTTTGAAGTATACGACGCCAAAGTGACGGATAATTCACGCAGTACAGGAGGAACTTTCTCGGGATCAAAAACATTTGAATATCCTGTAATTCCAAGGAGTCACGGAGATTTCACCATTGACCCGGTGACCTTTTCCTATTACGACATAGAGGCGGGAGTATACAGGACCATAAGTTCCCGCCCGCTAGAGCTGAAAGTTTCAAGAGGTTCCCAGACACCAGCCCAGGGAATGCCTTATACACCGGGCACGCACCGCCGTGCTGTGGAAAGCCTGGGACAGGACATACGGTTTATTCATACTTCTGTGCAGCCCTGGCGGGTGAAAGGCAGGTATTTTACAGGGAGTGTTTATTATTTTGTTCTGATCCTCTCCATATTTGCAATGGCTGGAGTTGCTTATGTTGTTCTGGATAAAAGGCGTATGCACCGCAATGACATAGTGAAGGTACGGCACAGCAGGGCAAACAAGGTGGCCCGTAACCGCCTGAAAACAGCCGGCACATTGTTGAAGCAAGAGCAATTTGAGGATTATTACGAAGAATTGCAACGTGCACTGTGGGGATATATTGCAGATAAACTGGCTTTATCGCAGGCAGAATGTTCCCGGGAAAGAGTGGTGGACATGCTGGGCAGCAGAAATGTGGATAAAAGTCTGGTTAACGATTATACCGGACTTATAGAATCTTGTGAATTTGCCCGTTATGCTCCGGATCCCGGACAGCTGGAAAAAGAAAGGATCTTTGATATGGCCGTTGTAGCTATCAGCAAGATGGAACAGGCCCTTAAACAGATTGTGGTATGAAAAGGTTTTTGCTGTTGTTTGTTTTATGTTTTACCGCTTCCCTGACCGCGGGAGCAAAGGAGGTGACGGATAGCCTGTGGAATGAAGCCAATACCCATTATTCCAATGCTCAATACCAGGAAGCGCTGGATAAATACCTCAGTATAGAGGAATCGGGCAAGGAATCCCCTGCCCTTTATTACAATATCGGCAATACATACTTTCAAATGCGTTATATTGCCTATGCCATTCTTTATTACGAAAAAGCCCTGCGCCTGGAACCGAACAATCCTGATATCATATACAACCTGGAAGTGGCCAGGGAACAGTGCATAGACAGGATAGAGCCTGTCCCGGTATTCTTTCTGGCCGACTGGATACGCAAAAGCCACCAGCTTTTATCTTCTGACATCTGGACTGCAATTTCCATCATATTGCTGGTGTCTGCTCTGGTCTTCTTCATGATTTTCCTTTTCGCCAGGGGAGTGAGGTTCCGTAAAGCTTCCTTTATCCTGTCCGTTGTGATCTTGCTATTTACACTACTTACCGTTGCTCTGGCCTGGCAATCCAGAAAAGAGGCAACCAGGGAGGACCTGGCCATTGTTCTCTCTGCTGTGAGTTCTGTTAGGTCTTCACCCGGGACACAGGGCAAGGATCTTCTGGTCATTCATGAAGGGACACGGCTGCGTGTGCTCGAAAAAATGGGGGACTGGGCCCGGATAGAGCTGGAAGACGGCCGCCAGGGATGGGTAGCATTGAATGAGATTGTTTTTGTATATTAGTAGCTTGAAAATTAATTAAAAATGGATTATAACACACAGAGAGAGAAACTTATACTGCCTGAATACGGCCGTTACATATACCAGATGGTTCAGGATGCGAAAAAAATCCCTGACAGGGAAGCACGTACCCGGCAGGTCAAAGCTATTGTAAACGCCATGAGCCTGCTGAATCCGCAATTACGTGACATGAACGATTACCAGCATAAATTATGGGATCATGTATACATAATGGCAGATTATGAGCTGGATGTGGATGCCCCGTTTCCCCCTCCCGCCCGGGAAGATTTTGTAACAAAACCGCACGCCATAGATACTGAAAGGGACCCGGTCAAGGTCATGCATTACGGGAGGAATATCCAGAACATGGTTATGGCAATCGCATCCAAGGAACCGGGAGAGGAACGTGACACCATGACCCTGGCCCTTGCTGCCTACATGCGTAAACAATACCTTATATGGAACAAAGATACTGTATCCGATCAAACCATATTCAATGATATACGCAGCTTGTCCAATGGAACCCTGACGGTACCCGAAGGGGCTAAGTTGTCTGAAATCCAGGGCGAGTTCAGGCAGCCCAACGTACTACAGGGTGCACGTACCCAGCAGCGTCAGGGACAATGGCATAAGAATAAAAAGAAGAAAAGGTCGACATCAAATGGCCAGTGATAAAGAGAAAAAAAACCGTATCCGGGATAATATAAGAATTATCTCCGGATGGTTGTTTCTGGCCCTGGGAGCATTCCTCCTGGTTGCTTTCGTTTCCTACTTATTCAACTGGACCGTGGATCAAAGTCTCCTTTCGGGAGACAGCCTGTTTATGCCTGAAGACAGTGCTGCCAACAGCGGAGGTTTCATAGGGAATCGCTGGGCCGACCTGTTCATTGGTAAGCTGTTCGGATTGAGTGCCTTCATACTTCCCTTTTTTTGCCTGGCTGTTTCTGTATTTCTGCTCAAAATTCGCAGTGTCCGCATTATTCCATTATTCTTTGCAACAGCTTTCCTGTGCATAATCCTGTCAATTGCATTGGGATACATCTTTAGTTTTACGGATCTCAGGTATGTGTTTGGGGCAGGGGTAGGGGGAACTTACGGATACCGTGTGAACGAATGGCTTATGGGCATGCTGGGAACAGTTGGTGCCGGTGTGGTTATTTTCTTTGTTCTGACCGCCATTCCCCTGCCATTAGTGTACCGGTGGATCCGCAAAAGAAAAGAGAGACGTCTGGAAGCTGCCCTTGCAGAACCTGCCGGGACGGAACCTGAACACGGGATAGCACCCGAATCCATTGTGGAACCAGCTTTGAAAAAAGCACCTATAGAGATTCCCCCCGATCCCGCTTTGCATCGCCCTGTCTTTGAGGTGGAAAAGACAGAGGAAATTTCCACCAGCGGCAAGATGGTCTTTTATGATCCCAAACAGGACCTGTCCCATTATAAGAAGCCTACGCTGGACTTGCTGGAGGACTATAAAAACAGAATAACGGAAGTGCCGCAGGAAGAATTGGAGCGGAACAACCAGAAAATCGTGGAATGCCTCCGTACATTCGATATTCAGATAGAGAAGATTGTTGCCACACCCGGTCCCACGGTTACCTTGTACAAGATCGTACTCTCGCCCGGGATCAGGATCTCACAGTTCACGCGCCTGGAAGATGACATAATGCTTTCCCTGGCAGCACGGGGTATGCGAGTTATTGCGCCCATCCCCGGAACCAATATGGTGGGTATTGAAGTGGCTAACGACAAACCATCCCTGGTGCCCATGAAAAGCGTGCTGGATTCCACGAAGTTCAAGGAATCAAAAGACGATTTGCCCATCGTCCTGGGAAAAAGCATCTCTAATGAAATCGTAGTGCTGGATCTTGCCCGCCTGCCTCACCTGCTGGTGGCAGGAGCCACAGGACAAGGTAAATCCGTTGCGCTGAACGCGATCCTCACCTCGTTGCTCTACAAAATGCATCCGGCCTATCTCAAGCTTGTATTGGTGGATCCCAAGCGGGTAGAGCTGAACCTTTATTCCAAACTGGAAAACCACTTCCTGGCCAGGCTTCCCGATGCAGATAGTTCCATCATCATTGACACCAAGAAAGTCGTATATACCCTGAATTCCCTATGCATAGAAATGGACAACCGCCTGGAATTGTACAATCATGCAGGCGTGAGGAATATCAAGGAATACAATACAAAATTCCAGGAAAGGATACTCAACCCGCTGAAAGGGCACCGGTTCATGCCCTTTATTGTGCTTATCATAGATGAGTTTGCCGATCTTATCATGACGGCCGGGCGCGATGTGGAAGGCCCCCTAACACGGCTGGCCCAGATGGGGCGAGCTACAGGCATACACCTGGTCATAGCAACGCAACGACCTACCACCAACATCATTACCGGGACCATTAAAGCCAACTTCCCGGCCAGAATGGCATTCCGTGTGGCTTCAAAAATCGACTCCCGCACGATCATTGATGTATCTGAAGCCAGCCAGCTGGTAGGGAGGGGTGACATGCTCATCTCGGCCGGAACAGACCTGCAGCGTGTACAGTGTGCATTCATAGACACACCGGAAGTAGAACGGATGGTAGATTTTATCGGGAATCAGCCCGGATATTCAGGACCGTTCGAGCTTCCCGAATATTCGGAAACCGAAAGGCAGGATGCGATTTATCCGTCTTCGGGACAGCGTGATGAATTGTTTGAAGAAGCGGCAAGGTTATTGGTACAAAACGGTGAAGGTTCCACTTCGCTGCTGCAGCGCAGGTTTCATCTTGGCTACAACAGGGCGGGCAGGATCATGGATCAGCTGGAACAAGCAGGGATCGTGGGTCCCCCAAGGGGAAGCAATCCCAGGGAATTGTTGGTTTCCAGCCTGGATATGCTGGAGGATATTTTAAGCAAATGACAATGCAGGCATTCATTTCAGGCATATTGATGCTGGTAACGGCCCTTATTCCCGGAGCACAGACTACGGAAAGCCTGCTCAACAGTTTTTCACAACAGCTGGCAAAAGCTCCGGCCATGGAAATAGAATTCCTATGGAATGAAACGGTTTCCGGGACCATGGTGCTTCAGGGAAGGATGTTTACCCTGCACATGGACGAATTCCACATCTATTGCAACGGCGAAAAGAAATGGTATTATAACCAGGGAATTGACCAATGGGAGGAAATGCCTCACGACAGCAACTCACCCGATATATTGGAAAACCCTTCTGCATTCTTTTCCCGCCTCAACGAGGATTATTACCATCCGGACACTCCGGTGAAGAAGACAAGCATGGCAGGAGACCCTGTATGGGAGCTGACTTTAGTCCCGAATTCCATTGAATCTCCCTTTACTTATGTAATTCTGGGCATTACCGTTGAGGGGCTCAAACCCTTGTACATCCGCTATGCCCTGACCGACGGAACAGCATACCCGGTAAAAATCAACTCTTTTAAAACCGTTTCTGCCCGGCCGGAATCATTCTTTTTGCCCGGATTCTCCCGCTGACACCCCCAGGAGGTGTTGTTGCAGGAAACGTGTCACTTTTTCAAAGGCATCCGTCGTCAGGGTGGATTTTTTTAACATGAAACAGTGCCTGCCGAAGGGATAATCCAGCAATTGCGCATCCACGCCATTTTCTGTCAACCGGTTGTAATACCTTACGCCTTCATCATGCAGGGAATCCCTTCCGGCAACGATTATCAATGCCGGAGGCAGTCCTTTCAGATCCTCATCTTGCGCATAAACAGGTGAAATATTAGGATCGTGACCGTCATTGCCGGCAAGGTAGCTACTGTCGAACATGTAAGCAAACTTTGGGGGTATGCAGCCTTTGGGTAATGGTTTTTCAATAGCTGAAGTGGCCATGTCCAACGGAGGACAATTCATAAACTGGCATACCGGTTGAATTTTTCCTTCTTTTTTCGCTTTCATGCAGGTAACAGCAGTCAGATTGGCACCAGCACTATGACCTCCAATGGCAATCCTTGCTTTATCTATGCCATAGACCTTTGCATGCTCCCAGAGGTATTCCAGAATGGCATAGACCTGATCCACGGCTGCTGGAAAGGGATGACCGGGTGCTTTGGGATAATCTATGCTGATGATCCTGCATCCCAGAAGACGGCTCCATTCGATATTCATTCTTTCGTCCATTTCGGGGCTTCCAAGAATAAATCCTCCCCCGTGCAGGTCAATAAGCAGCGGACCGGGAGATGGGTTTTCAAATCCATACCATACTGTCCGGGTATGCCCATGCCGGGTTTCCATAAACACTTCTTTCCGCAGTGCTTTGTTCCTTTTTATCATGGCATGGTACATTGCCCTGGAGGCCATTTTCTCCATTTTTTGAAGACGCATGCCTTTCTTCTGGTATTGTTCCGGTGTGAGAATTTTCATGAGTTATTGTATTGAAAGGTGAATCCTGCGGGAAACAGGATGCAGGTTGTTTGAACGCTTACCCAGGTTCTTGACAAAGCCAAGGGGAAGGCCATTGTATATGAGCAGCAGGTATCCTTTTTCTGTTCCCTGCGGTAACACAAGGGGATTCTTGCTGAGGAAAGCCAGCGCCTGCTCCCGGTCAATGACTACAACAGGATAGGCGTCTTTTTTCAGATCTGTTGCCAGGGCCAGGTCTGCCCACGGGACCCAGTCATCTCCCTTTTTTGTCGCGATGGCAATCCCAGAGTGAAACACATGGAGCATGGATCCAAGGGCCTCCATTTCCCGGTGCGATTCCCGGGGAAAGGCCTTGAGCATTTGTCCTTTCATGGACCAGGAATAGGAGCCTTCCAGATGTAGTGGTGCTCTTTCCGGAACGCGGTAAGGAGTCCACCCTTTTTTCCCATCAGGTGCAGGCAGGATTTTTTTTACCCCGGCTTCCCGTGGTCCGTTCTTTTCCAGCAGTGCCATGAAAAATCCTTCACCCCTGACACGATGGGGCAGGTATTTTTGCGGGCCGAGCAGCAGGCGGGCACCCAGGTGATCCCTTATCCAGTCAATCTGTTCCTCATCTTCCATGCGGTTAAGGGTGCAGCTGCTGTATAGAAAAAGACCTCCCCGGCGCAGGGAGGACCATAAATCGCTCAGAATCCTTCTCTGACGGGCGACACATAATGCCACAAGCCCGGGCGACCAGGTTTTGCGGGTATCGGGATCTTTACGGAACAACCCTTCTCCGGAACAGGGGACATCGGCTACCACCACATCAAAATATTCAGGTAATTTACCAAAGTCAGCCGGATCGTTCTGGGTTACAACAACATTGGCGTATCCCCATTTGGCCAGGTTTTCGGCTAGAATGGGAACCCGGGTGCGGATGACCTCGTTGCTCACCAGGAGTCCCTCTCCATGCATCAGGTCAAGCAGCAATGTGCTCTTGCCACCGGGAGCAGCACAGGCATCCAGCACCCGTGGTGAGGTTATGTTGTCCAGATAGGGTCCAAGCTGCCAGAGAGACATACCCGAAGCTTCCTGTACATAGTAAGCCCCGGCATGAAAACGGGGGTCCAGTGTGAATACAGGCCTTTCGTCCAGGTACCTGCCGAGGGGACACCAGGGAACCGTATCCGTTCCGGGAAACAATTCCCCGGCCGCTTTCAGTGCATGTTGTCTTATGCTCACTGTCGGTTGGCTGTCAAGGCAGGACAAAAGAGGATCCACATCACCTGGCATAAGGGATGCTTCCATCATATGTCTGAATTCCGTCATTGGATTTTCCGCTTTCCGGATGTCACTTATTCAGGCCTTCTGCCAATTGCGTTGTGAATTGATTGACAAAATCCTTGATTTTTCCTCCAAGCATCATTTTAAGCATCATATTGAGTTCGGCATCCAGGAAAAGCTGCAGTTCACAACCTTCTTCCCGGGGCCGGATATGAAGGTTCAGGTTGAATGCAAAGGGGACGTTGCCATGCTGTTCCATAACAATAAGGGAAGGCTCTTCCCTTTTTGTGACTTTGACTCCAATTTGCATCCCCTGGGCCTCGGCCAGGATGGTATCTTTTGTTATTATCACCTTGTCTTTCTTGTCTTCAGGCAAGCGTTCCGAAAATCTTGAAAAATCGGAGAAAAGATGATAAACCACCGATGCCGGTTTGTTTACAAGACAAGGATTTCCCTCAATGTGTGTGTTTCCCATAGTTAGCGTCCCCAGGTGTTCGGCGTCAGGCGCCAGATTTTAAGTGTTTCGAGTTGTTCCGGACTAACGAAATTCCTTTCTGCAGCTTCCTGTATAAGCGTATTGTAATTGGTAAGCGTATGCAGCTCGCAGTTGCTTTTTTCGAAGGCCCTCCGGGCAACATCAAAATTGTAGGAAAAAGTGGCCACAACGCCCAATACGTTAGCGCATGCCATCCTAAGGCAATCTGCCGCAGAAAGTGCAGAGTGACCCGTAGAAATAAGGTCTTCCACCACCAACACATTAGAACCGGGTGTCAGGGTCCCTTCAATGAGGGCACCTGTTCCGTGGTCTTTTCTGCGGGGACGAACGTAGATGAAGGGTTTACCCAGCCGGTCGGCTATAAGGGCGCCCATTGCAATAGCCCCTGTTGCCACTCCGGCTATGACATCTGCAGTGGGGTAGTTCTGTTCAATGGACCTGCAAAGGGCATCACATATGAAGTTTCGTACCGTCGGTACAGATAAGACTTTTCTGTTATCACAATATATGGGAGACAACCAACCGGAAGCCCATTCAAAAGGCCTTTCAATGTTGAGTTGCACTGCTTCAATTTCCAGCAGGATTTGTGCAACTTTTTTTTCAACAGATTCCATAATAATCACATATCTTTGTGCAAATGTACAGTATTTTCTTCAATAATAGACGACTTCAGTTATGCCGTCCGGACAACCCGGTTTGTCTTCTTCCTTCAGTTACGGTAGAATCTTTTGAAAACCACTCTTCCTGGGAAGAATTGATTGTCAGTTTCCAATGCAACACAAGCCTGAGACACGTAGTGGTGCCGGTTCAAAATCCCCACGATTCCTTTATGCAGATATGTAAAAATTTCACCATTATGCCGGCTGCAGGGGGGCTTGTCACCAACAAACAAGACGACTTGCTGATGATCTACCGTTACGGTAAATGGGATTTACCCAAGGGAAAGCAGGAACAAGGGGAGAAACTGAGCGATACCGCACTCAGGGAAGTGGCAGAAGAAACCGGGACCATTGACCTGAAACTCTTGGGAGACCAATTGACCACAACACTTCACTGTTATCATTATAAGGGAAACAATGTGCTCAAGATGACGGCCTGGTTCCCCATGACAGCCAATTCCGGAACAACCTTACTGCCACAGGCGGAAGAAGGAATTGAAAAAGCGGAATGGGTTTCCCGCAAAGACCTGGCAGAGCGTCTGGATATGTCCTATTTATCTATAAAGATACTGGTTGAAAAACAGTTTCTAAACGATTGTAAAAATGTTGGTGAAGCCTGTAAGATCGAAGATATCCTTGATCTCTGCCCGTAGATTTTTAACCGTCAGGGTTCCGCCTTTTTCTTTTATGTTTTTCTGAAGAACCAGAAATTGACGCAGACCTGAGCTGCTGATATATTCCAGACCGGTTCCGTCTATGATCAGTTCCCTGGTGTTGCTTTTAAGAATGGGGACGATAGCTTCTTCAAAGATGGCGGTATTGCCTGTATCCATTCTCCCGTTTATTGAGATTACGGGAACGGGATCGTTGCTGATTATTACTTCCATATACTGTTGTTTTTCTTTACAGAGATTGATTGTCAACAAAGGTAATTAAAAAACTGTTCATCCGCCAAAGTCATCAAACAGAATATGATCCGCAGGAACGCCTAGATTGTCGAGCATTTCGGTCACGGCCGATGTCATAAGGGGCGGTCCGCAGATGTAAAATTCTGCCTCTTCCGGTTCCGGATGGTCTTTCAGGTATTGATCGTATAGTACCTTGTGGATAAAGCCCGTATGGCCGGTCCAATGATCCTGTGGCCTGGGTTCTGATAGAGCTATGTGAAATGAAAAATTGGGGAATTCTTTTGCTATCCGGAGGAACTCATCTTCATAAAAAATCTCCCGCCTGGAACGGGCCCCGTACCAGAAAGAAACCTTATCTGTTGCCCGGAGGGTTTTAAATAAGTGAAAGATATGGGATCGCATGGGTGCCATGCCGGCCCCGCCTCCAATGAATATTTTTTCGGCTTGTGTTTCTTTGAGGAAGAATTCCCCGAAGGGTCCTGAAATCATTACTTTATCCCCGGGCTTCCTGGAAAAAATATAAGAAGAACAAATACCGGGATTGACCTTCATAAACGTTCCCCTTGAGCGGTCCCAGGGTGGGGTGGCTATGCGGACGTTCAGCATGATACGGTTCCCTTCGGCCGGGTGGTTGGCCATGGAATAAGCCCTGAAGCTGTATTCTTTGTTTACCATTTTCAGTCCCCAGATACCCAGTGAGCTCCAGTCTTCCCGGAATAGTTCATCTATAGCGATGTCTTTGGAAAAGTCCACAGTGACCGGGGGGACATCAATCTGTATATAACCTCCGGAGCGGAAATCCAGTTTTTCGCCCGGTGGAAGCTGAATCACAAACTCTTTGATGAAAGAGGCCACGTTGCGGTTGCTGATCACTTCGCATTCCCATTTTTTTACACCCAGCACCTGGGCAGGGATGTGGATTTCCATGTTTTCCCGGACCCTGACCTGACATCCAAGCCGCCATTGGCTTTGCTGTTCGCGCCGGGTAAAAAAGCCCGTTTCTGTGGACAGTATGGACCCCCCTCCTGACAGAACGCGGCATTTGCAGAGCCCGCAGGTTCCGCTGCCGCCGCAGGCCGAGGGTAGGTATATTTTGTTTTGTGCCAGGGTGGTCAGCAGGTTGTTCCCCGGTTCAACCTCCAGCATTTTTTCGTCATTGACCTTAATTTTCACTTTACCCCCGGGTGTCAGCCTGGCTTTTGCATAGATCAAAACAACAACCAGGACCAGGGTTACGGTCAGTATGACGGCAAAAGTCAGGAACAGAAATTGGAAAATGGTCATTGGTTGTATTTAAGTTTGTAATCCCATAAAACTCATAAAGGCAATACCCATAAGCCCGGTAATGATGAAAGCAATGCCCAGGCCACGCATGGGTGCCGGAATGTTGGAATAACTCAGTTTTTCCCGGATAGCGGCAATGGAGACAATGGCCAGGTACCACCCGATCCCTGATCCCAGGGCATAGGAAAAGACTTCCAGGATGTTGCCGTATTCCCTTTCCTGCATGAACAGCGACGCTCCCAGAATGGCACAGTTCACGGCTATCAGCGGCAGGAATATTCCCAGATTGTTGTACAGGGCGGGTGCAAATTTTTCAACTACCATCTCTACCAATTGTACCATGGCGGCTATCACGGCTATAAAGAGGATAAAACTCAAAAAACCCAGATCCACCTCTGCCCATTGGGGATTGATCCAGGCCAGGGCTCCCGGGGAGAGCACGTAACGGTCCAGCAGGTAATTTACCGGGAGGGTGATGAGCAGCACAAAGATCACGGCCAGGCCCAGTCCAGACGCGGTTTTCACCGTTTTGGACACGGCCAGGTAGGAACACATGCCCAGGAAATAGGCAAAGATCATGTTCTCTGTGAAGATGCTTTTGACAAATATATTGGCTATCTGTTCCATACGCTATACCCTCTTTGCGTTTTTGGCATTGAAGACCCAGACTATAAGTCCCAGTATGATAAGGGCCATGGGAGGCAGGATAAAGAGGCCGTTGTTTTCATAGAAACCCCCGTTTGCAACATACCACTGCTGTGGGATTACCTGATAACCTATCAAGGTTCCGGATCCCAGGAGTTCCCGGACAATGGATACGGCAATGAGTATGATCCCGTAACCCAGACCATTGGCCAGCCCATCCACTAATGAGGGAAACGGCTTGTTATAGAGGGCAAAAGCTTCTATCCGGCCCATGATGATACAGTTGGTAATGATCAGTCCCACAAAAACGGAAAGCTGCTTGCTTATCTCCCATGCAAAGGCTTTCAGAATCTGGTCGACCAAAATGACCAGTGCGGCCACCACCACCAGCTGTACTATGATCCTGATGCGGTTGGGAATGGTATTGCGCAGCAGGGAAAGAATCATAGAAGAGAACCCGGTCACCAGGGTCACTGAAAGGGCCATGACCATGGCCGGTTCCAGCTTTACAGTCACAGCCAGTGCAGAACAGATTCCCAGGGCCAGTACCGGAATGGGGTTGTTCTTGAAAAGCGGGTCCAGGAATATGCGTTTATTCATAATGTTTCAAAAAAGGTAAATAGGGTTTCAGGGATTCCCGTATCATATTCTCAACACCACGACTGGTGAGCGTTCCGCCTGAAATACCGTCAACAGCATTGGGATTGTTTTGGGACCGCCCCTGCTTTAGCACCGATATCGAGACAAACTGATCCCCGTGGTAAAGGGATTTGCCCCGGAACGGATCGCTGAAGAAAAGGGTGGTAATCTCGGCCCCAAGCCCGGGCGTCTCGGAAATGTGGTCAAAGACCGCCCCGTAGATAGTACTGAAATCATCGTCCAGGGCCAGGTATCCCCATAAGGGGCCCCAGAGGCCTTTTCCATGCAGGGGAATGATGTATTTGCGGGTGCCGTTGTCCAGTGTGCAAATGAAAAGAGGCAATTGATCCGGTCCTGCCACGGTGTCGGTTATGTATTTCTCATAGGGTTGATCCTCAAGGTGTACTGACCGGAGGATGGTTTGCTGTGTTTCCGCCATCATATTGGCTACCTGCCTGGGTTTGAGCAGCTGTGAAGCGAAAGCCAGCAGGGCGGCCACCAGGGTTACCATAAGGGCGGCATACACGATGGTGTAAATGTTCCCGTTTCTTTTCCCTTTATCCATGGCGTGCAATTCTCTTGATTCTGCGCTTTACATTGACCGAAACCACAACGTGGTCAATCAGCGGAGAAAAAGTGTTCATAAGTAGTATGGCGAGCATCATTCCCTCGGGGTATCCGGGATTGTAGAGCCGGATGGTAATGGTTAGTGCTCCGGTCAAAAATCCGAAGATCCATTTTCCGGTCTCGGTCTGGGGGCTGGTAACAGGATCGGTGGCCATAAAGACGCACCCAAAGGCAAAGCCTCCCATCACCAGGTGGTAATGCACGGGGATGTCCCCCGTTAAGGCTATCAGAACGGCTCCCGCCACACAGGAAATCATGATTTTCCAGCTGGCCACCCCGGTGTAAAGCAGGATGGCTGCCCCCAGCAGGATGCACACCAGGGAGGTTTCCCCTACAGAACCGGGAATAAAGCCCAGGAACATATCCGTCCAGGAAGGCAGTTCCTGCAGCGGAGTCCCTTCGGCCAGGGCAGCCAGCGGTGTGGCCCCGCTGGTGCCGTCAACCACCCAGACTTTGCCTCCTGTCATGTATGCGGGATAGGAGAAAAAAAGGAAAGCACGCGCCAGCAGGGCGGGATTCCAGATGTTCATTCCAGTTCCTCCGAAAATCTCTTTTCCGATTAGCACCGCAAAAGCTACGGCCAGGGCAAGCATCCACAACGGGATGGTCACCGGCACTATCAGGGGTATGAGCATTCCCGTGACCAGGTATCCTTCGTTAACCTCGTGGCCCCGTATCTGTGCTATGGTGAATTCTATGCCCAGGCCGACCACATAAGATACGATCACCAGAGGCAGTACTTTCAGAAAACCATACCAGAAAACGGGGAAAAAGCCGGGCAGTTCTGCCCGAGGGTCCATGGCCAGATAATGTTGCAGCCCCGTGTTGTACATCCCAAAAAGCAGGCAGGGGATCAGGGCTATCACAACTACAATCATCACGCGCTTTAGGTCGTTGCAGTCGCGTATATGAGATCCTTTGCCGGTAACGGTGCCGGGAACCATCAGGAACGTTTCAAAGGCATTGAATGTGGAATGCAGAAACGCCAGGCGGCCACCTTTGCTGAAGGCAGGCTTTATCTTTTCTATGATATTTTCAATCCACTTCATTGCATTTCCTTTATCATCAGATCTATCCCATTTTGAAGAATTTCCTGGATCTCGATCTTGGACGGGCAGACGAATTCGCACAGGGCAAGGTCTTCAGGAATAACTTCATAGATCCCCAATTGCTCCATTTTGTCAATGTCCTCTGCCAGAATGGCTTTGATCAAATGCGAGACAAAGATATCCATGGGCAGGACTTTCTGGTAATTCCTCGTGAGGACAAAGGCCCTTGCGCCACCGTTTACATTGGTATCCAGATTAAAGCGGCCGGTTTTACCCAGTAGGGGGGCCAGGTAGGATATATAGGTCCGTGCTGCGCTGAATTTTTTCAGGCGCAACGGTCTGGCCCATCCCAGCAGCTCCCTTTTCCCGCCTTCCGGCAGGCAGGTGACCTGCTGGTGATGATATCCCAGGAAACCTTCCCTGCCAATAGTGTCACCGGTAAGGGGATTGCCGCTGATGATGCGTGCATCTGTTCCTTCTTTAAGGGGGAACGGGTTGAGAGCACCGACCTGGAAACCGGCATGGCAGGTGATATAACCCGTTCTGCTAAGGGCAGGACCGGTTACGGCAACCATCCGGGTTGTATCGTAGATACCGTATAGGAAGAGCTTCCCAATGATCGACACACCCATCGGGGTGAGCGTCCAGGCAATCTGATCCTTTCCAACAGGACAAACGTGGTGCAGCTGTACCCCGGGATTCCCGGCGGGATGGGGTCCTGAAAAAATATGTGCAATGCCGGGTAAACGGCGGAAAACGCTGTGAGGCGATGTGGTGTCGCGAAGCCCCAGGTGGACCTTCCCCGGACACAGGCGTTCAAGGACGCGCAGACCCATCTGCAGGGATTCAAAGGATTCGGCAAAGGTGAAATCGTAATGGGGTGCAAGCGGGGCCGAGTCAAAACAACTTATATATATGGCTTTTGGTGTTTCTCCGGGGAGGGCAGTAATGCCATACGGCCTACGGGTGATCAGCGGCCAGCACCCGCTTTGCAGCAAAAGCTCCCTGATCTTCCCCGGGGAAAGCTGTTCCGGTTCGGCAACGGGAAACTGCTCCTGCATCTGCTCATCACCGGCAAGAATCTGAATGCCGGTGATCTTTCTTTTTTCACCACGGACTATCCTGTGGATGGTGCCGCTGACAGGGGCCGTGAATAAAACTTCCGGATGTTCCTTGTCGCAGAATACAGGGGAGCCGGCCTGAACATTATCTCCTTCCCTTACAAGAAGTTTCGGGGTGGTGTTTTTGAAATCGGAAGGTTTCAGTGTGTACAGGGAGGAAAGTTCCAAAGAGACGGTCATAGGGTGGGCACTGCCTTTGAGGGGAATATCCAACCCCCTGAGCAACTTTTTACAGGCGGACATATACGTAGATTAGCAAATGCAAAGATAAAATTTTCATCGGCATTTTTATCTATATTTGTCGACATGAAGGAGAACTATTTGAAGGAGTTGAATGAACCTCAGAGACAAGCAGTTGAAGATATAAAAGGTCCATCGTTGATCATCGCGGGTGCCGGTAGTGGTAAAACCAAAGTACTTACATGCAGGATAGCTCACATGCTGGAACAGGGGATCCCCGCTTCTGCAATACTTGCTTTGACATTCACCAACAAGGCAGCCAAAGAGATGAAAGACCGAGTGTCTTCACTGGTCGGATCTGAAAAAGTCCGGTACCTGTGGATGGGTACTTTCCACTCGGTTTTTGCGCGCATTTTACGGACAGAAGCACAGGTGCTGGATTTTCCGCGGAATTTTACCATTTATGACAAATCCGATAGCAAATCTGCCATTAAAAGCTGCATCAAAGAACTGAAACTGGATGAAAAGGTCTATCCTCCCTCAGAGGTGATGTCACGCATATCCAGGGCCAAAAACAACCTCATGACAGCTTCTGCCTATGCGGCCGACGACCAGGCCATGCAGGCCGATGAAGCGGCCCGTAAACCCCGAATGGCCGATATTTACGCCTTGTATGCAAGAAAGTGCCGTCTTGCCGGGGCCATGGATTTTGACGACCTGTTGCTCTACACCAATATCCTTTTTCAGCAGAATCCGCAGATACTGGCCCTGTACAGGGACCGTTTCCGCTATATCCTGGTAGATGAATACCAGGACACCAACCTGGCCCAGTACCTGATCATAACAGCCCTTGCCCGGGAACACCGAAACATAGCCGTAGTGGGTGATGACGCCCAGAGCATTTATGCATTCCGCGGGGCCAGGATTGAAAACATCCTGAATTTTTCCAAGGACTTTCCCGAGGCCAAAGAATACAGGCTGGAACAGAATTACCGCTCCACCCAGACCGTAGTGAATGCTGCCAACAGCCTCATAAAACACAATGCGCGCCGCATGCGCAAAGAATGTTTTGCACAATCCGAGACCGGGGAAAAGATTGCCTTGCTGTGTGCCTATACCGATGCAGAAGAAGCATTCCTGGTGGTCTCATCCATCCTGGACAAAGTATACAGATCCCGAGAGGGTTACGGGGAGTTCGCCGTCCTGTACCGCACCAATGCGCAGTCCAGACTCCTGGAGGAGGCGCTGCGCAAAAGGAACATCCCTTATAAGGTATACGGTGGATTTTCCTTTTACGAAAGGGCCGAGGTGAAAGACATGATGGCATACATGCGCCTGGTAGTCAACCCCGATGACGAAGAAGCCTTTCGCAGGGCAGTAGTCACGCCGTCAAGAGGCATTGGCGATGTGTCCCTACAGAAACTTGGAACTGCCGCACTGTTCGCCGGCATGTCCTCCATAGGGTATATCCGGCAGGGCGACCTGGAAGCGGCAGGGCTGAGGGGCAACATAGCCGGACGCCTGAAAGCTTTTTCAGAAATGATTGAGACCGTGTACAATATGCAGGAAGAAGGAGCCAATGCCTACCAAGTGGCCATGGAAGTGGCACGGTTATCGGGTTACCTTCCCATGCTCAGGGAAGACAAATCCATAGAAGGCATGTCCAGATTGAATAACGTGGAAGAACTGCTCAACAGCATCCAGGCCTATTGTGGTATGGCAGCAGAAGGTGTGGAACTTGAAACAGAAGTGAGTGTGCCCGATGCGGGAGAAGCGGCTCCCACCCTGGAGAGATTCCTGAAGAACGTGACCCTGCTCACTCAGATGGACGGACAGGAACAGCCCGACAACGAACGGGTGAGCCTGATGACAGTCCATTCGGCCAAAGGCCTGGAGTTTTCCCACATCTATGTGGTGGGGATGGAAGAGAAATTATTTCCTTCCCTGTTGTCCAGCAACACCCAGACCGAGCTGGAAGAAGAAAGGCGGTTGTTTTATGTGGCCATGACCCGGGCCAAGAAATCACTCACTCTTTCCTTTTCACGCACCCGTATGCACTGGGGCAACATGGAGTCCAACCCGCCCAGCCGCTTTCTGCGTGAGATAGATCCCGGTTTCCTTAACCAGCCGGTTCCCGATGTATTTGGCTCCGGAACCGAAGAACAGGAGGGTAGAAGCACTTGGTCCCGTGAGGGAAAGTTCGGGTCCGGTGGTGGAAAGTTCGGATCCCGTGAGGGAAAGTTCGGGTCCGGTGGCGGACGGGCCGGTTTTGAAGGCGGAAACACCTGGGCCGGCCGGCGCAACTCATTTGGCGCGAGTACTCCTGCAGACCGCCCCGGCGGACAAGGATTCAAGGCCGGAGGAGCTTCGGCCAGGGATAGCTTCAAGGCGCCCGGTGGCACTTCTGGTAAGGAAGGATTCAGCACACCCGGTGGTACCCCGGGTCCGGCAGATTTTCAGGCGGCGGATGCCTCGTCCCTTACCGTGGGAATGTATATTGAACATGACCGTTTTGGCCGGGGCCGCATCCTTTCCCTGGAAGGCGAAATGCCCAACACCCGGGCTGTCATTGAGTTTGAATTCGGCGGGGCAAAAACCCTGCTCCTGAAATTCGCCCGGCTGCGCAAATTATAATGTCTGGGACCTTTCAGGTTGTTTGCTGATCCCACTAAGAACCGGAAGCCTTTATTTTAAGCCGGGGCTCCCGGTTCTTAGCGGGATCAGCGAGCAGAGGTTTCACCGTTTCTGCTAACTGCCTGCAGAATTGATAAAAGATGAGATGGTGTGAAGTACCTCTTCCGGCTGTTCCAGCAAGTGGGAATGCGATGCCCCATCAAAAATGCGCATCCGGGCACCGGGGATCAGGTTCCGGTACAAGGCCACGGTTTGGGGCCGGGCCTCGTCAAACTCGCCACAGGTCAATAAAACCGGAAGGGACAGGCGGGACAGATGCGGTGTCACATCTGCCTGCCGAAGCGTTCCTGTCATGGTGAACTCGCTCGGACCCCACATATGCTCATATACATCCACTCCCATGCCCTCCATAGATTGCAGAAGCTCTTCTGGCCAGGGATCCATCCGGCACAGATGACGCTTGTAGAATTCCATGACGGCATCCTGGTAGGCGGGATTTTTGTAG
>MWFB01000016.1 GCA_002071385.1 Bacteroidetes bacterium ADurb.Bin013
AAATCCCATCCTTCCAAAATTCACACCTGCCACAGGTACACCGGAATCCTTGACTATTTCCAGTGCTTCCAGAAACGTACCATCTCCCCCTACGGTAACCAGAAGATCGGTTCCGGCAGGTAAAATCTTGTCTTGCCCCAACATCTGGAAAGAAATGTCTTTCCTTTCGGGCAGGTGAAAGTCCTTTTTCAAATCCTTACCGTAAAAAACAACTTTCATATTTGTATTGCCGATAAGTTGGTTTACTTTTGCAACAAAGATAACCAATAATGACAAAACTGAGTGTCAACATAAATAAATTCGCCACCCTTCGCAATGCACGGGGTGGAAATATGCCGGATGTACTGAAAGCCGCTATTGATTGTGAACGATTTGGAGCACAGGGAATTACTGTCCACCCAAGACCGGACGAGCGTCATATCCGGTACCAGGATGCACGGGACATAAAACCCATTATAACCACAGAGTTCAATATTGAAGGAAATCCAATACCCTCATTCATACAATTGGTATTGGAGGTCAGGCCCGATCAGGTAACCCTTGTGCCCGACGCACACGATGCCATTACTTCCAACGCGGGATGGGACACAATACGTCACGCAAGCGAACTCAGGGAATGGGTAGGCCTTTTCAGGAATGCAGGCATAAGGACATCCCTGTTTGTAGATCCCAATCCGGATATGGTACGCGCGGCCGCCCTAACAGGAACTGACCGTGTGGAGCTCTATACAGAGGCTTATGCCCGGATGTATGACGCTGACAGGGAAAAAGCCATTGCACCATATATTGCCGCAGCAGAGGCAGCGGTCGACTGTTCCCTGGGATTGAATGCCGGACATGACCTGAACCTGACCAACATAAGCTATTTCAACAAAAACATCCCGGGTCTGCTGGAGGTCTCGATCGGGCATGCTCTCATATGTGAATCCATTTACCTGGGTCTGGAGAACACCATTCAGCTGTATTTACGGCATCTCTCTAATTTTTAATTATATTTACAGTTCTTATATTTTACATTATGAAGAAGTCATCACTGATAATTACTATCTTACTGGCATTGGCCATTGCCGCACTCTATGTTTTACACTTTACGGGAATAGGTACGGGAAAGCCCGTTGCAGACAAAGACGATATGCAGGGCAGCGAAACCCTCTCCGGAAGTATCGTATATATACGTATTGATTCCCTCCTAAATGCCTACGATTTTTTCCTTGAACTCCAGGCTGACCTTGCTGCAAAAGCCCGCATTGTTAAAGAAGACCTTAACAAGAAAGGACGTGCCTTTGAGAACGATGTGACGAATTTCCAAGATAAAGTGCAAAAAGGACTCATAACAAGAGCCCAGGCCGAGACACAGCAAGCCCAGCTTGCCGCCCGTCAACAAGAGTTGGAGCAATATGCCCAGCAAAAACAGGTGGAACTGGCTGAAGAGAATCAAGTCATGCTCAACCGGGTCCTGGACGCCCTCAAGACTTTCCTTGCCGAATACCGCTTACTGAAAAACTATGATTTGATATTGACCACAGACGGGACCAGCAACACCGTCATTGAAGCTGTTTCTTCCATGGATATCACTAAAGATGTAGTGGAAGGACTGAACAGGGAATACTCAAAAAGCGGAAAATAGGCATCAGCCATGAAATCGGTCACGGCGACTCAGTTTCATTTCGCAAAACAGACGGGATTATATATAGGAAAAGTCCGGGATGTCTATACCATTGACGGACGTATCCTGGTAATGATAGCAACCGACAGGATTTCGGCCTTCGATATTGTGTTCCCCAAAGGAATCACTTATAAAGGACAGATCCTTAACACAATAGCTTCGCGGTTCCTGGATTCTACCCATGATATCGTTCCCAACTGGAAGATTGCTTCACCACATCCCATGGTGACTGTAGGTTACCGATGCGAACCATTTCCGGTGGAAATGATCGTACGGGGATACCTGACCGGCAGTTCCTGGCGTACCTACAAAAGCGGCCAACGCTCCCTGTGCGGTATCCCGCTTCCGGATGGGATGAGGGAACACCAGGCTTTCCCTGCACCCGTCATAACTCCCACAACCAAAGCAGGCATCGGGTCACATGACCAGGACATATCAGGAGAGGAAATCATCGGCCGCGGACTGGTGAGCGAAGAAGATTACCGCAAGATAGAGGCATTCTCCCTGGCCCTCTTTGAAAGAGGGCAGAAGCTGGCTGCAGAAAAAGGTTTGATCCTTGTTGATACAAAATATGAATTTGGGAAACTGGGTACTCAGATCTACCTGATAGACGAGATCCATACCCCTGACTCGTCCCGGTATTTCTATGCGGAAGACTATGAGAGGAATTACCCTCTAGGCCTGCCTCCCAGACAGTTATCCAAAGAGTTTGTACGGGAATGGCTCATGGAAAAAGGGTTTAGCGGACAACCCGGCCAAAAGATGCCTGAACTAACTGATACAGTGATACAAACAATATCAGAACGTTATATAGAATTGTTCGAACACCTTACAGGCACGGCTTTTGTGCCCCTGGTGTATGACGATACATTCTACGACAACATGGAAGGATGTATTCGCAATATGTTAGCCCGGTTATGAAAATCCGAAACATTTTCGTCATTTTCCTCTTATTTGCCTCCCTCAGCCTGTATGCACAGGAACAACATACTATCCGGCACAAGGTCCGCTGGATGGAGACCTTGTATTCTATCGCACGAAAATACAAGGTCGACCCCAAGGACATTGCCCTGCTGAACGACTTGAAGACAGGAGAGATCTCGAGGGGTCAGATACTGCTCATACCGGTACCCGATGCAGGATTGGCTGAGCAGGAGGAGGAGCCTTTACAGGACACCCTTCTTGTGGAGGAGGAGCATGAAATGCCTGTTAAGTGGAAAACTCCCTGCCGGGACTACGTCCATCCTCCTGCGTGGGAACCCGTGGTGTCGGTCATTTTGCCATTCCCAGGCACCATGGCAGGTGCCGGTTTTGTTGAATTTTACCAGGGTGTGCTGCTGGCTGCTGATAGGATGAAAAATCAGGGTATGCCAATTTTGTTACAAGTCTTTGACTGGAACGAAAAGCCCATGGATGAACTTCTGTCGGGATCTTCACTGGGGCAGAGTAACCTGATAATAGGACCGGTATACTCAAACCAGGTTGGAAGCACACTCGCCTACTTCAGGAACAGCGAAACAAAGATCGTATCGCCCCTGGACAGCAATGCCGAAGTCTGGACCAGTCTATATCCTAATTTTTTCCAGGTGCAACCCCCTCTCGCCGCTCAACAGGAATCATTGCTAAGGTACCTGGAGCCTCACGATGCAACACTATGGGTCATATCGGAAGAAGGAGAGGAAACGGTGGCACCGGGCATCAGGGCATTGCTGGACAAAAACCTCATCCAATACAGGAACTTCTCCTACGATGTGCTCATGGGAAGAGAAGTGACAGAAGTGCTGAGGGAGCTGCTGGGTGCAAATCCCAGGAATCAGATCATCATCGCTTCCCTGAACGAAGCTTTCGTCTCTGACGCCATCAGGAACCTGCACCTGCTTCTGGCTTACGATAACATACCGGTAGAATTGTTCGGGTTTTCCCGTTGGCGTAGTTTTGAAACTCTTGATCTTGCCGCCCTGCACCAACTCCAGGTTGTACTCCCGCTCACGGCTTTTGTTGATTATTCAGATGTAGGGGTAAAAGCATTTGTACAAGACTACCGTTCCCGGTTCCATGGAGAGCCTTCACAATTCTCCTTTCAGGGATATGATGTGGCCCTGTTCTTTTTAAATGCCCTGTTCCAATACGGTCCTGATTTTGAGGATTGTATAAGCAACATAAGCGTACCGTTACTTCAAAACAGGTTTACCTTTGTAAAGACTTTAGCCGGAGGGGGGTTTTCCAATACAGGAACCCGTGTTGTACGCTATCGTCCCGATTTCACCATTGAATTACTTCCCTGATCAGAGATTGTCTTTTTCAATATCCTTAAAATACCTCACCGTCCCGGCTTTCAACTCTGCTGTAGCAGCCTGGTCGCATACAATGATGGCACCGGGATGCATCTGAAGCGCCGTTATGGTCCACATATGGGACACGGCTCCTTCAACAGCATGACGCAAAGCCCTTGCCTTGTTTTCCCCGCTGACCAGGATAAGCACCTCTTCTGCATCCATGATGGTTCCGATTCCCACAGTCAGGGCTGTTTTTGGCACGCGCTCCATATCATTGTCAAAAAACCGGGCATTGGCCATCCGGGTTTCTGATGTCAGTGTTTTGATTCTGGTCCTGGAAGCCAGTGAGGACCCGGGTTCATTAAAGGCAATGTGCCCGTCCACGCCTACACCACCCATGAAAAGACGTATACCTCCCGTGCGCTTGATGGCCTCTTCGTAGTTCCTGCACTCAGCAACCGGATCTGTCGCATTCCCGTCAGGAACGTGGGTGTTCACGGGATTGATATCAATATGCCTGAAAAAATTTTCCTGCATGAAATAATGGTAGGATTGTGGATGATCCTTAGGAATGCCCATGTATTCATCCATGTTGAAGGTCACGACATTTTTAAAAGAAACTTTTCCCGCTTTATGCATGGCTATGAGCTCTTTGTAGGTGCCAAGGGGTGAGGAGCCTGTAGGAAGCCCCAGTACAAACGGATTGTCATGGGTCGGTTTGTAGGTATTGATCTTTTCTGCTATATACCTGGCTGCCCAGACAGAAAGACGATCGTAATTTTCCAGTATCAGTACTCTCATGATATATTATTTAACAACTCTTTGGCATTTTGTATGGCTGCGGGGGTAATGGCAGACCCGCTCAACATTCTGGCCACTTCCATGACCCTTTCATCTCCATGCAGGGGTAGTACCCTGGTTTCAGTAACATGTTCCACAACCTCCTTTCTGACCAGGTAATGCGTGCTCCCCTTGGCAGCGACCTGGGGCAGATGGGTAATGGCCAGTACCTGCATGTATTCAGACAACTGGTATATCATATTTCCCATGCGGTCTGCTATCTTGCCGGAAACACCCAGGTCCACCTCATCAAAGATTATGGTGCTCAATCCCGAGTGTTGTGCTATGACTGACTTGATGCATAACATCAGCCGCGACATTTCACCGCCCGAAGCTATGCAGCTCAATTCCCTGGGCATCATATCCCTGTTAGCCGAAAACATAATTTCCATGCCGGTGTTGCCCAACAGTCCATAGGTGGCTTTTTCCCTTATAACAAACTCTATCTGTGCATCGGGAATGCCCAAAAGGGCAAGCCGGGTGCATAACTGGCGGGACAGATCGTCAAGGCAGGCCATCCTCCCTTTGTGCAAGTCTGTTGCCAGCTGGTCCCTGATGGCAATGGCAGCTTCCAGTTCTTTTTCAAGCTTCTCCAGGCGCGTGGTATCGTTCACCGTTTCTTCCAGTTGTCTTCCGAAATCTTTCTCCAGTATCAGCAGATCTTCCACCGTCCGAACGTTGTGTTTACCCTGCAGGGTATAGATGGTGTCCAGCCTTCCGGAAACTTCTTCCATACGGACGGGATCGACCCTGACCTGTTGCAGCGAACGGGCACATTCTCCGGCAAGGTCTTTCAATTCTATCCTGGCTTGTTCCATCCGGTCAGAGACATCAGAAAAACCGGGATTTTTCTCCGTTATTTGAGCCGAAACCCTAACTGCTTCCTTTAGACCGGTAAGCACCGGAAAATCACCTTCTTCCAATAAAGAAGAGAGCTGGAACAAATATTGCCTGATCTCTGCTGCATGTTCCAGCAGGCTTAATTCTTTTTCAAGCTCTTCCTGTTCTCCGGGAGACAGTTTGGCCTTCTGCAGTTCCTGGTATTGGAAAGACAGGTAATCGGTTTCATTCTTTGCCTGATCACAGGCATCACGTAACGTACGTACCCTGGCGGCAAGGGAAGTGACCTCGGCATGCTTTTTACGGTATTCATCGGCAAGCTGTGTCTGTCCTGCAAAGGCATCGGCTACCCTGACCGGATAATCGGTATCGGCCAGGAGCAGGCTTTCGTGCTGGGAATGAATATCGATCAGGGCATTACCCAAAGACCTGAGAAATGCAACGTTGACAGGCTGGTCATTGACAAAGGAACGGCTTTTTCCATTAGGGTATATCACGCGCCGAATGATCAGCTCCCCGGAATAATTGACCTCATCGGCGGAAAAAAGCTGTTCTAAGGCATTATCGTTACCGGGTATCCTGAAACAGGCCTCCACCACAGCGTTGGAGCCAGGGTCCCTGAGAATTCCGGCATCGGCCTTTTGTCCCAAAACCAGTGAAAGAGCACCCAATATGATTGATTTACCAGCACCGGTCTCCCCGGTAATGATAGTCAGACCCTCTGAAAACTCAATATCCAGGATATTGATCAGGGCATAATTGGTTATGCTCAGCGAGTAAAGCAAACTTATTCTTTAGGTTCTTCAACCACTTTGTAATATGTTTCTCCTTCCTCAAATTCGTTAATGGCTAGCAGTGTGGGTTTTGGCTGACGTTCGTAATAACGTGAAATCTCTATCTGTTCACGGTTTTCAAACGTTTCTTCCAGTGTATCTGTGAAATTTGAAAATTCTTCCAGGCGGCTGTTCAATTCTGACTTGACCTCTGAGGCAATCTGGTTTGCCCTTTGCGCAATGATCATTACGGTCTGATAAATGTTACCTGTCTTTTCAGAAAATTTGGAAAGATCTCGGGTAACAGTTGTATCGGGAATAGGTTGTTTCTTGCTTTCCATATAGTGTTAAAATTATTGTTTAGTTGTGAATTGCTGGGCTTTGCGGAACATGTTGTCCACTTCCCTGCGGTATTTTGAATCGGGAAATTCGCTGACAAAATTATAGTACTCATCTATAACATTGAGGAAACGCCCCCGTTGCAGTTCGGGCAGGCTGTTGTTGGAGTACTGGTAATTAGCGGCTACAATGTAATAAAGGATTTCTTCACGGTACATGCTTTCGGGATTTTCCTTCAGGGTCTCCTTGAACGCATGCGTTGCCGCCTTGTAATCTTCTATGGTATAATAAAGCCGGGCCGATTCAAACGCCTTGCGGTCAAGCCGCTGGTAGAGATCCCCGAGCATCTTCCTGCACACTTCCTGGTATTCGCTTCCGGGATAATCATAGATGAATTCCTCAATGGCAGCAATGGCAACCCGGCTTGGTTGCTGATCCAGTTCATAGCGGTATGTGTTTTGATACAGGCAATCCAGTCTCATGAAGCGGGCCGACTTTGTAAACGGACTGCGCGGAAAGATTTCTACAAACTGTTTGAAATTATCTTCGGCAACCAGAAAATTGTTCAGGTGGTAATTGCTCAGCCCCAGGTAATACTGTAATGTGTCATCCTGGACCGTTCCCCTGTACACCATTTGCAACTGATCTAGAAGAGGCTGTGATCTTGAATATTTTTTTGCCTCGAAGTATTCTATGGCTTTCCTGAATTTCAGGTCGTAATCTGTACTGCGCAGTAACACCTCATATTGGTTGACACAGGCCGGTGCAACCGTAAGCAAAAGGAGGACAAAGGTTAAGAAATGTTTTTTCATCAAGATCATCAATTGCAAATATACGACAGTTTAGCAAATTACAGGCCATATTGCATAGACATATAACGTTCCAGGTCGATAGCCGCCATGCAACCGCTCGCTGCTGCTGTAATCGCCTGCCGGTATTTGGAATCCTGCACGTCACCCGCTGCAAAGACTCCCTTCACATTGGTTTCCGTACTTTTTGGCTGCGTTATGATGTACCCTTCGGGATTGACTTCCACCCAGGGCAGGAAAGGCTCTGAATTGGGATGATGCCCGATTGCCAGGAAAAATCCAGGTACATTGATGATTCTCTCACGACCGGATTTATGGACAAGACGCGCTCCTGTGACACCTGAGTCGTCTCCCAGTATTTCAGCCGTCTGGTGCTCCCAGAGTATTTCAATGTTTGGGGTGGACAGGACCCTTTTTTGCATCACCTGGGATGCTCTGAGTACGTTGCGCCGTATGATCATATAGACTTTGCGGCACAAAGCAGAAAGATATATTGCCTCTTCACAGGCAGTATCCCCTCCGCCCACTACCGCCACATCTTTACCCCTGTAAAAGAATCCGTCGCATGTTGCACAGGCCGAGACGCCCATGCCCTTGAATTTCTGTTCCGATTCCAGCCCCAGGTAGCGTGCCGTAGCACCCGTAGCAATGATCAAAGCTTGTGTCAGCACCTCTGTCCCGTTATCGAACCTGATACGGTAAGGAGGTTCGCTCAGGTTGGTTTCAGTGACGATCCCTGTCCTGAAATCAGTGCCAAATCGCAAAGCCTGTTTGCGAATGTCTTCCATGAGCTGGCTGCCCTGGACACCCTCCGGATACCCGGGAAAATTCTCGATCTCTGTTGTGGTTGTCAACTGTCCGCCTCTCAACACTCCCTCATAAAGAACCGGCTGGAGGTTGGCCCTGGCGGCATATATGGCAGCTGTGTAACCAGCAGGACCGCTTCCGGCAATAAGGCATTTAATGGTTTCCATAGTGTTATTTTTCCTATAAATTTACAAATTTCAAAAAAAACCGTATCTTTGTCGCTCTGAAAAAGCGGGGCGTGGCGCAGTTGGCTAGCGCACTTGCATGGGGTGCAAGGGGTCGAATGTTCGAGTCATTTCGCCCCGACTTTTTTTATCAGCCGCTCAAGTTTTCTTTCCCACACAAGAAACAGCGACATGGCCCAGCGCGAGAGCAACATCCATGGCAGCGTTCCACCAATAGCCGTAAACAGGAGAAGATCCTCCACATTGCTGTGGGAAACACATATATGGTGGTTCAGCAGGTCCACATCTCTGACCGATATTTTTCCCTCCTTCACTTCATCTATCATAACAGCAGCCCCGTAGGCAAGTCCCAAAGTATTGGCCACAATCCATAAAAACGCTGTTTTGGCCGGCAATCCGAAAAACAACATCACCGGTCTCAGGAATTTGGCAATATAACGTATTACTCCAAATTCCGACAACAACCGTTGTATGATGGTCAGCAGGAATACGAGCAACACCATAGGTATCGCTATTTTAAGCGTATCCAGTATCCAGTCCCCCATTAATGGCCAGAAGGTTATCTGTTCCTTAATGGCCGGCGGGGCAACATATGCGGCATTTTCTCCGGGCATGACCTTGTTTAATAGCCACCCCAGAAACAGAGAACATAAAGTCCTTACAAAAACCACACGTATTGCCGAGGTTCCGGTCTTGCGCTGAACTGCTGTTTCCATGGGCATGTTGTGAGCACAAAGTACCATGACCGCCAGGATTGTTATGGCCCTGGCGTCCAGGTTGAGTGAGGTCATTACGGCAATGGCCGAGTAGCAGTTCACAAAATAACCCGACACATAAGCCAGTGCAGCTTCACCAGGCAATCCGAAATTCGAGAAAAAGGGTGTAAGGAGTCCGGACAACCATGAAATCACACCCAGATACTTCAACAGGGTGATTAAAAATGAAACCAGAAACATAATCTTCACCAGCCACCATGCAGTCTTCAATGCACCCGGGGCGGCAGCCCTGACAGAACGGACGATTCTTTGGCGGGTTGATTCCATGTTTTGAATTTGAGGCGCAAATATACTATTATTTTATAGTTTTGTGATTATTAACAAGTCAGCGTATGAATCGTTTTATACTATTTACTTTATTACTATGCCTGTTCTCTGCGGATTCCTGCAAGAGAACGCCTAAAGAAACAGCTGTAGCACTTTCTTCTTTCAAGTCGCTGGAGTCCGTTTTACAAAAGGACGGCGGAGCTCTTTGGGGATCTGCTATGTATGCGCCTACTTTCTTTGTGCATCCGGAAACTAAAGTCATCTATGCCGACAGAAAGGACGAACAGGGGCTGCTGCAACCACTTGACGGAATATGGACCGGTACATTGCCGGAACAAATGAATCCGGCCAATTCAACTGCAGAACTGGGCGGCATGAAATGGGTGATGGCAATCTGGCCTCTGCCGGAAAGTGAATTTGAAAGGAACGTATTGCTGGTCCATGAAACATTTCATTACTGGCAACCGGAATTGGGGCTGGATTCCAGGCTGGGGCTTTGTGAACACATGGAGAACACTTCTGCCAGGATATGGCTTAAGATGGAATGGAACGCCCTGGACGCGGCCATCAGGGAAGAAGACCCCGAATCTGCTGCTCAAGCTGTTGGCCAGGCTTTGCATTTCAGGAACAACCGCCTGTCGGAATTCCCTGCAGAAGCACGGCTCAATGAAGACGCTTTTATCATCCTGGAAGGTCTTCCCGAATATACCTCCTACAAGCTTTGCTGCGATGATGCAGTTAGTATGGCGCGACAAATCCTGGAGAGCCGCAAGCGTCACTGGAACAACGAATCGTTCGTATATGCCTTTGCCTACCATTCGGGACTGGCATACGGCTATTTACTGGACCGTTATGATGTTTCCTGGCGGAGTGAGCTGAATAAAGACTCCTCCCTGCCCGACATGTTGGAAAAAGCACTGCCTACCTTTGGGGAAGAATCCCCGGTCAATGATTCTATTATCCTGAGACAATACGGATACGACACCATAGTCGCGTCAGAAAACGAAAAGGAGCAGGAAAAAATACGTTTACGGGATGCCTATATCCATGCTTTTACCCGGGATACCGTCCTGGCCATTCCCCTAAGGCAATTCAACATGGGATTCACCCCTGTCAATGTGCAGTCACTTGGCCAGCTGGGGACATTGTACCCCAATATCCGGATTACCGGGGATTTTGGAATATTGGAGGTAACTGAAGGCGGGTGTCTGATCTCTACAGACTGGTCTGCGGCTTTCGTCACTTACAAGGCTCCCGGATGGAAACTGGAGCTTAAGGATGGATTCGACATCCTCCCGCCTGCTGAAGCAACTCCTCTTATTTACAGGATTGCCGAGATGTAGGGAAGTGCCCTGCGAAAGGCTGCCTGCCAGTATTCCCAGGAATGTGCCCCGTCGAATATCCTTACCTGCAAAGGAATGCCCTTCTCTTTCATGGCAAGGGAGAATTCCACGTTGGCGGCATAAGTGAAGTCGTCGTCACCACAATCGATGACCCAGGTCACAGAGCGTAACGGGGACACCTCATCCAGGGAAAGCCCTTCAATGTATTTCACGGCATTATGATCCTCTACCCTTTGCTGGATATCCCTGTTCACAGGATTATCTTCCCTGAACATGGCAATTTCCATTCTGTACAGGTAGGCGCTCATGGCATAAACAACCGAGAAAAGGTCCGGCCTGTGGCATCCGTACATGACTGAACCCTGACCTCCCATGGACAAGCCGGCAATGGCACGTGATCCTTTTTCTGCACGTATCCTGTAACGGTTTTCCACCACGGGCATGAATTCATTGAAAAAGTGGTCCTCAAAATTCCAGCTTCCCCCGTTGAAATAAGTCATAAGGGTCGTACCCGCGTCCGGCATGACAATGATCATCTGCCGGGACTCCCCGGCGGCCATCAATTGGTCCGCTATTCGGACCATGTTCCCAACGCGGCCCCAGTCACCCCAGGAACCTCCTCCTCCATGCAACAAATAAAGGACCGGATACTCCCTGACGGTATCATTGTCATAGCTTTCGGGAAGATATACTGCAAAGTGACGCATTTCTCCCAGGATGGCACTTTCCATGGAGTCGACCACGTATTTGCCCCTGGCCGCTGAAGTCAAGGGAAGTAAAAAATACAAGACATTCAGAATCAATAAAGCAGGGATTTTTTTCACGGCATTTTTTTATTTCTTCACAAAATTAGCACAATATTGTCCAAAACGACCTATATTTGCATTGCAACGGTTCTGAAGGACCTGAAAACGGCCCGGAAGATTAAAAGGGAATGCCGTGAAAATCGGCAACAGTTCCCGCTGCTGTGAATCCCAGGAACGGAAGTTCCAAAGGATCTGTCAATCTTGCCACTGACCTAACGGTTCGGGAAGGCGACAGATAAGGGATGAGTCAGAAGACCTGCCGGTGTAAGACTAGCGGAGAACTAACTAATTTTCCTGAATATGAAACATTTATTTTTTTTATGTGCATTGTGCCTGACAGTACTTCTTTCGGGCTGCCAGCCGTGTGTTCCGGGAGAGCCGGATCCTTATGTGGTTACATTTGAAGATGTCCCTGCTGTCTCGCTGGCAAGTTCAGCCTATGGAGATAACCTTTATGACCAGTCTTTCGTGCCTTATACGCACACGCTTACCGGATTGCGTTTTGGTTATGATTTCGAATCATTTGAATATGACGGATATGCGTATACCACCTGGAATGGGATTGTCCCATCGCGGTGGAACGATATGGAAACAGCAGGTTTTACGAACCAGTGCAGTGTTTTTTACAAGGATTCCGAGACCGGCACCGGTGGTCATAGTAAATCGTCCACATTTGCCGTGGTTTACCTCGGCACAGATGCAGAGATAGCTTTCGATGATCCTGAAAAAGAAATGGTCATACACTCCCTGTTCGTTACCAACAGCAGTTACACAGCACTTTCCATGCTGCATGGAGACATGTTCTGTAAAATGTTCTCCTACCAGGACAAGGATTGGTTAAAACTCACCTTCACCGGGCACGGAAAAGACGGACAGGTAAAAGGAACGGTGGATTGTTACCTGGCCGACTTCCGGACACCCGCAGCAGAAGGGGTTCTCACAACCTGGCAAAAAGTGGATTTGTCTTCCCTTGGAAATATCCATAAACTGACATTCAGCATGGAGAGCTCCGATTCCGGTCCCTGGGGCATGAACACGCCTGCTTACTTTTGTATGGACAATATCATCTTCAGTGAATATTCGCTCCTTATATGAAAAGATTTAACCTCCTGATCACTGCGGGACTGCTTCTCTTGATGCTGCCGGTGGGCTCTTGCATGAAATACGGGCCATCGCAGACAGAGACTTTCCTGCCCGGTCCCGCGGGAGAAGGAATGTTTATCATAAACGAGGGTAACTTCATGTATGCCAATGCTTCGCTCACCTATTACATACCAGGATCGGGAAAGACAGAGAACGAAGTCTTCATTCGGGCCAATGGCATTAACCTGGGGGACGTAGCCCAATCCATGTCAATCTATGGAGACAACGGGTATATTGTGGTGAACAACTCTGGTGTGATCTTTGTCATTGACCCGGACACGTTCCGGCTCAAAGGAAGTATTACGGGATTGATATCACCCAGGTATATTCATTTCATAGATGCACGAAAAGCGTATGTGACAGACCTTTACCAGGAGAAAATAACCATAGTTGATCCTCAGGCGTTCCGCATCTCGGGTCATATTCCCACCCCCGGGCACCGTTCCACGGAAAAAATGGTCCAATGGGAAAATTATGTATTTGTAACCTGCTGGTCTTATGATAATAAAATACTGGTCATCGATACCGCTACAGACCGGATAACAGATTCGCTGGAGGTGGGTCACCAGCCGACTGACCTGGTGCTGGACAGGAACGGAAAAATCTGGTGTGCCGCAGCCGGGAATCTTTACCGCATAGATGCCCGCAGCAGGAATATTGAAAAGATCTTCCCGCTCCGGGCTGACGGAGCCCGTACCCATCTTGCCCTCAACGCGTTCTCCGACACACTGTATTACCTGAATAAAAGCCTGTGGCGTATGGCCATAAACCAGGCTACTACAGGCAATACGCCATTCATAGTGCTGGATGACAGGCCATATTATGGTCTGGCCGTTGATCCGGTATCATCCGATATATACGTAGCCGATGCCCTGGACTATGTCCAGCCAGGAAAAGTCTACCGTTTCAATCCCGGGGGAGAACCGGTGGACACACTTACCACTGGAATCAACCCCGGATCTTTTTGTTTCAAATGAACATGAACAGAAAACATAACCTGCTGCTGTGCATTAGCCTGTTTCTCCTCGCCGGGTGCAACATGGGAAGGGAATTGTACAATGAGCCTGCCCCTCTGATAACGTTTGATGTCCCTGACGGTCAATACACGGTGAAAACAGGACAAACCCTGGCTATCATGCCGCAGATCAGTTATGATACCGGGGCCTCCTACACATGGGAACTTGACGGAATAACAGTCGGAACAGATAAATATTTTACTTTCAGTGCACAGGAGCCCGGAACTTACTTCCTGACCTTTAAGGTGACAAGACCTGACATAACCGTAAGCAAACAGGTACGGATAAATGTCATCAGGAAAGCTCACCCGCATATCTTCCTGGCCGTCCCCGTTGACGGCTATTCCGTCCTTACGGGCACCTCTCTTACAATAAGACCCATAGTGGAAAACAATGAAAATACAGAATACCTGTGGAAAGTTAACCAGGTGGAAGTGAGCCGGGACAGCATCTATACCTTCACATCATCCTATGAGGGAAATTATGATGTGTTTTTCAGTGCTGTCAATGAAGACGGAGCGGATGAAATCCTGTTCAGGGTCAATGTGGCGGATACCTTGCCCGGAAGTGGTGATACCGGCACTACGGATGATCCGCCCCTGCCCTCGGACAAGTATTACCGTCCTTCCAACCAGGAAAGCCATGCACACTGGAGTGCGGTCCTGGAATACACCCCGGCTCCTGGACAATTCATCAACGAGCTGGAAACGGGAGGATTTTCGGGAGAGAACACGCGCGAAGGATCCATACGGTATGCAGAAAAGCGGTTGAAAGAAGGTTTATTCGTATCCCTTGGGGCTTTTGGGGGATACCTGGTCGCGGGTTTCGATCACAGTATAGTGAATGATGGAGGGTACAACCTGCAGATAACGGGAAACGCATACGAGAACTCCTCGGAACCAGGAATCGTATGGGTGATGCAGGACAGCAACGGAAACGGCCTGCCGGATGATACCTGGTATGAGCTTAAGGGAAGCGAACACAGCAATAGCAGCACCAGGAGGAATTATGCAGTCACGTATTTCCGTCCCCGCGAACCGGAAAGCCCGGTACACTGGATCGATAATGAAGGTAATACCGGGACCATAGATTACCTGGGGTCGTTCCACAGCCAGGACAGTTACTATCCACTGTGGATTGACAGGGATTATTACACCCTTACGGGCACGTGTCTTGAGTCATGCAATTACCTTTCCCAAAGCGGTTCATGGATCAGTCCTCCATACGGCTGGGGCTATGCAGACAACAACGACCAGGATTTGTTCCGCATAGCAGATGCCGTAACCCCTAAGGGAGACCCGGTTGAAATGGGTTTCATTGATTTTGTCAAAGTGCAGACCGGGGTGCAGGGGAAATCAGCATGGCTGGGAGAAATATCAACCGAGATTTGCTCTATCAGTGATTATAATCTTATCAAATGAGGAGGTTTTTGATCCCGGCCTTCATGATGCTCCTGTCCGGTTTCACTACCCATGCGCAGGATTCGGTTGAAGTGCGCCAACTGGATTCCATCCGCATAACAGCCCGGGCAAGGCTCCGGGACATGGGGGTGCAAAAGACCTCTCTGGATTCATTGGAGCTGCGCAATGATATCACAGGATCCCTGGCACAGGTACTGACGCGGACCAGTACGCTGTTCATTAAGCACTACGGACGGGCCACCCTGTCCACCGCATCTTTCAGGGGCACCTCCCCGTCCCATACACAGGTCACATGGAATGGGATGAAGATCAATTCTCCCATGCTGGGGATGGTGGATTTTTCAACCATTCCCTCCTATTTCGTTGACAAGGCCGATCTTTATCATGGGCCCGGGTCAGTGACAATATCCTCGGGCGGACTGGGCGGAGCTATAGCCCTTTCCAGTGCGATTCCGCAACAGGATGGGATTTCCCTCAGTTTCATCCAGGGAGCGGGCAGCTTCCTGACTTTTGATGAGTTCCTGCACTTCACCGTCAAAAAACCAACATGGAGCGCCTCGACCCGGGTCTATTTTGTATCCTCCAGAAATGACTACAAATACATAAACTATAGAAAAAAACATTTCTTTTACGATGACCAGGGCAATGTGAGCGGGTACGAATATCCCGTTGAGCGCAATAAAAACGGGTCTTTCATGGATTTTCATGTTTTGCAGGACTTTTACCTTACCGGCCGGAGCAACGGAACATGGAACATATCGGCCTGGTATGCCCGCACGGATCGCGGCATTCCCCTGCTGAACGTAGATTACAAGGAAAACGCAGGTGTGGCGAACAACCAGAAGGACAACACCTTCAGGGCAACTGCCGGATGGCGCAAGATATCGGGCAACAGCAAGCTGGAAGTGCATACCGGCTACACCTATACCGACATGCTTTATCAATACGACCGTGACCTTGGCAACGGGGAACGGGCCATCATGGTGCATTCACAGAGTAATGTGCATTCCCTGTCCGCTGACGTAGAAGGAGAATGGTATCTGAAGAAATGGATGTTCTCGGCTGACATTTCATTGAACCAGCATTTTGTGACAAGCACAGACAAGGCCGTGATCTCGGTGGAAGGAGAGCAGTCTCTGCTGGGTTACCAGCAGGCGCGCCTGGAAATGTCGGCCTTTGTGGCTGCCAGATACCGTCCCACAGAAAGGCTCGGCCTGTCTGTCAGCCTGCGGGAAGACCTGTATGGAAAAGAACTGACACCGCCCATTCCTTCTTTTTTTGCAGAATTCCTGGTATCGCGCAAGGGACAGGTGACACTCAAGGCATCGGCCGCAAGGAACTATCGCTATCCCACGCTCAATGACCTGTATTTCATGCCGGGCGGCAATCCCCTGCTCAAGCCGGAAGAAGGCATAAGTTTTGACGGAGGGTTGTCTGCACAGCACCAGGGCAGACTGTTCCGTTGGAGCGGGAACGTCACCGGTTTTTACTCCCGTATCAGCAACTGGATTGCCTGGCTGCCTACATTCAAGGGATTCTGGTCTCCGGTGAATGTCAAACAGGTGAAAAGTTACGGGATCGAATGCAGGGGTTCCCTGGAAATCATACCGGGCCATGACTGGGAAATTGGAGGAAACGGCAATTTCTCCTGGACCAGGTCCCTGAACCTGGGGGATCCCGTTAGCTGGGCAGACGGGGCCATCGGAAAACAACTGGTCTATATTCCGGAGTTTTCTGCCGCCTTTACAGGGAGGGTCAGCTGGAAGGAGTGGACCTTTACCTACGACTGGACTTATTACAGCGAGCGTTATACCACCTCGAGCAACATGACGCGCACACAGCTGGGAGTTTTGGGCCCCTATTTCATGAATGACATTGCTCTGGAAAAAAGTATCCGGCTAAACCATGCAGTCCTGCATGTGAAGGCAATCGTTAGAAACCTCTTCAACGAAGCCTATGAAACCGTCCTGGCAAGACCCATGCCCGGGATCAATTACACACTCTCTGTCGGGATCGTCCCCCTTTTCCGGTAACCATCTTCTTTATGCCGGTCACCACCTGTTACCGGATCACCACCTGTTACCGGATCACCACTTGTTACCGGATCACCACCTGTTACCGGATCACCACCTGTTACCGGATCACCACTTGTTACCGGATCACCACTTGTTACCGGATTACCACTTGTTACCGGATTACCACATATTCACTGCGAGGCACCCCGATGCGGAATGGCGGGCCCCAGATACCCAGCCCCGATGTGACATAAAACCGGGTTTTTCCGCGGGTGTATTCTCCATAAAAAAGATCGTTCACCTTCCGGACCAGCAGGGAAACAGGCCACAGCTGACCAGCGTGAGTATGTCCGGAGAGCTGGAAGTCCACCCCGTATTCAACAGCCTCGGCAATTCCCAAAGGCTGGTGGTCCAGAACAATCAGGGGTAAATCCCTTTCCAGGGAGCCAAAAGCCGAGTTTTCCCACACCTGGAGGAGTGTTTTCCTTCCTGCCACCGAGTGGTCTTCCCTGCCCAGGATGTAAGCCACGCCGGGGATCCGGACAACCGAATCCCTCAAGACCACGATCCCCTGTTCGGCAATCCATTGGAGCGCCTCATCCTCCTTGGCATAAAATTCATGGTTACCAGGCACGGCATAGATTCCCATGGGCGCTTCCAGCTTCTGCAGGAGGGAACCCATGTCCTGCTCCCTCACCTGCTCCAAGGAGCGGTCAATCAAGTCCCCCACTACCAGGATTACATCCGGTTTTTCCTTGTTGATGGCCCCGACGAATTGCTCCAACCGCGAGTTATCCGTTAACAAACCCAGATGCAGATCGCTGATGGCCAACATTTTGACGGAGCCGGGCAAACCAACATGCATTTCTTTGCGGGTAAAATGCCTGTACCTGAAATTCCCGGCCAGCAACAAACCCAGCAAAAGGGCCAGAACGGAAAACCACAGAATGGAACGCCCCGTTCCCGAGATCATATCACGGAAATGGAATAACCGGAACAGGCCCCCGGTCAAATCGGCAATCAATACCAGCATAAGGGCATAGAGGACAAAGACAAGCCATGAGTAGGAAATGGTCATCCAAAAGGCCTGCAGCCGGGGGCAGGGAAGGGAAAACATGTTCATCAGGGGTAAAGAGAGCATCATGACAATGCCCCAGATAATGAATGCCCATTTCAGACAGGGTCCGTGTAAGGGTGACCATTGATAACCCCGGTAAAGCACATAAAAGTTACCCAGGCCATAGATGACCAGGAGCAGGGAAATAAAGAATCCGAAATATTTCATTCTGCGGGTTTGAACGTGTCCGGGTCCCTGAGCCACTCAAAGGTGGTGTAATGTTCGTCGGTCATGCCCAGCCTTCGGTATGTTTCTATTGCCCGGGGATTGTTCCTGGCCACATACAGGCGAATACCGATCACATCTTCAGATTTTTTGACCAGTTCCTGCAAATGGTTGTAGAGTGCCTTGTAGATACCCATCCTGCGGAATTTGGGAACAGTGTATACGCTTTGTATCCACCATATCCAGGCATTGCGCCAGTCACTCCATTCCCTGGTAACGAGCAACGAGGCTGCTACCTCTCCCTTGATTTCCGCGATGTAGGCAGTCCCCCGGTTTTCATCTTCCAGGTAAGCACAGGTTCCCACCAGGACCGTCTGGTGATCCAGTATGATGTTTTCCGACTCAAGTGCCATGTGTACCTGGTTCGCCGCCAGTACATCGGCATCTTTTATGGTGGCTTTTCTTATGTTCATTGGGCAAATATAAGTATTTTTGCATCATGGAAAACCGTAAGGACAAAGTTCTGAAACAGCTGGAAGACTGGAATATTGCGTACCGGTTATACACTCATCCGCCCCTGCCCACGGCGGCAGAAGCCATGGCTTACTGGAAAGACATTGAAGCCCAACACTGTAAAAATCTCTTCTTCAGGAATCATAAGGGAAACCGTCATTACCTGGTGGTTTTCGACTGGAAAAGGGATTTGCCCATCCACCGTATAGAGAAAATGCTCCGGCAGGGCAAACTCACTTTCGCATCACCCCAGCGGATGATGCGCTACCTGGGTGTTGAACCTGGTTCGGTTTCGCCTTTCGGCCTGCTGAATGACATGGAAAATCATGTTGTCCTTTTTATCGACAATAAACTGAAAGAAGCGGAAGAAATCAGTTTTCATCCCAATGACAACCGGTATACGGCAGTCATATCAAAAACAGACTTCTTCCGCTTCCTGGAGCTGGTCGGCAATGCCCATGTCTTCCTGGACATTGACAGCCCGGAAATTCTGTCTTAGGAAATCCGGCGTGCCCCGTCATCGATCACCACATCATACACTTTGGGCTGATGACCGAATTTACGGGCAAATTGCTCTTTTGCCCGGGCAAGGAATCCTTCGTACAAATGATCCTTCACAAGGTTGATGGTGCACCCTCCGAATCCTCCTCCCATCACCCGTGAGCCGGTCACTCCGCATGCCTTGGCCACATCGTTGAGAAAATCGAGTTCCTCACAGCTGACTTCGTACAGATCCCTCATGCCGTAATGGGTCAGGTACATCATCCTGCCCACCGTTTCATAATCGTCCCTTTCCAGGGCATCACTCACAACAAGCACCCGTTCTGTCTCTTCCACCACATATTTGGCCCGCATGAAATCTTCTTTTGTTGTCCGGTCTTTCACCTCCAGGAGCATGTCCATAGTGACGTCCCTGAGGAATTCCACGTGGGGATACCCCGAATCACGGACCAGCCGCGCTACACGTTCACAGGATTCGCGGCGCTTGTTGTAAGCCGAGGATGCCAGTTCGTGCTTCACCACGGTATCCAGCAACACCAGGCGGTAACCCTGGGGATGGAACGGGAAATACTTGTATTCCATGTTCCGCGTGTCCAGACGGATGAGATTCCCTTTTTTCCCAAAAAGTGAAATGAACTGGTCCATGATGCCGCACTTCACCCCTACATAATTGTGTTCGGTAGACTGACCGATGCGGGCCAGTTCCATCCTGTCTATACCCAGGGAAAACATATCATTCAATGCATAGGCATAGGTACTTTCCAGGGCTGCGGACGAGGACATGCCGGCTCCCAGGGGAACGTCTCCGGCAAAAGCGGTATCAAATCCTCCGGGTGACCCGCCCCTTTTGATGATCTCACGGCATACCCCAAAGATATACCTGGCCCAGGATGCGGCCGGAAGATCAGTTTCATCCATGGTGAACCCGGCATGATCCTGCAGATCCACCGACCAGGCACGTACCTTTTTTGTCCCGTTGGCGCGGATCACGGCAACCATTCCCTTGTCTATGGCTCCGGGAAAGACAAAGCTCCCGTTGTAATCGGTGTGTTCTCCAATCAGGTTCACCCTGCCGGGGGAAGCATACACCCTTGAGGGAGCGTCACCGAATTTTTCTCTGAATTGTTGTTGTACAATATCTATCTCCATACTGCCACCATTTATAATTCCCAGGCAAGGGCTGCCGAGCCCAGGATGGCTGCCTCGGATCCGGGCAGCTGCGAGGGAATTACCTTCACCTTCCCTTTCCAGATAGACAGCAGGTTATCTTCCATGGCATCGATGGTGGGCTTGAATATCAGGTCACCGGCCTGTGCAAGGCCTCCGAAAATTACTATGGCTTCCGGTGCACTGAAAGCCACGAAATCGGCAAAGGCTTCTCCCAGGATCCTTCCCGTATAATTGAATACTTCAATGGACAAAGCGTCTCCTTTGGAAGCAGCCTCGGCAACATCTCTGGAAGTAATATCATCTGCCGGCATATTCCTGAGAGAGCTCGGACGTTTGGGGTCCATTTCCAGCAGTTCCCGGGCCGTCCTGGCAACGCCTATGGCCGAAGCGTAGGATTCCAGGCAACCCACCTTGCCGCAGTTGCACAGACGGCCAGTGCGGCGGATGGATGTGGTATGCCCCAGTTCGCCTGCAAAGCCATCGTGTCCGTATACCACCTTGCCGTCTATCACAATGCCGCTGCCTACTCCTGTACCCAGGGTGATCTCGATGAAATTCTTCATGCCTTTGGCTGCCCCATAGATCATTTCTCCCTGGGCTGCCGCATTGGCATCGTTGGTGACAACTGCAGGCAAACCCATGGCTTCTTCCACATTATTCTTCAAGTGGATCACTTTGGGATTGCCTTGTTTGTCTTTTGCCCATTTCAGGTTGGGGGCGGCTTCAATGGTCCCCTTATAATAGTTGCCATTAGGGGCTCCAATGCCGATGCCCTTGATCTTTTCCTTACCGCCTATCTCCGGTACGGCTATCATGCGGGTAAGGCTCTTTTCCAGTTCATCCATGTAGCCTTTCAGGGTGGTGATATCCCGGGTATCGAAAGTATCCTGGATAATGATATTTCCGCGGGCATCCACAACGCCCAGTTTTGTGCTCTGACCTCCAATGTCAATGCCGATTACGTAAGGTTTTACCATGATTTATTGTTTTTGGATTTCCTTATTAACAATCTTTGATCCTGCAAGGGCATAGAACAGCATATAGGCCAGGCCAATTGCGACCACCCAGTAACTGGGAATAAAGCCTGCCTTGTCAGCAACAAATCCCTGGAAAGCAGGCAGGATGCCTCCGCCGCAAACCAATACCATGAAAAGGCCCGAAGCGGCAGCCGTATATTTGCCCAACCCTTCGACAGCCAGGTTGAAGATGCTGCCCCACATGATGGAAGTACACAGACCCACCAGCACAATATACATGGCATTGATGGGCACATCGGCCATCCCGAAGGAAAGGCCACCAATGGCTGAACGCTGCAGCACCGGTAATGTCACCATGGTGGAAGTAGAAGAGAATAAGGCCAGAAGAATCAGCCCCAATCCCACCAGTGAAGTGGAAGCAAGCATGGCTTTGCTGGAAACCTTATTGCCTACCGATGCCCCAATCAGACGGCCTATCAGCATCAGGAACCAGTAAGTTCCTGCCACGAAACCGGCAATGGTTTTCCCGACTTCCGGGGTGTCTGAGAGCCAGTAGATCATGATGCCCGGTGTTCCTACTTCTACACCCACGTAGACAAAAATGGCTATGGCACCCAAAATGAAATGCCTGTATTTCAAGGCTCCTGCCATCAGTTTACCCAAGGATTCCTTGCTTTCGGCCACATGGGGTTCCGGAATCTTTACTGCCAAAAGCACAACAAATACCAGGGCAAATACACCCATGGCAATGTATAATACGGGAAATACATCCTTGATGTTGGCTTTGGCTGCCTCACCAATCAGAATACCCACCAGGGCAGGAGTCAGCGTTGCCATAAGGGAATTGAAAGAGCCTCCGACCTGGATGAGCTGGTTGCCTTTATTTCCGCCTCCGCCCAGTGTGTTGAGCATGGGATTCACAACCGTATTGAGCAGGCACATTGAAAAACCGGCAACAAATGCGCCTAAAAGATATACACTGAATGCTGCGCTTTCGGGTGAATGACCAGAGAGAAACTGAATGAGAACACCCAGAAAGCCAATGGCAATGGCAATGAGTGCCGTTTTTTTGTATCCTATGCGCTGTAACATCATACCGCCGGGTATTCCCATCACGGCATAGGCAATGAAATTGGCTGCATTACCCAGCAACCCCTGGAAATTAGAAACATTGAATTGTTCTTTCAATACCTGACCCATGGGTGCTGCCAGATTGGTCACAAATGAGATCATCCCGAACAGTACAATCATCATGATGATTGGCAGGGCATAGCTTTTTTTCTTTGTTGTCATATAAGAACGATTATGAGTAATTAATTGTGCGTTTTTTTAACGAAACGTGTCAAAAGTAAGGATTTCTTTTCAAAACTCAAGCGCAATAATGGATTTGGCAGGTATTGTCAGTATGAGTGAATTTTCACCATGTTTCACCCCGGTAAAGGAAACAGGCCTGACTGTATCAGGGTGATCAAAGTCGTTATAATCCGTGATCCTGGCAGATGTCAGGATTCTTCCTGATATGTCCCTGCATTCCGCTCCGTTCAAATGGATCGTGACCTCATACGACCTGTCCAGGCTTACGTTGGCCAGAGAGATGTGCATCACGCCTTCTTCATTGACAGAAGCAGTGGCATATACCGTCTGAATCACTTTGTTTTCTTCAGTGACAATATCCGAAGTCTTCACATCCATCGGCACATGAAAAGCGCCCTGATGCACTTTGAACATTTCAAACACATGATAGGTGGGAGTAAGGACCATTTTGTCGTCTCTGGTCAGAACCATCGCCTGGAGTACATTGGCCAGCTGGGCTATGTTGGCCATTTTCACCCTGTCTGCATGGCGGTGGAAAACCATCAGCGAAAGAGCTGCCACAAAAGCATCGCGCATAGTATTCTGCTGGTACAGATGCCCCCGTACAGTTCCGGGTTCTTCATCCCACCAGGCTCCCCATTCGTCTACCATAAGCGCAATCTGTTTTTCGGGGTCGGTCCGGTCCATGATGGCACTGTGAGACTTTATCACATTGTCTATATCCATGCATTTCCCCAGCGTCCAGTAATAATCGTCGGGAGTGAACTTTGTGGCGGAGCCTTTGGCATTCCAATCATAAACCGTGTAAAAATGAACCGAAAGCCCGTTCATCCGCCATCCTATTCTTTCCATCATCACCTCTGTCCAGTTAACGTCAAAATCACTGGGTCCCACGGCAACTTTGAATAAACGGTTGTCCCCGAAATTCCGGCAATAGGTGGCATACCTGCGATATAGATCGGCATAAAACTCGGGACGCATATTGCCTCCGCAACCCCAGCTTTCATTTCCCACGCCTAAATATTTAACCTTCCAGGGTTTGTCCCGTCCGTTTTCCCGTCGCAGATTGGCCAGGGGACTGTCGGCCGGGGAAGTCATGTATTCCACCCAATCGGCTATTTCTTCTACTGTTCCGCTGCCCAGGTTCACGCTCACATACGGCTCACAATCCAATAACTCACAGAGGTTAAGGAATTCATGGGTGCCAAAGCTGTTATCCTCTACCGTGCCACCCCAGTGCGTATTGATCATTTTGGGTCTCAGCTGCCGCGGACCTATCCCGTCTCGCCAGTGGTATTCATCGGCAAAACAACCTCCGGGCCAGCGCAGGACCGGGATCTGCAGTTTTTTCAGGGCATCCAGCACATCGTTACGGTATCCCTGTGTGTTGGGAATAGGGGAATCGGGGCCGACCCAGAGTCCCCCGTAAATACATGTCCCCAGGTGCTCTGCAAAATGTCCGTAGATTTCTTTTTCTATGCGCCATGTGTCTTTCTGCGGTTGCAGGTCAATTACGGCTTTTTCCTGTGCAACCATTGGCAGACAAGCCAACAATGCTGCAAAAGTGATTGTAATTTTCATAATCCAAATTTACAATTTAACAGGAAAAAACCACCCCGTACGAGGTGGTTTTCCATAATATAAACAGTTTATTGGTAAATAATCAGATCTGTGGGGTTAACACATTGTTAACGGCTTTGAAAATTTCCTTTTTCACAGAAATTGAGGCTTCAGATCGGATGTCGTCAGAAGAAGCTCCCAAACGTATCTTATAGGTGCCGGGTTCGGTTACCCAACCCGAACGTTCCTGGTCGAAGGAGGCAAGATCATATGTTGTAAAAACCATTTCCACCCGTTCGGTTTTTCCGGGTCCCAACAACCCTGTTTTGGCAAAAGCTTTCAGTTCTTTCCCGGGTTTGACCATATCTTTCCCTGGAGCAGCCACATAGAGTTGTACGGCTTCTTTTCCGGGAAAGCTGCCTGTGTTGGTAACATCAAGACTTACCGTGTAAATTCCCCGGTGGACCGAAATTTCCGGCTCTCCGTATTGGAAGGTTGTATACGAAAGTCCGTAACCGAAAGGATAGGATACTTCTGTTCCGTTATGTTCAAAAGCACGATACCCGACAAATATATCTTCTTTGTATTCAGTATAATCAACATTGGCTATGGGGTCTCTTTCCGGTTCAGTAGTCCCGTTTTGCATGAGTGCCATCAGGGGAGCTCCTGTTTGGTATTCGTTGCCTGTGGGAAAGTTCGCCGAAGAGGGATGATCTTCCCAGGCAATGGGAAATGTCATGGTCAATTTACCCGACGGGGTTACTTTCCCGGAAAGGACATCAGCCACTGCATTGCCGCCTTCCTGTCCTCCCTGCCATGCCAGAAGTATGGCATCGGGCAGATCTTTCCAAAGGGAGGTCTCAATTACACCGCCAATGTTCAGGATAACGACCACTTTTTTCCCCTCCTGGTGAAAGATTTCAGACACTTTGCCCAGCATTTCCTTTTCGGCCAGGGTGAGCAGGAAATCATCTTCAAGACGACGGTCCAAAAATTCTCCGGAATTACGGCCTATGGTAATAAAGGCAATATCGTTTTCCTGAGCCATTCTCCGGATCATTTTTTCAGAAGGAAGGTATTCTTCCAATGGCTTTTTAGGCATAAATGCACTCAACATATCCCGGGAACGGGTCTTTTCGCGTTTTTCAATTTCTTTGCCGCGATAATCCAGGTATTCTTTTTTCAGATCCTGATGCAGCTCAAAACCGGCATTTTCCAGTCCTTCCACCAAAGAAACCGTATATGCTTCGTTTACATCACCACTGCCAGTCCCCCCTGCAATAAAAGCATAGGAGGTGTTCCCGAAAGCGGCTACCTTACGAACATTTTCGGCCAACGGAAGCAGGGATTCTGAGTTTTTCAGCAAGACCATACCTTCAGCTCCTGCCTGACGGGTAACCTGAGCATGGACTTCCAGATCCGGTTTGTTGCTGTAAGGATACCCCTTGAAACGGGGAGAAACGACAATCAGTTCCAATATGCGCCTGACACTTGTATCTACAAATTCTTCCTGCAGGGAGCCATCCTCAAGGGCTTTCAGGATGTCTTCTTTCTGATTGAGCCTTCCGGGCATCAGCAGATCATTGCCTGCATGTATCTGGGCAGGGGCATCTATACCTCCGAACCAATCCGTTATGACCGTACCCTGGAATCCCCATTCGTCACGGGTAATGGTAGTTAAAAAATCCCGGCTTTGCGAGGCATAAGTGCCGTTGATCTTGTTATAGGAAGACATTATGGTACGGGGATTTGATTCTTTGACAACAATCTCAAATCCTTTGAGGTACAATTCCCGGAGTGCCCTGGTGCCCAAACGGGCATCATTGCCCATGCGGTTGGTTTCCTGGTTGTTCACGGCAAAATGTTTTACCGAGGTGCCCACCCCGTTGGACTGGATCCCCCTTACCATGGCAGCTGCCATTTTTCCTGTAACAAAAGGATCTTCTGAATAGTACTCAAAATTTCTGCCGCATAAAGGATTCCGGTGCAGATTCATCCCGGGTCCCAGGATAATGTCGCATCCGTATTCCAATACCTCGGCACCCATGTTTTGGCCAACCAGTTCCACCAACTCAAGATCCCAAGAAGAAGCCAGCTGGGTGGCAATGGGAAAGGCTGTGCAATAATAGGTGTTTTCATCTCCTTCACGCAGCGGTGCGATGCGAAGTCCTGCAGGACCGTCTGCAAGGACTATGGCCGGGATCCCCAGACGGGGAATGGGCCAGGTCGTTCCTGCTGCTCCCGGAACCAGATTGCGGGTTTCACCCACAACGGGATTGTCCCCTGTAAAACCGGCCATCCCCGTTCCTACGAGCAGGGAAACTTTTTCATCGGTGGTCATGGCCTGAATAATCTCTTCTATGTTGTCGGGATTCAATTGCGGAACACCGTCAATATATACGGTAGGCTGTTTACTGTCTCCACAGCCTGCCAACGGCAGCAATAAGGCTGCAAGTAAACATACTTTCAAATATTTTTTCATCCTTTTAAATTTTGGAAACAATTAGCTATTTAAACAGCAAAGGAGCGAATTCAGAAAGGTACACCCTCCAGTTGGTCCAGGTATGTCCCCCTTCGCTTTCCCGGTAAACATATTCCATGTTTATACGGTCCAGCAATTCACGGTATTCCGTGTTTGCTTTATAGAGAAAATCTTCCTTCCCTATACCTATCCAGTACAGACTGTAGCCGTTTTCATGCTGTTTTTTCAGTGTCCCTTCCACATCCCGGTAAACGGGGCTGTCCGCGTGGCTTTGATCAGGCATGATGGCTGCCGAGAACAGTCCTATATACCCGAACGTATTGGGATAATACCGTGAAATATGCAACGTGTGGTATCCCCCCATGGACAATCCGGCTATGGCCCGGGCATTTTTCTTGGGAATGACCCGGTATTTCGATTCCACAAAACGGATCACATCCGCAAATGAAACTTCAAACTGTCCGTCCATGGTACCGTCAAGTTGCATGGTGGGCTTGTACAATCCCAGGGAAGATTCGCCCGGGGCGGCTTCCTGGACCACATTCCCGTTGGTCATTACCACGATCATTGGCTCTGCTTTTCCTGCTGCTATGAGGTTGTCCATGATCTGTGACGTTCTTCCCAGGTTGATCCAGGCCTCTTCGTCCCCGCCCATGCCGTGCAGCAGGTAGAAAACAGGATATTTCCCTTTGCCTTGTTCATACCCCGGCGGCGTATAAATGGTTATCCTGCGTTTCTGTACATATTTGTTGGACGGACTTTCATACCAGGTACGTGTCACCGTACCGTGAGGCACATTCTGTACCGAATACAGATCGCCCTGGCCCCCCGGCGTGATCACTATGTTGGTCACAGTAGCCACATCCCTGATCTGGTGCACATTATTGGGATCCATCATACGCAGGCCGTCTACCAGGAAAGCATACCCGTACAAATCCGATTCCAAAGGTTTTGTGGTATAGAACCATACTCCTTTTTCATCCCTGGTCATGGGCTCGCTTCCGGGTATCCATCCCTGCGGGGGTAAAAAGTCTCCGGTAAGCTTAACTTCTTTGGCATCGGGAGCCAGAAGACGGAAAGTCACGGAATTATCCGGATTCACCTCTGGAGAGGTTATTTGGGGGCCTCCCCAAAAAAGAGCCTGTTGTGCCGTTAGCACAGAGTGGCACAACAGGCAGGCCAGTGTCAGAGTTACAATTTTCTTACTCATAAATACGTTTTTTGAATTTTCCGTGAATGTACTGGTATTTGTGTTACCATCCGGGATTTTGCACCAGGTTTTTGTTTACATTCATTTCATGCTCGGGGAAAGGCAGTAATTCGTGTTTCCCGCTCTTGAATCCAAAATCGGTATTGGTCACGGCAACGGTTACTTTTCCGTCATTATGCAAGGCCGGAATTATCTTACCCTGTTGCGCCAACACTGATGACGCATCACCCCATCGTACCAGGTCCTGGTAACGGGTGCATTCAAAGCACAGTTCAAGCCGCTTTTCCTTCTTAATGTCTTCCAGGGTCAGGCTTCCAAGGGATTCCAGGTGAGCTCTGGCGCGAACCTGGTTAATATAGTTCAGGGCAGAAGCCTGGTCTCCGGACAACAGGCAGGCTTCTGCGGCAAGCAACAATACTTCGGCATAACGCATCCATCGAAAATTATTATAGCTGGAGTAACCCCAGGAATTGGTTACTACTTCATCTGAAGGAAAACGGTGTTTCCATTGCATGAATCCCTCATTGCCATAAAGAGGGGTTGTGATCTGAATAGGGACATAGACCATTTGAAATGTTTCCCAGTTGAAAGCCCATCCGCCCCCCATCTGTTCACGGGTTTTCATGGTATTGGTAAGACGGTATCCTTCAGGACCTTCCATTGCCACAAAAGCCTCATAAAGCGATTTGGTGGGATTAAAAAATCCCCATCCCGTATTCCATATCCCTTCAGGCATTCCTGTAAGATGATCTGAACGCCAGTTGATCATCAGTGAGAAGAGCATGGTTCCCTGGCTCCAGGCATTGTCCGGATCGTTTATGGCATTGGATTCAAAAATATTTTCAGGTCCGAAATCGTTTGCCGAACGCAACAATTGGCTAAAATCAGCTACCAGATCATATTTGTTGGAATTGATCACCGATTTAAGGCTGGTAGCGGCTTCGGCATATTTCTCCTGGAAGATCTGGGCTTTTCCCAAAAAGGCCAGTGCAGCTTCCTTAGTCAGCCGTGCCCCAATGGCTTGCTGCCCGTTAATCCCGCTTTTTGAGGGGAGAACGGCTGCAGCTTCTGTCAGGTTCTGCTCTACCCAGGCCCACATGGTGGGAATATCCCCGTTGGGCAACTGGTATTCATCGGCACCGAGCACATGGTCGGCAAAAGGTACAGCCCCCCAGAGTGAAATGAGCTCGGTCATGGCCCAAGCACGTGCAGCCTTGGCTTCGCCTACGACCCTGGCTTTAATATCTGTATCAGGTTTCACACGGTCGACGATCAGGTTGGACATGTAAATTATACTGTAAAATCCGCTGAAAGCCCCGCTAACCACCGTGCTGGCAGTGCTGAACCGGTATTCGTTGATCATTTCAAAGTTGCTGTTGTCTCCACGGCCCCCACCTCCACAATAAGTGTCATCGGACAACATGTTTTTCAGGTAGAACCAGTTGAAATACTGACCCCTCCAGGTGCTATATACGGCAGTAATAGCTTCTGTAGCCTGTTCATCTGTCTGGTAGAAAGTATCTTCAGAAAGAACCCCCCACTGTTCAATATTCAGGCGTTCAGCACATGAATTGAGTAGCAGCAGTCCAAAAATCAAGGTGATAACATATTTTTTCATGGCTGTATTCTTTTAAAAAGTGATGTTTAAACCGAACATAGTCTTCTTGGAAAGGGGATATGCCCCTTTATCCAGGCCCATACCATAAGTGGACCCATAGGACGCTGCCTCGGGATCCATACCCGGATACGTGGTGAAACAGAACCAGTCGTCCAGAGAAACATAAAAGCGCAACGAATTGACGGCTATCTTGCGCATCCATTTGTGCGGCAGGGAATAACCAAGCTGTATCTGCTTGATTTTAAAATAAGATCCGTCAAAAACATTGGCGTCCGAGGTCCAGAATTTGTCCTGGTCACCTCCACCGGGGCGGGGATACCTGGCATTTGTGTTGGAAGAAGTCCAGCGTTCCTGATAAAATAAAGCCAGTTTGTTTCCCTGCGGGCGGTCAACCCGGTTAAGCAGTGAGAAAATATCATTCCCCTGTGATCCCGTTCCAAAGAGAGTCAAATCGAGTCCCTTCCAGGACATATTCAGGGTTATCCCATAAGTGAAATCAGGTAATGCACTCCCTATCATGACTTTATCATCGTCGTTTATGAGCCCGTCTCCGTTATTGTCCACAAAGACGGGATCTCCTGTCTTAGAATCAATGTGATCCAGCTGGTACCCGCGCATGTACCAAACGGGATAGCCTACTTCAAAAGCCGTAAGCCCCGAGTAGGTATGGTAACTGCCACCCGATATGCGGCTGATGGAAGGATCCAGGTAGGTTACCTTGTTGGTGATGGTGGAAAGGTTCCCCCTGATGTTGTAGTTGAAGTCACCGATTCTTCCGGTAAAACCCAGGTCAAATTCAAACCCGTGGTTGTGAACGTTTCCTGCATTGACCGTAGTGCTGCTCACCCCGGTTTCATAAGGAGGCGTGGTAGCCACCAGAAGGTCTTTCGTCTCCTTGGAAAAAAAATCTGCAGTGAATGTAAGGCGGTCATTGAACATTCTCAGATCAATCCCGATATCAATCTGTTCCGATGTTTCCCAGCGGATATCCGGGTTTGTCAGACCAGTGGGTGCCGATCCGATATTGTAGGCAATCTCGTTGTAATAGGGATACGTATACCCGGAAGCTATGGAAGTACGGTAACGGAATCCTCCCAGAGGCCCTATGTTGCCGTTCTGTCCCCAGCTTGCCCTGAGTTTAAGGTAAGTCAGAACCTTGTTATTCTCCATGAATCCCTCTTTTGAAATGACCCAACCTGCCGAAACTGAAGGAAATGTTCCCCATCTTTTTTCCACCGGCAGCACCGAGGCGTCAAAAGCATCCCGGCGCAATACGGCCTGAAGCAGGTATTTGTCCAGGTAAGAATAGGAAACACGTCCGAAATAGGACATTTTGGCTGATCTTCCAAATCCTCCCCCTATGGTTCTGTTGGCTGTCGGGTCTGAATAACTGATGTCACGGAACAGGGGCAGGTCTTTGGTAAGTTTGTCGGTCCCCGCCGAAGTATAGTCATTACGGCTTTCAGCAAATGAAATCCCTGCCATGAAATTGATTCGGTGACTGTTTAGTTCCACATCATAATTGGCAAAATTTTCCCACTGGTAATAAATGTTGTTCCCTGAACTGCGGCTTAATGTCATTTTACTACGGTAAACCATATCATTGGCATAATACAGTCCGCCATACGTTTTGCTGTTGTTATATCCCAGACGGTAACCAAGTTTCGAAGTGATTGTCAGTCCTTTGATAGGAGTAAAATCGGCGTAAACTGTTCCCAGGACATTGGCGCCCCAGGAATCGGACTGCGTGGCATCACGCATGATCATGGGATGCACCTGTTCTGAAGTGACAAACTGCGATACGCCATAGTAATCTCCACTCTCATTCTTAAGGTAATCATTGTAGAGAGCCACCCAGTCAGGATCATTCTGATTGTTCTTCATAAACTGAGGCAGCTGGGAAGGGCTGTACAGGTTGGGGGTAAGAGGGTCCATTGCCAGAACAGCTGCCAGCAAACTTCCATATTCGGAACTTTCACTCACAGAACGGCTGTCCCATTTTTCCAGGGATGTAGTCACGCCTATTCGTAACCATTTTTTGATTTTATAATCTGCATTTATCTGTCCTGTCAGACGGTGGTACACATCGGCGTCTCCGGCAACTATCCCATTCTGGTCCAGGTAATTGATAGAAGCAAAAAAATTGCCTCTTTCATTTCCGCCCTGGAACCCCAGGCTGTGACGTTGCATAAGCGAAGTTTCAAAAGCCACATCAGCCCAGTTGGTATCAGTCACCCCATCGTATTTCTGATCAAATTCGGCTTGGGTAAAAGTGCCTGCTTCAACCATATAATCCATATATTGCGAAGCATTCATGACTTCCGGGATCTTGGCCAGGTCATTCAGAACATATTGAAAATCATAAAAGAAACTGCCTTCACCGGCACGTTTTCCGGAACGTGTTGTCACCAATACGGCCCCATTCCCTGCCTGGGCTCCGTAAATCGCGGCCGAAGCCGCATCCTTGAGAACTTCTATGGATTCAATATTGTTGGGATCCAGGTAACCAATATCGGAAACCTGCAGTCCGTCAACAAGAATAATGGGATCAACTGAGCCGGAATTGGAGCTTATGCCACGAACCCTTATATCCATTCCTTTACCGGGAGCACCAGATGTGGTGATGATCTGCACTCCGGCCGTTTTTCCCTGAAGCGCTTCTTCTACACGGGCGACAGAGCGGTTTTCAATATCAGTGGTATTGATCTTTGCGATAGCTCCGGTCACATCGCTTTTACGCTGCACTCCGTAGCCTATGACCACTACATCTTCCAGTAATAGAGCATCTTCCTCCAGTGTTATTTCAAAAACACGGCGATCTCCCACCGGAATTTCTACCGTTTTATATCCCACAAAAGACACGGAAATGGTAGCGTTTTGAGGTACAGAAATTACAAATTTCCCTTCCTGATCTGTACTTACTCCCCGCTGCAATCCAACAACGGCTACATAAGCCCCAGGCAGAGCCAAGCCCGACTGGTCCACAACAGTACCACTGATACTGATCTGTGCCTGCTGGGCTGCAACGCTTGCCGGAAGAATCAGCAATAAGCTGAAAACCAGTAGGACAAGCCTTGTCACGGGTTGATAAATCATTTTTTTCATAAAAATTGGTTTTGGTTATTACATAATGGTTAGTTATTGTATTTTGTTCATTTCAAATATAAAACTGATCAACTCCCTGTCATGAAGGTATTCCATCCGGCACTGATTGTCGAATACCATAGTGGCTCCCGTTCCTGGATCGTAGGGATCCCATTCCGGTAAAGAAGTGACATTTGGATTGCCGCTCCGGGCAAAATTGATCCAGGCGCGGCTCATTTTTTCGGCAAGGCGGAAAGCTTCCTCACCTCCTCCGGTCATGTGCCGGCTCTTTTTAATATTGTTAAAAACAAACGGTAATTCCATACAATGCATTGCACGCAGTGTGCCGTCAAGTACCGGGGATTCCCAGCTGAACAGGTACATATATACCGGAGCCCCCTTCTGACGTACCTTCACTTCTGCCTGATGTAAAGCTCCTTGACGAAAGCGCGTATCTATATCAAATAAATCTGCAGGTCTGAATCCAGGATACGCTGCAGCAACTGCTTCTATAAAAGCATCTGTTTTATCCCCGTATTTATCTTTTAGAATTTCCTTTGCCTTTTGCAGATCAATGTTTCTCAGATCAGGCATATAGGTACTCACAGAGAATTCGTGAAGTGTTGTACCAATAATCATAGGAATGTTTTTCGCAGTTTTGGGGGCCTCATGATCAAAAGGCTGTTCTTTTAGAAAGATCCCGTCTGTGGTTGGAGCCCATCCGAAGATCAGAGGCTGAAAACCATCAGCTTCCGCTTCTTTTCTTATTTTGGCAACGGCTTTTTCTCCTGCACTTAATAATGTCTGGTAAGGTATATTTTTAATTTGCTCTACATGTGATGGCTGCAATGCCAGTTCACGCACCACTTCTATACCGATCTTTCTGGAATATTCAGGTTCCATGGCAGATATCATGGAGCCGCTTTGTACTATAGCTTTATGAAATAATCCCGAAGCACGCGATGTGGCGAGTAATGTGGACACTTTCCCTCCTCCGCCGGATTGCCCAAACAGAGTTACATTCTTGGGATCTCCGCCAAAGTGTGCGATGTTGTCCCTGACCCATTCCAGGGCCATGATTATATCCAGAATACCCAGGTTTCCCGTCATGCTGTATTTTTCTCCGAAAGCGGATAAATCCAGAAATCCAAGAATATTCAACCGGTGATTCAGGGATACTACCACAATATCTCCGGACAAAGCCAGGGATGCCCCGTCGTATGCAGGTAATTCCTGTCCAGACCCTGCCGAGTATCCTCCTCCGTGCAGCCAGACCATGACAGGACGTTTTTTCCCGTCTTCCAGTCCGGGTGTCCAGATGTTCAGACGCTGACAGTCTTCTCCTGGAAATCCGTCATCCCAATTAAAAGCAAAAGCCAGCTCGTCGCTTTGCCATCCGGTCCTTATTGCTTGTGGACATACCGGTCCGTATGCCCTGCAGCTGCGTATACCTTCCCATGGTACAGGACGTTGCGGCAATTCAAATCGTTGTGCCGTAGCATAAGGAATCCCTTTAAAAATAGCAAGTCCGTTTTCAATGTAGCCGGCTACTTTACCTGTAAAGGTCTCTGCTATGGCGTCCCGGGAAGAAGCTGTTACCTGGGTATCGTCCTTGTTAATAAACATGTGACTGTCTGTTCCGCAGGAACACCCTGTCACAACAAGAACAAATAAGCACATAATAATACTGATCGTCGATTTCATAAGCATTAGGATTGCGTAATTACAAAACTACAGATACATGATCGTTAGAATTGTCCGGAATCATTACATTTTTTCTGAATTTGTCCGCGCGAAGTATGCTTTTGTTTCTTTTTTGTTCATTTTTTATCACATTTTATCATAATTGTCAGATTGTGTTCCGATTTCCGTATTTTCGTCTTCAATTCAAGTTTTACCCAGGTTATGACAATCCGACGTTTGGTTACAACAATTTTTTTTCTTTCCGTACTCCTCTGCGGATATACAAACACCCTATCCTCAACCGAGTTTGCCGATGGATTTTTTCCTCTTTCTTCAAGCTTATCCAATCAGAATATCAGGTGTTTTGGAGAAGACAAACACGGATATATATGGATAGGTACAGGTAGGGGGCTGAACCGTTTCAACGGCTATGAATTTTGCCAGTATTTAAGAAGTGGCGATAGTACTGCTTTGGTTGATAATCAATTACAGTATATTTTCAGGGATTCACAGGACAGGATGTGGTTCCTGACTGTAAACGGCTTGAGTCTCTATGGTCCTGACGGACATTTTACAAATTATCCTGTAGAAGGCCCGAACAGAAATTGTATTAAGATCCTGGAAAATTCTGAAGGGACATTGTATCTGAGTCTTGGGACTTCTCTTTCTGTTTTTGATCCGAAAAGTGAAGCATTCAGGCATGCATTGAATATTGAATTTTCCGGGTTCCCAAATACCTTTCATATGGACCGTCTGGACAGATTATGGCTTGTAACTCCTGCTAAAGTGTTCTGTTACGATTCAAAAACACTTGAGTTGAAAGCTTCATGGGAAACGCCGGGATATATCGCATACTCCCATCTGAGAAATAACGGAGAACTCTGGCTTGCAGGGGAACAAATGCTCTCCATCCTGGATACCCGGACCGGTGGTTATTCTTCATTACCACCGGGGATTACCGGCAACAGGATGTTGATGAACTCCAGAATAACATATATACAGCCGTACAACAGAAATTCAATGTTGATCAATACAGCCGACAAGGGACTATTCCTTTACCTGCCTTTAACAGATATATTGATCCATCAGAGTGACAAGGATTTTCCTTTTGATGTTCCCGATGCAGTAATTCGTTATAATTGCTATTCTTCTGCAAATCCGCATTTTAGCAAAATTCGCTTTTCATTTTTGTCCACCGATTGTCCACGAAGATTTTAGGTGGACAATTTTTTTCAAAGAATTTGTGAAAACATTTCTTAGGACCTCGGATTGGGTGATTTGACCACGAAAAAAGGCGCTCTCCGCATGATACGAAGAACGCCCGGGTGTTAACAAATGAAGTATGGCTTCATACCCCACGGTGCAAAGATAAGAAAAACTCGTGGAAGCCGGAAACAGCAGACTCGGTAGCACATTACCAACTGATCAGAGAGTAGGAGAGTCCTACGCCGATGTAGGGTGCTGGTTTGATCTGATTGTTGCTGATGGTGACGCCGTAGCCGGCCTGGAGTCCGATGGAGAAGCGGGGCGGCTTGGGTTTGTGGGTGATGGTGGTTGTGTTGTTAATGGTGGTTGTGAGCGGGTAGATTAGGATGCTGTCGAGTTGGGGACGGTAGCCGGAGATCCAGGCGGTGTAGGTGGAGTCGGTGTAGGTCCGTTGTTCTCGTGGCAGATTGACGTAGAGTGTGTCGTGGAGCCAGAGGGTGTCAGTGACGGGAACGGGGACCGGAATGGAGTCCACAATTCTTGATGTGACTGGCGCCGGGTGGGGAATGCGGATTGTGTCGCGTATTCGGATGGTGTCTGCTTTGTGCTCGATTGATGTGTCGCTCTGGCTTCGATGGCAGCTGTAGGTGCAGATGCGGATAGCGGCGGCTATCAGGAAGATGGCCACCGCTGTTCTGAGTAGTATTCTGGAAAGCTTGTCGCAGTTCATAGTCTTTCTTTGAATTTGGATTTGTAGGATTGGTCGTAGAGGATCTGGCCGCGTTGTGGGCCTCGTCGCTTGTAGGACAGGTGGATGAACGTGTCGTACAGTATGAGCTGGTCAAACGGGAGCCCTATGTGAAGAACGAGCCACGCAAGCGTGAACGGGTTGTCTTCGTGGACATCTGCTGCCTCGCCCTTGGTGTGTTGCGAGTTCGCTGCGCCTTTTACGGCCTTATTCAGGGTCTTGGAGCGGTAACCCGAGTTCACCCTAAGCGGATGGCCACAGGCGTCCCTGAGGGGCTGAAGAATGTTGAATACGAGCGCACGGATGTTCTCTGCGACAGTATCGTCCGGGATTGTGTTGTCTATTCCGAGTTCAGCGGCCTTGCTGCTTCTCTCGAACTCTTCCCAGCGGAAGTTCTTGGTGATATAGCCTTTCATTGATCTTCGGTTTTGGTTGGGTCATTGTCTGACAGGTCAACGACGCCGGAGCCGTAGGGAGGTTCACGGTCGATGCAGCGGAGCTTCTTGCAGCGCAGGAGCGAGAGGACTGCTATCTTGGTGTTCTTGGTGTCTATCTCCTGACGGAGGGCTGTGTTGATGTCAAACTGTTGGTGGTACTTCTCCTGGAGCGTTGCGTTCTCGCAGCGGAGGGTGTTGTTCTCTTCGGTCTGCCGGTCGATGATCTTCTTCCATTCCTCGTTGGCTTTGGCGATGTTCTCGAGCATGGCCGCTGTCTTCTTTTCACTGACAAGGAATATGGCAATCAGTCCACCGCTACCGAGAAGTACTGTAATGAGTTGGATGATTGAATCTGCTGTCATGGTTCAGGTCTTTTGTACGAAAAGGCCCCATCGTGCATCGCTGCAGGACGGGGCCGATTCATAGGTTAAGGTTAGGTTTAGGTTTGCGAGTGCCCCGATTAGAGCTTTGCAATGGCCATCATTTCGCCAGACTTCTCTCCGGTCTTGGTGTTCACGAAGAAGTACTTCATGAAGACCTTAGGAGCAGCGGCAGAAGGAGCGCCGTTCTTCTCGTCGTAGTCGGCCTTGATGTCGAACTCCTCGGTAGTGCAGTCGTGAGGTCCACCAACGATTGCGGCCTTGCCGTAAGCACGGGTGATACCGTTGCCCTGAGGGGCTGATGCACATACGACGAGCTTGAGATCTGCAGCAGCTTCAGGAGCGTACTCGAGCTCGAAGGTGAACTTCTCTGCGGTGAGGGTGATGACAGCCTCTGAAGGTGCCTCGACTCCTACGAGTGCAGGAGGGTTGGCGAGAGCGTCGCCGCCACAAAAGACGATCCAGTAGTTGAGCCTCATGTAGAGGTTGGCGCCGGAAATCTTCGAGCTGGTACCGAGAACGCTGCGGCCAGCCTGTGACTGAGCGAGCTTGTTCCATGCGAGAATCTGAGCGTTGCTGAGTGACTTCCAAGAGGTTGAGAGCTGCTTGAACACGCTCTTTACGGAAGCCTGGAACTCGGTTCTGGTAGAACCACCGTATCCGCGGTTGCGGATGTACTTGCGACCACGAGTCTTGGCTGCGGTCACACCTTTTGCGGAGCCTGACATCTCCTCGAAGGCGATTGAAGGAATGTACTTCATAGTAGTTTAAGTTTAGGTTAAAGTAAGGTTTGTTATTGTAGTCAGAACTATCGTGTTACAAATATACAAACATTTTCAATATGTTGTATAATAAACGAATAAGAGCAGTGTATTAAAGTTGTGCTTTAAGTAAAATTTCGGCCAAATTCCTTAATGGCAGTTACACTCTCCTATGTATTTGATGCTTGAACGAAATTTGAAAACTCATATTTTAGTACGAAGAAAGTGAAAAATTCACTAAATTCGCAGTGAAAAGATATTTTCATTATGGTTATCAAACGAGATCATTACGTCAATCAAGTCATCGCCAAGCGTTGGAATGGTAAGGTGAAAATCATCACAGGACTTCGAAGATGTGGCAAATCATATTTGCTTTCTGAACTCTATAAAGGGGTGTTGTTGTCAGAAGGTGTCAGTGAGTCTGACATCATAGAACTCAGCCTAGAGAAGAAGAGCAATGCCAAATACAGGAATCCGATTGCCTTGCAGGATTATATTCTCTCCAAGGCCTCTGACCCTGCAAGAAAATACTATGTGTTCATTGATGAGATTCAGTTGTGCCTCTCTGTCAAGAATCCCGACATAGATGAAAGTATAGTCACGGATAAGAACGATCCGTCGCTTAACATAACCTTCTATGATGTGCTGAATGACCTTAAGGACTACAAGAATCTTGATGTCTATGTCACCGGCAGCAATTCAAAGATGCTTTCGTCCGATATTGTCACGAACTTCAGGGACCGAGGTTCCGAAATCAAGGTGTACCCTTTGTCGTTCCGGGAGTTCTACAATGCTTTTGAGATGGAAAAAACGGATGCCCTGGAAGAGTACATACAACATGGTGGTATGCCCCTGGCAGTAACGGAGCCGGATGAAGCCGAAAAGCGCAAGTATCTCAAGGACCTCCATAAGAAGGTGTATCTTCAGGACATTGTCGAAAGGTATAAACTCAATGACGATGTAATCCTTGAAGCTTTGCTGGACGAACTGTATTCCTCAATCGGCTCGCTTTCCAACATGAAGAATCTGAGCAATGCCGTGTCAAGCAATCTCCAGAAGAATACATCAGATCATACTGTCAAGTTGTATGTCGATTACCTGATGGATGCATACCTGCTTTCCAAAGTCGCCAGATATGATGTGAAAGGCAAGAAGTACTTCGAATATCCAAACAAGTATTACGCAACAGATATCGGACTGCGTAATGCAGAACTGAACTTCAGACAGATCGAGCGTTCCCACATAATTGAAAATATTATTTACAATGAGTTGATCATCAGAGGATATTCGGTCGATGTAGGGGTCGTGGCCATTAACAAAGTGGTCGATGGCAAGAAGACCCAGTCTCTTCATGAGATTGACTTTGTGGTCAATAAAGGCTCTCAGAAGGTTTACATCCAATCAGCGCTTGAACTTGGTAATCCGGAAAAGAAAGAACAGGAACTCACATCTCTGTATCACGCAAAAGATTTCTTCCGAAAAATCGTAATCCTTGGAGGTAATCAGAAAGCAACGACAGATGAGACTGGTATAACATACGTTGGGGTGATACCATTCCTACTTGATGAGTCATTCCTTGATACATATATGTAAATCTGAAATATAATAAAGCAGAGCGGTCACCCGGTTGATGGTGACCGCTTGGCGTTTGGAAGGAGGTAAGGCTTTGGACTAATACTCCGCGATATCATTCTCTCCGCGGACGAAGAAGAACTTCATGAAGGCTCGGCTGAGGTACTTCTTGGTCTGACCTGCCTGACCTTTGCCGGTGAAGGTGATCTTGCCGTTCTCGATGTGAGCAAGGGCGCAGTCTGAGCCGGGGATGGCATAGTTGCTGCCGTTCACGAATACGGGAACATCGATGCAGAGATCAGAAGGAAGACCGGTGATGTTGTACTCGTTCTCAACGCCCGGCATGTATGACCAGCTCGACATCAGGAGGTAGAACATACCCCACTGCTCCTTGATGCAGTTGGCATACTGTCCGATTGTGGTCGTGACGGTATAGTCTTTACCGGACATTGTGATCTTTGCACTGGAAGCAGGAGCGAGCAGCGCTTCGCTTGCTTCTCCCACGAATCCGCTGGCAAGGATAAGTGTGACGATGCCTTGACCGTCGTAAATCGGCAGTTTCTCGATGATGAGCTTGCTCAACTGGATCTGAGCCTTGACGATGGTTCCACTCTTGTAATCGTCCTTCTGACAGACGAGGAATGCGGTGGTAGGCTTGCTGTTTCTGATGCTGAACTGATTCGGGAAGGTGATTTCCAGCTGCTCGGCAGCCTGGTAATCTGCGTTGGTAGTGTCGATGACGAGCGAGCCCTGGAGCACCACGATCTTTGCAGAATCGTGGCACTTGAGGGTGATAGGGCTTGCACCGAAGTTGTTTGAAATTGACGTAATCATAGTGCTTGGGTTTAGTACATGTTGTTAACTGGAACGATGTCTGAAATGAGAGAGGTATCGAATACCTTGGTGTTTCTTGTGCGGCTGCGAATCATGTTGTGAAGGCTGATGCTCTTGTTGAACTCTGAGAAGGAAACCTCCTGAGGAGCAACGCAATACTCGTAGTTGTAGTAGTCACCGCGTGAGAGCACAGGCATCACCATAGCATACTTCGCATAGTCGGGGTACTCCTCGATGGTGAACGACATTCCCTCGCTGGAGTCAGCTTGAGTGAACGCCATTTCCATACTGCCAAAGCCAAGAGCGTCACCGATGGCGAGCAGAACAGACTCGACCGTAGTCTTCTTACTGCATGTGATATCCTCCGTAGAAACGGCGACCTTGCCAACACCCGGGACGCGAGGAACGAACTGATGACGCGGAGCGAAGAAGATGAAGAACGAGTCCTGACCGCCGAGGTTGGATGCCTCTTCGTCCAGATGCATGCTGAGGTAGCCGCCCTGGATGCGAGCCACGCCAAGCCATGAGCCGACCTGGCCCTTGCTGTAGGTTCCTGACTGGAGCGATACAGGAACAACGGCGTCAACGTCCTCCGGCATTTCATTGATCTTGATTGAGAACGGACCATAGCCGCTGTTGGCAGAAGGGAATTCCGAGCAGACAATCGAGGCGTACACGAAGTCGTCCTTAATCACCAGGCGGTTGTTGGAAGCCTTGATGCCGGGGCCGAATGTTGCCTGCTTGTAGTCGGTTTCCGTGAACTGACCGTGCCAGCCGAGGACGGTGAAGCCAGCTGCCACAACGATGGTCAGCGGTCCTTCTTCGTCCCAGTAAGGGAGTTTCTCAATGCAGAGAAGACCCTTGTCGATGCGGCAGCGGAGCACTGTGCCGCGAGTCTTCTCCGATGAACTGATAAGAACGGCAGTGGAAACTGCGCTCTTTTTCATCCTGAATGCGTCAGGAAGCTTGATTTCAAGGCGTTCTGCGGCCTTGTATTCCTCGGATGCGGTGTCGATAAGGAACTTGCCGTTAAGCACGCACAGGCGGTCGCTCTGGTAGTCCTGGAACTCGATAGGTCCGCAGCCGAAGTTGTTTTTGGTACATGTAATCATAGTTTAGGTTTTAGAGGTTAATTATCGGGTAGCCATGTAGGTACCGAAGGTCATGAAGTGATCCTGGAACAGACCGCCACGGCCGGCCAGCTGGATAGTGTTGCCCCATGAGCTCGGGTACACCTCGCAGCAGAATACGCCGAACTTGACGTCAGTGTCCTCGAATCCACGTGCCCACTGGTAGCTGCGGGTACTTGAGAAGCGGTTCATGTCAACAGAATCGTCAGCTTTGAGGTAGACACCGGCTGAATATCCAGATGTTCTCCTTGCCTCGATCTCATTGACGGATATCTTTGACCCTGAAGCAAGCTCGAACTCGCAAGAGATAGCCTCGGAAGAAGAGTCACCGCCGGTCACTTCATCTGACTTGATCTGTGCGCGAGGAGAGTAGGTCTGGCCGTGAGCAGATTCGCCCTCAGTGGCAGGGAAGCAGATGTAGGTCTTTGAAGACACGTAGCCTGAGAACTCGTCAATCCAGTACAGCTCGAGGAAGTACTTCTCGCCGGGAACTACGTCAACGCCGAAGCTCTTGGTGTAAACCTCAAGAAGGTCCAGGTCGCCCCAGTCCGAAGTTTCAAAGTCGCCGATAATGACAGTCTTGTCCCATGCTTTGGAGATGCCTGCGCCTTGACCGGGCGACATCTTCACCACGAGTCTTGCGTTAGGGTTGTCTGCGTCACGCAGTCCTGATATCAGAATCCTGTCCGGAGTGATCCAGATATCATCGAAAGCGATGGCGTCCGAACCGTGGATCTGTTCAGGCGCATCCATGGTAAGAGGTACACCCACAAGCGAACGGTTTGCATTGAGGCATACGAACAGGTTGTGTGCCGTAAGCGGAGCACCTTCAGCTCCCACAAGAGCACGCTCACGATGAGCCTCGGCGAGCTTCTGCCATGCAATCTGCTGCTGTGCGGTCAGCTGCTTGAACTGCTTGGTAATGTACCCGAACGAAGCCCGGCGCTCACTCTGCTTTGGAGTCTTGATGTGGGAATGCTGTGCTCTGCCATTAAGCACAGTACGACCGCCGGTGCGTCTGGCGGTCACGTCTCCAGCGGTTCCGCGGAACTCGTTGAAGGCAATAGATGGAAGTGCTTTCATAGTAGAATTAAGTTAAAGTTATTATTTAAGTAAGATAGTGCAAATATACGAAATATCACACCAATAGACTAAACAATAACGAATTACAAGCGATAATTAAAGTATCGCTATAAGTCTGGACAACTTACGGTAGCAAGTCCTGTATCCTGAGGTGGAGTCAATCAGAAGATAACGCAGGTGAAGCTGGCACTCACCGGTCCGATCGCTTGGGATTGAGAACTCAATAACACCCGGCTCGCTGGCAGGAACCGACAGACAGTTACGCAGCTTGCTGGTCTTGCATCCGGCTCCAGGACTCGTGAGCAGCACCTTGCCCAGCACGCGGTAACGATTGCAGTCATCAGCTCCTGACAACCACAGACGACAGCGCAGAACCACAGCACCGCCGACACTCCTGGACTCAAGCACCTTGAGCTCGAACTTGGGGAACTCAACGAACGGCAGCGGCTCAGGGTCATGCTCATTTCCCAGAGTCGCAAAGCCATGATAAGCCGACACGAATAGATTGTGGCCGGTGATGTGAGAAGATCCGTCGAAAGGCGGTTTGTGAGGCTCAACAACAGACGCGAACTCGTTCCATTTCTCTTTGATGTTGTCCGGAACGATCCTCCAGCGTTCCAGGGCACGTCGATGCACGTCCAGAGCCCGGACCTGTGCCGATGTACCGCTGAAAGCATGACGGTCACGAGCACGCCAATAACAACGTCCATCACGATGATAGAACGTGATTTCGCCGGCAGAACCCCAGCAATCTGATATACGTATGTTTGGATGGTAGACAGGCATGTGGCAAACAGGTTGGTTAAAACCGGTAGCCCACACCGAGGGAGGAGGCGCGAAGCCCGTGGACATCTTCACCACATAGGTGGCTCAGAGGGACTTCCGAGATACAAAGATAGTGATATTTGAGCTTGCGAAAGTAGGTATCAGTCGAATGTTTTTAGTCGGAATCTACTCTTTAATTAACATATTCAGCATTTTTTCATAAATTTGTATTTTAACGGTTTCACCCAACTGGTTGAATAGTTGTGAATTGCGTCAAACCATATTGCCCGGCATTGGAAGAGTTATTCCGTAATTCGTTTAAGCGTCTTCACCGAATCGCTATTTCATGCAACGACCGTCTCCTTGTACCTCAATATCGGGATGGCGGTGGGCGTATAAGTGAACAGGAACTCAAGCACGTCTTTATTCAAGAGTTTCTTTCCTGTCCGACCTTTGAAGGCTGGAAATATTCTATCGAGACCCCATCTGTCAACATATATAAGTTTACTTGTGGACATAAGCCATTGTCGGAGTTTAAAATAGGTCCCGATCACGGAGGTAGATCGGCCAATATTGACCTGTGTCTTTATTGTGATAATAAGCCCTCTGTTTTGATTGAATTCAAGGCTAATAACCCAGGCCATTTTGAACATGGGAAAGACTTCTTCAAACTTGAAAATGAGCCTAATGACTCGTTGAAATATTTCGTTGAACTTTATCAGAATACTGACAAGGCAACAATGAAAAGCATTGAAGAAAAACTCTTTATCAACACATATTGCAAGTTGCCCGAGAATGTATCATTCCTTGGTTTCAGCTTGTATGATAAGGACTTAAGAGGTCCTGCACAAATCGTCGTTGATAGAACGACGACTCCTATAAGTATAAAAGCACTGAAAATATGAAAAAGTTTGCTCTCCTATCCGCATTCATCTGCATATGTACAACAGCATTTGCACAAGTGAAGAACTATTCTGAAGCAGAATCGAAGATTTCCCAATGGATGGCATCCAACACGCGTAATGATGCACCTGTTTCTGGCATAAAATCTTCCACTATTAATTTTCCGCTGCACGGGTACTCTATAGAGGGCTCGTTTTTGAAAGGTGCATTGGCTTCTGGACAGAATGTTATAATTTACAACACGCAAGGAGACCTCGAGCCCATCTTGGAGGGTAAGGTGTCTTATGTAGCGGGACGTCTTGTTGTAACGGGAGTAAAATATGACGGTAAGACAGAAGATGGCATATGCTCTTATGGCTCATTCTATGTCTCCAATACTCCCACCTTTGAAATGACATACAAGGATAAGAAATCCGTTGATCTAAGCATTAGGCCGAAGCAGATTTCGTATTATTGTGGATACTACCTTTCCTGTCCTACAACTGTTTCTACAGGGTATGATTCGCGAATTTATGTCGATGGCAAATCGGGTGAAAGAAGTTACACCTATTTTACTGCAAAACTTCATAACAATGTTCCAGTTGACGCCGATAGATGTGACATGGTTAAGTGCCTAATGTCTACTTCTTCTGATGCTTATATGGCATGGTCTGATAATAAGTATTTCATGGGTAAAGTTCACCCTGTCCTCAATGAAGATGGCTCTGTCCGTTTTGACTTATTGCAGGGAAAAACCGTATATCCTGGTGAATACAAAGAAATCCAAGAAGTAAGAACTGATGATCAATATACAGTGCTGAGGGTTAATAGTGAGAGCCCTGAAAATTCTATCAAGTGTCAAGAATTCTATGTGCGTAATGAATTACTCCCCGATCTTGATTCATATTGGAATAATTCATTCTACTATGACAATTGCGAAAAGATTTACTTCGAATACAGAAACGGTGATACGTACTCAGGCATGGCTGACGTTAAATACACGCTACTGGATGATGGAACGAGGGTATCTCTTTCTACTGAGTATACCTGGGGCTCATATTGCTGGGCGAATGGACAAAAGTATGAAGGTTATTTCAAAAACGGGAGGTTTTCAGAGGGTACTTTAACATATACAAATGGTGATAGATTTAAAGGGAATCTTGAAGGTAAAGTGTGCGGACCTTTCTACATTGAAGGTAAAACCTATTTTTCCGATGGAACACAATATGAAGGTAACTGGCTAAATGAGTTTAGGCTGAAGACAGATCAATGGAATCAGGTTTATTCGACTTCAACCCCATCTGATGCCAGAGCACTTGCCAAAAAATTGGCGTATAGCAACCTTTACACAGTTTATGTGGCAGAGTATGGCCAAAACATATATTATTTCAATCCTGGAACAGAGCGTCGGGATGATGTCTATTGTCGCTACATTCTTCATGATAAGAAAAACAATGTGTATATATGCCGATATAGAGAAGATGCTGAAAATGTAGACTTGGAAGTCAAGGTTGACGGCAGTGGCAAGCATATCCAGGAAATAGTGTATAAGAGTGGCGTCCCTACTTACATCAATGTGTTTACATGGTATAGTAACGGTGTTATTGAATCTATTAAATCATATTCTTATGACACTAAACTGATTTATCTTTCATGCAATTTCTTCTCTGATGGTTCAATTCGTAGCGCATACAAGTATGGACCAGGCAATAATGGTGATAACATCCTGCGTATGTCCAAGGAATCTCATCCAACATTCGGCGGGTACACATCACGTCTGTACGACTTGAATGGAGATTTCGAGAGGTCTGTAACTTGGGAAATTGGCGAAGAAATGTCCTATGGATTATTCTCTTCTGGAAGAGTAATGTTAGCCCCTCTGCCTTTAGACTTAAGTAGGTTTACGGTTCGCGCTGTGAATTAATAATATTCCTTACATACACTATTGGGTATTTATGGTAAACAGGACTGGCAAAATGTCGGTCCTGTTTTGTTTGTTTGCCCCAACTCTATGCATGGACTTTTTCTATTACTATGAAGGAAATCTGTCCTTGTCACTTGATGAATATATATACACCCATTTGATCATGTTCGAGCGGGAGGTGGCGGTGATGTTGGCACCGCCGCTCAGGCGTACGTCAGTAAGGAAGGCCTCTGCTGTTTGGGACAGGATGGCGTGACGGCGATAGCCGTGACGACAGCCTGGCACAAATAGTAGAGGAGGCAAGGCCGTAGGCCGCGGCAGGCGAGCGCAGCACTGAGGTTGAAGCGAGGTAGAACGGTGTACGCGAGCATGCACAGACCTTCGAATAGAAGCAGGACGCTACAACCTACGCACGGGCGAGTCCGGCCGCCGACACGAGGTGAGCATCGCAGTGGAAGCGGAGCGGTTTGGAGCGGTAAAGGCAGCAGAGACTGGAAGCAGTCAGCGACGAAGGAGCTGTCTGCTGGAAGGCTCTGATGACTCCGCGGAAAACCGCGAAGCGTAGCAGAGTCTGTACGCTGTAGCGACGCAGGAGCGGAATGCGGACAGTCTCTGCGTAACGAAGATGCTGACCGAAGTGGCGCATAGCGAGCCGGACATAAACAAGAGCGAAGCGATTCCGCTGGCGAGTCTGTACCTGGAGTGACGAAGTAAGGAACGCACGAAGGAAACGGAAGGAACAGTCTCGCATTTGAACGCACCGACCTTGATGCGAGGTACAGGGACGGCTGCAAGTCTCTGCCGAAGCAGCGGTCCTTTGCAGAACGGTGGAACGGGAGTCCGGGCGTCAGCCCGGTAATAAAAGAAGGCGTAGCCTTACCGCGGAGACG
>MWFB01000017.1 GCA_002071385.1 Bacteroidetes bacterium ADurb.Bin013
CGGTTTAAAATATAATGTATTGAAAAAGAATTATATAGCAGTAATGCTACTATTAAAAATTTACGTATGAAAACTATTCTTTATTTACTGTCAATCACACTGTTACTCATGCTTGTATCCTGTAATTGCCCTTCAGACCAGGTGGATCCTGCTCAGGCAGAGGAGGAATCCATGGTGGTTTTCCAGGATTATGGTCAACTACCTTTTGTGTTGGACATTGAGGCCTATACCCTAAAAACGATCTCTACAGGCGGGCAATCTGGACAGGGACCCATATGCAGATGACCCTTAAGAGCCTGGCCCCTGGAGAAGAGATTGGATTGGAAAACCATGCTGACACCGATCAGTTTCTCAGGGTTGAGTCGGGAAAAGGAATAGTGGTAATGGGAGATTCAGAAGATGCGCTGGATTTCCGTGAAGAAGTAAAGGCTCATTTTGCCATATTCATCCCGGCCGGCAAATGGCACAATATGGCCAACACCGGTGAGGAACCAATGAAAATTTATTCAATATACAGCCCCGTACAACATCCTTTCGTGACCATACATGAAACGTATGAAGACGGAATGGAGGCTGACAGCCATCACATCGATTAATACAGGACGATCACTTTTTTGTCACTTCCGAAGCTCCTGAGGTTTCGATGGAAGTGATCACACAGTTGCCTTTGTAAAGCACCTTGCTTGCACCGGAAGCCTTGACTTTCATGGCTCCCTCGCAGGTTATTTCCACACGGCTCGCACCCGAGAGTTCACAGTTCAGGGTGATGGCTGTAAAGTCAAATCCCTGGAAACGCGAAGCGCTACTTAGCTTTACTTGGCAATTAATCGCAGATCCCATGAAATTCAAATGAGAGGCCCCGCTGGCTTCAAAGGAAGCCTGGTTCAATGTCATTTCGCTTTCCGAATCAATCCGTGAAGCACCGGAAGCCCTGAAATCTGCTATCAGTGAATGATAAGGGACGGTTACCTCGGTTGCCACTGAAGAATAGCCGATTATTCCTTTGGAATACGTTACGACCAGCATGTTGTCCTCATCAATGAAGGTTTTCAGGTAGGGCATGAACAACTCGTCTGCCCTGACATGAATGTCTGTCACCTCATCCGAGATAATGACCCGGATGGCTTTTTCAACAACAATTCCACGGTATGCCGGAGAAACCGGACGGATTTCTTCCACCGCCTTTCCATTGCCAACGATACCCGAGCAGCCATTGAACAGGAACACACTGGCAATCAATGTAAAAAGAAATATTTTTTTCATACTATAAAGATGACGATTTTTTAGAGATGTTGCATAATATCATCAAAATACGTATTAATAATATTTTTATGCGGCATAAATATATTGCCCTGATTAGTGTGATTCTTTTCCACTCACACTTCTTGAACGCTCAAGGCGTCGCCGTGAAATCCAATGTACTATACGACGCCACAACCACCTTCAACCTGGGGATGGAAGTGGCGTGATCCAAGCAGGTGTCCCTGGAACTTTCCGACAATTATAATCCCTGGAATTTTTCACAGTTGAGAAAAATCAAACATTGGATGATGCAGTCCGAGATCAGGTATTGGTCAAGGGCTGTTTTTTTCGGTCATTTTTTCGGTTTTCACGGCCTGGTATCTCAATTCAATGTGGGGAACATTCCTTTTCTTGGTATTGAGGGTGTTTGTAATCAGGGTTTCCTCTACGGGGGGGCATTTCTTAAAATCAGTAATAATCAAACAACAAAAAGCAAATTATCAACAAAAACCAACCCATTTATTATGAAACAATTATTTTTTGCAGGACTTGCCGCGATCCTGATGATCGCCTCCTGCCAAAAAGATGTGATTCCCTCCGAAAATCAGGAGGATTACACACAGAGCCTGTATATCAGGCTGAATCCCGACAATTTTGCTCCCGCAACAAAAGCCATAACCGATGCCCGTACAGCTAACGGAGCAAAATTTGCCACACCCTTGAAGGTGTATATTTTAATTTCAGATGAAGCTGGAAATATCAAGCACAGAATTCCTGTAGGCACAGTCGCCGATGCGGCCAATCCCCAGCTGGATATAGAAGCCCTGAAAGCAGGTTACCGGCTCAATAATATCTATAAAATGGCACATAAGGTACAGATAGCAGGTAATCCCAAAGCGGGCAACTTTGCCGGAGATATGGATGCAACTCTTAAATCCATGACGTTGTATAGTGACGTGGTGGACCTGGTCAACGATATCCAATATGACAACGATCCAACTGAAATTGTCTTGTACGGAGAGGGGAACATCAGTAGCACCCAGGATGGGAATGTTACCCGGTTAAAGGCCGCAGTTACGTTAAATCCCATGGTATCCCGTTTTCAGATCACACTGGACTATGATGAAGCTGTGATCAAGGAAGTAACGTTCGAGGGGGTTTATATCAGGAATATTTACCAAACCAGCACTTTCAGAAATGTAGGAGGCGGACTTAATTCGCAGGGATCTCTTGAAGACGATTACACTATTGGTCAGCCGAAGTTCGTAGCGGATTACTACACAAACATGTTCGATTACAATGTATCCGGATTGGATACCACCAAAGTATTCGCCTATCACTTCTTTCCTTTGACAGCCCCGGAGATCGTGATCAGGTACAAAGCGAAGAACACCAATGACAACATAGAGAAATTGCGTTTTGTACGTGCGACAGGTTTTAAAGATGGAGACGGAAACGCATTTTCCAACTGGCTACCGGGGAAATTATACAATGTAGACATTGTTGCCGGTCGTGGTCCTGATGACCCGGTGGGTAAGAATGTAACCCTTGACATAACCATTTCAGTTGGTGAACGGGCAGCAGTAAACCTGACTCCTGTTTACCAATAACAAATCATGACGCTCAGGAGCATAAGACTCGTATTTTTATTGGCACCTTTTCTGGCAGGATATATTTTTGAGCCTCTGGCAGAGTGTGACAACGTGAGTATTGTCTTCCGCTACCAGGAGAAAGGTGCTGAACGCCAAATTTCTGAACATATTGAACAGGTGCACCTGCTTGTCTATGGTCAGGATAAAAAAAGCGTTCAGCAGCACATCCTGAATTTTGACGGACAAAGCGGGATATACTACAGCAACGGGCTGAACCTTACTCCCGGCAGGTATCGTCTTGTGGCAGTAGGCAATGCTTTTGAAAATACGGTTCTTGATGCTCCCGGAAACCCGGAAAGCCTGCGGCTTACAAATCCCGCATACCTTGCCGGTGGCCGTGTAACCAGCAACGACAGTTTGTATCTGGGTCAAAAGGAAATTGAGGTGTCCCCTTATGAGTGTTTAAGGGATACAGTTGACATGGCCAGTATTCACCTGAATTTAAACATACTTATAAAGGGCTTGCAGAGGATGAATACAAAAAACGGGAACTCGCCAGTCTCCATATCCATGAACGGTCTCCGGCCCGTATTCTCGCCCTTAAAAGGAGCAATTGATCAGCAGCAGACTTATTATCCCGGAGGAACATATTATGACACCCTGGGATTATTTGTCAACCGGTTCAATATCTTCAGCGGGAGTGACTCGTTCGTGGCTCTCTGAAGCACGATCTCCCTGGCAGAAGTATTGTCATGTTTTCCATATATACCTATAGGATTGATAATCCTTGGAATTTGCCTTACGGTGACAACTACCGGATCAAAATTACCACTGGGTACGCTCACACGTACCGTGAAAGTGGCCGTCCTGCTTCCGGTTAGGGAGGTAAATACTGAATAGCTCGCTACAGGAACATCAAATGTTGTAGACGTGGTAGTGCCCGATGTTCTGGATAGAGCCGGTTTTATCCGTTTGGGCAGCCAGGCCGGCAATACCGTGCTCAACGGCACCGTAAACGGGGATGCCGGTTCTCAGGTTAGGTTCTATTACCAACCGGATTCGCCAACCGGAAGCGCAACAGACAACAGGTTCAGACGGATCAGGGTAACGTATGAAGACGGGTCGCTGGAACATATAGTCTATAACCGGCAGGGATACGGCGACGTGCAAATGACCGCCGGAGGGGCCTGGTGGTCTTCCTTTAATGCTTTGCGTAATACCAATCCCAGCGGTACCGGAAACTTTGCATTTAATCCCTGGAGTACGTTCTTGAGCACCTATCTTACTTATTCCGGGTGGTTTTTCAAGTGGGGCAATAATGGTGGAATGCATCCGACTGTTCCAGTGCCCGGTGATGTGAATACCCAAAACCTGGAATTAACCATTACATCTAATGCTAATCCCAAATCAAACCATCTGACAGGATGGGCAAACATAACCAAGAACGTCTATAACCGGAACGTTACCACAAACAGGAGGGAACCCTGCCCGGAAGGTTATATGGTGGCCGCCTCGGCTCAATATACCACGCTGGCTTCTGGCAGCATGGCCTCTGGATATGTGTATGATGACGCGGGCTATGAAATGGGAGCTTTGATAGTCAATGGAAGTACAAACCTGTTCTTTCCCATGGGTTCGTGCGGGTACGGTATTCGCAACGGAGCCAACAACGGAGCCCTTGAATATGCAGTTTCCGGAACGCCTTCAACCTGGTATTGGGCACGTGGGGCGGACTGTTCCACAGCGGTTGCGCACACCGAGTTTGCTTTTGAAGGAACAACAATGGGCGTTTTGGCCATTCCCAATATCATAACAGCCGGAAAAACGCAGGATTCAGGTAAATTTGTACGTTGCGTAAGGCAATAAATTTTATCCGAATAATACCGTATAAATAGTAACAAAAACGGTCCAGAAACTGATGCCGTTTATAAAAAATATTTCAGTTATACCGTTTACTCCCTGACGGATAATGGAGATTAAGGTAATGATCACAGTCAGGCCAATGATAACAAGGCCGGTAATTCCCCCAAATGGCATATTCTCTATTATGGCCGCCTGAAACAGGACAATCAGGATTGGAAGGGTCAGGAAAACCACTATGGCCACCATGTTGTGGGCCAAACGCTGCAAGGTGGAGCTAAGACGTCTGAAACTATAGGGTCTGATGTTGTGGTGCACGAAAGCCAGGAGGGTGAAGAAAAAAAAGCTGTAGGTCAGGTATTGCATATAGGATTCGTGTGCTCCCAGGTTGTAATATTTTGACAAAAGCCAGAAAAACACATAATGAAGGACTGCCGTGGCAAACAACAATTGGGTATAACCCCTGACCATTTTCTTGTCGTAGAGTGTCTTGTTGCTTAGAAAACTCAGTGACTGCCGGTGCAGGTCAAAGTCTATCTGTCTCACCACCCGCTTGACTGTAAAGGGGATCAGTCCCGCATAGATGAAACCGATAATCAGGATACCCAGTTTAGTCCAAATCATAAGAAAAGGCTAATAACCTTCCAAATTTGGTAAAATCTTCCCGTTTTATCAACTTATGTACCTTTACACCATGAAAACAATGCTGGCCATTCTATGTATCGGAACCATGTTTTCCTGTGCCCGCAGGGCCGAAAACAAGGTGTTTGAAGAAAAAGTGATCCTGGCACTTGAGCAGCAGCTGGAGCGCTATCCTCACAGCACGGTAAGGGATGTATACAAGAATTTTTTCCAGGACAAGTTCGGCCCCGGCCATTTGTTGGAAGACACGTCGGCCGCCGGCAGATACCTGAGGCGGGAACTGGCCTCTTATGATCCGGATACGCTCCCGGTCAAAGGTCCGTATATAGATTCCACAGGCTGGGAGCATCGTTTTGTAAGGGTTGACCTGCGTGTGATCGAAGAAGGCAAAGTCAGCTACGAAGTTTTTTTCGAAGCCTTTGTGCGCAGCGTGCAGGCAGCTCCTTCCGTTCCTCTGGGATCATGGACACGGGAATGGAACCGTATTGTCGGGATCATGGAAAAACAGCAGTATCCCCTCACCACTCATCCCGGTTACCGGGCCGATAAGGATTCCATTGCAGCCAACCTGCGCAGGGGAGAATTTGTGGGTCACCACAGCCGGGAATACGTCGCGTCCTATGCCCCGCATTACCGTCTGATAGCAGGCTCAGAGCTTCACTCGCTGGGCCTCTGAATCAAAACGAACGAAAGTGTTCCCTGGGCACATATCTCTCCCGCCACACGGGCCTCGGCATGAACAAAGAACACCAGGGATTTTTGCTTGGTGATATACCCCGAAACTTCTATGGTGTCACCGGGGCGGACCTGGCGTTTGAACCGGACCTTGTCCAAACCCGCATACAGCGGGGTTCTGCCCACCAGCTGCTCCTTGACAAGCAGGCTGCAGCACTGGCCCATGATCTCACAGAGTATTACCCCCGGCACAACAGGATAGCCGGGGAAATGCCCCTGCAGGAAATATTCCCTGCCGGTAACAGTGTACCGGGCATGGACCACCCGGTTTTCATCAACTTCCATCTCATCCACAAGAAGCATGGGCTCCCTGTGAGGCAGAAATTCCATGATTTCTTCTTTGACCATAACATTGAGTTTAAATTTTCCGTAAAGCCACACAGGCATTGTGTCCGCCAAATCCCAGCGAATTGGACATGGCAAGTGTGATGGCGGCATTACGGGACTTTCCGGGAATATAATCCAGATCGCACTGGGGATCGGGATTTTCCAATCCGATGGTTGGAGGGACAAGACCCTCTTTGAGGGCCAGGGCGGCAACAATTATTTCAACGGCTCCGGCGGCACCCAGCATATGGCCGGTCATGGACTTGGAGGAGCTGACAAGCGCCTTTCGGGCCAGTGTTTCCCCCAAGGCCAGTTTAATGGCCATGGTCTCTATGGGATCATTCAGGGGAGTGCTCGTCCCATGAGCGTTGATATACAGTAAATCATCGGGAATTTGTCCCGAGGTGGATAAAGCCAGGCTCATGGCCCTGGCCGCGCTCGATCCGTCAGGGCGCGGTGCAGTATAATGGAATGCGTCACAGGTGTTGCCGTAGCCGGTTACCTCGGCATACATGGTTGCGCCCCGGCCGAGGGCTCTTTCGTAGGTCTCCAGGATCACGATCCCGGCCCCTTCTCCCATGACAAAACCATCCCGGTTGAGGTCAAATGGAATGGAGGCCCTTTTTGGATCGGAAGAGCGAGACAGGGCACGGCTGTTGTTGAATCCGCCAACGGCCAGGGGAGTGATGGCCGCCTCGGTCCCACCTGCAATGATAACATCGGCATAACCGTGGGCTATGGCCAGCCAGGCCTCCCCAATGGCATGGGTAGAAGTGGCACAGGCCGTAACCACGGGCAGGCAGGGGCCCTGTGCATTGTAAGCAATTGCAATGTTCCCTGCCGCAATGTTGGCTATCATGTTGGGTATGAAGAGCGGGGATACCCTGTTTGGACCATGTTCCTCCAGCTTCCTGCATTCATTGATGAAAGTGTGGATGCCTCCTATGCCCGAACCCACGTATACTCCAAGACGTTCCGGGGCAACATCCGGAGCACTCTCTTTCATGGCCTGACGGGCTGCTGCCAGGGCATACAAGACAAACAGGTCGGCCTTGCGGGCTGTGGCAGGGTCTATTCCAAAGGCGGCAGGATTGAAGTCCCTGACTTCTGCCGCGACCTTCACGGATAGGTCCGTGGTGTCAAAAGACTGGATGGGACCTATCCCGCATACCCCGTTGACGAGATTGTTCCAGAATGAAGGAATATCGTTCCCCACAGGGGAAATGATGCCCATTCCTGTAATAACGGTTCTTCTCATAGGTGGGTACTGTTTAAAGTTTTAACAGGGCGGTGGCCTGTTGCATCATCTCCAGGATGATATCCTGGGCGGATTGGATCTTTTTGACCAGACCGGCGCTCTGTCCGGCCATGTAACAGCCATTGACCGCATCTCCTTCCTGTGCGGCCCTGCGCAAGGCTCCTGCTCCGAAACTGTCTGCATCTGCCTGTGTGAAGTCCTGGCTGTTTTCCAGTTGCGCAAATTTACGCGTAAACGGGGTCTTCAGAGCCCTGACAGGATGACCCAGCTTTTTCCCGGTTACGATGGTGTCCGAATCCGTGGCCTCAATGATCTTTTGCTTGTAAACAGGGTGTATCTGGCACTCCAGAGCGGCCAGGAAACGGGTCCCGCATTGGACACCCTCGGCACCCAGCATGAAGGCGGCGGCAATTCCCCGTCCGTCTGCTATGCCACCGGCGGCGACCACTGGAATGGAAAGTGCATCGCACACCTGGGGGACCAGCGCCATAGTGTTGAGCTCGCCCACATGTCCCCCGGCTTCTGCGCCTTCGGCGATAACGGCCGAGGCTCCCATTTTTTCCAGCCTTTTGGCGAGGGCTACCGAGGCCACCACCGGAATCACCCTGACGCCGGCCCGGAGCCAGCCTTCCATGTATTTTCCAGGAGTTCCGGCACCTGTGGTGACAACGGGAATTCTTTCTTCCCTGACCACACGGGCAACATCGTCCACATAAGGGCTTAGGAGCAGGATGTTCACGCCAAACGGCTTGTCGGTCAGCTCACGGCAAAGTTTAATTTGTGATGAGAGGTATGAGGCATCGGCATTCATGGCCGAAATGATACCCAATCCCCCGGCATTTGAAACGGCAGCAGCCAGCCGTGCTTCTGAAATCCAGGACATGCCTCCCTGGAAAATGGGATACGTGATGCCTGTGAGTTCGCATATTCTGCTTTTTATCGTTTTCATGTTGTTATTCATTCATTCATTCATAGTCCATGTAAAAAGGCAGGTCCCTGTGGTGAATCCTGCGCCAAAACCACATAAAACCACCGTATCGCCATATTGCAGGGTTCCGTTCCTGTGCATCTCGTCCAGCAAAAGCGGTATGGAGGCGGAAGAGGTGTTGCCCCGGGACTCAATGTTGTGCGGGAACTTATGGGGAGGCTGGCGCAATTGCGTCCTGACGGTTTCAATGATACGCATGTTGGCCTGGTGTAAAATATAGTGATCCACCTGGTCAGCCGTAAGTCCTGTATCAGCCAGGATGTTTTCAATACCCTGGGTGGAAGCATTGACAGCCAGCTTGAACACTTCTTTCCCGTTCATGTACAGGGGAACACCGCGTTGCTGGTATTTCACAAAAGGACAATCTTCCAGGGGCCTTTGGTAATAGAGGACTTCGGGGCGGTGAAAGGCCGAGATCCTCGATGCCCTGAAAGCATCTCCTTCAGTCACAACGGCCGCCGCAGCCGCGTCTCCGAAAAGCACTGCGGTGTTTCTGTCCTTCCAGCTGCACATGCGGGTGGGTTCCTCGGCACAAACCACCAGGATGTTTTTTGCCTTTTTGGCGGCGATATACGCCGCAGCCATGTCCAGGCAGTATAGGAACCCGGTACAGGCGGCATTCAGGTCCACACAGGGACACGCAGCCTGGATACCTCCTGCCACCAGGCAGCTGATAGAGGGAGTAACATAATAATTTACAACGTTGGAGCAAATGATATAATCCAGTTCAGATCCTGTAAGCCCGGCATCGTCCAGCGCCTTTTGCGATGCTTCTATGGCAAGGTCTTTCAGGTTTTCGTCAGAAATGATCCTGCGTTCCAGGATACCCGTTCGGGAACGAATCCATTCGTCACTCGTATCCAGAAAAACAGACAACATTTCATTAGTTACAGATAATGAGGGTAATGAGCTCCCCGTTCCAATGATTTTCATAGTTATTTGTACGACATTTTAATGACGAAAGGTTTAGTGGTTCAAAAATCCTGCCATGGTTTCCAAAGAAATTCCGGCAGGCGGAAAACGTTAATGCTAAATAACTGACATACAACACATTATAAAGCAATCCCCGGAGCTTTAAAAGAGGAACACATCTGCCTGGGCACACTTTTTCAGTGTGGATTGGGGCCAGACGGAGGATTGCACTTCCCCAATATGACATTTTTTTAGCAGCAGTAAACACAAGCGGGACTGACCTATGCCACCTCCCATTGTTTGTGGTAAAACGTTATCTAGTAATAATTTATGGAAGAACAAGGAAGCCCGGGCCTGCGCGTTGGCACGTTCCAGCTGATGTCGCAGGGATTGGGGATTTACCCGGATTCCCATTGAGGAAAGTTCTACGGCAGTATCCAGTACGGGATGGTAGATAATAATGTCTCCGTTCAGGCCAAAGAAACCTGTTCCGGTTTCTGTGCTCCAGTCGTCGTAGTCTGGCGAGCGACAGTCGTGCACCGTCCCATCCCCAAGCGGACCGCCGATTCCTTGAACGAACACGGCCCCGTATTCCCTGGCAATGGCGTTTTCCCTTTCCCTGGGGCTAAGGCCTGGATATTTTCTGCGGAGTTCTTCGGCATGGATGAAAAAGATATCATGAGGGAAGAAGGGCTGCAATAGGGCAAAATGCTCACTTAAAAGGAACTGGGTGCGTTTGATGGCATAATAGATGGATTTGACACACTTACGGAGCGTTTTTTCTGTACGTTCTTCCGGCAGGATCACCTTTTCCCAATCCCACTGGTCTACATACACAGAGTGGAGGTTGTCTGTGATCTCGTCGGGACGGATGGCATTCATGTCTGTGTAGATCCCCATACCCGGTACAATATGATGTCGCCAGAGGGCATATCGTTTCCATTTGGCCAGAGACTGGACAATTTCAACATCCTTTCCTCCCAGTGTTTTCAATGGAAAGCTCACGGGCAATTCGGTCCCGCTCAGGTTGTCGTTCAGGCCGGTGCCGCTTTCAACCAGCAAAGGGGCTGTAATTCTCCTGAGTTTCAGTTCACCGGCCAATTCAGTCTGAAAGGTTTCCTTGATGAATTTTATGGCCTGCTCTGTCTGCCAGATATCCAGGATGGATTTGTAGGATGAGGGGATTGAGGTCGTGTCCATTGTCCAGTGTATTACATAATAATGCTAAAATACAACATCACTTTCATTCTGCACAATTTTATATTTATTACATTTGTGTAAAGTAAAGCGGCATATCGCATTTCTATGATTTTCAGGGTCACTTTTCTGGGTACGGGAACTTCTACCGGTGTTCCCCTTATTGGCTGTCAGTGCAGGGTGTGTCAATCCACCGATACCAGGGATAAAAGGCTGCGGTCTTCTATACTGATAAAGGTCTTTTCCCCGGCTGGGCAGGAACTCAGTTTATTGATCGATGCCGGTCCGGATTTCAGGCAGCAGATGCTTACCTACGGGATCTCCACCCTGGACGGAATTTTACTGACCCATGAGCACCGGGACCACATAGCCGGGTTGGACGATGTGCGTGCGTTCAATTTCTTATCCAGCAAACCTGTGCCTGTTTATGGAGAACAAAGGGTTTTGAAGGCCCTGCGGAAAGAATTTGATTACGCCTTTGCGGGATACAATTTTTCCGGATTGCCAAAAATGTCTCTTTTTCCAATAACGTGCGAACCTTTCCGGATCCGGGATGTAGGGATAGTTCCGGTTCGGGCGACACACGGCCGGTTGCCCATACTGGGCTTCAGGATCGGGCCACTGGGCTATCTGACCGATGCCAGCAGCATAGAAGAGCGGGAACTGGAGAAATTTTCCGGAGTGGATTTGTTTGTTGTCAGCACGGTGCAGAGAACTCCCCACAATACGCATTTTTCGCTCCAGGAAGCCATTGATGTGGCCAACAGGGTGGGATCGCCCCAATCCTTGCTGACTCATCTTTCACACTGCCTGGAACCACACAAGGAGCTGGCTGCTGACCTTCCCCCGGGGATGGCACCTGCATACGACGGGATGACCGTTGAGCTTCCTTTCAAAGATAACGGATGATGTAATACATCATGATGCCGCTGGCTATAAGTTTGAGCCCTACCCCTGCCAGGAATCCCATGAATGATCCCAGGGCAGGTTTCAGGGATGAGGACAGCCCTCCCTCTTTCTTGCCGTAAAGCATTTCACCCAGCAGAGCACCCAGAAAAGCCCCCACAATCATTCCAAACGGCGGGAAGAAAAAAATACCCAGGAACAAGCCTGCCGTGGCAAATCCCGTGGCAGCCCGGCTGCCCCCGGTCCATTTGGTGAAAGTGGCCGGGACAATGTAGTCCAGGATGCTGACCACTATGGTGATTATTCCCCACAGTAACAGGAAGGTCCATTGCATGTGGCTGTCACTCTTGAAAAACAGAAGCAACAAGGCCACAAAGCTGACTGGAGGGCCGGGAAGTACGGGAAGCAGGCAGCCCAGGAGACCCAGGATACCCAGGAGAACGGCCAGAATCTGGATTACGGTATCCATAGGACAAAACGTTCTTTATCCTTGCGCAAATCCGGTGCGCACAGCCACCTGAAATCTGACCGGGCAGTACGGAACCACTTGTAATACTGATAGAAAAATAAAGGTGCCGGGATGAATACCAGGGTGGCCGCCAGGGCATGTTCCCAGGCTACGAGACCGAATAATACGAAAAAGGAGACCAATACAGTCAGTGTCCAAACCAGGAGCGTTGTCAAGTAACGTACCGAATTATGGAAGGCCTGGTCCTCCATCCTGGAACAGATCAGCCGGGTTAACAACAGGGTAGGGGCAGATAGCACCGTACAGGCCAGGAAGTATGGAAAGAGAAGAATGAGAAGAAACAGCCGTATGGCCAGTGACAGACCCGGGCGGGGATTGGCCACAGAGGCCATGCTTATCTTTGTTCTTTTTCTATTAGCTGAAAAACGGACAATCTCGTTCAATACCCGGGTGCTTGTTTCAGGATCCTGTTCCCTGCGCTCCAGGATCAGCCGCATGGTGTGCTGGTTGGCTGTCAGGCGGTCTTTCAGACTGTGGCTGTTCAAGTCCAGTTGTATGATCCGGCGGGTACAGGACATGTTGCACAATTCCAGGGTGGCATCGTAAAATGCATCGTCCGGAATGTATAATATTAGCTCTTTCAGGGCGGCTTCCAGCTTTTCCTTAAGCTCGTTCATGATGACCGGATCTTCTCTATCCGGGTGGGCTGCAACGTATTGTGTAACATTAATCGGGTCCCCGATCTGGAGCAGCAGGGAGGAACGGTAACGGAAGAAGTTCCCGTATTCCAGGCCCATGGGGATTATGTATACCGGTTTTTCACCTGCGATTTCTTCATTGGCCAGTAGGGCAATGCGGAAAATCCCCTTGCCCAGCGGGAGGAGGCTGTGCATGGGCCGGTGGGTTCCTTCCGGAAGTATGACAAATGGCACGTTGTGTTTCAGGACTTCAGCCGAGTTTTTGATTATCTGGTCGTTATCCTTGAGGGCACTGCGTCCGTCCCGGATCCGGTTTATGGGCATGATGCGCAAAAAATAGAAAATCCGCGCAAGCAGGGGTTTCTTGAATATGTCTGCCCGGGCGACAAAGACTTTGGGACGGTTGTCCAGGTCCAGGACAGCCATCGCATCCATCAGGGCATTGGTGTGATTGGGGGCAAAGATAAGAGCGCCGTCTACAGGGAGCTTTTCTATTCCGTGGTATTCACGCTTGCCGTAAGACATCTTGTAAAACAGGCCAACGTAATACTTCAGTACGGTATAGTAAATGTTTCTCTCGTAGATCCTTTTTTTGCGTTTTTTGCCCATAACAAATCATCATGCAACTGCTTTCCGGGTCCTGCGGGCTTCTCTCCAGTTGAATAATACAGAAACTCCCAGGCCGGAAATGATATGCCATACACCCCACCAGGCGGTGACAAACAACATGCCGCCCAACTCCAGTTCAGGAGGGAAGATCTTTGGATTGAACAACAGCACAAGCCCAAGTCCCGAATTTTGGATACCCGTTTCTATGGCGATCGTTCGCCTGTCTTTGTAGGGTACACGGAAAGCAGATCCTACCCCATAGCCGATACCCAGCGCAAGCGCGTTGTGTATGAAAACAATGATTAAAATATAACCGATGTACCGGATAAAAAGATCGAAATTGTTGCTGAAAGATATGGCCACCAGCGCAATAAAGAACAACAAAGAAAAAATCTGCATGGGTTTTTTCAGTTTCTCGGTTATTTTCGGGAAAAAATGCGAGAACAACATGCCCAGGATCAGGGGTATTCCAAGCAGGATAAAGACCGTCTCGAAGGTTTGCCACAAATCTATGTGCAGTGTCTGCAGCGCTGTGCCGGCACTTCTGCTCAGGTACCGGGTGTACAGCCCGCCATAAAAGGCAAAATTGAAAGGTGTCATGAAAGTGGCGGTAGAGGTGGTGATTGCGGTGAGCGTTACTGACAATTCAACGTTGGCCTTGGACAAAGAAGACATGAAATTGGATATGTTCCCCCCGGGGCAGGCTGCTACCAGTATCATGCCCATGGCGACCATGGGGGTGATATGGTCCTTTAAAAGTACAATCAGCAAGAACGTCATGGCCGGGAGCAGGATCAATTGGCAGGTGAGTCCCAAAATAGCTGATTTGGGCTTCTTGAAAACGTTTTTGAATTCAGCCGGCTTGATGCCAAGGGCCACCCCAAACATTACCAGCGCCAATACAAAATTGATTACCCTCATCCCATTGGCTGAGAAGTTAAGCCGGATGGGGTCCAGGTTTAACAGTTGTTCATACATGCATACAAATATATAAAAAAATGTATGCTGCAAAACAGGGCTGGTTCATTTTTTTACCTCAAAGAGAATAGGTTCTCCCGAAGCACTGTCTCCGGAGACCCACAATGCAAACTGTCCGGGTTCCACTACTTTTTCCATCTGAAGGTTCCAGAAGGCTAATTCACTGATTGGCAGGTTCCAGATCACGGTCCGGGTTTCTCCCGGATTCAGTGCGATCCTCTCGAATTTTTTCAATTCTTTGACCGGACGTGTGACTGAGCCGGTCTTATCGCACACATAGAGCTGGGCCACTTCGGTGGCAGCGGTTTTTCCCGTATTAGTCAGATCAAAGGACATCGTCATGGTATCGTTCTGATGATATGACACCTGGTCAATCCTGATGTTGGTATAGGCAAATGTGGTGTAGGAGAGTCCGAATCCGAACGGGAAAAGGGGAGCAGCACCGGCATCCAGGTAAAAGCTTGTATTGCCCAGGGAAGTCTGTCCGGCCTTTAGGGGAATCTGATCCAACATGGTTTCATTTCCCTGGAAGGGGCGTCCGGAACTGTTATGGTTATAATAAAGGGGAACCTGTCCCGAGGTTTTGGGAAAGGTCACGGGCAGCCTGCCACTGGGTACTTCTTTCCCGAAAATCAAGTCTGCCAGGGCCACTCCACCCATGGTACCGGGGTGGAACGAGTACAATAGTGCATTGCTCAGGGACACTTCTTTTTCTATTGTCAGGGGTCTGCCGGCCATAACCACTGTAATGACAGGTTTTCCTGTAGATTTCAACGCCGCTATCAGTTCGCTTTGTGTCCCCTGCAGGTCCAGACTGGCCAGGCAGTGTGCCTCCCCCGAGAGGATGGATTCTTCTCCCACGCATACAATCACAACATCGACAGTGCGTGCCGCTTCAACGGCTTTCCTTATTCCCGACAGGTCTTTGTCCCTTGAATATTTCAATCCCGGCTGATAAAGAACGCGCAACCGGTGACCGTAATGCTCTCTTATAGCTTTCAAAGGAGTGACAGTTGCCTGTTCCTCTCCATCAAAAACCCAGGTTCCCAGCTGGTCATGCGGCGCGTCGGCCATGGGGCCTGTGACAAGTACAGACCTGATCTTGTCTGCATCCAGGGGAAGGGTACCGTCGTTGCTCAACAGAATGACACTTTGAACAGCGCTTTGCCTGGAAAGTTCCAGGTGCTCGGGTTTATAGAACATTTCCCTGTGCACATCTTCCTGCACATAGGGATTGTCGAACAATCCCAGCTGGAATTTAACGCGCAGGATGTTTCTTACGGCCTCATCAATCATTTTTTCAGACACAGCCCCTTCCCCGACCAGTTTCCCCAGATGCCCGACGTAAGCAAAGGACATCATGTCCATATCCACGCCGGCCTCCAGGGCCAGTCTGGCCGCATGGGCCTGATCCGTGGCAAACCCGTGGGGTATCATTTCATTGACAGAGGCCCAGTCGCTGACTACCAACCCCGTGAAATCCCATTCATGGCGCAAGACATTCCTTACCAGGAAACGGTTCCCGGTCATGGGAACCCCATCGTTGTCGTTGAAAGAGGTCATAAGTGTCATCGCACCTGCCTGAACCCCGGCCAGGAAAGGCGGCAGGTACACATTGCGTAATACCCGTTCTGGGAGGTTAGTGCTGTTATAATCCCGGCCTCCTTCAGCCGCTCCGTAACCCACAAAATGCTTGATACAGGCTGCCATGTTCGAAGGATCACCAGGTTCACCGCCTTGATAACCCCTTATCATGGCCACTCCCATGGCCGAGGTGAAGTATGTGTCTTCTCCGAAACCTTCTGCAATCCTTCCCCAGCGTGGATCCCTGGTAATGTCGAGCATGGGTGAGAAAGTCCAGCGCACTCCTGCAGCAGTGGCTTCCAGGGCGGCTACACGCGCACCTTGTTCCACCAGTGTGGGGTTGAATGTGGCTGCCAGTCCCAGGGGTATCGGGAATATGGTCTTGAATCCGTGGATCACATCCCGGCCCACTATCAGGGGTATACCCAGGCGGGATTCTTCAACAGCCATTCTTTGCAGGGCATTCACCCTGGCAGGATCCACCTCGTTGATAACGGATCCCACCTGTCCTTTGCGCAATGCCTCGGCAAACTCTCCGTCCAGCGGTAAGTCGGTAGAGGAGATCAATGTCATCTGACCTATTTTCTCATCAAGGGTCATATTGGATAACAAACCGGCGACTTTTTTTTCAATATTCAGGTCTGTATTTGCTGAAGACGCACAGGAGCATGCCAGCAGAACAGAGAAAAACAGCGGGAATAACTTTTTAAACGGTTTCATAGAAACGGGATTATTTTTTCTGAAAAACGCGTACGTAATCAATTTCAAAAATGGCCGGCAGGGCTGCTGGATCAACGCCTTCTGCGCCACCCCAGTTTCCACCCCAGGCCAGGTTCAGTTTCAGATAAAAGGGCTTGTAGAAAGGCCAGCTGTCATAGATTCCTTTCTGGTCATTGGTGAAAGTAAAATAACGGATGCCGTCTACATACCCGTATATGGCATTTTCTGTCCATTCCAGCGCATATGTGTGGAATTCACTCTGGGCCGTGGCGATGAATTTTTCGGCAGTTTTCTGGGTACCTGAAGCGTGGTTGTAGCTCTTGCAATGTATGGTGCTGCTGATCCAGTTGGGGCGGTATCCTACGTGCTCCATTATGTCAATTTCGCCGTCATCGGGCCATGCCTTGAAATTCTTGGGCATCATCCAGAAGGCCGGCCAGGTTCCTTTGCCCACAGGGAGCTTCAGGCGCGCCTCGAAATAACCGTATGTCCAGCTGCGCTGCGTATTCATTCGGATGGAAAGTACTTCATTACCCGATTGTTTTGCCATGATTTCCAGCGTCCCGCCGGAGACCCTGGCACATGTGTCTTTTCCCTCAACCCCCGGGATGTACCGCTGGAGTTCGTTGTTTCCCCAGCCTCCTGCCCCGGTTTCAAACCACCATTCCGCATTATCCAGCTTGTCAAACTCATCGCGCCATATCAGTTTATACCCTGCAGGCACCTCAACCCCGGGATCAATAATGGAGGTTGTATCTGCAGGATTGAGGTGTTGCAACAAGGTAAGCTCTTTTTTATAATCGCCTGAACGAAAGGATAAAATACATGTTCTGTCCTTCCCGGTCCTGTTCTCCGTCGTGTTCACAGTCAAGATTGTCTGACCTTCCAGACCTCCTGTAGGAAAGGTGGTACACCAATCCTGGTCTGCGGCAACACCCCATTCCCTGTCAGCTGTGACAGTGATGGTCTTTGCCCCGGCTGAAAATCCGAATTCCAGCTTTTCTTCAGAAAGGGTTATTTGCGGTTGGCCGTTTGGTTCGGGCCCGCTGCCGCCGTTACACCCACAGGTGGTCAGGGTTATGGAGGCAATGATAAAAAAGAGCTTTTTCATGCTTGTCTTTATTTTGCGTATCTCTGGAAACGGTAATGCCAGGCAATGCCTCCGTTGTCTGTGACCAGCTCAAGAATGTACGTGGTCATCTTCGTGATCTTGTAGACAGGGTTTGCCAATGTCTGTGCATTGGGGATGTAGCTGACAAATGTATTTGACGGCCACCTGATCACACCTTCTTCCAGAACATAGGTGGATGTCTGCACCTGCACAGGAACGGCATAATCCACGTTTTGCTCGCCGGTGCCGTATTCAGGATGGAATCCGCATTCCCAGTTGCAATAAATGGTGCCGCCGGGACCCGGATCAAATACATATGATCCGTCTTTCTTGAAGGTGAGGATATCGTCATACAAACCCTGTCCCTGTTTGTCGTAGGGAGCAGCACTCCACCAGTCCAGACCGTTGCCCCCACTGGGGCCGCATCCAAAGTGTCCCAGCACAGAGGGTTCCCATGTCCAGGACCCTGGGAGTCCGCTTGCAAAACTGGAAGCGCTGGTCTCGTCCCCTTCAAACGACACGGGAACAAAAAGGTAGTGCCATGTGATGCCAGGACCGTCGAGCGCCAGCTCCAGCAGGTCGGTTGTCAGGTTGAGCACGCGGAAACGCGGTGTGGAATAACCTTGAGGATTCGGAACGTATCCCACCACCGTTTCGGCCGGGAACTCCAGGTACATCACACCGCCTTCCGTATACAGGTTCCAGGTGGTGGACTTCGTTTCATAAGGAATGGCATAATCATTCCCGTCGCCCGGGTTCAGGTCGGGACGCAGTCCGCTGTCCTTGTTGACGTAAATGGTTCCTCCTGCACCCGGATCCATAGTGTAAGTCTTGTCCATTGCAAAAGTGAGAATGTCATCGTACATCCCTACACCCATCTTGTCCAGGGGGGCGGCACTCCACCAGTTGAGCCCGTTGGTACCGGGTTCTCCGCATCCCAGGTGTCCCTGGGCCATGAAGTGCCATTTCCAGGCCTTGGAGGCGCCTCCTGTTAATTTTTCCTCGTCTGTCAGGGAAGCTCCGGGATCGAGGGGCACATAACGGAAATGCCAGGCTATTCCGCCGTTGTCAATGACCAGTTCCAGTACCGAGGTGGTCAGTGTGATGACCCTGTAGGTAGGATTGGTGAGCGCTTCCGGATTGGGGATGTAGCCGACAATGGAGCCCGCAGGGAATTTGAGGAGCGTATTGTCTCCTTCCATTTCAAAATTGTACGTCCCTTCTCCTACCGGAGCAGGTGCCACATAATCTTCCTCGGCCGTCTTGTAAGAAGTTTCATATCCAGATCCGGCATTGACATAGATCATGCCGTCAACGGGATCAAATTTGAACGTTCCGTTTGAGCGGAAAGTCAGTTGGTTGTCGTACATGCTGAAGCCCTCTTTATCATAGGGATTGGCACTCCACCAGTCCAGACCGATGGTGCCGCTGGGGCCGCATCCCAGGTGTCCCTTGGTGGCCTTGTCCATGACCCACGTCTTTTCCGATCCGCCCGAAATAAAACGTATATCCTCAGCCGGGTCGTATGGGGGAACGTAATCGTGTTCCACAACAAATTCGACTATCTTGGACCCGTCAGACATCCCGTGAGAATTCAAAGCCTTGACTTCTACGGCATAGGTTCCGGCTTTCTTGTAGATCCTGGTAACAATGCTTTTGGTTACATAGTCTTTTCCGTCAAAAATAAAGACCGGAATGGTCCCGGCTGGAGCCGTGTATTCAAAAACGACTGTCGTAAGGAAATTCTCGTCGTAGGACGAGGTGACATTCACCTGAATATCTGCAGCTTTAGGAACCAGGGATTTGTCCGGCTGCAGGTATTCGGGCTGTGTACAGGCGAACAACAGCGGAAACAACAGGATCCAGGAAAACTTATATACTGTTTTTTTCATTTCTATAATGTTTTTATGTTGTCTGTCTCTAATAAGGATTTTGAGTCAGTGTACCTGCACTCTTGTCAATTTCTGACTGCGGGATGGGCCAGTACTTTTTCTGCGGGGTCCAGCTTTCGGTACGGTACAGGTGCTTGTCTGCAGTAAGGACCGATTGGGCCTTTCCGCTCCGTACAAGGTCCCAGTAGCGTTTGCCTTCACCCATGAATTCCAGGTGGCGTTCCTCAAGGATATTGTCAAGTGTAGCCGAAACGGTGGACACCTTTGCCCTTGTACGTATCTCGTTCAGGTAAGCCTGGGCATCGCCGCTGCCGGCACCCCGGACTATCAGTTCTGCCGCGTTGAGCAAGGTCTCTGCATAGCGGTACACACGCTGGTTGTTGCAGTAGTTCAGGTTGGGATCTGCGGTATAACCATGGTTCCCGTTCTTTCTTCCAATGTATTTCAACAGGAAATACCCGGTGTCCTGCCAGCGGGCCGTATAGCTGGCCCCGGTTTCAGAGGCATGTTTTGAAAAATCCAGAATGCCTCCATCCCGGCGGATATCCCCCTGGTCATACATGGTATAAGCCGATTCGGCCACGGGGCTGAATCCCCAACCGTCACAAAATGCATTTCCCACATATCCGGGGATGCCAATGAGAACGGGATATACAGAACCTCCGGTGGCTATGGGACTTCCCCAGTTACGCACACCGCCTTCAGAGATGTAATTGATCTCCCAAACAGACTCCGGTCCCCATTCGCCGCTTTCTTCCCAGATGCCTTTAAAGTCACCCACCAGGGAGTACTGTTTTGAGTCTATGATCTCTTTCATGTATAGCAGGGCTTTTCCAAAACGGGACTCATCGTTCTGGTACAAGACCATTTCTGTATAGAGCATGTAAGCCATGGCGCGTGTTATGCGGCCTTCTTCCCCAACCCTTGCTTTCATGGGAAGCACATTGGCTGCCAGGGCTTCTTCCAGGGTGGTAATCACGCTCTGGTATACCTGGTCTGCCTGCATCTGATCACAAATGTAAGGGAATGAGAGGTTTTCGTTGTAGTAGGGGATGTTGCCCCAGAATTTCCACAGTATATTGTAGTAGAATGACTTCAGTACTTTGGCTTCAGCCACGTACAAGGCCTTGAGGGCTTCGTCCATTTCAATTTCCGGAGCTTTGGCTATCACAATGTTGGAACGGTTTATGCCCGAATACGCCGTGGTCCAGATCATATTGGGGACGTCGGTAGGCGTGGCGGTATAGAAATGCGCTTTCACCAGGATAGGCTGGTCGCCCTCGTTGGACCCGCCACAGTATATGTCATCTGCCATGATGTCAGAAACCATGTTCAGGGAGTTGTACTGGTAGAAGTAATCGAACCATTGCAGGGGATCGTATGCGGCAACCAGTCCGGAATAAAGCCGGTCGGCCGATTTGTAGTAGTCGCTTTCCAGGATGGAACCCTTGGATTCCACGACCAGGAAACTGTCTGAACAGGAATAAAGACCGAGGGCGAAGACCGTACTTAATATCAAGAATATCTTTTTCATAGTAGTAATTTTTTCAGGATTAGAAAGTAAGATTTATACCCAGTGTGTAGACTTTTGATTGCGGATATACCCCGCGGTCGATACCCAGTGAGGTGCCTCCCGAAGCGATTTCCGGATCAAATCCGCTGTAATTGGTAAACGTCAGGATGTTTTCCCCTGCCACATAAATACGCAGGTTGGATATGAAGATCTTGCGCGTCAGATGCGAAGGCAGGGTATAACCCAGCTGGATGTTCTTCAGGCGCAGGTAGGAGCCGTCTTCAACCCACAGGTCCGAGGCACGCCAGTTCTCATTGGCACTTTCAAAGGAGAAACGAGGGATCCTGTCCGATGAGTTTTCTCCTGTCCAGCGGTTCATCATGTAGGAAGGCAGGTTGATGTAATAAAGGTCTGTACGCCGCGTCACGTTGTATACGTCCACGCCATAGACACCCTGGAAGAAAGCGTTGAAATCAATCCCTTTCCAGGTGAAACCCAGGTTGAAGCCGAATGACCAGTCGGGCATTCCTTTGCCAATCATTGTCCTGTCATCGTCGTTGATTACCCCGTTGTTGTCAATGTCCACAAAACGTACGTCTCCGGGCTGGGCATTGGGCTGGATACCAGCTTCAACTTCTGCCCAGTTCTGGAACAGGCCGTCGGTTTTCCAACCGTAGAAGAAGGGGAAGGGATAGCCGTTCTGAGCGCGGGTAAGTGTCCCTATCTTGTGCGAGTCGTAATTCTGCCATCCTTTTTCGTTCCCCAGTTCCACCAGCAGGTTGTCCAGGTAGGTGGCGTTTGCCCCGATGTTGAAATGAGCATCACCAAGGCTGAAGCGGTACCTGATATCGAATTCCCAGCCGCTGTTATCCATGATACCCACGTTACCTGTGGGAGCACTGTCGCCCGAATAGGCAGGAACCGGGATATCCATCAGCATGCCGGTGGTTTTCTTCTTGTACCAGTCCATGGAAAACGCGAGTGCGCTGTTGAAGAATGCCAGGTCCAGCCCTATGTCCGTCTGGGTGGATTCTTCCCAGCGGATATCAGCGTTGGCAAAACCGTTTGGTTTGGCTCCCGTATTGACTACACCCGGATTGCCGAACGGGTAGTTGTTACCCGAGGCCATGGTAGTGGTGTATTTGAATTGCCCTATGGATTCATTCCCGTTTTTCCCCCAGGAAGCCCTCAGTTTCCCGCTGGAGAACCATTGGGGCCTGTTTGCCAGGAAGCTTTCATTGGAGAAATTCCATCCCACGGAGGCGGAAGGGAAAATGGCATACAAATTATTGGGACCGAAATTGGATGAACCGTCACGGCGTACCGTGGCCTGCAGCATGTACCTTTCTGCAAAGTTGTAACTGACACGGGCAAAGAGGGATGCCAGGCGATGCGGGGTATAGACGTATCCGCTGGCTGTCTGGTATTCCTGTGTTCCCGTGGCAAATCCCATATTGGCCTTATAGGGGTCCTCTTCCTGCAGGTAGCGGTTCCCCCCGGCAAGGTTCTGTCCCATGTTGCCCTGGGCGGACTGTCCGACAAGAGCCTGGATAAAATGGGACCCGAATTGTTTTTCATAGGATAGCACATTTTCCACCTGCCATACCAGGGAGCGGTTCATGGAAGACCATACTTCCGAGTAGTCCCGGAAATTTTTCGTGGATAGGAAATAGGCAGGACTCCACCCGTCATCTCCCCAGAAGGACAAATCTATACCCAGGGAGCTTCTGATTTTCAGGTTATCCCAGATGGAGAGCTCACCCCAGAAATTGGAAACCAATTTGTCCGAGTTGCCCTTTGTTCCGGGCAGGCTCAGTGAAGCCAGGGGGTTGACCATCTCGTTGTAGATGCTCCCCTCCACAATGCTGAAGGGTTTTCCGTTCCTGGGATCCTTAACCGCAGCGGGGTGTTCGGCCAGCAGAGCCTCGGGGTCATCGGCATAAACCTTCAGGGTGGGAGCCATGCCCAATGCCGAGCCTAAAGGTCCTCCGAATTCCGAGTTGGTGGTAATGCCAAAGGATGTGTTCCTGGAATAGGCGGCGTTGATGCCCATGGTGAATTTGTGCAGGAAGTTCCTTTTGGCAGACTGGTCCATCAGGTTGTATGTAGTGTTGGTCCTTATGGTAAGACGTTCATAATTGGAACGGTTGAAGTTACCGCCCACAATCCCGTCCTGTGAATAATACCCAGCCGATATGTAATAGTTCACCTTGTCAGAGGCTCCACTGATGGTCAGCTGGTGGTTGATCTGGGGAGCATTGTAGTTGAAGACTTCTTTCTGCCAGTCGGTGCCTTCTCCCAAAGCATAAGGGTCGCTGTAAACAGGGGCTTTGCCCTGCGCCAGGTACCCCTCATTCATGAGGAGGGCATATTCTGTGGCATTGAGCACATCGTACTCTTTCCAGGGATTCTGGAAACCATAAGAGAAATCATACGTGACGCGTGTGGCTCCCTTTTGTCCCGATTTGGTGGTCACCAGGATAACGCCGTTTGCGGCACGAGCCCCGTAAACGGCTCCCGATGCCGCGTCTTTAAGCACCTCTATGGACTGGATATCGGAGGGATTCAGGTAATCGATGCCTCCTCCAATGGGCATTCCGTCAACAATGTACAGAGGTTCGGAGTTGTTGATGGTTCCCACACCACGCACTCGCACACGCGCCGAGGCTCCCGGTTGTCCCGAGGAAGAGGTTACTGTCACACCGGAAGTCAACCCTTTCAGGGCATTGTCTATCCTTACCGGTGCCACATTTTTCAAATCATCGGAAGATACCTTGGCAATGGCAGCGGTAACGACACTCTTTTTCTGGGTGCCGTAGCCCACTACGACCACTTCTTCCAGGAGCGCAGAGTCTTCTTCCAGGATAACGCTGAGGACTGCCGCGCCCGTTACGGGAATGATCTGAGTTCTATAGCCTATGTATGAAAAGAGCAGGTTACTGCCAACAGGCACATCCAGGGTAAAATTCCCGTCAAGGTCCGTAGATGTGGCATTGGTGGTATTCTCTTCCATGACATATACTCCGGGCAGAGACGTTCCGTCACTCCCGGTAACCCTGCCGCTCACTTTCACGGTTTGTGCGAAGGCTGAACAGCTAAGTCCTAAAAACAAAAGGATTAAAAGTTTTTTCATGTTTTGTTTTAGTTAGTTTGGTTTAGTTGGAGATTTTGATAAAAATATCAATTATTCAACCCCGTTTTTTTCAAAGTGGTTACTTAGTGGACAGTAGAATGTAATAAATAAAACAAACCGCTGTATATGAGCGGTTTGCCTTTTATAACCTGGAGAAAAAAGTGGATTTAAAGGGATGAGACCCTGTCTTCAAAATCGTCTCGTGAACCCAGTGCCGCGTTTTTGATCTTTGCCCTGTAATTGTAAATGGTGTTGACAGAATACCTCAGCAGCGAGGCAATTTTTCCCGAATCCTTGATGCCCATCCTGATCAGCGCAAAGATCCTCAATTCCGTATTCAGAAGTTCTCCCTTTTTCAGGACTATCTGTTCTTCAGGAGTCAGCAGGGCATTGAAATCCTGCACAAAAGACGGGTAAAGTTCCAGGAATGCCGTGTCAAATGTCCTGTAAAAATTAGCCACCTCTTCTTCCGCCCATTCGGTATTGTTCAATTCTTCGCTCAGTTCCTGAGTCTTGCCGTAACGTATGGAGCGCTTGACATATGCCCGGAATTCTTTCATCTTATCCAGGTTATCGGAAAGAATGGCCAGGAACAGCCCAATGTAACCCTCCTTGACACGATTCGATTCCGCAATCTGGTGGTTCAGTGTCTGCAATTGTACGTTAACGCGGTTCAGCTCCTTGTTCTGGGTGACGATCCTTTTGTTGATCTCCCTCAGGGAGCTGTGGGCCCGGATGGTCCGCCGGGTTTGTTTTACCAGGTAAGCCGAGGCAAGAACCAGCACCAGCACCAGGGCACTGATGGATATCAGGAAAGCCCTGGCCCTGCGGGCCTGGGTTACTTGCTTTTCCTGGTAGGCCTTTTCAATCTGGGGAAGCACGCCAGCCACCTGCCACGGCCGGAGCTTGGCATTGTAGAACAGGGCATCGGCCAGGGAAATGTCTATGTACCGGAAAGCCCTGTCAATATTGCCCCCGGTCTCAAAGAGAACGGTTGCCAGCCGGGTCAGGGATGCATGGTCCTTGACTGCAGACTGGATATCTGCCATGGCCGAACGGGCCAGCCATTCCATCTGACTGCCTACCTCTCCCCGGTTCTGGAAAACGGTGGAACGGTGGTATGCGTATATGGCGTATGAATGGCTGGATTCCTTATGCCTGGACACCAACACGGCAGAAAGACTGTCCGCCCTGGACAGATTCCCTGTCTCATAGGCATCCTGGAACAGGTAATACAGGTATTCATCGGATTGAGGATCCGTCTGTTCCATGATCTTTGAGCGATAATAAGCCCGCCTGCCGGTATAAATCCGCTTGGTGGCAGGATCTGTGGAATACTCTGCCAGTTCTCCCGACAGCCGCTGCAAGGCAACATAATACTCGGGCAAAAGGCCGGGATCCAGAGTAAGGGAGTCTATATCGTTGTATAGTATATCACTGGATTCCAGGAAATTTCCCGATGTGGCAAAGATAAGACCCCGGCGGATCCGTGTCTGGTCCTGGTACGGTTTGCTGTTGAGCAGGGAGGCCAGATGAGCAGAAGCCTCGATATAATGCATGGTGGAATCAAAGTTATAGGCTTTGTATTCCTCAATCAGTTGCTGATAAAAACCATAGCTTTGCTCCGGGGACAGGTCCTGCTGCTGTATGACGCTCTTGAGTGCATTGATGCGTTGCAGGCGGTTCTGTTCATAAGTGGTCCTGAGTTCAAGCTGTTTGTCCAGGTCCTCAAGCAAACGGGTCAATTGCTGCCTGTTCTCCCCCCGCAGCATAAGCAGGGAAACTATCAGAAAAAAGGCAGTCAACCCGTTTTGTTTCATGATACGATCCCGTTAGAACATATAACCCAGCATGATGTAAAGGCCGGTGTTCCCATCCTGTTTCTTGAAAGCCTTGGCAAAATCCACGGACAAGATGAAATTCTCGTTCATGGCTATCTTCAACCCGGCACCGGCACTCATATGCCATCCATCCTTATCAGAGAAGAAATCTTCATACCGGACACCGGAGGCGGCTGTCAGGGCACGTAATTCCGCCTCGGAACGGTTCCATTCCACCTGATCTGTGATGTACCCGATATCAAACAGGGGGTTGATGCCAATATAAAAGGCCTGGCGTGCGATCTTGAATGAAACCAGCTTGACCCGAAACTCCACGTTGGCATAGGCATAACCGTCGCCGGTCACACGATTGCGCACGATCCCGCGCAGGCTGTTGGCCCCGCCCAGCATCTCATAATTGGCCCGTTTGGTGAATAGGGTGGCCATGTAATTCTTCATGTAAAACGGGGTGTTTCCCCAGAGGGACCCCTGGTAACCGAGACGGTAGGCAAAGATGATCCTGTCTCCCCATACTGGCACATAGTGACGGAAAGAGGCATTCAGGGTCAGGTGGTTGTATTCCTTCTGCTCCCCGAAGGCGCCAAAATAAGTGAGAAATGCATCGGCCCAGATACCCCGGTTGGGGTTATTGGGGCGATTGCGGGAATCAAAGGTCAGGCCGGCACGGACAAACGGATGGGTCCCGCCGTGCAATTCATTGGCTTTGATCAGGCCCCACTGGGCATAGTAATTATACAGGGTGGGCTGGACATCTGTTGTAGGCAGCTTTTTTTCCTCGGCCTTGTTCCGGTTGATGAAATCAATGTTAACCTCGTCGGCCCTGTAATTGAAAACACCCAGCCCGGCATTCCACGAAAGATTGCCGGCTATGGTCCCCTGGAAATCGGCCGTGGCACAGAAAAAGTCTTTTTTCATTTTATAAAAGGCGCGAGACAGATAACCGGTCTCTCCGGTCTTTCCCCACACGGGATTGTAAACGGAGCGATATCCGTTGAAACCCAGAAAATCGGCCATGGCTTCGGGAACATAACTTAGGTCAAGAGTAACGCGCACCCCGGGTATCAGGTATTTGGAATCGTAAAAGAAACGGAACAATCCGGATCGCTTGGTGGTGTAGTTGGCTTCTACATACATCAGGTGTTTGTACTGGGGGAATGTGGACCCGTCTCCGTAATTGTAAAACTCGGCAAGGGCTCCATACTGAAAACCAAGGTCGGTGTTATATCCAATGCTGGGAAGGGCTCCGAAAGTCCATCCTTTCTTAATGACAGCAGTACTGTCTTTGCCGGCTGCTGCAGCCTGTAAGGTAACAGTGCAAAAGAGCAGCAATATCAGAAAACGATACGTTTTTTTCATGTATAAGTTTATTTGATTATCCAATCCATTTAAAAAGCCCGGCCATGATCGTTCCCAGGTAGGTTCCGCAGGTATAGCCTAAAAGGCCTATGATGATCCCGTTGACCAGTACCCTGCGGTTATTCATGGCCGAAGCCACAGGGGGTACAAAGGGAGGTGAGAACAGGAGTGCAATGTGGGATACGGTGAAAAGGTCTCCTTCTACCCGGAAGATCCGTGCCAGGATCAAATGCAGGAATATGGAAACCACCAGGATAAAGCTCACCAGGGCAAGCACATTCAGGCTTTCCCGCATAAAAAGTGTCCGGATGTTAAATTGGGAGGCAATGACAATGCTGAAAACCAGGATAAAGTACATCCCGAACTCAAAGGTTTTGGGTATTTCCCGGATCTTTTTCCAGAAAGAAGCCAGCAGTGCCAGCGTGGTGATGGTCAGGATGACGATCAGGTCGTTCAGCCCGCCGACGGCAAGCATGGATATCCCCGCGCCTATGCCCAGGCATGCAATGGAAAGCGACAGGGCAACAAGGAGTTTTCCGGCCACCTTGTTTTTGAACATGCCGGAATAATCTTCAAAGTTTTCTTTGACCAGGGATGGAATCTCATTCTCCGGAACTGCCGATGCCACTTGTGTAGCATTGCCGTAAGGCAGGATTTTCCGGAAAATCTTGTAACCGACCGATATGACAAACATCAAAAGAAAGAATGAAAGCGCCGTGTCAAAAGTCTGCACCAGAATATAAGTTTCTTCTTGTACTCCAAGGATTCGCTGTAGCGAAGCAAAATTCATGGTGCCTCCCGTATACATGCTCACCAGCATGGAGCAGACATTTCCCACCTCCGGGATATTGGTTTTCCTGAACAAGAGGTAGGCTATGACTATGGTGGTGAAAATGGCTATGATCCCCGCAATAAGCGTGGTAAAAGTTTTTTTCATGGTCTTGAACCACAACGTGAAATGGGAAGAGAACAAAATCAGGGGAATGGCAATGGGTACGGCAAGGTTCATGAACCATCCCTGTATGTTGCCCAGTTGCCCGATCTCTTCTGCCGAACCTCCCTTCATCATGCCCGAAAGGGACATGATAATACCTATGGCGTAAGCCATCATTACCGTTCCAATTTTTGAAAAGAAACGGAAATTCTGAAAAAGGTACATGATGAAAACGGGAGCGGCAATATAAATGAATGCTATCAGATAGTTTCTCATAGCACAAAGATAAAAAAAAACGGTACTTTCTTTCACGGTCGTAAAGAAAGTACCGTGGGGAGCTTACAGACTATCCCCGAAGTCTTTCCGGAACTTGTCAACAAGCCGGGCCGGCCAGTCTTCCACCGGTTCCAGCGTACCCATGAAGAAACGGAGCACAGGAGGTTCATAAGTAAAGCGGAGGCCACCTATCAGTTTACGGTTATCAAAAAGCCATTCCAGCCGGTCCATGGCATATTTGACCTGGGAAAGGGTAAAGACACGCCGGGGCAGCGCCAGACGGAGCAATTCCACATCAGCAGGCACTTCATTGCCCTGTTCGTCCCGGGCACTGGATACCGACCCGCGTTCCATTCCCCTTACCCCCGAGCAGAGATAAAACGCAGCCGTAAGAGCCCCTGCCGGGTATTGAGACTGTGGAATGTGGCTGCAGAATTTCATGGCATCCACGTGTGCTCCCAGTACTCCGGGAGGGGTTACCATGGGGATGCCCCTGTCCATGCATCCGGTAACCATGAACTTGATAAAATCAGGGCTTTGACAGATAATGGTTTCATCCAGCGTCTCGTACAATCCCACTGCCATGGCCTCGATCTCGCGGATAGACATGCCTCCGTAGGTCAGGAATCCTTCATACAGGGGGATCAGGGCTTCCATTTTCTGGTACAGGGCTTTACGGTTGGTACAGATTCCTCCGCCACGTGATGAGGAAAGCTTGCGGGCCGAAAAATAGACAAGGTCTGCCAGGGAGGTCATCATTTTGATGATCTCTTCCATGGGATTTTCCTTCCACTCTTCCTCCCGCAATTTGACCAGGTAGGCGTTTTCCCCTATCAGGCTGGCATCCAGTACTAGCATGATCCCGTGTTTATCGGCTATTTTTCTGACATCCATCATGTTCCTGATAGAGAAAGGTTGTCCTCCTATTAAATTGGTGGAAGCCTCCATCCGGATAAAGGGAATATTTTCCACCCCGTACCGCAGGATACATTGTTCCAGTTTCTCAATGTCCATATTGCCCTTGAAAGGATTGTCAGACTGAAGCTCCAGGGCATCATCGCAAAGCAGCTCTTCAATTTTGCCACCTGAGGCTGTTATGTGTGCCAGGGCTGTTGTGAAATGGTAATTCATGGGAATGACATTGCCCGGTTTTATAAAGGTTTGGCAGATGACATTCTCTGCGCCCCTTCCCTGGTGCGTGGGAAGTACATATTTTTTTCCCAGGACATCCAGTATCGCCTTTCTCAGTTTTTCAAAGCTTTGCGATCCGGCATAGGCATCGTCCGCCTGCATCATGGCGGACAGCTGGTTATCACTCATGGCATTGGTACCACTGTCAGTAAGCATGTCCAGGTACACATCCAGTGTGGATAGCTTGAAAGTGTTGAATCCGGCTTCCTTAATGGCCAGCAAACGCCTGTCCAGAGGGACAAGGTTCAATTTTTGCACAATCCGGACTTTATGGAACTCCAGGGGAAGGGGTTCTGATTTGTAAAATTTTATAGGATTCATATTGGTTCTGAAAATTAGAATTTGTGAAAAAACATAAAAAAATACACTTCAGATGTAACCAGAGTGCTGCCTGGCACGTCTTATGTGTATGCATGATTCCGGGATGCTCCTGAGCGGGAAAAAGCACCTTTGTATCCCCGTCAGGAGCAGAGATACGAATAATAATAACAGGGAGCATAGCACAAATACTCGGACAGGTATGAAATAGGGCTATGCATTGTTTTCAGATTTGATTTCAAAAATAACAAAAAATTGAAAAAAAATAAAAAATAGAAAATTTAGTACCTTGTGTTGCAAGGTATCAAAATTTATATATATATTTGCCCCGCAGAATTCTAATATTATAAAAGTACTAAAAAACAGATACGATGATCGAACTAAGGGAAATCAACAAAACGTACTACAATGGAGCAGCGCTGCACGTTTTGAAAGGATTGAACCTTCAAATTGATGATGGGGAATTTGTGGCGATAATGGGAGCATCCGGGTCCGGAAAATCCACCCTGCTCAACATTATTGGAATACTGGACGACTATGATACAGGATCTTATCACCTGAACGGCAAACTGATCCGGGATCTTTCGGAAAAGGAGTCTGCCGTATACAGGAACGAAATGATAGGATTTGTTTTTCAATCCTTCAACCTGATCTCTTTCAAGACTGCCCTTGAGAACGTGGCCCTTCCCTTATATTACAAAGGAATCAGACGCAGCAAGCGCAACAGGATCGCCATGGAATACCTGGAGCGCATGGGACTGGGGGAATGGGCGGATCATATGCCTTCAGAATTGTCGGGAGGACAAAAACAGCGTATATCAATCGCCCGCGCACTGGTGGCAAACCCCCGGGTCATACTGGCAGACGAACCTACAGGAGCCCTGGATTCACAAACCTCGGTTGAGGTCATGCAGCTATTGCAACAAGTCAACAGGGAGGGGATGACCATCGTGATGGTCACCCATAATCCCGAGATGGCTGCCATGAGCCAGAAAATAATAAAAATCCGTGACGGTATCATTGGATCTGTAGAACAAAATAATAAGGCAAGCCATGTTTGATGACTTTCAGGAAATATTCACCACGCTGAAAAAAAACAAGTTGCGCACTTTCCTGACCGGCTTCTCCATGGCATGGGGCATATTCATGCTCATAGTCCTGCTGGGTGCGGGGAACGGGATCAGAAACGGCATTCTTTTCAATTTTGCCGATATGGCAACCAACTTTGTGAAACTCTGGCCGGGAAGAACGGCCCAGGCTTATGGCGGGTTGCAGGCCGGAAGGCGGATAAAGCTGGACAGCACAGACGGCCCCTACCTGGAAAAGGAATTCAGCCAGGTTTACAATGTCTCTCCATTAATTTCGCGTTGGGGCAGGAATTTTTACTACCAGAACGAATATGCCCCCGGTGTATTGCAGGGGGTACTTCCCGGGTACAGCAATATTGAATCGGTTGAGATACGGCCCGGCAACGGCCGTTTTATCAACCAGGCCGATATCCGCCTGGCACGAAAAGTCATTGTGCTGCATTCCAGGACGGCCGGGTTGCTTTTCAAGGATAAAGACCCCCTGGGAAAACATATTACCTATGACAATGTTTCATATAAGGTAGTTGGGGTATATCATGACACCAACATGTCGCAAAACCCAAACAGTTGCATCCCTTTGACTACTGCGCAACTAATCTATAATCCAGAAAACGGCTATTCCCAGGTAGCCATGTTACTGGACGGGATGGATACAAAAGCGTTGAACGAGGTTTTTGAAAAGGACCTCAGGTCGTCCATGGGCCGCAAGCACCGGTTTGAGAAAGAAGACCAGTCTGCGATTTATCTTTATAATGTGACCCGCGAATTTATCCAGTTCAGGGGAATATTCAACGGTATCACCTTGTTTGTCTGGATCATCGGACTAGGAACCTTGATAGCCGGGGTGGTTGGCATCAGTAACATCATGTTGATCACGGTTAAGGAAAGAACCAAAGAGTTTGGAATACGAAAAGCAATTGGTGCCACCCCCGGGACTATCTTGCGCCTTGTGCTTACCGAATGCCTCATGATAACGGCATTTTTCGGTTACCTGGGAATGCTTGCGGGTATTGCTGTCACAGAATTGCTGAACCATGTGGTAGGAACCCCCGATTTACCGGCTTCCCAGGAAGACATGGTGCTGTTTGCCAATCCCACGGTGGACCCGGTCATCATAATAGCAGCCACCCTGGTGCTGATAGCGGCCGGTCTTATGGCCGGATACCTTCCCGCCCGCAGGGCCGTACAGGTCAAACCCATAGAAGCTTTAAGATACGAGTAATCATGTTCGATTTGGATAGTTGGCAGGAAGTTTGGGTCACCATCACCCGTAATAAGAGAAGGAGTCTGCTTACTGCTTTTGGCATCTTCTGGGGTATTTTCATGCTTGTGATCATGCTGGGGGCCGGTAATGGCCTTGCCGAGGGGATGGCTTCCGATACGCAGGGTTTTTCTGAAAACTCAGCTTTGTTTTATACCAATAATACGACTGAACCCTATAAAGGATTTCAAAAAGGTCGTTACTGGAACATGGAAGAAGAGGACCTGCTGATCCTGCAAGCACAGATTAGTGACATAAAGTATACGGTCCCGTTTTTAATGGGCAGCAATGTTGTGGTATCATACAGGGACAAGAGTACCAGTTGCAATACCAAGGGGATGTCACAACGGTACAACGACATGCTGCCTCAACATATCCTTTACGGAAGGTATATCAATTACATGGACGTTCAGGAAAGGAGGAAGGTGTGTGTCGTTGGCAAAAAAGTGTACGAAGAGATCTTTCACAGTGGAGAAGATCCGACAGGACAATACATCAAATTATACAATATCAATTTTCAGATAATTGGTGTCACGGAACCCGCGGTACGCGGGGTGAATATCAACGGCCGGGATGACGAGGTCATAGCCATTCCCTATACTGTGATGCAACAGATCCAGAACTCGGGAACGGTAGTGCACCTCATAGGGGTTGTGGCAAATGAAAATGTGGGCATGAGCGTTCTGGAACCCCAGGTGGAGACCTTGTTGAAAGCCCGGCATAACGTATCTCCCACCGATGAATTTGCCCTGGAAAGCATCAACGTGGAAAAAATATTCAGACAATTTGAAATGCTGTTCACAGGAATAGCCCTCCTGATCTGGATTGTAGGACTGGGAACCTTGCTTGCGGGTGTTGTGGGTGTGAGTAACATCATCATGGTCACCGTAAGGGAGCGTACCAAGGAAATTGGCATTCGCAGGGCAATCGGTGCAAAACCTGTCGCCATCATATTCCAGATCATCAAGGAAAGCACCTTGCTTACCGTTGTCGCGGGTTTCCTGGGACTGGCATTTGGTGTTTTTATCCTTGACCTGGCGGACAAGCTGTTTATACAGAACATGACCGGTGATGTCTTCTTTAAGAATCCTCAGATAGATTTTTCCGTGGCCCTGCTGGCTGCAGCCATAATCGTGCTGTGCGGTGTCATAGCCGGGATCCTTCCTGCCCGGAGGGCATTACAGATTATGGCCATAGATGCAATAAGAGAAGAAAACTAACAAATAAATTACCCTATAATGAAGAAAATTTTTCGCTATGTGTTGATTGCAGCCCTGTTGGCGGGTGTTGTGTTCACTTTCGTTTACCTGTGGAAAAAATCACGCCCCAAGAAAGAGGTATACGAACTGGTCACCCCTGTAATCGGAAATATTGAACAGAAAACAGTGGCTACGGGGAAAGTGGAACCACGTGACGAAGTGGCTATTGTCCCGCAGATCTCAGGCATTGTGTCCGAGCTGCATAAAGAAGCAGGAGAAATGGTGCAAGTGGGAGAGATCATTGCCCGTATCAAGGTCATTCCTGAAATGGGAACGTTAAATGCTGCAGAATCAAGGGTCACGCAAGCAGGATTGAACCTGAACCAGGCACAGCGGCTTTTTGACCGCACCCAGGAATTATTCAAGGCAGGGGTTGTTGTACGGGAAGAATTTGAAAATGTGGAAACGCAACTGCAATTGTCCAAAGAAGAGCTCAGCAATGCCCAGGACCACCTGGAAATTGTCCGTGACGGTATTGCCAGCCGTTCTGCCCAGGCAAGCAACACACAAATTAGGTCAACTATTTCCGGCATGATACTGGATGTACCGGTGAAAGTGGGAAATTCCGTGATACAGGCCAATACTTTCAATGCCGGAACAACCATCGCCACCGTCGCAGATATGAATGATATGATCTTCCGGGGTAATATTGATGAAACCGAGGTGGGGAGAATCCGGGAAGGGATGCCCCTGGATATAACCATAGGAGCCATACAGGATCTTCATTTCGATGCAGTACTGGAATATATATCGCCAAAAAGCACAGAGAACAACGGGGCCATTCTTTTCGAGATCAAAGCGGCAGTTGATGTTCCCGACACTGTGTTTGTAAGGGCAGGGTACAGCGCCAATGCCGGGATCATACTGGACAGCAGCTATGATGTGCTGGTCATTCCCGAGAGTTCCGTGGTCTTCCGGGATGGGGGAACCTTTGTGAATGTGTTCAAGGGACTGGAAGGTGACAAGCAGGTGTTTGAAGAAAAACCCGTGGTGCTGGGCCTTAGTGACGGGATCCAGGTAGAGATCAAAGAAGGCCTGACCACGGAGGATCAGGTGCGTGGTTCACTGGTTACTGAATAATACAGGGAAATTATGAGAAAAATTATGATTTTGTGTGCAGGTCTGCTCTTTTCTTCCGGCCTGCTTGCAGCCCAGACTCCGGATAAATCATGGACGCTGGATGATTGCATCCGGTATGGACTGGAAAACAATATTACCGTCAAACAATACGAACTGGCAAAAGAAAACCAGGAAATCACGGTAGAAACCACCAGGTTTTCCCGCCTTCCCGATCTGTCGGCCAATGTGGGCCAGACCTTTTACTTTGGACGTACACCGGACCGCGACGGCGTTTACCAGGACCAGACCGGTTCCAATTCATCCCTGGGTATCAATACCAGCGTCAATCTATTCAGCGGATTCCGGGTTACAAACCAGATCAAGGCGGAGAAACTGGAACTTCAGGCTGCGGTGGAAGACCTGAGCCGTGCAAGGGAGGACCTCTCTCTGTCCATAACCGGTAATTTCCTGCAGGTATTGCTGAGCCGGGAGTTGTACCAGATTTCACTGGACCAGCTGGAGCTGAACCGCAGGCAGGTGGAACAGACCCAATTCCTGGTAACAGGGGGAAAAAGTTCCGAAAGCGATTTGTTCGATGCCCGTTCTTCCCTGGCCCAGCAGCAGATGCAGGTAACCGATGCAGCTAACAACCTGCAATTATCCCTGCTGGCACTTACACAGGCCATGAACCTGCCTCATGTAGAGGGTTTTAATGTGGCCACACCCGATATGGAAGAGTTCACCAGGCGGGAAGCATTGGGACTGGAACAACCATCGGGAGTTTACGAAAATTCTGTAAAAGAACGCCCGGCGATCAAGGCGGCTGCTTTCCGCCTGGAAGGAAGCGAAAAAGTGTTACAGGCAGCGCGCAGTGCCTTTTATCCCAGCTTGCGCCTGGGGGCTGGTTACAGCAATTCCTATTATTTCAATTATTCGCTGGCAGCCGGATTGAGCAATGCATCCCTGGCGGACCAGCTGGCTCAAAACAGTGCCCAGTCAGTGGGACTGAGCCTGAGCATACCGATATTCAACAGAATGGCCACCCGGAACCAGGTGCGTTCGGCCCGCCTGAATATCAAAAACCAGGAATTGATGCTGGATAAGGCAAAACAGGATCTCTACAAAGAAGTGCAACAGGCATACTACAATGCCGTGGCTGCGCTTGAAAAATTCAAGACTTCTGAGGTCGCAGTGGAGGCTGCGCAACTTGCCTATGATTTTGAAGAGCAAAAATATGAAGCCGGCCGTTCAAACATTTACACCTTTGACCAGGTGCGCCTGCGTTTGTCAACAGCCCGGTCAGAGTCTGCCCAGGCAAAATACAATTTTCTGTTCCGTGCCAGGATCCTCGCTTTCTATAACGGGGAAAGCCTTGGGGGTGACTAAAATGTAGTTGCCCTTTTGCTGTCTACAGCTGTCGCTGAAACCACAAGAACGGGAAGCTTTTTCTTTTAGGCCGAGGTTTCCCTTATCTTTTGGTGTCAGCGACACCTTCTGGCAGCAGAAACAGGCTCCACCTCTTATGATCTTGAGCAACAATGCTGAAAAATACAAGAGTCGTTGCCCCATAAAGGACGGGAAGCTTTTTCTTTTAGGCCGAGGCTCTCCGTCCTTTATGGGGCAACGACTACCTGAAGTTAAAGCCTCGGCTTAACACCAGGGCTACACCGTTCTTTCTTCAGCCTCCAGGACAAAGGCACGCAAGCCTTGTTTGGGGGCGGATTCGTCTGCTTTCTTCAGATCCTGTAGTAATTGGTCCACCACATGGTCCGGAACAAAAGTGATCAGGGCGGAATTCAGAGTTGGCCAGGCATGGCTACCCAGGTGCGGTTCTCCGTCACGAGATCCATGGCCCCGTACTTCTTCCCAGAAGGTAAAACCTTTAACATGGTTCTTTTCCAAGGCTTTCATGACCTCGTCATAAAATGCCTGGTAGAAAGATATAAATAATGCTTTCATAGTTGTTGTGCTTTACGCATTTTGCGTTTCTCCTTTCTTTCTGCCGTCAGGCTGTATATGGCCGGAATCAGAAAGAGCGTTACAGCGGTGGATACGGTAAGACCGCTGGCTACGGTGATACCCAATCCGTTCCACATTTCTGCACCCACTCCGCTGCCAACAGCCAAAGGCACCATCCCGAATATGGTGGTCAAAGCAGTCATCAGGATGGGACGCAGACGCGAGCGGCCGGAGGTTACAACGGCTTCCCGGATGGACATGCCCCGTTCCCGGCACAGAACGATGTAGTCTATCAAAACAATCCCGTTTTTCACCACAATTCCGAAGAGCATCAACAATCCCACCATGCTCATGATACCCAGGGCGGTATTGCTGATGGCAAGACCCGCCAGCACTCCGGTAAATGCAAAGGGTACCGAGAACATGATGATAAAAGGACTGGAGAATGATTCAAACTGAGCCGCCATGACAATGTATACCAGTATGAGGATCAAAATCATCATCATGCCCAAGTCTTTAAATGATTCCTGCTGGTCTTCGTAACTCCCTGCTATGCTTACCATTACTTCCGGAGGAATGTCCACTTTTTCTATCTGCTGCCGGGCAGCGGCTACAAGGTCACTCAGGACAGCTCCTTTTGCGGCAACGCAGGTTACCGTTACAATCCGCTCCCTGTCTTTGCGTTCAATGGTGGGAGGTTGCATGGTCTCGCCAATGGAAGCCACATCCCGTAACCTGATTTTTTGCCCCTGGTTGTTGTAAATCAGAATATTCTGTATGTCTTCAATGGTTTGCCGGTATTCAGGCGCATACCTTACCTTGATATAGTATTCATCTCCTTCTTCCCGGTAATACGAGGCGACAGCCCCGTTGATCCTGTTGCGCACAAATTGCGAGGCAGTAGACAGATTCAGCCCGTGTGATGCCAGTTTTTCACGGTCAAATTCAACAAGATATTCGGGTGAATATTCATCTCTTGAAACAGTAACCTGTGAAGTACCGGGAACCTTTTCCATCATATCGGCCAATTGCGAGGCAATGGCATCTGTAGTGGAAAAATCGTTTCCGTAGATTTCCAGGTCTACTGTAGTCTGGCCCCCGACAAGCCCACCCATCATCCCGGTTCCTAGATCAAAAGTCCGGATTTCGGGATAATACCTTCTAAGGTCATTTCGCATAGCATCAGACAATTCCTGGATAGAGCGTTCGCGCTCAGTTTTCAGGGAAAGACGGATGTTCGCCGTCATGATATGAGAACCGTTTTCCCCCAACTGGCCGTACACGTTGTCTTCGCTTGCCTGGCCTATCGAAAGGGTCATGGCTTCTATTTCGGGGTAATCCCTCCGGAATTGTTCATATATGCGGAAAGACAATTCCTTGGTAATCTCGGTGCGGGTATTGATGGGTAACTTGACAGTCATGGACAACCTGGCGTTGTCTTGCTGAGGGAAAAACTCGGTGGGAACCTTAATAAACAGGAGCAGGGAAGTCAGAAATATCGCCGCCGAGACCAAAATAACGGTAATACGGTGGCTGACTGTCCAGTTCAAGGCTCTGGAGTAGGCAACATCCAGTGCATCCAGAAATTTCTGCACAGGCCCGTATATCTTCTGAAATGCTTTTGATTTTTTGGAATTTAGACGGAGCATCTGGGAAGCCATCATGGGGGTCAGGGTCAGGGCAGCGATGGTTGATACAGAACTCACCAGGGCCACAACCCAGCCCAATTGCTTGAAAATTTCTCCGGCCATGCCAGTGACCATGGTCAGGGGAATGAACACGGCGAGCAATGTCAGGGTAGAGGCGATGATGGAAATGGATACCTCGTTGGTGGCATAAATTGCAGCCGACTTTGGCTTTGTTCCCCGTTCTATGTGGGTTGTAATATTTTCCAGGGCAACGATGACATCGTCCACCACCATCCCAATGGCAATGCTCAGGGAGGAAAGAGAAATGATATTGAGGGTATTCCCGGTTATGAGCAGGTATATGAATGCACTTATCAGGGACACGGGAATGACTATTGCCACGATAAGGGTAGCACGCCACCGTCCAAGGAAAAAGAACACAATGAATACGACCAGGATCAGGGTGATCATGATGGTATTTACCAGGCTATCTATTACCCGGTTGATGTTGTCAGAAAAGTCCGTAACAACTCCTATGCTGATGTCGGAGGGGAGGTTCTTTTGCAATTCCGGAAGCTTTTCCAGCACTTTTTTACAGATCTGAACCGTGTTGGCTCCTGCCTGTTTCTGAATAATGATAGTCCCTCCCTGTATCCCGTCAATGAAGGATTCCTGGGATCTTTCCTTGATAGTGTCTTCCACCCGGGCTACATCGCTCAGAAAGATATTCCGGCCCTGAAAGTAGCCAACAATGATGTCTTTCAACTGGCGTGGGTCATCAAATTCGCCTTCCATCCTGATGGTCAGGGTTTCCGAGCCAATATCAAGGTTCCCGCCCGGAGTGTTCCTGTTTTCATAGGCTATGGTTGCAGCTATGCCTTCCACTGTCAGGTTATACGCTTCCAGTTTATAGGGGTCACAGTATACCTGGATTTCTCTTTCAAATGCACCACCAATTGCAACAGTTCCTACCCCTTTTATCCTGCTCAGGGGAGAGGCCACCCGGTCATCCAGAATTTTATACAGGCCGTTCATGCTTTCCCGGGCCTGGACCGACAGAATCATTATGGGTATGTCATCGGTACCAAACTTGAAAAGTACGGGGGTATTGGCGTCTGAGGGCAAATAGTCTGCGATCAGGCTCAACCTGTCCCTTACATCGTTCATTGCCTCGTCAATGCCTATCCCGTACTCGAATTCCAGCATTACAAGCGAAGAGTTTTCCTTGGTTCTGGTTGTTATATGTTTAAGGTCACTGACGCTGCTCAACGTGCTTTCCAACAGCTTGGTCACATTGTTCTCAATATCTGCAGCACTGGCTCCGGAATACGTGGTCACCACCAGAATGGTGTTGTCACTTATGCTGGGTAGAAAATCCACAGATAGCCTTGAAAACGAGAAGATTCCTATGACAGCAAGACCTACGTAGATAAGGGCTGTGGTGACCGGCTTTCTGACAGCCGCTTGATAAATACTCATAATGTTCCTTTATTCATTAGCAAGTTCAACCTCTGCCCCGTTCGTAAGCCTGTTCAAACTGGTCGTGATGACCAGCTCCCCTTTTTCCAGGCCTGAAAGACATTCATAAAACGAGTCCAGTCTTCTGCCCGGTTCCACCAGCCTGTATTCAGCTTTCCCGTCCTTATAAACATAAACGTGTCGCTCTCCCGAGCCCTGCTGTTTGATGACACTCTGGTCGGGAATAAGCAGGCAGGGTTCAGCCCCAAAATCTATGGCCACACGGGCAAACATCCCGGGTCTGACTTTTCTGTTGACGTTGGGGATGACTATCTCTACAGGAAAAGTCCTGGTAGCAGCGGTAATGGTCGGGTAAACGATGGAAACCCTTCCTTTGAATACCTCACCCGGATAAACGTCAAGACGAATGTCCACCTCCATCCCTTTCCTGATTTTTGTAAAGAATGATTCTGAAACATGAACCAGCAACTTTACCGGGGAGATCTGCTCTACCACCAGCAAGGGCATGCTCATCCCAAAAAGATCCCCGCTGTCATAGTGGCGGGCGGTGATCACACCGTCTATGGGACTTACCAGTTGTGTATTTTCCACCAGGTTGTCATACTGGGTACGCATGACATCCAGCCGTGTTTTCTGAGCATCCCAATCAGCCTGGGATACGCCTCCAACCTTGTATAATTCGTCCACACGGCGGAAAGAGATCTCCATGTTTTCCAGTTGGGTCCGTACCTGTTCCAGGTTATTGTCGTCCATCTGGACCAGTTTCTGTCCTTTAGTAACAAAATCACCCACTTCCACATAGATCTTCTTGATGCGGGCAGCCATCTGTGGCGCAATATTGTTGATGATATTGGCCTGTACCGTAGCTGTGAATTCATTGATCTGGGGTACTTCCTCCAGAGTCACAGCGGCAGCCTTGACAACGATCTTTTCCGGAGCAGCCTCCTGTTGATTCTGACCTTTTATACCACATCCTGCAAGAAGTAATGCGACCGTGATCAGGGGAATTAACCTGTATTTATTCATATGTTATTGATTTTGATAATTACTTGTTCCTGTTATTTTTTCCAGTTCTGCTCTATAGAAAAGGTAGCTGTAGACAGATTGGTGATAAGCCAGACGCGCTTGCGTGAGGGCCAGTTCCGAGGCACTCAGATCCAGCCACGTCCCCATTCCGACTTCAAATTGTTTGCGGCTTATGGAGTATGCCTTTTCTGCCATGGCCACGTTTTCTTTGTTAGAAGAGAATTCTTCCACGGCATTGCCCATCTGGTTAAGGCAGTTGTTTACATTCAGGCGTAGTGTCCTTTCTGAATTAATCCGGCTGTCTTCCAGGGTCTGGAGTGTCAGTTTGCTTTGCCGGACTTGTTGTTGCCGTTTCATTCCGCTGAACAAAGGGATGTTCAGGGCAAGGGAGGCGGTAGAGTATGGGTACCAGTTATAGTTGGAGAAACGGAAGTCATTGTTCATGGATGAATATTGATAATTGGAAGAAAGGCTCAGGGTAGGAAGAAATGATGCTTTTGTGATCTTCATGGCCAGTTCCAGTTGTTGCTTCTGGATGGCAAGCTGCATCAGGTCAGTGTTGTTCTCCAGAGAAAACTCACTGGCTGCCGACAAACCCCCGGGAGTTACCTCTCCCTCATATTGGATCAGGGAACCTTCAAAGACCACAGGATACTCAATATCAAGGCCCATCAGGGCTTTGAGTTGCATGGAGGCCAGTTCAATGGCTGTTTCCGAGGCCAGCAGGTTCGGATGCTGATTCTTAAGGGCAACCTCGGCACGGAGTTTGTCAAACTCACTGGCCATCCCCTGTTCATATTTGTCGGTAACGGTTTTGGTGTTGAGTGCCACATTG
>MWFB01000018.1 GCA_002071385.1 Bacteroidetes bacterium ADurb.Bin013
GATACGCTCAATAAGCAGATCGATCTTTTCCCGTTCTTCCATCAATCGCAGGTTCAGGGTGTCGTTGGTAGTGCTCAGGGAGTCGTACTGGGAGCGCAACAGGATCGTCTGCTGAGTCAAATCCTCTTTTTCCAGGTTCAATTCCTTAATCATGCCGCCCCGGTCTATCCAAACCCAGGCCAGGGCACCTATCAGCAGTGCAGCCACTACCGACAGGACGATGATAGTGATTTTCAAATTCTTTTCCATAATTGAAAAATTTAGTTATCACAAAAGTAATAAAAAAAAAGACCTACATTTGTTCAGAACATCAAATCATTACAAGTATGACAGGATTTAACCCGTGGATCTATTTACGCCGCGTTGCAAAATACATCGTTTTTTATGCCATCATCATATTGCTCATGCTGCTTATTGTCTATTATACAAGCGACAATCGCAGCTCCCCATTCTGGGAGGCAATGATACCTTCCGATAACCGTACCAAGCTGATCATTCTGATTGTGGCTTTTTCTACCATCTATCCTTTCTTAGGTTTCTCCAGGAAAGAGGTCTATACCAACCGGTTTTCAGAAGAAGACAAAGAAGCTGCCACACGCATTGTCTCAGAATCGGGATTTATCCTCATTTCTGATCAGGACGGAAAAATGGTTTTCAAATCCAAACGTATCACCATGCGGATCTTTCGGGCTTTTGAGGATAAGATAACCCTGGATTACCATGAAAATCCCCTGACCATAGAAGGAATGCGCCGGGATATTCAACGCATTGCCAACCACCTGGGCCACTATTTCCGCGGTGTCAGCGACGACCAGTAGCCCCGGGAACGCATCCTGCCTAGAAAAACATGCACCAGATCACAATGACCGTAAATCCCGCGAACAGCAGGGAAGAGTAAATCATTGACACAATGCGCAGAACGGGAAGGATCCTCCGGTTGCTCAGTCCCAGGGTCTGAAAGGCAGACCAGAAGCCATGACTGATGTGGAACCACAGGGCCGCAAACCAGGCGATATAGCAAATGGCCACCCAGGGAGTACCCAGATACCCCGTCACCAGCAGGTATCCGTTCTCCGGATCTCCCCCGGTCAGATGTTGCCATTGCATTTTTATCCAGAACTGGGACAGGTGCAACACAAGAAATCCCAGGACTATGATTCCCAGAACCAGCATATTCTGCGAGGCCCGCCTGTCAAAGCCCGCACTCCGGGATTTCATGCCCCCGGCATACCCTACCGGTCCGCGGGCTTTCAGGTTCTTCAGGTTCAGGATGAGGGAATATCCTATGTGTATCACAAAACCAAGGGCCAGCACCGGAACCACGAGCTGAATAACGGGATTGGTGCCCATGAACTCTGTTACAGCATCATAAGCTTCCTGGCCCCACAGGATGGTCAGGTTTGCTGTTACATGAAGGGTAAGGAACAGGATCAGAAAAAGCCCTGTTACGCTCATGATCGCTTTTTTTGTAATGGAGGATGCCATGATGTATCTGTGTGAGCAGAGCAAAGATACACGGATTTTTTATATATCTTTGTAGGATATGAAAGACAAAAACATGAAGTATTCTTCCATATTACTGAAATTAAGCGGGGAAAGTCTGGGAGGCAAAGAAGGACAGGGCCTGGATAGCCGGGTGCTGGAAAACTATGCCCGCGAGATAAAACCCCTGGCAGAAGCAGGAATACGCATAGCCATTGTAGTTGGCGGCGGTAACATTTTCCGGGGATTGAAAGGTGCCATGAACGGATACGACCGTGTTCACGGAGACCAGATGGGCATGCTGGCCACCACCATTAACAGCATTGCCCTGGCAGACGCACTGCAGGCACAGGGGATGAAGGCCATGGTCTATACCGCCACTCCCATGAGGCCCATAGCCCGGTACTATCACCGCGACGAGGTATTGCGCAAGATGGAAAAGGGAACCATTGTCCTGCTTTCCGGCGGAACGGGGAACCCATTCTTTACCACAGATTCTGCCGCGGCCCTGCGTGCCGTGGAATTGGGAGTGGATGCCTTGCTCAAGGGAACCCGTGTGGACGGTGTCTACAGCGATGACCCGGAAAAGGTCCCCGATGCCACCAGGTATGATACCCTGACTTTTGACCAGGTATTGCAGAAGAACCTGGGGGTCATGGATATGACAGCCTTTACGCTTTGTCGGGAAAACAACATGCCCATTGTGGTGTTCAACATGAACGGCAGGGGGAACCTTGAGAAGGTCGTAAAAGGAGAAAAAACAGGAACGATTGTAAAATAAGATACATTATGGAAATAAGCGATGCAAAAAAAGTATTGGAACAAACGCAGGGCAAGATGAATAAAGCTGTGGAGTTCCTTGAGAATGAGCTGGCCACATACCGTGTGGGGAAGGCCAATCCCGCTGTTTTTTCCGGAGTGCATATCGATTACTACGGGACCTCCACACCCTTGTCCCAGGTGTCCAGTATCTCTGTTCCGGACGCCCGGACCATGATCATCCAGCCATGGGATAAAAGCCTCATCCCTGCCATCGAAAAAGCCATCATGGCGGCAAACCTGGGGTTCACACCGCAAAACAACGGTGAGATCATCCGCATCATGGTTCCTCCGCTGACCGAAGAAAGGCGCCGCGAACTGGTCAGGAAGGCCAGGACCGAAGGGGAGAATGCCCGTATCAGCATCCGCAATGCCCGACGGGACGGTGTGGATGTGCTAAAAAAATATCAGAAAGACGGATTGTCTGAAGACGTAGTCAAAGACACCGAAATTCTGATACAAAAGGAAGTGGACGTTTTTTCCAAAAATGTGGAAGAAGTCCTGGCCTCCAAGGAAAAAGAGATTATGACGGTCTGATGGCGCCTATGGCCTGGATCCCGGGCAGTTCTTTGCCCTCCAGGTATTCCAGCATGGCGCCGCCTCCTGTTGAAACATAACTGACCTTATCTGCATATCCCATCCGGGTTACGGCAGCCACCGAGTCTCCTCCGCCTACCAGCGAGAAGGAGCCGTTGTGCGTGGCCTCTGCCACTATCTCCACCAGTTGTAATGTCCCCCTGGCAAAGGAAGGCATCTCAAAAACGCCGGCAGGCCCGTTCCAGAGAATGGTTTTGGAGCCGAGGATGACTTCTTTCCATTGTTGCAGGGCTTCGGGACCTGTATCCATGCCAAACCATCCGTCCGGGATCTTGTCTATGGGGCATATGACAGTCCGGGCGTCGTTCTCGAAAGCCGAGGCAGCCACCACATCCTGCGGCAGGTAGATATGTACTCCTTTTTCTTTGGCTTTTTTAAGGATATCAAGAGCCAGCGGCATCTGGTCGTCTTCGCACAGGGAATTGCCTATGCTTCCGCCCTGTGCCTTGATGAAGGTGAAACCCATGGCCCCGCATATGATCATGTTGTCTGCCAGGTCCATAAGGTGTTCGATGATGGCGATCTTGCCCGAGATCTTGGCGCCTCCCAGGATGGCTGTCAGGGGACGTTCCGGCGCACCCAGCACCTTGTCCAGGGCGAGGATCTCGGCTTCCATCAGGTAACCGAACATTTTGTCATTGGGGAAGAGCTCGGCTATCAGCGCAGTGGAAGCGTGTGCCCGGTGGGCGGTGCCAAAGGCATCGTTGATGTAGCAATCGGCGTAGGAGGCCAGGGTGGCGGTGAATTTTTTCTGGCTCTCTTTGATAGCTGCTTTGGCAGCCTTCTTTTCTTCATCGGTTGCATCTTCAGCCAGGTTGCGGGGTTTTCCCTCTTCCTCGGCGTAAAAACGAAGGTTTTCCAACAACAGGACTTGTCCCGGTTTAAGGGCGGCTGCCATTCGTGCGGCTTCGGGGCCCATGCAGTCGGGAGCAAAAAGAACGGGGGTTCCCAGTTGCTGCTCGATTTCGGACAGGATATGCCTCAGCGAAAACTTATCTTCGGCTTTTTTTGGACGTCCCAGGTGGGACATCAGGATGAGGGACCCACCCCCTTCCAGCACCTTTTTCAGGGTCGGGATGGCTGCGCGGATGCGGGTATTGTCTGTGACCACATACTCAGCATCCAGGGGTACATTGAAGTCAACGCGCACAATGGCGCGCTTTCCTTTAAAATTATAAGTGCTTATGTTTTCCATTTCCAGTGTTGTTTTAAGTACTGCAAAGATACAATTTTTATATCTTTACCCTATGCAACTATTATGTCCTGTGTCATGGCCCGATTACCGGCTGGTGGATTGCGGGAACCAGGAGAAGCTGGAGCAGTTCGGCCCTTATCTGATCATACGGCCCGAGCCGAAAGCCTTATGGGCAAGTTCACTCCCGGCCGGGGAATGGATGAGCCGGGCCCACCTTCGTTTTGTGCAGGGTGCCGGTTTCGGGAAAGCCGGCAAGGAGGACAGCGGAACCTGGGAAAAACTGAAACAGGTGCCTGACCGGTGGGTCATAGGGTACAAGAAGCTTTTCAGGCTTCGCATGGGATTGACCGCATTCAAGCACGTCGGGGTTTTTCCGGAGCAGGCACCCAATTGGGATTATATATACCAACAGGTGCAGAAGATCCGGGAAAAGGTTCCGCAACCTGCTCCCAAAGTGCTCAACCTGTTTGCTTATACAGGAGCCGCTTCGCTGGCCGCGCGTGCAGCCGGGGCCGAGGTGGTGCACCTGGATGCGGTCAGGCAGGTGATCACCTGGGGGCGGGAAAACATGGAACTGAGCGGTATGGACGGTATCCGGTGGATACTGGAAGATGCCTTCCGGTTTGTGAAAAGGGAAGTACGCAGGGGAAACGTCTACCAGGGCCTGATACTGGACCCGCCCGCCTATGGGCACGGGCCGGAAGGGGAAAGATGGAAACTGGATGACTGCCTGTTGTCCCTGTTGCAGGAATGTTCCCGTATTCTGGCCGGGGATAACGCATTTGTGGTGCTGAATTTGTATTCCAACGGCTATTCGGCACTTTTGGCCGACACCCTTGCCAGATCTTGTTTTCCCGCCAGCGGGAACTATACCTTCGGGGAATTGTACCTGAAAGACACTTTTGGCAAGCGCCTGCCCCTGAGTGTGTTTTCAAGGATTGAATTATAAACAGATTTAAAAAATACAGCTATGAACCTGTTGGCCGTATACTGGGATGTGGACCCCGTCATATTTTCCATCTGGAAGATAGATGTCCGCTATTACAGTCTATTCTTCATTATTGCCTTTGCCATTGGGTATTACATTTTCAAGGGATTCTTCAAAAGGGAGGGCGTTCCACTCAAATTGCTGGATCCCCTGCTCTATACCCTCATCTTAGGGACGCTGGTAGGGGCGCGCCTGGGGCATTGCTTTTTTTACCAGCCGGACTATTACCTGGCCAACCCCATAGAAATCCTCTATGTTTGGGAAGGAGGCCTTGCTTCGCACGGCGGTGCCATTGCCCTGCTCCTGGCCATGTGGTGGTTTGCCCGTCATTATGGCAGAAAATATCAGTTCAATTTTCTCTGGATCATGGACCGTCTTGGGATAGCCACCGCCCTGGCAGGCTTTTTCATCCGTATGGGAAACCTTATGAATTCCGAGATATACGGGAACGAAACCACCCTTCCCTGGGGTTTTATCTTTCTACGTAATGGAGAAGTCGTGCCCAAGCACCCCACTCAGTTGTATGAGGCCCTTTCCTACCTCCTCCTGTTTGTGCTGCTGCTGTACCTGTACCGCAAAAAACTGCCCAGGCTGAAAGAAGGGACTCTTTTCGGGTTGTTCCTGCTGCTGCTCTTTGCCGCCCGCTTCTTTATTGAATACATCAAGGAACCCCAGGTGGCATTCGAAGAGACTATGGCCCTGAATATGGGACAACTTCTGAGTATTCCTTTTATCTTTGCAGGCGCCATCCTGCTGCTATACAGCATCATGCGGGGCAGGCCCGCCATGCGGGTCGAGCCGGCAGGGAAACAGAAGGTGAAAAAACAGGAGAAAAAACCACCGCTCAGCAGCACACGCGGCACCTATTGAGCCATCGTACAGCATTATGCCAAAAGCAAAATCCGGGGTTGTAATCAAAAACAAGCGTGCCTCTTTCGAATATGAATTCATAGACACGTATACGGCCGGGATTGTCCTTACCGGAACAGAGATCAAATCCATCCGGGCAGGAAAAGCCTCGCTCGTGGATTCCTATTGTTATTTTGAGGGGAAAGAGCTGTTTGTCAAGAATATGAACATTGCCGATTACTGGTGGGGCTCCTACAACAGGCATGAACCCCGGCGGGACCGGAAACTGCTACTGACCCGGCACGAATTGAACAAACTGTACCGGGCAACGCGGGAAAAAGGCCTTACCATAGTGGTCACCAAACTATTCATAGCCGATAACGGCTATGCCAAGCTCAATATCGCACTGGCCCGGGGGAAGAGGGAGTACGACAAGCGTGAATCCATCCGGGAGAAGGATCAGAAAAGGGACTCGGACCGGGCTTTACTCAACCGCTCCGGGATAAGGGACAAAAAAGGCGAGGGCTAATACGCCCAGTATGATGACCAGCGAAATGACCAGAGGCCATAATATGCCCATGGATTCAAGTGCGGAAAAAAGTCCGTTTTCAAGGTAATCAAGGTACCACTGTCCGGGTGTTGAAAGGAGAGAAATCATTTTTTTCTGTATTTTTAGTAAAGATACAATTTTAGCGGATAACGCTGCAACATACAAGGTTCCTGTCACCATAGCCATTGTCCACCCGCGTCACCAGGGGCCAGAATTTGTGCATCACAATCCAGGGCAGCGGGTAGGCAGCCTTTTGACGCGCATAGGGATGAGTCCAGTTGTCCGAGCAGACTTCAACGGCCGTATGGGGGGCGTTTTTGAGCAGGTTGTCTTCTGCTGTCCCACAGGAATCATCTCCGGAGGCCAGGCATTTGCATTCGTCCAGGATGGTCAGCATGGCCTGGGCAAAACGGTCCAGTTCTTCCTTTGACTCACTTTCTGTGGGTTCTATCATAAGCGTTTCATGCACCGGGAAAGAAAGGGTGGGCGCGTGGAAGCCGAAATCCATCAGGCGCTTGGCCACATCGGTGGCGTCTACTCCGTATGTTTTAGAAAAATGACGCAGGTCTATGATGCATTCATGCGCCACATAGCCGTTTCTGCCTGTATAGAGGGTTGCGTAGTGCGGGGCCAGGATACGGGACAGGTAATTGGCGTTGAGGATGGCCACTTCCGAGGCCCGGCGCAGGCCTTCTCTGCCCAGCATTTTGATATACCCGTAGGTGATGGGGATGAGCAGGGGGCTGCCATAGGGCGAGGCGGCCACAGGGCTGCCACCCCCGGAATTGACCAGCGGATGACCGGGCAGGTACCGGGCGAGTTCCCTGGTGCAGCAAATGGGGCCTACGCCCGGGCCTCCTCCGCCATGGGGCATGGCAAAGGTTTTGTGCAGGTTCAGGTGACATACATCGGCGCCTAGCATCCCGGGATTGGTGATACCCACCTGGGCATTCATATTGGCTCCGTCTATGTACACCAGTCCTCCGTTTTCATGTACTATGCGGCTGATCTCGCAGATGCCGGCTTCATACACACCGTGGGTGGACGGATAGGTTATCATCATACACGAGAGGTTATCCCGGTGTTCCAGCGCTTTCTGGCGCAACGCTTCCACATCTATGTTCCCTTGATCGTCACATCCCACGATCACGATTTCCAGACCGGCCATGGCGGCGCTTGCCGGGTTGGTCCCGTGAGCAGAGGAGGGAATGAGCGCAATGTTCCTGTGTCCTTCTCCCCTGGCCCGCTGAAAGGCCCGGATGACCATCAGCCCGGCATATTCCCCGGCAGCGCCGGAGTTGGGCTGCAATGAGCAGGCATCCAGCCCGGTGATGATGGACAATTGTTGTTCCACTTCACGGATCAGCTGCAGGTACCCTTCTGCCTGCCAGGAGGGCGCAAAAGGATGCACGGCCGTCCATTCCATCTGGCTCAGGGGCATCATTTCGGCTGCAGCATTCAGTTTCATGGTGCAGGATCCCAGGGGGATCATGGAATGGGCCAGCGAGATATCCCGTGTTTCCAGTGTCTTGATATAACGCATCATTTCCGTTTCTGCATGGTAGGTGTTGAACACCGGCTCTTCAAGTGCGGGAGCGGTCCTTTCCATGAAGGACGGGATTTCCGGCAGGGCGGTCTTTTCTTCCAGGGGTATATTGAATATTTCCAGGATCTTTTCCAGTTCCCGTTCATTGGTCAGTTCGTCAAAGGAAATCCTGACGCTTTGCGGATCGGGATAGAAGAAATTGATCTTAAGGGCTTCCGCATTGGCCTTGATGCGAGCCGTGTCGACCCCGGTCAGCTCAATGGTGTCGAAAAAGTGTTTATGTTTTACGGAAAACCCGTATTTTGAAAGGATGGCGGCTGCTGTATGGGCATAATGCCTTCCGTTCTGTGCTATCCGGCGTATGCCTTTGCTGCCGTGGTAAACTGCATACATTCCGGCCATGGTGGCCATCAGGGCGGTTGCCGTACAGATGTTTGACGTGGCGCGTTCCCGCTTGATGTGCTGCTCGCGTGTTTGCAGGGCCAGCCGGTATGCCGGGTTTCCCAGCCTGTCCACAGACAGGCCTACAATGCGTCCCGGAATGTTGCGCCGGTATTTGTCCGGACAGGCCAGGTATCCGGTAGTCGGACCTCCAAAGGCCATGGGCAATCCAAAGCGCTGTGCAGTGCCGGCGGCAATATCGGCACTCCAGGCGGCCGGTTCCTGCAGCACGGCCAGGGACAAAAGGTCACAAACAGCCGTTACCAGCAGTTCCCTTTCATGAGCCAGGCGGCACAGGGCACTGTGGTCACACAACTGTCCGTCTGCGCCGGGGTATTGTACCATCACCCCGAACAAACGGGGTCCGTGTTTTTCAAAGACGGGCAGCAGTTCCCCTGTCAGGTCTTCCGTGACAATCTCAATGCCCAGGCCCAGCGCACGGGTTTCCATCACGGCAAGAGTCTGGGGAAAGATATTCCTGTCCACCAGTATCACATTGCGGCCTTCCTTTACCAGTGTGCGGGAACGGAGTTCCAGCATCATGCGCATGGCTTCTGCAGCAGCCGTGGCCTCGTCCAGCAGCGAACTGTTGGCCAGGTTGAACCCGGTAAGGCTGCACACCATGGTCTGGAAATTGAACAAGGCTTCCAGGCGCCCCTGGGAAATCTCGGCCTGGTAAGGGGTATAGGATGTGTACCAGCCCGGATTCTCGAATATGTTCCTCAGAATCACCGGAGGGGAAGCGGTTCCGTAATAGCCCATTCCTATGAGGGAGCGGAAAGGCAGGTTTTTGGATGCCATGGCTTTCAGGTGCATCAGAAACTCATATTCGCTCATTCCTTCTTCCAGGGGAAGCGGGTCCTTCATCCTTATCTGTGCCGGGACGGTCTTGTCTATGAGTTCATCCAGGGAGTCAACCCCAATGACGCTGAGCATCTCTTTCTGCTGTTCAGGCCGTGGCCCGTTGTGTCTTTCTGTAAATGATAGTGCCATATGTGATATATTATTATCTGATTAATCGTTTGAAGCGTCCATTTTCAACAGGATGAACAAAAGTAATGTAAAAGTCCATAAGGAGGAACCCCCGTAACTGATAAAAGGCAAGGTAATCCCTATGACGGGCGTGATTCCGATGGTCATCCCGATATTGATGAATACGTGGAAAAAAATGCAGGAAGCGACCCCGTACCCGTAGATCCTGCAGAAAGGCTGCCGCTGTCTCTCAGCTATCCGGATTATGCGTACAAGCAGGAACGTGTAGAGGAAAATGACCAGGGAAGCCCCCAAAAACCCCCATTCTTCCCCTATGGTGCAGAAAATGAAATCGGTACTCTGTTCCGGAACAAAATTGTATTTGGTTTGTGTCCCGTGAAGGAATCCTTTTCCGGCAAACCCGCCCGACCCGATGGCCACTTTGGACTGGTGCACATTGTAACCCGTTCCATAAATATCCTTGTCAATCCCCAGGAGGGTTTCAATGCGTGCCTGCTGGTGGGGCTTGAGTATGTTGTTGAATATGTACCCCACGGAAAAGATCAGGATGATACTGCTCACAAAGCAGAGCAGCAGGATTTTCAGGTAAGCGATCTTTTTACGCATGGCAATGATGAAAAGCACCACCACCAAAACGGCCGCCAATGCCAGGAGCCACTGACAGGCATCCATATAGGAAAAGAGGTCGGCTGAGAACCAGCGCATTACCAGCGGTACCAGGAACCATACCGCGGCAAAGGAGCCAAAGATTATGAGCACGGGCATTTTCCTGGATGACAACAGGAGCGATATGATAAAACAGACGCCCAGGCAAAGCCAGATGACAAAGAGGGGGTCCCAGACAATGGACAGCAAGAATAAGATGATGGCCACGATGCCTGTCACGGGAATCCACCCGGGCAATCCTTCCCGGTATAATACAATAATGAAAGCAGACAGGACAAGGGCCAGCCCGGTTTCCTTTTCCAGCAGGATGAGTGCGGCGGGGATGACAATCATGGCAGTGACCTGCAGCAAGCCGCGCCATGAACGGATATGGAAATGCGGGCGGCTCATAACACCCGCAAGACCTATGGCAACAAAGACTTTTGTCATTTCTGCGGGCTGGAAATGTACCGGACCAAAGACAAGCCAGGAATTAGACCCGCCCCGTTCCACGCCAAAGACAAGCACCGCAAGCAGGAGCAACAGGCCGATGATATAGATCAGGTTTGAGATCAGGGCATAGACGCGGGCAGGAACGAGTAACACCACAACAGCCAGGAACCAGCCCCCAAGAATCCAGATCATCTGCAAGCCATAACGTTGTGATGTGTCAAATATATGCGCGTGTTCCGGGTCGTACACCGCGGCAAATACACTGATCCATCCTATCAGCACAAGAACCATGTAGGTGGCGACGGTCCACCAGTCCAGTTTTCTGATCAATTTATCGTTTCTTCTCATCATTGCAGGTGACGTGTCAGAAGGTCCTGTTCCAGAGTCCTTTCATAGAGCCATTGACGTGAGGGATGGATGGTCCCGGTCAGGTATTTTTCCACCAGGAGTGAAGCCACGGGAGCTGCCTGGGAGGCTCCGAATCCGCCTTTTTCAATGTATACGGCAACGGCAATCCTGGGATTATCCTTAGGCGCAAAGCAGATGAAAACGGAATGGTCTTCCCCATGGGGATTCTGTGCCGTTCCGGTCTTTCCGCACATTTCCACCCCCGGGATGGCAGCCTGGCGGGCCGTGGCGCCCGAACCTGCAGGGGCGTTTACAGCCTGGTACATTCCCTCTACGATAATCCGGAAATTTTCGGGATCTACCATCACCTGGTGCCGCTCCACGTTGGGCCTGAATGAGGGATCTTCAGGAATTTCCCTTACCAGGTGCGGGGTATAGTAGTGTCCCCTGTTGGCCATGATTGCGGCCAGGTTGGCCAGCTGGAGCGGTGTTGCGCCAATCTCTCCCTGACCTATGGAAAGCGAAATTACGGTGAGAGACCGCCACCGGTTTTTGCCATAAATCCGGTCGTAAAGGGCTGAACCCGGAAGCGAACCGGCCAATTCACCGGGCATATCGATACCCAGGCGGGTGCCAAAACCAAAACTTTTAACGTATGCCTGCCATTTGTCCATGGCTTCTGCAATACTTCCGTAAGCAGGATTATCAAGGATGCTTCTCAGGACGTTGCAATAATAGGCATTGCAGGACATCATCACGGATTGCAGCAGGTTGGTGGGGGAAGGATGGCTGTGGCACCCCACTGTTAGGGACCCGGCGTGATACCCCATACTGCAGGAATAACGCGTCTCCGGTTTGACCACCCCTTCCTGCAACCCAATCAGGCCGTTTACAAGCTTGAATACGGATCCTGGAGGATAAGAAGACATGATGGCCCGGTTGAACAGGGGCTTGAGCGGGTCTGCAAGGAGCTGCGGGTAGTAACTCCCGAAATTGGTCAAATATTGTGAGGAAAGCCCGGTAGATGTGATCAGTGTGAGCACCTCCCCGGTAGCAGGATCAAGCGCCACCACAGAACCCACCTTGTTTTTCATCAATTTTTCTCCAAAACTTTGTAGGGCAAGGTCAATGGTGGTGATTATATTCTTTCCGGGAACCGCGGTTTTGTCATAAGCCCCATCCTCGTAGGCAGATTTGATGCGGTTGTGGACATCCCTGAGGTAAATGGAATATCCTTTTTCCCCGCGGAGCCATTTTTCGTAATATTCTTCAAGGCCCGTCCGTCCGATGTAGTCTCCGGCGCGGTATTCCGGGTTCTTTTCCAGGAAAGAGGGATCGGCTTCTATGATGTAACCCGGAAGGTTGCCGCAGATTGGGGACGGGTAACTGCGCACACTGCGTGTCTGGACGGAAAAACCGGGAAACTTGTACGATTTTTCCAGGAAACGGGTGTATTGTTCCTTGGTTACCTGCCGCAGGAAGATCACGGACTGGTATCCTATGGCGCTCCGCCGGCCCCGGATATCTGACAGCATCTGGTCCATGCGTTCACGCGTCAGGTTGAAAATGGAGCAGAATCCTGTGGTATCGAAAGGCTCCAGTTCCCGTGGCGTAATCATGATGTCATAAGCGAACTGACTCTCAACCAGGATATTGCCGTTCCTGTCGTAGATAAGTCCCCTGGCGGGATACACGATTTCGTACCGGAGCACGTTGTTGGACGCCGTGATTTTATATTCCTTGTTGATGAGCTGAACGAACACAAGACGGCCTGCCAGGATGACCATGCACAGGACTATGAAGGCAATGATGATGGTTTTCTGTCTTTCCCTGTTCGCCATACCGCTCACCTCCCCCGTTCAAAAAAGGTTTTTTTAAACAACAGGATCAGGAAAACATTGAGAAGCAGGCTGCATAAAAAACGGGCAAACGTATGCCAGAAAAGGAAAAGGCTCAGGCTTTCCAGGGCAAAGAACACCAAATGGTGTGACATCACGCAGAGGGATATGAAGATGCTGTACCGGGCAAAACCGAACTGGCTGAATCCCGGGACCATGTGGTTGTCAAGGTCACCCTTTACGGTCACTGTTTTCATGAGGATATTCCGCAGCGCCCCCACCAACACTAAAGACGAGGTGTGCAGGCCCATGATGCCCGTTCCCAGCAAGTCAAGGGCCAGGCCAAAGGCAAAAGCCCAGAGCATTAGCAATGCGGCGGGATAAGTGCAGGGAAAAAGCATCAGGAACAGGATATAGGGCATGGGAGCAAGGTACGTGCCCAGGTTCAGGTTCTGGAATATCAACAGCTGCAGGGCCAGAAAGAACAGGAAGCGCAGGATGTATTTCAGGTTGTCATTCATAGCGACTCCTCCATTTCCGTTTCAGTAAGTCGCTGCAATTCTTCCGCGCCACTGTAGGACACAACGTTCACATAACGCAGCGTCTTGAAATCCGAGAACAGCTCCACTTCCAGTTCCAGGTAAGTTCCCTGGCGAAGGCTTGATGACAGAACCCGGCCAATGGGCATGGAGGGGGGAAAGATCATGGAAAAATGGCTGCTTACCACCGTGTCACCGGGATTAACCTCAATGTGCCGTGGAATTTCCGTCAGGGTGATCTTCTTATAATTCACTCCATCCCAGCGCAATGTTCCAAAAGCGCCGGTCTTTTCAAGTACTCCTGTAAACCGTTGGTCTGTATTGAGCAACGAAATGATCATGGCGTAATGTTCTGAAACATGGGAGATCACCCCTACAAGTCCCCGGGCGCTGATCACCCCCATATCGGGTGCAATTCCGTCTGCGGATCCCTTGTCTATGACCAGGAAGTTGCGCTGCCGGTTCACGGAATTGCGGATGACCCGGGCAGGTATGAAAGAGAAGGAATCGGCGGATGCCATCCTCCCGGCTGTTTCTGCCAGCAGGTTCTCCTCAAATGCTGAAAGCCGGGCCACCTCGGCCCTGAGCCTGGTGTTTTCCAGGAACAGGTCCTCGTTGATTTTTCTCAGGTTTGTGAAAGCCGTCCACGAAGAAGTCCTTTCCCACCAGTGCATCTGCCAGGAACGGACAACCCGCATTACCGCATTTTGCTGGAAATAACTGTTATTGACCAGGAGCACGACAGCCACAGTCTGCAATGCAAGAAACAGCAGCAGAACAAGGAGTTTCCTCAGCAAAAGGGGCAGACCGGACATGCACGATCAAGTTATCTTATCTTAATAAAAATGGGAATTTCCCAATATTCTTCAAGGCTATACCCGTTCCCCTGGCCACTGAATGCAGCGGGCCTTCCGAAATGTGGAACGGGATGTTTATTTTGTCCTGCAGGCGTTTGTCAATGCCCCGCAGCAGTGCTCCGCCCCCGGTAAGGAAAATGCCCCGTTGCACGATGTCCGAGTACAATTCGGGAGGCGTCTGTTCCAGTACGGATAGCACGGCTGTTTCTATCTTCACCAGGGATTTGTCCAGGCAATGGGCAATTTCCTGTGAAGTTACCGCTACTTCCACGGGGAGAGCCGTCATCAGGTTGGGACCCCGCACCAACATGGGTTCGGGTGGGTTATCCAGGTCCGAGAGGGCCGAGCCGACACATATCTTGATATCCTCGGCGGTACGTTCCCCAATCTTGATGTTGTGCTGGTGGCGCATGTATTGCTGGATTTCCGCAGTGAACACGTCACCCGCCACGCGGATGCTCTGGTTGCAGACAATGCCTCCCAGGGCGATAACGGCGATTTCTGTGGTTCCTCCGCCCACATCCACCACCATGTTGCCTTCAGGAGCCGTCACATCAATGCCGATACCGAGCGCTGCTGCCATGGGTTCGTAGATCATGTATACATCACGGCCCCCCGCATGTTCCGACGAGTCGCGGACAGCACGGATCTCCACTTCTGTGCTCCCCGAGGGAATGCAGACGACCATCCGCAGGCTGGGCATGAAGAATTTGTTCTGCGGGTTGATCATCTTGATCATACCGCGTACCATTTGTTCCGCCGCGTTGAAATCAGCAATCACCCCGTCGCGCAGGGGCCTGATGGTCTTGATGTTTTCGTGTGTCTTGCCCTGCATCAGACGTGCCGTTTTTCCAATAGCCAACGGTTTGCCCGTATTCTGGTCGATGGCCACTATGGAGGGTTCGTCCACAACAATCTTGTCGTTATGGATGATGATGGTATTGGCAGTACCCAGGTCAATGGCGAGTTTTTGAGTTAAAAAGGAAAAAGCCATATGCTTGTTGCTAATGTTTGAAATGGCGTATGCCGGTAAAGACCATAGCCATGTCGTTGGTGTTACAATAATCTATACTTAACTGGTCCTTAATGGAGCCACCCGGCTGGATAACGGCCGTGATGCCTGCCTTATGCGCCAGTTCTACACAATCGGGGAAGGGGAAAAACGCGTCGGAAGCCATGACCGCATTTTCAAGGGACAGGTTGTTTTCCCGGGCTTTGTCTATGGCGTGTTTCAGGGCGTCTACCCGGGAGGGTTGCCCCATGCCGCTGGCGAGCAACATCCCGTTGGCAGCCAGCACTATGGCATTAGATTTGGTATGCTTTACCAGTTTGTTGGCAAATACCAGGTCGGCCACCTGTGCCGGGGAAGGAGCCCTGCGGGTAACTTGTCTGAAAGAGGCGGGGTCTTCCACCAGAGTGTCCCTGTCCTGCACAACCACTCCGTCAAGAAGGGAGCGGAACTCTTTTTCAGGCAATCGGACCTTTTCGCCGTACGCCAGGATGATGCGGTTTTTCCTGCTGGTAAGCACGTCAAGCGCTCCGGGCCCGTAAGAAGGGGCAATGATCACTTCAAAGAAAAGCTTGTCCATTTCCTGTGCCAGCACATCTGAAAGGGGACGGTTCATCACTATGATCCCTCCAAAGGCGCTTGCCGGGTCTGCCTTCAAGGCGCGTTCCCAGGCTTGCCGGGGATCCGGGCAAGTAGCGCACCCGCAGGCATTGTTATGCTTGAGAATGGCAACTGCAGGCTCGCTGAAATCGTGTATCAGCCGCATGGCTGCTTCAATGTCCAGCAGGTTGTTGTAGGAAATGTCTTTCCCGTGCAGTTTGCGGGGAAGGCTGTCCTGATACCCGAAAAACACAGCGCCCTGGTGCGGGTTTTCCCCGTAACGTAACGGGAGGGGGGTCTCCAGCAGGCTATGGCTGAAGGTTGTCAGTTTCACGTCCCGGTTAAAATAATTGAAGATGGCCGTGTCATAGTGGGAGGTGATCTTGAATGCTTGTGCAGCAAAATACGCACGATTGTCCAACGTTGTATGGCATTGCTGCGATTGCAGCAGGTCCAGGAACTCGGGGTAGAGAGACCGGTCCGCCACCACCACCACATCGTGGTAATTCTTTGCTGCTGCACGGATGAGCGATATTCCCCCTATGTCGATCTTTTCTATGACGTCGGCCCTGGGAGCGCCACTGGCGACCGTTTCACTGAAAGGATACAGATCAACCAGCACAAGGTCCACCGGGCCGATTTCCCAATGTTCCATATCGGTGATGTCCCCGGGCACATCCCTTCGGCCCAGGATGCCTCCGAATATTTTGGGGTGCAGCGTTTTGACGCGTCCGCCCAGGATGGAGGGATAACCTGTTATGTCTTCAACAGCCGTGGCGTCTGCACCCAGGCTTCTGATGTGTTCCAGGGTGCCTCCGGTAGATATCAGTTGAACGCCGGCCTTTACCAGTTCATGAATCACCGGGGCCAATCCCTCTTTGTTGTATACAGAGATGAGGGCTTTGCGAATTGGTATGTTCCGCAGATTGTTTGTCATTATTTAACCCAAACCTGACGCTCTATCGCCTGGTCCAAAGAAATCAAAGTTTCTGTCTGTATGACGGAGGGGATATTCCGGATAATGTCAATCAGGACCTCCATCAAATGATCATGGTCGCGGCAATATAACTTGAGCCATAAGGCGTATTTTCCAGTAACAAAATGACATTCAACAACTTCAGAAATGCCTTTAAGAGCTTCAATTACTGTGGGGTACTGATTGGCCTGTGACAGCTGAATGCCCACAAAAGCACATACATTCAAACCCAGGGTCTGCGGTTTGACAAGCAGCCGTGAACCTGTGATGATTCCCATGGATTCCATTTTTTTCACACGCTGATGTATGGCAGCTCCTGACACCCCGCATTCACGGGCGATTTCAAGAAAAGGCATACGCGCGTTCTTGACCAGAAAAGCTAAGATCTTGTGGTCTGTGGCATCGATTTGATATTTGGACATGATAATTTTACGTTTGGACGTAAAGTTATGAAAAATTATTAGACTTCTGGTAGTAAAATAACCATTTCAGGGGGATTTCCCCTTTGCATGCCATAACGTAATCGTCCATGGAACAAGAGATATAAAAGGGATGGCCGTCCTGCTTACAATTTGTAACTTCCATCCACCACCTTCCGCTCTTGCGGGATTGCAAAAACACAAGTTCCTGGCCGTCTTCTCCCATTTGCACGGCTTTCCTCTGGAAAGAAACGCTTTCCTCTGCGGGATGTTCCTCAACCGATACAGCAAGGCCTTCTGTCAGATGCCATATGAACTGCGCATTGAGTTTTGCGGTCAGGGACCCCTTTCTGCAATCGGACGGATATCCATAAACCACTGCCAGTTGAAAATGATGTGAAAGTCCCATGTACCTTCCCAGGGTGCAGATCTCTTCTGCATACAGCCCGTTCGGATTGCCTTCCTTCATGTCGGGCATGTCGGCATGACGCACGCATCGCATGTCGGTAAAATGGTGGGTGGCCTCCCTTAGCAAGGGCTCTGCGGACGTAATTTTTTTCCTGAATTCCCCCAGCCTGAGCGTTTCCATGAAGTGGCCGGAAAGCTTTTCCATGACCGCAGGATCGGTCAGATACCGCTGGAAGCCGATCCAGGTAAAATAACCCGGCGTGTTTTTTTCAAGCAGGCCCGTGACGTGATCCGGGTTTTCGGTACCTTGTGAAACCAGGCTTACACGCGCGTCGGGGGGCAGGAACGCTCCCATTCCGGGAATATCTCCCGGGTGCATGACTATGCAGGGAAGGTGCAATTTCTCTACAGCCGATAATATGGCGGGCAGTTGGGTCTGCATGGTGTCTTCCATGTAATAAATACGCGAATGGCTTTGCGGGTAAAGGCATTGCAATGCATCCAGGACTGCCCCTCCTTTACCTGTAAAGACAAGGATCGCCATACAGGAGGGCATCTCACTGCAGAGGGCATCTGCATGAAGATGTTCCAGCGGGAAGTGTTTTTCACTCATTGTTCTTGTTTTGAATGATTTTCATGCAATCCTCCAGGGTCAGGCTTTCGGGGTCTGTTCCCCTGGGTATCTTGTAATTCTTTTTATTCTGGGTGATGTAAGGCCCGTAACGACCCTTCAGGATCCGGATCCCTTCTTCCGGGAATTCCAGGATGTGTTTTTTAGAATCTTCGGTCTTCGATTGTTCAATCAGCTGGATGCTTCTCTGCAGCGTAACGGTATAGGGATCGTCCGTTTTTGCGAGTGATATGAATTTGCCCTGCCACTTGACGTAAGGCCCGAACCGCCCCGTGGATACGACCACAGGAAAATCCTGGTAGACACCAAGGTCCCGGGGTAGGGTGAACAGACGCAGGGCCTCTTCCAGTGTTATGGATTCCAGGAGCTGGCCCTTCTGCAGTCCCGCATAACGTTTATCGGGGTCATCGGAAGCTCCCAGCTGGGCCATCGCACCATACCTTCCCAACCTGACTGTCACGGGTTTTCCCGTGACCGGATCGTTCCCCAGCAATCTTTCGCTTTTTCCCGGGTGTGAGGTTTCCAGTGCCTTGTCCAGGGTCTTGCGGAACGGTTTGTAGAAATTATCCAGCATTTTGTTCCAGACAAGTTTTCCCGATGCGATCCGGTCAAAATCCTCTTCTACCTTGGCGGTAAAATTATAATCCACTATGTCGTGAAAATGCTCCATCAGAAAGTCATTGACCAGGATACCGATGTCTTCAGGAAAGAGTTTCTTGCGTTCTTCTCCATAGTTCTCGGAGCATTCCTCCCTGGTTACCTGGTTTCCTTCCAGCCGGAGCTCCAGGTAGTTTCTTTTTTTAGCCGGACGGTCACCCTTGACCACATATTGTCTCTCTATGATGGTGGAGATCGTGGGGGCGTATGTCGAGGGTCGTCCTATCCCCAGCTCCTCCAGTTTCTTGACCAGGCTGGCCTCGGTGTATCGGTAGGGGGATTGCGTGAAACGCTCAATGGCCCTGATCTGACTTGCGTTCAGGTTGTCTCCTGTTTCCAGGAAAGGCAGGGCCAGCGTGGGTTTTCCGTTGTTTTTCTCGGGATCCTCGTCGGAACCTTCCCGGTACATTTTCAGGAAGCCTTCAAAAACCACCACCTCTCCGGTAGCCATGAATTGCTTGCCCGTGTTTCCGCAACTGATGGTGATCTGGGTCTTGTCTATTTGCGCATCTGCCATTTGCGAGGCAAGAGCCCTTTTCCTTATCAATTCGTACAATTTCTTATCCGTGGCAGTTCCTTCCACCGTAACCTTATCCATGAAAGTGGGGCGGATGGCTTCATGGGCTTCCTGTGCCCCTTTGGAACGGGTGGCATATTGCCTTGTCTTGCTGTACCCGGCTCCGAAAGTTCCGGTGATGATCTCTTTTGCCAAGGCAAGTGCCATTTTGGACAATTGTGTGGAATCGGTACGCATGTATGTGATATGCCCCGATTCATAAAGACGTTGTGCCACGCTCATGGTCTGGCTCACCGAAAATCCCAGTTTGCGGGAAGCTTCCTGCTGCAGGGTTGAGGTGGTAAAGGGAGGGGCAGGGCTTTTCTGGCCCTTTTTCCTGTCAATGCCTGTAACAGTATGATCCGCGCCGATGCAGGAAAGAAGGAACTCGCGGGCCTGCTCTTCCGTGTTGAAACGGGTGTCCAGCTCTGCCCTGAAAGGTTCCGAATTTCTTGCCGGGCAGGTGAAGAGTCCTTCCACCCGGAACGAACGGGTTGCCTTGAACTGCAGGATCTCCCGCTCACGCTCCACCACAAGGCGGAGAGCAACAGACTGGACCCTTCCTGCGGACAGCCTGGGCTTGACTTTTCTCCACAAGACCGGGGAAACCTCGTAACCCACAAGGCGGTCCAGGACACGCCGCGCCTGCTGCGCCATCACCAGGTTCATATCGATATCCCTTGGATTCTCAACGGCCTCCAGGATGGCGTTTTTTGTGATTTCATGAAAGGCTATGCGCCGTATCTTTTCTCCCGGTATCTGCAAAGTTTCCTTCAGATGCCATGCAATGGCCTCGCCTTCACGGTCCTCATCCGATGCAAGCCACACGACCGATGCTTCGGCAGCAGCTTTGGTGAGTTTTTTCACAAGGTCTTTCTTGTCGGGAGGGATGACGTAATCGGGGGTAAACCCGTTTTCATAATCAATCCCGATCTTTTTCTTTGACAGATCCCTTATGTGACCAAAACTCGATGTAACCAGATATCCATCTCCCAGCGCCTTGGCAATGGTTTTTGCCTTGGCAGGCGATTCAACAATAACCAGGTTCTTCTCCATACTCATTCAAAATCAGACGGTGCAAAGTAAGCCATAAAATAAGGTATATTCCAAATATTTATCTGTAATTTTGCAGAGCTACACTGTTCTGTTATGAAGGAAACGACAAAGAAAAAAATTAACAAGTGGTTGTGGATCATAGTTTTGATTCCGGTCGCAGGATTCTTCCTCATGCTGTTCCTGGTGGGGGTGTTCACCAACATTCCCTCGTTCCGTGTCCTGGAAAATCCCCAAACCAACCTGGCTACCGAGCTGATATCCGAAGATGGGGTTGTCATAGCCACATTCCACATAGAGAACCGCTCCTATGTACAATACGAAGACTTGTCCGAATCCCTGAAGAACGCTGTTCTGGCAACGGAAGACATCAGGTTTTACCGCCATTCGGGGATTGACTTCCGTGCCCTGGCGCGGGTGGCCGTGAAGTCTTTATTATTGGGGCAAAGCAGTTCAGGGGGAGGCAGTACCCTTACCCAGCAGGTAGCCAAGACACTGTATCCTCGGGACACCTCGACGTATGACTTTCCGGGCGGTGCCGCCTTCAAGATGCTGGTGATCAAAATGAAAGAATGGATCACGGCTGTCAAGCTGGAACGCAACTACACCAAGGAAGAATTGCTTACCATGTACCTGAACTCGATTTTCTTCGGGAGCAATGCCTATGGTATCCGGACGGCTGCCGCCACCTTTTTTGACAAGCACCCTTCCCAGCTTACCGTTGAAGAAGCCGCAACCCTGGTGGGAATGGTCAACAAGCCGACCCGGTACAATCCTGTCCTGAATTATGAATCTTCCCTGGGCAGGCGCAATCACGTCATATCCCAGATGCGCAAATACGATTTCATTTCCCGACAGGAGGCCGACTCCATCATGGCACTGCCTATCGTGCTGAATTATACCACACAGGACCACAATGCCGGCCTGGCCCCCTATTTCAGGGACATGCTCAGGCGCGTGATGAGCGCGGGCAAGCCGGATCCGGCGGATTATGCCTATGAGGAACACTACCAGGAAGACCTGGACTTATGGGAAAATGACCCGTTATATGGGTGGCTGAATAAAAACACAAAACCGGACGGGACCAGGTACGACCTGGACCGTGACGGTCTCAAGATCTATACCACCATCAATGCAAGGATGCAACTCTATGCCAACCTGGCAGTGGAGGAACACCTGGCCACATACCTCCAGCCCACATTCAACAGGGAGATCAGGTATAAGCAACACAAGCCCTTCTCGGACGACGTTTCGGCAGAGATACGCGACCTTGTAATGAAACAGGCAATACGGTGGAGCGACCGGTACCGTAATATGAAAACCGACGGGGCCACCGATGCGGAAATTGACCTGGCATTCAGGACAAAGACCCCCATGAGAGTGTTTTCATGGACAGGAAAGGATGGGACGTATGCGACAGATACGCTGCTATCCCCGCGTGATTCCATCCTGCATTACAAGTCCATCCTGCGTGCCTCCATCATGGCCATGGAACCTGAAACGGGCCATGTGAAAGCGTATGTGGGAGGACCCAATTACCGGTATTTCAAGTACGACAACGCCCGCCAGGGAAGACGGCAGGTGGGTTCGACCATCAAGCCTTTCCTGTATTCCCTGGCAATGCAGGAAGGCTGGACGCCCTGCGACCAGGTGGTCAACGTTCCCCAGACCTTCATACTGTCCGACACCACCTGGACCCCCGAGAGCGTGGACAAGCCGGAATGGATTGGAAGAAAGGTCACCCTCAAGTGGGGGTTGACCAAAAGCAGCAACAACATCTCGGCTTACCTGATGAAGCAATTCGGTCCCCAGGCAATGGTGGCCATGTGCCGCAAGCTGGGTATCAAGAGCTTCCTGGACCCGGTGGTATCGCTGTGCCTGGGGCCGGCAGACCTGCGTCTCTTTGAAATGGTGGCCGCATACAATACATTCTCCAACAAAGGTGTTTACGTGGAACCTTTCCTGGTAACGCGCATAGAGGATAACAGCGGGAACCTGCTGGGGACTTTCAGTCCCCGCAAACGGGAAGCTATCGGGGAGCGAACGGCTTATCTTATGGTGAACCTGTTACAGGGAGTGGTCAACGAAGGAACGGCCGTCCGTATCAGGGCGCTATACATGCCCCAGGGAGCGGTGGCAGGCAAGACGGGAACCACCAACGACCAGGCAGACGGATGGTTTATGGGCATGACCCCGAAAATCACCGCCGGGGTATGGGTAGGAGCCGAGGACCGGCAGGTGCACTTTGAGTCGCTTGCCCTGGGGGGAGGTTCCAATATGGCCCTGCCCATCTGGGGTATCTTTATGAAAAAGGTCATGGAAGATCCTTCGTTGGGATTCTCTGTGGAAGACCAGTTTGTGGCGCCTCCCGGATTTGACATATCCCTGGAATGCGACGGCTCCGACCAGGATATGGACCAGCAACGCCGCACGGAAGGTTTTTTCAATTGATTATGAATATTGCCCTTGTATACGGAGGCAACTCCTCCGAACGCGAAATTTCCATTTTAAGCGGAAAGCACATGGCCGGACACTTATTGGCGGGTGACCGTGCTGTTTTTGAAATAGATATCTACGGGGACCGGTGGAAACTGGTTGCCGTCAACGGACAGGATATCCCTCCGGCCGATGTGGACAAAAACGGATTCACGGTACCCTGGCAAAGTGAACGCATATCTTTTGATGTGGTGGTTCTTATGATCCACGGGACTCCGGGAGAAGACGGCCTGTTCATTGCCTATCTTGAAATGATGGGGATACCCCATACAGCTTGCCCGGCACGTACTGCCCTTCTGGCTTTTGACAAGCTGGCCTGCAAAGCGTATCTGCGCGGAAACGGCATAAACATGGCCCGTGAATTCCGTGTCACGGAACAAACGCTGGCAGGACCGTGGCAACAGCAGGCTGCCCGGGCACTGGGGCCCATGCCCTGGTTTGTAAAACCTGTGGCAGGAGGTTCCAGTTTTGGTGTCTCCAGGGTGTCTGAACCTTCTGAACTCCTGCCTGCCGTGGAGTATGCCATGAAAGAAGACCATGTGGTCATGATAGAGGAATTCATCCAGGGGATTGAAGTGACCAACGGGATCATGAAGACGGCAGGAAGAGAATTCCTGCTTCCCGTGACGGAGATCATCCCCGGGAACGGGTGCGAATTTTTCGATTACAAAGCCAAGTACGAAGGGGCATCCATGGAGATCACACCCGCCCGGATCACCCCCGAGATGACAAGCCTTGTGCAGCAGACCACATCCGGGATATACGACAACCTGATGTGCAGGGGCCTTATCCGGGTGGATTATATCCTGCGCGGGACAGATCTTTATTTTCTGGAGGTCAACACCCTTCCGGGCATGACGCAAAAAAGCCTCGTACCCCAGGAGATCCTGGCGTCCGGCATGACCTTGCGGGAGTTCATGGACCACCTGATCCGTTCTGCCATAGATGAACATAAAAGAATTTAAAGATTATGCACGGGAACACCTGGCCCCTTCGCTGGAAAAGCCCGAACTGCGTTTCCTGGTAAGCGCCCTGCTGGCGCATTTTGCCGGCATTCCCAACTACTGGTACCATACACATGAAGACCACCTGCTCTCACCGGCAGTTGCCGGGGAACTGCTGCAGGCGGTGGACCAGGCCGTGCAGGGCAGGCCCCTGCAATACATCCTGGGTTTTGTACATTTCGGAAATTGCCGCATTGCCGTGGATGAGCGGGTACTCATTCCCAGGCCAGAGACGGAAGAGATGTGGGACCGTGCCCGGCATATCCACGGCGTAGTGCTGGACGCCTGTACCGGAAGCGGATGCCTGGCAATAGCCTTGAAAAAAGACCGTCCCGGAACAAGCGTTCATGCCTTTGACCTGAGTCCCGCCGCCTTGGAGGTGGCCACAGGGAATGCCCTCCTGAACCAGACGGAAGTGCATTTTTTCCAGGCAGACCTGTCCTGCATTGACGGGGTGGAAAAGGCCGCAGCGGAAGCAGGCCTGGAAAAACACACGGTCGGCCTGCTCATATCCAATCCCCCGTATGTTACGGAAAGCCAGAAAAAGGGAATGTCCCGGAGGGTACTTTCCTATGAACCCCACAGTGCGCTTTTTGTGCCTGACAGCGACCCGCTGTGCCATTACAGGCAACTGGCCCTGCTGGGAAACCGTTTCCTCTGCCATGGCGGCACCCTGATGGCAGAGATCAATGAAGACTTTGGACGTGAAGTCTGCCTACTCATGGAGCAGGCCGGATATGCAGCAGTTGAGTTGCACAGGGACCTGCATGAAAAAAACAGGATTATTTCAGCCCGGTGGGTATGATGAAATGTTTTTTTTATTATATTTGTGACAACATGAGAAAAATTGCTATGATCAACAGATGGTGGTGGCTCGGAGAATATCTTTTCCGCGTCGCATCTGTGGCATAGTAACCATAACCTTTATTATTAACCAAAAGTGCCCTCTTGCAACGCAAGGGGGCTTTTTTTATTATTTTTTTAAAAGAAAAAAGCTATGAAAACAACCAAGAAGTTCCTTCTTCCCGACCAGGAAATTCCCACGGCATGGTATAACGTGCTGGCCGATATGCCGCCATTGCAACCCATGTTGAACCCGGCTACAAAAGAACCCGTCAAACCTTCGGACCTTGAGCCCCTGTTTGCCAAAGGACTCATTGAACAGGAATTTTCCACAGAACGATGGATCCCCATTCCGGAAGAGGTACGCACGTTATATAAGATATACCGCCCAACCCCCCTGGTCCGCGCCAGCGGCCTGGAAAAAGCGCTGGACACCCCGGCACGTATCTATTTCAAGAATGAAAGCGTTTCCCCCGTGGGATCCCACAAACTTAACACAGCCCTTCCCCAGGCCTATTATAATAAAATAGAGGGAGTCAAGAATCTTGCCACAGAAACAGGAGCCGGTCAATGGGGGTCTGCCCTGAGCATTGCCTGCAGCCATTTTGGCCTAAACACGGAAGTATTCATGGTCAGGCTCAGCTACGACCAGAAACCATACCGGAAGGTGGTCATGCAGACGTACGGCGCAAAAGTAATCCCTTCTCCCAGCAACCTTACCAAGGCAGGACAGAAGTTTTTGGCAGAGAAACCCCATACCAACGGATCGCTGGGCATGGCCATATCGGAAGCCTGCGAAAGGGCCGTGACCACACCCGACACCCGTTATACATTGGGCAGCGTCCTGAACATGGTCATGTTGCACCAGACCATCATAGGACTGGAAGCAGAGCGCCAGTTCGAGATGGCCGGGGATTATCCCGACACCATCATCGGGTGTTTCGGCGGAGGCTCCAATTTCGGGGGTATAAGCCTGCCTTTTCTACGTCACCAGCTTGCCGGAAAAGCCGGGTTTGATTTCATAGCGGCCGAAAGCTCGGGTTGTCCCAAACTGACCAAAGGCACCTTCCGTTACGATCACGGCGATACTGCAGGGATGACACCGCTCATTCCCATGTACACCCTGGGCTGCGAATACGAACCCGCGGCCATCCATGCGGGGGGATTGCGTTATCACGGCGCAGGGGCCATCATGAGCCAGTTGTTGAAGGACAAGATCATCCGTGCGGTGGCCATTGACCAGGACGAATGCTTTAAGGTGGGGATCCTTTTTTCCCGTTGCGAAGGGATCATTCCCGCTCCTGAATCGACCCACGCCATTGCGGCAACCGTTCGGGAAGCCCTCAAGGCAAAAGAAGAAGGCCGTGAAAAGGTCATCTTGTTCAACCTTTCCGGTCACGGCCTCCTGGATCTGAGCGCCTACGAATCTTTTCTCAACGGGAAGCTTTGACCAGCTGAAGGAACAGGGGAAGCAGCGCGTCGTCACCCTCTGAGACGGGACCTTCGGGATGGAACTGCACCCCAATGACATTGGGGTTGCCTTTCATCTCGATGCCTTCCACGATCCCGTCGGGGGCTGTGGCAGAAACCACAAAGCCCGGCGCAACGTCTTTGACCGACTGGTGGTGGAAGGAATTGACCCGGTATGTGTCCCCGTCTTCCAGCACCTCTTTGAGGATGCCGTAGAGCGTGGTACCCCGGTTCACCGTTATGGTATGGGTGCCGTATTCCCGGGGAGCGTTCTGCCGGTGTTTTACCAGGTTGACCGACCTGACCTGGGAAGGGATGTCCTGGTATAATGTGCCTCCGAAAGCCACGTTCAGGACCTGTTCCCCTCGGCAGATGCCCAGCAAGGGTATCCCGCGCTCCACAGCCGCACGGGCCAGGTGAATGTCAAAGAAATCCCGTACGGGAACCATCCCTCCCATACCAGGGATGGGTTCTTCCCCGTACCAGCGGAGGGGGTCCACATCTTCCCCGCCGGTAAGTATGAGCCCGTCAATGGATTCCACCATACGCGCTATGATGGCCGGATCGTCTGTCACCGGAAGTATCACAGGGATACCCCCGGCTTTCCGGACTGAAATGATATACGTGTTGGGCACGCAGTTCTGGGAAGTCTCGTACGTGGCAGAAAGCCCTATGATGGGTGCCTTTTCCTGTGCATGTGCAGGATTCGGAAAATACAAGGCGGCCAGTAGCCAGAAGATCAATGTTTTTTTCATTTGCGGGCCCTCCAGAGTCCCATATTTTCATTTTGATGTAAATCCAGGTCAAAAGTCAGGAGGTGATCCTCCATCGCGAATTTCATGGTAAAGGCAGATCCTCCGGAACGGAAACGGAATGTTTCACCGGTGACATGGGTCATCAGGTGTTTCCGGTTTGGAAAATCTTCCGGTCCCAGGGTGATGTACAAATTACCGTTCTCCAGGGTGATGACAGCTTCTCCCATGGCCTGGTGGGTGTATGTCCCCACATAATGGGGGTAGGGAGCCGGAGGTTCGGCAACACGGGAAGCCTGTTCCTTTTTTTCTTTATTTTCCCTTTCCAGGGCCTCGGCCAGGAATTTTTCGAGCGCCTGGCGGCTGTAATCCTGGAAAGGCAGGTCCATGTAATAGTCAATCACATGGCGCATAATGGCATAGCGAGGATCGGAAGGGGGTTCGCAATTGCTGAGCCACATGAGCCCCAGGTCCAACTCCGGGACAAAGGCACAGATGGCTGTGAAGCCCCAGGTGGTCCCGGTATGGAACCAGACACGGTACCGGTTGTTTTGTTCCACAAACCAGCAGGGGGCATAAATATTCGTTTTTGTATCCGTCTGTGACGTGATGAGCTGGCCCATGTGCAGGTAATCCATCTGGGCAGCAGACAACAAGGTGTCCCCATCCACAACGCCATTGGATAGATGAAGCCGGCACCATTGCATCATATCGGTCACGGTGGAGTTGATGCCGCCGGCTGCTCCTATGACCGTAAGCCAGTGCAGCGCCTGTTCTTCGCCCTCCATGGGGGCTGTATGTATCTTCCCGTTCCGGACGGTGGTTTCGTGGGGGGTGTTCCCGTTTGCAGTAGCCAGGAATCCATCTTCATTGGTGCTGGTATTGTGCATACCCAGGGGGGTGAAGATCCTTTCCTGCAGGTTGTCTTCCCAGCTTTTGCCCGTCACGGCCTCGATGATCTTCTGGGCAACAATGAACATCACATTGTTATAGCCATATGTTGTCCTGACACTGTTTGCCGGGGGAATGAACCTTAACATGCGGTAGACATCGTCCCTGCCGTATCCCAGGCAGGGGATGTAAGTGCCAGCCTGGCCGGGAAGCCCGGAACGGTGCAGGAACAGGTCTCTCACTTCCAGGTTGTCTGTCACCCAGGGGTCGTACAGGGCAAAATCGGGCAGGTACCATTTGACGGGGTCATTCCAGTTGACCAGCCCGTCGTCCACCAGCATGGCCATGAGTGTGGCCGTGAATGATTTGCTGACCGAACCTATCTGGAACACGGTGTTGCCATCTACGGGCAACCCGCTGCCGTTGCGTTTTTCTCCAAATCCCTGGACAAAAACGATGGAGTCATTTTTGATGACCGCCAGGGCAGAGCCGGTGATATTCCATTCTTTAGCCACCTGTTGGAAATACGGGGCGAAATCCTGAGCCCCCAGGAGTGCGGGGAACAGGAGCAGTGTGAGTAAGAAGTGTTTTTTCATCTGATAAAGATATAAATATTTTATCTTTGTGTAATGAGTAAAGTCAAGAAAGCCTGGTTTTGCCAGAACTGCGGAGCCGAGTCGTCAAAATGGCTCGGACGCTGCCCTTCCTGCGGGGAATGGAATACTTTTGCAGAAGAGATCATCAGTGCTCCGGGCAGGCAGGAAACCCTCACCCCTGCCGCCAAAGCTGTGCCCATAGGAGAGATTTCCACGGCACAGCAGGAGCGGATATCCCTTAATAATACGGAGCTGGAGCGCATCCTGGGCGGGGGGCTTGTTCCCGGGTCTGTCGTCCTGCTGGGAGGGGAGCCCGGGATTGGGAAATCAACCCTCAGCCTGCAGATTCCACTGCATGCACCCCATCTGCTCACGTTATATGTGTCAGGGGAGGAATCGGCCCGCCAGATCAGGATGCGCGCTCAAAGGCTCCTGGGCGGGAAGGACACGGAAAAAATGCCGGACAATTGCCTGGTGTTGTGCGAGACCATGCTGGAAAACATCCTGGAACAGGCGTACGCTGTCAAGCCTTCCCTGTTGATCGTGGATTCCATACAGACCGCTTATTCGCAACACCTGGAATCCTCGCCCGGAAGCGTCACCCAAGTACGTGAATGTGCGGCCCTGTTGCTCAAATATGCAAAACAGACGCATGTCCCGGTCATCCTGGTAGGGCATATCACCAAGGAAGGAAGCATTGCCGGTCCCAAGGTGCTGGAGCATATCGTGGATGTGGTGCTGCAATTTGAAGGGGACAGCACACACGCATACCGCATGCTGCGAGGCATCAAGAACCGGTACGGCTCCACGGCGGAACTGGCCCTGTTTGAAATGACCGGCCATGGCCTGAGGCAGGTGGACAATCCGTCCGAGATGTTCATACCCCTGCACGATGAAGACCTGAGCGGCATTGCCGTGGCAGCTACGATAGACGGGACACGACCCTTTCTGATAGAAACACAGGCGCTGGTCAGCACGGCTGCTTACGGAACGCCACAGCGTTCGGCCAACGGTTTTGATACCCGCAGGATGAACATGCTCCTGGCGGTACTGGAGAAAAGGGCGGGATTCCGCCTGGCGGCCAAGGATGTGTTCCTGAACATGGCCGGCGGGCTGCGGGTGGCCGATCCGGCGGTAGACCTGTCTGTGGTCGCAGCCATCCTTTCCTCGGCCTTTGACCTGGCTATACCGGCCCGGTGGTGTTTTGCCGCAGAGGTTGGGCTGAGTGGGGAAATCCGGCCCGTCCCTCACCTGGAACGCAGGATTGCCGAGGCAAACCGCCTGGGATTTGAAAAAATATTCATTTCATCGTACAATTCCCGCATACATATCCCGAAAGGGACACAGATGGAGATAGAGAAGGTGACCGGGGTGGGACCGCTGGCCCGGATGCTCTTTAAAATCTGACTGAGACCCCTGCGTTGGCAATGCCCTTGTAGCCCAGCCCGATATCGGCAAATACCCCGAAAGAGCCACCCCATCTCACCCGTAGCGGGCTCAGATGGTAGGCGAACCGCCACTTGCGGGTATCGGTAGAAATGTCTGAAGAACCCGATACAATCATTTCCTGTTCATCTATCCAGCGGGTAATACCGGCGGCCGCGTGTGCCGAAAGCTCCCACATGCCGGTCCGGTAATAGATCCAGTGAGCCGTTACCAGCCCGGTGATGCTCAACACACTGCTTTTGAAAACCGCTGTTTGGGTGCCGGTCTTCGCCATTTCCATCATGGCGGCACTGATGCCCACGTACCCTCCCAGGCTCATGTAAGGGGAAGTATAGTAATTGTAGCCTAAAGCGGCAATCCCCGTATAGACAAAACGGTCTGGAACGTACTTGTTCCCGTCCCTGGCCACTATCGTTACCTTGCGGATCTGTGTACTCAATTCCTGGAACGTGGGAGCCCCGTATTGCAGGAAAACTTCGTGCTTGTCATACGTTATGTAATCGTACGTATGGTATTGTGCTGCCAGCTTTCCCGCGGACAACGGCAGCAGGCAGGCAGCGACAGCGATCAGAAAAAACAGTTTTTTCATTATTGTACCTCTTTGGGTTTATTTCTTTTGGATATGCTCATATAGATCACGGCGAACAATCCGGTCAACAGCATTGTAACAGCCTGTGATTCATGGCTAATGGTGGCAAAGACCATCCCGCCTGTCTGGGTCTGGCCGTATACGGCCACCAGCGCCAGGGTCACTATGAAATGAAAGGCTCCTATCCCGCCCTGAACCGGGACAACCCATCCAAAACTCCCCACGACCATCAGGAACAGCGCGTCTGTGAAATTCAGCTGGTTCCTCAGGGGAGTAGCCAGGATGGTGCAGTAACTGGTACATATGTAAAGGAACCACATAAGGAGGGTGAGAAAGAAAAAATATCCCTTGCGGGGCATTTTCAGGCTTTGCACCAGTCCATTCCAGATGCCCCGGAAAAAATCTCCCGTCTTTCTGAAAACCTTGATCCGGCCCAGTGGTTTGCGGAGCAGGACCAGGACCAGCACAACCGCCAGGACGGGGCCTGCAACCAGGATGACGGCCAGTGCAGAAGAGCCTCCAAGCCGGTTCATGAGAGGGTCCCAGATCTGGGTGACCATGAAACGGCCGAAAACATCCATGCGCAGGAAGGCAACGGCTATGGTTATCAGCACCAGGCATAGTACATCAAAAGTCCTTTCCAGGACAACGGTTCCCAGGACTTTGTCAAAGCCCAGACCAGCACGTTGTGCGACCACCCCGCATCGGGCAACCTCTCCGGCCCTGGGCAGGGCGAAATTTGTCAGATACGCCATACCCACGCCGTTGAAGGTATCCAGCCTTCTTACAGGTTTTCCCAAACCAAGCAGGATGATCCTCCAGCGGGCAGCCCGGACATAAAAGGAAAAGGCTCCCACCAGCATGGACATCAGGATCCAGAAATAATCCGCAGAGCGCAGGCCTGCCATGAAATCATCCCAATAGATGCCCCTGAAGGAAAAGTAAAGCAACACCAGGGCAAGAGCCGCAAACAGCAGTACTTTCAGGGTTTTTTTCCACTTCATGACCCGGCAAAGGTACAAAAAAAGGACATTCGGAAAATTAGATTAAATTTGCTGTAAATAGTGGTTTTTATGAAATCTATCCTTGGAATCGGGAATGCCCTGACAGATATCCTTGCTTTACTTCCCGACGACTCCCTGCTGGAGCATTTCCACATTCCTCACGGCAGCATGCAACACGTAGACGCTCTCACCGCTGACAGGATCTGGCAGCACCTCAAACCCATAGGGGTACAGTATGTGGCGGGCGGGTCTGCAGCAAACACCATTACGGGAACCGCCGTTCTGGGCATGCCCTCGGGCTTCATAGGGAAGGTGGGAGACGACGAGCTGGGCTCGCTTTTCTATGCAGACCAACAGCGCAACGGCATCAAATCCTGCCTGCTCAAAGGGATCCACTCCTCGGGACGGGCCATGGTTTTTGTAACTGGACCCGATGCGGACCGCACCTTTGCCGTATACCTGGGGGCTGCCCTGGAGCTGGTTCCGGAAGACCTCAGGCCAGAAATGTTTGCAGGATACGATTATTTCCACATAGAGGGATACCTGGTCCAGAATCAGCACCTGGTGCGCAGGGCAGTCAAGCTGGCACGCGAGGCGGGCATGGTCATTTCCATTGACATGGCCAGCTACAATGTGGTGGAAAGCAACAACCCCTTCCTGCACGACATTGTGGAGAATTACGTGGACATTGTCTTTGCCAATGAGACGGAAGCCTTGTCCTTTACCGGCAAGGAACCCCGGGAAGCCGTGCGTGAGATCGCGAAGATCTGCAAGGTGGGGGTGGTCAAGATGGGAAAGCTGGGTTCACTTGTCAGAAGCGGGGACAAGGAATATGAAATTGACATATGGCCCGGGATTTCCATAGACGGAACCGGTGCAGGGGACTTGTATGCCGCAGGTTTCCTTTTCGCCCATTCCCAAGGGCTTTCCCTGCGCAAATGTGGTGACATAGGGTCCATGGTCGCCGCCAAAGTGGTAGAGGTCATTGGTCCCAAAATAGATATTCCCCGCTGGAAAGCGGTAAAACAGGAAATTCGTCAACGTATACAGGACCCTGAATAACATGAGCCATCCTATCATCATAGCAGGCCCCTGCAGTGCCGAAACACGGGAACAAGTATGGTCAGCAGCCAGACAGCTGGCAGCATTCAGGCTTCCCCCCGCGGCCGGAAGCGGGGGCATATCCTTTTTCCGTTCCGGAATATGGAAACCCAGAACGCGTCCCGGCAATTTTGAAGGAATCGGGGAAACGGGACTTCCCTGGCTGAGCGATGTCCAGAAGGAACTTGGATTACCGGTCTGTACCGAAGTGGCCTCTGCCCGTCATGTTGAGCTGGTGCTCAAGGCAGGACTTCAAGCTGTCTGGCTGGGTACCCGCACCACAGCCAATCCTTTCCTGGTTGAGGAAATAGCCAAGGCCTTGAAAGGCGCACCCCTTCATGTCTTTGTAAAGAATCCCATCAATCCCGACCTGGGGTTGTGGATAGGGGCCGTTCAGCGTGTCCTCAGGTATGGCCCGCAAAAGGTGTATGCCATTCACCGCGGTTTCAGCGATTACCATATCGGACAACTGCGCAACGCTCCCCTGTGGCGCATTCCCATTGACTTCAAGGTGCAGCTGCCCGACATCCCCCTGTTGTGCGATCCCTCGCACCTGTCCGGAGACACCTCCTTTATCCCCGACCTGGCACAAAGGGCTCTGGACCTGAATTTTGACGGATTGATGATAGAGGTGCATCCCTCCCCCGCAGGGGCGCTTAGTGATGCCGTACAGCAATTCACGCCGGCCGGGTTCGAAAAGATGATGCATTCCCTTTCCTGGAGACGGTCTGCGCCTTCTGAAGACTTGCACTCGGAAGAAAAAATAATCATTGATGCCATCCGTTCCCGGATAGACGTGCTGGACGAGGACCTGGTGGACCTGCTGGCACAGCGGATGTCGCTTGTGGACCAGATTGGCCGTGTGAAGAAGCGGGGCGGGATAGGGATTATACAGATAGAGCGGTGGAACGAAGTGTCTTCCAGGACCCGGAAGCAGGCCGCAGATAAAGATCTGGATGACAGCTTCATCCAGGAAGTGTACCGGGCCATTCACCAGCAATCCATCAAACGCCAGGAAAAGATAATCCGCGAATGAGCCAGCTGATTTTATCGGAAGATTTTTCACAATTGCGCGCGCTTGTTCCCCCGGGAACAAAAACCCTGGTTCTTTATGACAGCCAGGTGACAGAATGGGTGCGGCAGGCCGTGGACCCGTCCTGGGAGCTGATGGCCCTGGAAGGGGGCGAGACGCTCAAGCAATGGGACCGGGTGGAGCAGACGGTGTCCCGGATGATGGAGATCCTGGCAGACCGTTCCTGGTTCCTGATAGGCATGGGCGGAGGTACGGTGTGCGATTTCACAGGTTTCCTTGGTTCTGTATACATGCGCGGAATGCCTTTTGGCTTGGTTCCCACCACGTTGCTTGCTCAGGTGGATGCCGCCCTGGGAGGCAAGAACGGGATACATTTCGGCCCGTACAAAAACATCATCGGGTGCACGCAGCTGCCCCGGTGGGTTTTCTGCAATCCACAAGTTCTGAAAACACTTCCCCCGGAGGAATTCCGCTGCGGGCTGGCAGAATGTATAAAGCACGGGGCCATCGCCTCGGACTCCTATTTTAGATTTATTGAGAAGGAAGTTGCACCGTGCAGAGATTTCAGGGAACTGCCGGCCGGGGTGCTGGAGCGGCTGATCCGTGAAAGCCAGGAAATCAAGATGCACGTGGTGGAAGAGGACCTTTACGAAAAAGGAGTAAGGAAGGCCCTCAATTTCGGACACACGTTCGGACATGCACTGGCCGCCTGTTATCCACAGCTCTCTCACGGTCAGGCTGTTGCAAAAGGCATGGTCCTGGCAGCCGCGTGTTCGGCGGACAGGGGCCTTCTGCAGCCGCAACAGGCACAGCGCCTGCTGCAGCTGCTGGTTTCCTGCGGCCTGGATCCTGTGCTCCCCTGCCGCGAAAGGGACATCATCCCACACATGCTGCACGACAAGAAAAAACGCGGCAGGGACCTGGACCTTGTTTTGCTTGCGGGGATTGGCCAATACAAGCTGGTGAGCGATCCGGTGGAACTATGGACCAACCGGGCACAAAACCCCGGGGTAAGCCTGGACTCGGTCTGCAACAGGGAAGTCCCGGCATGGCTGGACAAGGCACCCTGGGTTGAATTGCGCCTGGACCTTGCAGGGGATATTCCCGCGGTTGGCATGGTGGCCCTGCGTGTGCAATGCCTGGGTAAAGAAAGGAAGCTTATGCTCACCTATCCGGTTGTCCCCGATAATGAAACCATTCCGGAAACACTTGCAGAAATGGTATCCTGGGGTGTGGGGTGGGTGGATATCCCTCTGGATGCATCCCGGGGATATGTACAGGAACTCACTGCCCTGGCGCGTGAACAAGGGGTTCAGGTGATACGTTCATTACATGTTCCTGAAAACAATCCCGGGGGAATTTCCCGGGAAGACCAGCTGGACAAGGTTGCAGAAAAGGCATTTGCAGAAGGGGCTGATTTTCTGAAAATAGCTATTCATACAGCGAATCCACAGGAATCGGATGTATTGCTTGCCTGGTGCGACAGGCAGAACCGGAAGGCGGAGGTGCCGTTCAGGACCACCCTGATGATCATGGGGCCGGACGCGCTGCGCTCAAGGAAGCATGCCCTGCGCAACGGGTATCCTTTTGTATATGCGGCTCCTTCGGCAGACCGGGCTACGGCTCCCGGACAACCAGCTTTTCAAGAACTTGATCTGTAGCCCCAATATTATCCAGCACATACACACCCGCTGCTTTTCCTGCCTTTTCACGCAGGGTGGGATCTGCCAGCCAGCGTTTGAGGGCTTCCAGCATCGTATTGTAATCACGGAAATCTGCAGCCGCACGTAAGGCTTTCAGGTCGCAGGCTTCCTTGAATTTTTCATAATTAGGACCAAAGAGAATGGGTTTTGAGTGAACAGCCGCTTCCAGGGTATTGTGGATTCCGGAGGGATTGAATCCACCGCCAATATAGCAGACCGTTCCGTGACGGTACAACGAGGAGAGCACACCTATGCTGTCAATCACCAGGATTTTGGGCGGCGGGCCTTGTTCCGCCCGGGAAAAGAATACCGGCTTCCACCGGGAGAACAGGCGCCGGAGGGACTCCAGGTGTGCAACACCGACCTGGTGCGGGGCCAGGACGATCTGCAACTCCGGAATATCTCCTGCCAGGCGTTCCAGCAGGGTTTCATCTTCAGGCCAGGTACTGCCGGCTATCAGTACGGGTTCCCTTACCAGCTGAAGAAACAGGGGAGGTGTCTTGTCATGGGGGATGTTGCAGCCCACGCTGTCAAAACGCGTATCGCCCGCCACCGTTATTTCTCGTGGGGGATTCCTTAGGGCAGACAGGAGCCGGAGGGAGCGTTCGTCCTGTACGAAAATATGTGTAAAACAGGCCAGCATGCGACGGAACGGGGCCCCGTATTTCTTGAAGAAGAGCTGTTCGGGCCTGAAACGGGCCGAAACCAGGTACGTGGGGATTCCCCTTTTTTTCAGGGTTGTCAGGTAAAAATACCAGAATTCATATTTTATAAATACCGCAGCGCAGGGATTTGTCAGGTCCAGGAACCTGCGGGCATTGCGGGGTGTGTCCAGGGGTAGGTAAAACACATGATCGGCAAGAGGTGTGTTTTTCCGGATCTCGTAGCCGGATGGGGAGAAAAAAGTAAGCAGGATCTTTTTATCCGGGTGCCTCTGCCTGAACGCTTCCAGCACCGTCCTTCCCTGTTCGAATTCACCCAGTGATGCGCAATGCATCCAAAGGGGCGACACTTTCTGTGCCCCATTCCCGAAGGCGGCCGCAAGTCTTTTCCACTGTCCCCTCCTTCCGCTGATAAACTGCAGTGTCTTGTTCATGGCATAAAGATAGGCTAAAAAGACCTACCTTTACAGCATGGGCAGGAAACAGGAAAAAGTGCGCTTCTGGATACCGGCAGGAATTCTTGTACTGCTTTTTTTCCTTGCGCGCCAGATGCCGCTCTATGAACCGGCTCCCGAAGATCCTTTCACCGGAACGTACTGGTATAATCCGTATGGGAACGTTACACCCGGCGGACAGTGGCTCAGGAGCAATTTTCACGCCCACTCCAACTCGTGGAAATTTATCACAAACGGGAAGGACAATACTGTCGGGGACATAGTGACCACCTACGACTCGCTGGGGTATGACATCATTGGGGTGTCAGATTATCAACACATTACAGACACCAGGACGGTAGTGCCGGCTACCGGAACGGAAGCCACGAAAAACAGGCTGTTCATTCCTGTGTATGAGCATGGTTTCAATGTATGCAAAACGCACCAGGGAACCATCGGGGCCCGCATGGTATACTGGAATGACTATGTGCTGCCCCAGACACGCTCACAGAAGCAACACATCCTTGAACAACTGGGCGAACGTTCGGAGCTTGTGGTCCTGCACCATCCCGCATGGATGGGCGGCTACAGCAAAAAGGATGTGCGCCGTCTATCCGGGTACGATCTTTTTGAGGTGCTCAATGATTTCTGGATATCGGAAGAGCTGTGGGACGTGGCGCTGTCATCGGGCAAACCGGCCATGCTCATTGCAGGTGACGATGCGCATAATGTTTTCAAACCCACCGACCTTGCCAGGGACCTGACCATGATCCATGCCGGGGCGCAGGATCCTTTAGCTCCGGAAGATGTTTACCGGGCACTCAAAACAGGTGCGGCCTACGGCATTGAGGTGACCCGAAGCGTGGCAAGGGGTTCCGTGGTTCAAAAGCGCGCCTGCCTGGACGCCCTCCCCGTTCTGCAATCCTGCCGCATACAGGGAGACAGCCTGGTTGTGGTCCTGAGCGGGAAGGCACGGCAATTCCACTTTATCGGCCAGGACGGCGCTTTGCTCAAAAGCGTCCCGGCCGGAGCCGACATGGCCGCAGATGCAGCCGGCTCGGCGCACACCCCGGACAATGCCGCAGGGGTTGCGGATTCCGCGTTTTACCTGTTGCAGGAGCAGGACCGTTACGTGCGGGTGAAGATCGCCCTGCCCGATAGTTCGCACATCTACCTGAATCCTGTGATGCGCACTATGGAAAAGAATAAAAAACCACCCATGCCTCCTGTCCGGAAACGCCGCCTATTTACTATCTTTGACACATGATCAAAAAAACCTTTGAACTGATAGGGGAATACATCCTGCTCATGAAGCGGGTGTTCACCAGGCCGGAAAAATGGAAGATTTTCTGGAAACAGTGCGTGATGGAAACCGAAAAACTGGGAATGACTTCCATTTCATTGATAGGGGTTATTTCCATTGCCATTGGAGCCGTGCTTGTCATCCAGACTGCCTACAACATTGAGAATCCGTTCATTCCCAAAATGTACGTGGGATACATGGTTCGGGAAAGCCTGATCCTGGAGTTCTCCTGTACCATGGTGGCCCTGATCCTGGCCGGCAAGGTGGGGTCCAACATTTCTTCCGACATTGGCACCATGCGGTTGACAGAGCAGATAGATGCCATGGAAATGATGGGCATCAACTCGGCCAATTACCTGATATTGCCCAAAGTGGTGTCGGTGTGCCTGTTCAATCCCCTGCTCATGCTGTTCAGTTTCATGATAGGCATCCTGGGGGGCTGGCTGATAGTGGCCGCCACCGGAATGATCACCCTGAGCCAGTATGCCACCGGGTTGCGTTTTGCCTTCAACGGGTACTATATTGTGTATGCCATTACCAAAATGGTTGCATTCAGCTTTATCATTGTGACCGTTTCTGCCCTTTACGGGTATTCTCCCAAGGAGAATTCCATGGAAGTGGGCCGTGCCAGCACCCGCTCCATTGTGGCCATCTGCCTGCTGATCCTGATAGTTGACCTGCTCCTGACCCAATTAATGCTGAACTGACCCCTTAGATCCGGAAGTGATGATATCTGTACAGAACATAAACAAATTCTTTGGCCCGCAGCAGGTGCTGTCAGACATATCGGTGGATTTTGAGGAAGGAAAGACAAACCTGATCATTGGGGCGAGCGGGTCGGGCAAGACCGTGCTGCTCAAAGCCATTGCCGGCCTGCATACGATAGATTCGGGCAGGATTTTCTACGATAAGACTGATTTTACCGGGCTGGGAGAAAAACAGCGAAAAGCCATCCACCAGAGCATGGGCATGCTCTTCCAGGGAGCCGCCCTGTTTGACTTTGCCACGGCACGGGAAAATGTCCGTTTTCCGCTGGACTTTTTCACGGACTGGTCCCTGGCCAGGAAAAACGACAGGGTTGATTTCTGCCTGAACCGTGTGAACCTGGGCGACATAGGGGACAAGTACCCGTCAGAACTGAGTGGCGGGATGCAAAAGAGGGTGGGGATAGCACGTGCCATAGCAATGAATCCCCGGTACCTGTTCTGTGATGAACCCAATTCGGGCCTGGACCCGCAGACGGCCATCGTGATAGACCGCCTGATCAGTGAACTGACCCACGAATTCAAAATGACCACCATCATCAACACCCATGACATGAACTCGGTGATGGCCATAGGTGAAAAAGTGGTGTTTCTCTACCAGGGGAAAAAAGAATGGGAAGGTAGCAAGGAAGGTGTCCTGCAGGCCAACAACAAAGCCCTGAACGATTTTGTGTTTGCCTCGGAAATGGCCCGGCTCCTGAAGGAACCTAGATCCTGAAGCGGATGCCCAGTTCCATCCTGAACTGGGTGGGCTGCACGGTCCGGATGCTCTTGGGCTGGTTATTGTCAAAGTAATGCGATACGGCAGGTTCTATGTATATGCCCATCAGCTCAGACCATTTGTATTCTATGCCCAGTCCCCCGTATAAAGACCACTGGAAACCCTGCACCGGAACGTACTGGTGTGTGGTCACATCGTTCAGCTGGCAAAAGTATTCATCGGCAATGGCCCTGTCCATGGCTCCTCCCCCGACGGCATAGACAGTCAGGTGGGGTGTGTTGACCATACGCAGGTAGATGCTTATCGGAATTCCCAGGTAATGCGTGTTCTGGTTGACAATATATGATTTGTCGGCCGTATGTACCTGGTATTCCCCGCGCAGCAGGGTATAGGTGAGGGACACTCCCACGGACAACCATTTGTTGAACTCTTTTTGCACATTGATACCGGCCGAGATGGGGGTGGAGAAATGGGCCGAGATCTGGTTCCTGTCATCTTCCGTGAAGTCGGGCGCCATATCATCGGGGATGCCCAGGTTGGACAGGTCGCTGCTGGCAAGGCTCAGCGGTGTTTCCCATTTTGTGGTATAGGTGGAAGGAGTGAACAGGTAAGCACCGTTGATGGCTCCCTGGTAGGAGAAATTGGCGGCAGTTATCCATTTTCTATTCAGCCTGGGATTTTTTGGGATGCCATCCGGGTACAAGCCATTGGTTTTCGTTGCAGCGGCTTTTGGCGGGATTTCCACGGGCATA
>MWFB01000019.1 GCA_002071385.1 Bacteroidetes bacterium ADurb.Bin013
CTGAATCAAACGGTACTACAGCTGAACGATATACTGGATAGCGAAAACAGCGGGAACATAAGGGAAAGTCTGAACGCAACACTGGGGCATGTTAATTCGCTGGCAGAGACACTTAACCGTAACTCCGGCCAAATAGACAGGATCTTCATGGGAGTGGACACACTTGCCACAGGGCTGAACAAGGCCATGGCAGACTTGAGTTCCACACTGGATAATTTTGATGATATATCTGCCGGACTGAAGGATGCAGATCTTGCAGGTACGATAGAAGGCCTTCATAAATTACTGGATAATCTGAGCAATCCGGAGGGTACCGTTTCCCTGCTGGGCTCGGATCCTGGACTCTACAACGCTATAACCGATATTATCTCCAGGGCAGACTCCCTGATTCGTCTGATCAGTGATAATCCAAAAAAATACCTGAAAATAACGGTATTTTAACTTTTCACTTTTGTCCCAAATGCTGATGTGTCAATAGAAAGCAAAAATCGGGCTTTTTTACATATCTCATTATCAGTGTTTTAAAATGTTTGCATTTTTTCTTCTTGATTATTAAAGCATTATTGTTTTTTTGAAAAATCCAAACGATTTTCATTTTTTTTTACCATTTTTTTCAACCATTTTTGTATACCAAATCCCCCAAATTTGAATATGGCCCCGTCCCCTCACAAGATTGTATGGAATAATTGTCTGAATATCATCAGGGATAATATTCAACCTTCAAGTTATAACACATGGTTTGAACCCATCATACCGTTACAACTAAAGAACAATGTTTTGACAATTGAGGTGCCTTCTCATTTTTTCCGGGAGTACATTGAAGAGCATTTCATTGACCTTCTGGGTCATTCCCTGCGAAAAGAGTTGGGAAGCATGGCAAAACTTGAGTACTGCGTCAAAGTGGACTCACACAGCAAGGGTATGCCTCTGCCACAACAGGGACAGACACAATTCCAGAACAAGGCCATTCCTTTTTCCAGGATAAACAGGGATGAAGTTGCCAGTCCCTATGTCATACCCGGTATACGCCAGGTCAAGATCGATCCCCAACTGAACCCTGCCTATTCCTTCGATAATTTTGTGGAAGGATCCTGCAACCGCCTGGCCCGTACTGCCGGGTTAAGCATAGCCGACAAACCCGGAGGACCTTTCAATCCTTTATTCGTATACGGGGGATCCGGTCTGGGCAAGACACACCTTGGACAAGCCATAGGGATTGAGATAAAGAAAAGGATGCCTGAAAAAATCGTCTTGTACGTGTCGGCCAACCTCTTCCAGATCCAGTTCATGGATGCAGTGAATGTGAAAAACAAGCTGACCGATTTCATGCACTTTTATCAAATGATCGACGTGCTGATCATTGACGACGTGCAGGATTTTGCGGGAAAACCGGGAACCCAGAATGCATACTTCAACATTTTCAACCATTTGCATCAATCCGGAAAACAACTGATCCTGACAAGCGACAAAGCACCGGTAGATCTCAAGGATTTGGACGACAGGCTGTTGTCAAGATTCAAATGGGGGCTTTCTGCCGAATTGCAATCTCCGGACTATGCCACACGACTGGCCATCCTTGAAAAGAAATGTTACAACGAGGGTGTGGAAGTCCCAAGGGAGGTTCTTGAGTTCATTGCCAGCCAGGTTACCACTAATATCCGTGAGATAGAGGGTACATTCTGCTCGTTGCTGGCACAGTCAACCTTCAATAAACAGCCCGTCACGCTCAAGCTGGCGCAGGGAATCACAGACAGACTGGTCAATTCCATGCCCAGAGAAGTGTCAGTACAGGATATTCAGAAGACAGTATGCAATTATTTTGGCATTACTCATGACGTTCTTCTGTCAAAGACAAGAAAACGGGAAATATGCCAGGCCCGGCAAATCGCCATGTACCTGAGCCGGAATATGACAAAGAACTCTCTCTCTACCATAGGATCCATGATTGGCGGTAAAGATCATGCTACCGTACTTCACTCATACAATACTGTGTGCAATTTGATGGACACAGACCGGACATTCCGCCAATACGTGACCGACATTGAGAAGAGTCTCAAGAACGGTTAAACCTCTTTGTGATGAACACTCCGGAACCCTATTCCGTATTTGGCTTTTTTTTTGAACTCTGCAGGATCCCTCGCGAAAGTGGCAATGAATCCGGTGTGACCCGGTACCTGGAACAATTCGCCAAAGACAGGAAACTGGATTACCAGACAGATAAGACAGGCAATGTTGTTATCCGTAAAGCCGCCTCGGCGGGGAAAGAAAACAGCCCCTGTGTGGTTTTGCAGAGCCACATCGATATGGTTTGCGAAAAAAATGCCGATACTGTGTTTGATTTTTCCAAAGATGCCATACAGTATTACATAGAGGATGGCTGGCTCAGGGCAAGGGGAACCACCCTGGGGGCAGATGACGGTATTGGCGTTGCGGCCTCGCTTGCTGTACTGGATGACGATTCGCTGGAACACGGACCGCTGGAATGTCTATTTACAGTTTCAGAAGAAATCGGTCTTGACGGTGCTCGCGCTGTTGCCCCCGGTTTTATCAAGGGTACTATCCTGCTGAACCTGGATTCAGAAGATGAAGGAGAAGTGTTCATTGGTTGTGCAGGAGGAATAGACACAATAGCCTGTTTTTCATACCATTCCATACCCACCTTGCCTACTGGTCTTACTGCCCTCTCGGTGAGCATATCAGGAGGGACGGGAGGACACAGCGGAGACGAGATCCACAAGGACCTGTGCAACGCAGTGCAGGTGCTTGCCCGTTTTCTCTGGAAAGCACAGCAACATTTTAGTGTTGACATAAGCTCACTCTCCGGCGGTAACAAACGTAATGCAATTGCCAGGGAAGCCAGTGCCGTTTGTGTTATAAGAAAAGAAGACGAAGCCTCTTTCAGGGAATTATTCAGTCATATGGCCGCGGATTGGGAAAAAGAATACAAGCATACGGATCCTGAACTTCAGAGCCAGATCCTTTCCTGCCAGTTTCCGGATGCGGTAATTGAAAGGAAGACAGCCCGGAACCTTGTATCTGCACTGTATTCCTGCCCCCATGGAGTGCTTGCCATGAGCAAGGATGTTCCCGGTCTGGTGGAGACATCAACCAATCTGGCTTCGGTGAAAATGGAGCCGGACAACCATCTCATCCGCATTGGAAGCAGCCAGCGGAGTGCCATCAACTCGGCAAGAAGAAACGCGGCGTCCCGGATTGAAAGCCTCTTTTTGCTGGCCGGTGCAGAAGTCACACACCAGGGTGAATACCCGGGGTGGGCACCCAATCCTGATTCTCCCACACTGAAGATATGTGTTCAGGCTTACCAGGAGCTGTTCAACACCCCGGTAAAAGTCAAAGCAATCCACGCCGGGCTTGAATGCGGCATTTTCCTGGATGCGTATCCTTACCTGGATATGATCTCTATTGGTCCTACCCTGAAAGGAGTGCATTCTCCGGCCGAAAGGCTTGACATAGAAAGTACGGCAAAATTCTGGGCTTTGCTGCTCAAGATACTTAAGATGGTTTGATATGGGAAAAGTAGCGGTATCAATGCTTTCAGCTGATTTCGGACACCTGGCGGATTCCTGCCGTATGGTGAACCAAAGCATTGCCTGGAGTATCCATCTGGACGTGATGGACGGCGTTTTTGTCCCTAATATATCCTATGGTTTTCCCGTTATCCAGGCTATTGCGCGATATGCAAGAAAGCCCATGGATGCCCACCTGATGACAGTGGAACCTTCCCGCTATTATGAGCGCTACAGGGAGCTTGGCGTAGAATGGCTGACAGTTCACTATGAAACTTGTCCTCACCTGAACCGGGATCTGCAGGAGATCCGCCGTCTGGGGATGAAAGCAGGCATCGCCTTGAATCCGGCTACACCTGTTTCAGTCCTGGAACAAGCCGTTTATTCAGCTGACCTTGTGCTGGTAATGTCTGTCAATCCCGGCTTTGGAGGTCAGGCTTTCATTGAGGAATCCTTAGAAAAAATAAACCGCCTCGACAGGATCAGAAAAGAGAAAGGACTGGATTTCCTGATACAGGTGGATGGAGGGATCAACGATTCTAATGCCCGTATACTATACGAAAACGGCGCAGATATTCTTGTTGCAGGAAATTATGTTTTCAAATCCCCGGATCCTCTGGCTGCTATCACCGCTATCTCTTAAGCGTGGCGATCAAAGTTTCGCATCCCCATACCCTCTGTCCCTTTCTGACCTTTACTTCTGCATCCGGTGGCAGCAAGACATCCACCCGTGACCCGAACTTGATGATCCCCATTTCGCTGCACTGCAGCACCTGTTTTCCGGTCCTGGCTTTGCACACTACACGACGGGCCATCAATCCGGCTATCTGTCTGACTCCAATAAGTGTGTTGTCCTGTTTTACAAACAATGTTGTGTGCTCGTTCTTGTCTGATGATTTTGGATGCCAGGCAACCATCTTATCTCCTGGATGGTATTTATAGTAGACAATGTCCCCGCCGCAGGGATACCAGTTCACGTGTACGTTGAAGAGGTTCATGAAAATTGAAACCTGTAACCTTTTTTCCTGAAGATATTCATTCACCTGCACCTCCTGGATCATTACAATCCTGCCATCGGCAGGAGAGACAATACCATCATCCCTTATCAGGATGTTGCGACTGGGTATCCGGAAAAACATCATGGTCTGGACCAGCAACAACACCGACAACAGGATGAATGAAGCAAGCACCCAGATATTGTATGGTGAAAAAGCAAGGATCACCACAAGAAAAATGGTCACAACAGACATTACTACCAGTATGGTGCTTTGGCCTTCTTTATGGATCCTCATCATATATCAACCTTTGAATATGACAAACAACACATACACTATGGCAATGGGCATCGCTATAAGGGCTCCGTCAAAACGGTCCAGCAATCCGCCGTGGCCCGGCATGATATGGCCTGTGTCTTTGACCCCGAAATGTCTCTTCATTGCCGATTCTGTCAAATCTCCAACAACTCCCAATATACTGATAATCAATGATAATATCAGACAATGAGTCCAATGGAACGGCAACATTTCCAGCTTCCATAAAAGCAGTCCGGTGGCCACGGAAAAAACAAGGCTTCCTGCTAGTCCTTCCCACGATTTTTTCGGGGAAATCCTGGGATACAGTTTGTGCCCGTTTTTCTGCCCGAAACCCATACCAATAAGGTAGCCGCCTACATCAGATACCCAGAGCAGGATGAACAGTACCAGCAGGTACATTCCCTGGAACATACCCAGTGAATTGAATACCAGAAAATTGAAGGTCGAAAAAGGAACGGCTATGTATACCAGTGGCAAAAAGAGATAGGCTGCATATTGAAAAACATTTTCGGACTTGTTGAACAATACGGTAATCCAAGTCACCGTTACAGGCAGTGGCAGGAACAGGAGGAAGTAACGTGCTGTCCAGACTCCGTAACGCGACATGATATAAGTGCCCAGGAATATCATGACGGCGGAAAGAAAACCAAATATCTGTCCGGCCTTGTTCCATGAACCCAGGGACATCCTGTAATACTCTATCACCATGATCCCCACGCAGGCTGTCATCAGGATGGCATATCCAAAAGGGTGCAGGAGTAGTCCTGCAATCATCAGAATTAAGAATACCAGGCCGCTTAAAGACCTTTTAATTAACGTGTTCACTATTTTCCGTAGCGTTAATTGTCTCTTCCTGAGGCGTTTCTACAGATGGACGTTTACCGAAAATCGCTTCCAGGTCATCGGCAAAAATCACTTCCTTATCCAACAGCTGGTTAGCCAGCTTAAGAAATCCCTCGTTATTTTGTTTCAAAACCTTGCGTGCTGTATCGTAAGCTTCGTCTATAATCCGTCTGACTTCTTTGTCGATGAGCTGCGCCGTCGTTTCACTATAGGGTTTCCCCAGGTTGAATCCGGCATTTTCAGTAGAATCATAGAAAGAAACATTCCCGATTTTCTCACTCATCCCAAAATAGGCAACCATCGCATAAGCCTGGCGGGTTACCTTTTCCAGGTCATTCATAGCTCCTGTGGAAATTTGACCTATCATCAACTCCTCTGCAGCCCGCCCTCCAAGGGCAGAAGCCATTTCATCCATCATTTGCTCAACTGTTGTGATCTGGCGTTCTTCAGGCAGGTACCAGGCCGCCCCAAGAGCCCGGCCTCTTGGAATGATGGTAACCTTGAGCAGCGGGTTTGCGTGCTTCAACATCCAGCTTACGGTCGCATGTCCGCTTTCATGGAAAGCTATGGTGCGTTTTTCCTGCGGACTGATAATCTTGCTCTTTCTTTCCAGTCCGCCCACAATGCGGTCTACGGCATCCAGGAAATCCTGCTTCTGTATTTCTTTCTTGTTTTTACGTGCAGCTATCAGGGCTGCCTCGTTGCAGACATTGGCGATATCTGCGCCTGAAAAACCGGGCGTCTGTTTTGCCAGGAATCCCAGGTCAAACCCTTCTTCCAGTCTTAATCCCTGCGAATGGACCTTGAAAATTTCATGACGTTCCTTTAACTCGGGCAGGTCAACATGTATCTGACGGTCAAACCGTCCCGCGCGCATCAAGGCCTTATCAAGGACATCGGCGCGGTTGGTGGCTGCCAGTATGATCACACCACTGTTGGACCCAAACCCGTCCATTTCTGTAAGGAGCTGGTTCAGTGTGTTTTCTCTTTCATCATTCGATGTAAATCCGGTATTCTTGCTCCGGGCCCTGCCCACGGCATCAATTTCATCGATAAAAACAATGCAGGGTGCTTTCTCTTTGGCCTGCCTGAACAGGTCCCTGACCCTGGATGCCCCCACTCCGACAAACATTTCAACGAAATCAGAGCCCGAGATGGAAAAGAAAGGAACGTTCGCTTCTCCGGCCACAGCTTTGGCAAGCAGTGTTTTTCCCGTTCCCGGGGGCCCAACCAGCAATGCGCCTTTTGGGATCTTGCCACCAAGGTTGGTATACTTGCCGGGGTTCCTCAGAAAATCCACTATCTCCATGATTTCAACCTTGGCTTCTTCCAGGCCGGCAACATCCTTGAACGTGACATTGGCAACGGTTTTGTCTTTTTCGAAGAGCTTTGCCTGTGAACGGCCTACATTGAATATGCCACCGCCACCGGAACCCCCTTCGGATCCCCTGGACATTCGCCTGAACATGAATATCCACATCACTATCAGCAAAGCAGGAAAGAGAAGCCAGTCAATGATCCGTCCCCAGTAACTGGTGCGCTGTTCTATCTCAATTTTAAAACGCTGCTCTTCCTGAAGTGAATTACGTAAAACCTCGAATTGTTCTTCAGCGTCAAAATTTTCTGTGACAATAAAATAAAACTGTGGAGCAAATTTGGGTACCTTGTCTCCGAATTTTGCCTTGTATTTTTCAAGCGCATCCGGTTTGATATACAACTCGGCACGTTGCATATTGCTGATATACACAATTTTCTCAATTTCACCCCCGGGTCCCATCTGCTCCTTGACAGTGATCCACTCTGTTTTCACAGGCTCTCCGGACCTGTTGGCAAACATGAAATAGACAATCAGCGCAATCAATATGACATAAACCCATAGAAAAGGGTTAAAGCGCCTTTTTGGCTGCAGCAGGGGTGATTTATTGGGTTTGTTCTTGTTGGGGAAATTTCCGTTCATAATTAAATCCTATTCATTAAGTGTAGTGCCTGGTAACCGCATCGGCCCAGAGATCTTCCAGGTGGTAAAACCGCCTGTACTCTGTCTGGAAAATATGAACTACAATATCGCTGTAGTCCAGGATAACCCAGAAACGGTTTTCTTTTCCCTGGCTTCTTCTAACCTTCCGTCCGGCTTTCAGGATCATTTGTTCTTCGACATTGTCTGCGATCGCAGCAACCTGCACACCGGAATCGGCATTACAGATGACAAAATAATCGCAGATTGTTGTACCCAGTTTTCTCAGATCCAGGCTGGATACATCTTGCGCTTTTTTGTCAAGCATTGCCCCGGCAATTATTTCAACTTCTTTCATTCGTTACTTTCTGTTCCTTACAAAGGTAAGGATAAATTAGTATTTTTGCGACCATGTTTAGCTTGCATATCATCAGGTTCGATGAAATAGATTCGACCAACACGGAAGCCCGCCGCAACCTGGAACATGCCAGGGAAGGTACTGTATGGACTGCCTCTTTCCAGACAAACGGACGCGGACAATATACCCGCAGATGGGAAAGCGTCAAGGGCCTGAACCTGCTGGCCACCCTGCTGCTAAGACCTGTTTTTCTTCCTGCAAACAAACAATTCCTTATTTCAAAGTGCACAGCGCTGGCCATCTGCGATTTTCTTGTCACCCTTGGCTTGTCTCCACGCATTAAATGGCCAAACGACATTTATATCGGTCCCAACAAGATCTGCGGGATTCTCATTGAGCATCAGCTTTCGGGGAACAACCTGACTTCCAGTATTATCGGGTTTGGGATCAATGTCAATCAAGAACAATTCGGGGGAGCTCCCAATCCCACATCCATTGTATTGGAAACAGGTATCCGGTACAATGTGGATGAATTGTTACCGAAGGTACTCCTACACATACAAAAGTGGTACCAAACACTATATGACGGGGATAGCGGTAAAATTGACAGGTCTTATGAAAAGCTGCTTGTCAATGAACCGGATTACGAAAAGAACCGGGCTATGGATCCGGCAAATTCTTTGGCTGCGATCCCGGGACCATCCTCAGACTGAACAATTGCCCTGGAAACATTGATCAGGATATCTCCCTGGGGCGTTTTTGCATGCTGCATCACCTCTTCCACTGTCCCTCCCTGCGCCCCTACCCCGGGGATGAGCAGAAACCGGTCAGGTGCCATTGCCCTCACCAGACGCAACATGTCAGGCCGGGTTGCACCGGCCACATACATCAGTTTGTCTCTGCCGGCCCAGGTATTGGCCTTTTCAATGACTTTCTGGAAAAGCGGGGCGCCATCCGGTGTCAAGGAAAACTGAAAATCTGCTGCGGACGTGTTGGATGTAAGGGCAAGCAGGATGACCCATTTGTCCCGGTATGCAAGAAAGGGTTCCACCGCGTCATAACCCATGTAAGGAGACAGTGTCACGGCATCAAAATCCATTCTCTCAAAAAATGTCCGGGCGTATTGCACTGCCGTGTTCCCAATATCACCTCTTTTGGCATCTGCAATCAGGAAGTGATCCGGAAACCGGGAGCGTATGTAGGAAACCGTTTCTTCCATACACTTCCATCCTTTCCAGCCGTGAGCCTCAAAAAAAGCTGTATTTGCTTTGAAAGCAACGCAATATGGAGCGGTCTCCTCAACAATCCGCCTGATCGGCTCAAAAGAAATGGAAGAAATGTCCAATCCAACGCAGAGGCAGCTGCGTTTTTCCAGTATCAGCCGGTTAAGTGTTTGACGGTTCATCTTTCAGTTTTTCTGTATTCTCTGCTACCTGCAACAGATCAATGACTTCGTGTATTTCCCCGTCCATGAATATAGGCAAGTTATGCGTCGTATAATTTATCCTGTGGTCTGTCACACGGCTTTGGGGATAGTTGTAAGTCCTGATCTTGGCAGAGCGGTCTCCTGTAGAGACCATGGTTTTTCTCTTGGCCGCGATACTGGTCAGATACTTCTCATATTCCATGTTATAAATCCGGGTCCGTAATTCAGAAAGAGCTTTTTCATAGTTTTTCAACTGTGATTTTTCATCCTGGCATTGCACCACGATTCCCGTTGGAATGTGAGTAAGGCGTATGGCCGAGTAAGTTGTGTTCACGCTCTGTCCCCCGGGACCGGAAGAACAAAACGTGTCCTTGCGGATATCTTTTTCGTTGAGCTCCACGTCAAATTCATCGGCTTCCGGCAATACAACAACAGAAGCTGCCGAAGTATGCACCCTTCCCTGCGTTTCCGTCTGGGGTACACGCTGCACCCTGTGTACACCGCTTTCGTATTTTAGAATTCCGTACACACCAGACCCGGATATCTTGAAAATTATCTCTTTGTAACCTCCCGATGTTCCTTCAGAAAGACCTGTAATATCAAGTTTCCATCCGTTCTTTTCTGCAAATTTGCTGTACATCCTGAATAGGTCACCTGCAAAGATTGAGGCTTCGTCTCCTCCTGTCCCCGCGCGAATTTCCACTATGGCATTTTTACTATCCTGCGGATCAGCCGGAATGAGCAGAAATTTTATATGTTGCTCCATTTCCGGTATTTCCTCTTCCAGCCGGTCAATCTCTTCTTTGGCAAATTCACGCAATTCCTCATCCTTTTCTGTCAGCAGGAGTTCTTTGGCGCTGGACAGGTTGCGGATAACTGTGCGGTATTTATCACCGGCCCTGACCAAGGGCTCTAACCCGGCATATTCCTTATTCAGGGCAACATAACGCTTCATGTCCTGTATCAGGGAGGAATCTGATAATTGCTGCTGCAATGATTCGAATTTCCGACGGATACCTTCCAGTCTGTTTAACAATGAATTTTCAGGCATACTTAATTATTAACGCGCAAAGATACTTTTTTTCAGGAAAACAAACAGGGAGTGTCCCTGGACGGAACACTCCCTGTCTAAAAAAAAAGTCCGGTTACTCGTACTGACTCAGGATGTTTTTTATCATTTCAGGTTCAAGGCGTCCATGCACCTTATCACCTATCATCATGACCGGGGCGAGTCCGCAGGCACCTATGCAGCGCAGGCAATCCAGGGAGAACTTGCCGTCTTCTGTAACCTGCCCCACTTTGATCTTCAGTTCTTTTTCAATGGCTTCTACAATCCCTTCGGCACCACGCACATAACATGCTGTTCCCAGGCAAACGGAAATGGGATATTTCCCTTTGGGAGTCATTGTAAAGAATGAGTAGAAAGAAACCACACCGTAAACTTTGGCAAGGGGCATATTCAGGTTCAGGGCTATTTCCAGCTGTACAGGCTCGGGCAAATAACCGAAATGCTCCTGGGTATCGTGAAGGATATTGATCAGTTCACTTCTCTTGTTCCCGTAAGAATCACATATTTCTTTTATTGTCTTTTTGTGACAATCATTTATTTCAAACTTCATCATAGGAATAGAACTTAATGGTTATTTTTTCGGGTGACTGAAATAATGGGTATGCAACAGCTTGTGAGACATCTCACTCAGGGGTTTCCCGAGGAATTCCTCATAAAGCCTGGCAATTTCAGGATTCTCGTGTGATTTGCGGATTACCTTGTTAAGGTCTTCCTTGTATATTGCCTGCATACGAGCCTTCAGAACAATGGAGTCGCCCCTGTGGAGCGGCTGTCCTCCTCCTCCGATACAACCTCCGGGGCAGGCCATGATCTCGATAGCGTGGAAATTGTACATGCCTTTCCTGATGCCATCCAGCAATTTTCTGGCATTGCCCAGAGTATGGGCGATCCCGATATGAATGTCGGTTCCGTCAAAATCGATAGTAGCGGTTCTGATCCCATCCATTCCCCTTAGTTCGTAAAAATCGACTTTTTCCAGTTTTTTGCCTGTGAAGAGTTCATATGCCGTACGGGTGGCAGCTTCAATTACACCACCGGTAGCACCAAAGATGACACCGGCACCGGTAGATTCTCCCATAGGACGGTCAAAATCCTCATCCTTGAGGGATTTGAAATCCACGTTGCCCATCCTGATCAAATGAGCCAGCTCGCGGGTGGTTATTGAGTAGTCCACATCGGGATTCCCGTCAACCTTGAATTCTTCCCTCTGGCATTCATACTTTTTGGCAAGGCAAGGCATCACAGATACCACAACCATGTTCTCCCTCTTTATCCCCATTTTTTCTGCCAGGTAGGTTTTTGCAATGGAACCGAACATTTGTTGTGGTGAACGTGCTGTCGAAGGAACATCCAACATATCGGAATAGTTGGTTTCAAAGAAGTTGACCCAGGCCGGACAGCAGGATGTCAGTATGGGCAGACGCACGCTTTTATCTCCGCTCAAATGACGCGAGATCCTGTTCAGCAATTCTGTTCCTTCCTCCATGATGGTGAGGTCGGCAGCAAAGTCTGTGTCAAATACCTTGTCAAAGCCCAGGGCTCTGAGAGCGGCCACCATTTTACCGGTAACCAAGGTTCCAGGTGTGTAGCCGAATTCTTCTCCTAAAGCTGCACGTACTGCAGGAGCCGTTTGAATGAGTACGGTCTTGGTAGGATCGGCCAGGGCGCGTATCACGTGGAAGGTATTGTCAACTGCTGTAAGAGCACCGGTGGGACATACAGCCACACACTGACCGCAGAAGGTACAGGGAGAATCTGTCAGGTCCTGTTCAAAGGCAGGGGCAACTACCGACATGAAACCGCGGTTCACAGCACTGAGTGCGCCAACTGTCTGGATTTCGTTGCAAATGGTTTCACAACTGCGGCACATGACGCATTTATCCATATTGCGAAGCAGGGAAGGAGAAGAGTCTTTGCGGTATGTAGATATGGCTGCGTTTTCCACCGAGTTGATCTCGCGGATTCCCATATTGATGGAAAGCTTCTGCAATTCGCAATTACCGGAAGAAGGGCAAATAAGGCAATCTTTCGGGTGGTCGGAAAGCAGCAGCTCCACCACGGTCCTGCGGGCGTTTATGGCGCGCAGTGAGTGAGACAAAACTTCCATGCCATCTGTACATTTGGTTACACAGGCCGGAACCAGTGTTTTCTTTCCAGGGATTTCCACCACACAGACGCGGCAGCTTCCCGGTTTGTGTTCCTGGGCCAGGTGAGGCAGGTTCATATAACAAAGCGAAGGAATATTGATGCCCGCTTGTTTTGCCGCCTGGAGAATGGTCGTTCCCTTGGGAACTTCTACGTGTTTATTGTCTATAGTTAATTTTACTGTTTCCATATTCTCGCTTATTGAACTAAGATAGCATTAAACTTACACTTCGTATAGCATACCCCGCAGCGGATGCATTTATTCTGGTTGATGAAGTGCGGTTGCCGCCTTTCCCCTGTGATGGCTTCAACGGGACAATTTTTGGCACAAACGGAACATCCCGTGCATACATCGGGCATGATCGTATAAGTGGCCAGTGCTTTGCATTTTTTGGCAATACATCTTTTATCCTTCACGTGTGCTAGGTACTCGTCATAGAAGTTCTCCATGGTGGAAAGCACAGGATTGGGAGAGGTCTGTCCCAGTCCGCATAATGCGGTGTCTTTAATCACGTTGGCAAAGTTACGCAGGTGATCCAGATCCTCCATGTTACCCTTGCCCTGGCAGATCTTTTCCAGGATTTCGAGCATACGTTTGTTGCCTACACGACACGGGGTGCATTTGCCGCAAGATTCTTCAACAATAAATTCAAGGTAGAATTTTGCTATGGAAACCATACAGTCATCTTCGTCCATAACTATCATCCCTCCTGATCCCATCATGGAACCGGCAGCCACCAGGCTGTCAAAGTCAATGGGTGTATCCAGGTGTTTTTCGGTCAGACAGCCGCCCGAAGGCCCGCCTGTCTGGACTGCCTTAAATTTTTTCCCATTCTTTATACCGCCACCGATTTCATAGATGATCTCGCGTAATGTGATCCCCATGGGAACCTCGATAAGTCCCACGTTATTGATCTTGCCGGCAAGGGCAAAAACCTTGGTGCCTTTGGACTTGGCTGTACCAATGCTGGAAAACCATTCCGGTCCCTTGAGGAAGATGACGGGAACGTTGGCATAAGTCTCCACGTTGTTCACGTTGGTGGGTTTGTGCTGGTATCCGTCTTCTGCAGGGAAAGGAGGTTTGACCCTCGGTTCTCCGCGTTTCCCTTCCATAGAAGCTATAAGGGCTGTTTCTTCTCCACAGACGAAAGCACCTGCGCCATAACGCAACTCTATGTCAAATGAGAAATTGGTTCCTAATATATTGTCACCCAGTAAACCATATTCTTTTGCTTGTTTGATGGCTATCTGAAGACGTTTGATGGCCAGTGGGTATTCGGCACGAATGTATACGAGGCCTTTGCTTGCCCCAATGCAATAACCGCAGATGGCCATGGCTTCAATAATGGTATTGGGGTCGCCTTCCAGGATGGACCGGTCCATGAATGCTCCCGGGTCTCCCTCGTCGGCATTACATACCACGTATTTCTGGTCTGACGTGAAATTCTTTGTGATTTCCCATTTGAGCCCGGTGGGAAAACCTGCTCCTCCCCTTCCGCGTAATCCGCTTTGCTTGACCATGTCAATGGCCTGCTGCGGAGTGAGCTCAGTAACTACCTGTGCCAAAGCAGAATAACCGTCCCTGGCAATGTATTCATCGATGTTTTCAGGGTCAATGAAACCGCAGTTCCTGAGGGCTATACGCAATTGTTTCTGATAAAATCCCATGTGTTTGGAATCGGGAATATGTTCCTCTGTTTCGGGATTTTCGTAAAGCAGTCGTTTTACCTTCCTTCCTTTGAGGATGTGTTCGGCAACGATTTCTTCCGCATCTTCCGGCTTGACTTGTGTGTAGAAGGTGTTGTCCGGAATCACTTTCACAATGGGACCTTTTTCACAGAAACCAAAACAGCCCGTTGTAACGACCTGGGCGTCCTGGGTCAATCCGTGTGAAGCGAGTGATTCATTCAGTTTTTCTACAATTTTAGCGCTTGCAGAGGCCCGGCACCCGGTTCCGCCGCAAACAAGTAATTGCATTTTATACATTATGATTATATATTATTGAATGGTTTAAATAGTCTGATAGTTCGCCGGCAGGATACCGTCAAGCAATTCGTTATTGCGTATATATTTGTCAACTATTTCTTCTGCTTTGGCAACATCGACATAGGAAAATACAACCGGATCCATTCCTGGTTTTTTTACCTCAACGGTGGGCTCTGCATAACAATACCCCATGCATCCTGTTTGTGTTACTACAGCAGGTATCTTTTCTTTTTTTATCTTCTCTACAAAGGCATTCATGACAGCCCTTGCCCCTGAGGCTATGCCACATGTGGCCATCGCAACCTTAATTTGTACAAGGCTATCGGGATGGTCGCTATTTTCCCTGATTTCCATACTTTGTTCGAGCTGCTGCTTTCTTTGCCGCAAATCGTCCAATGATTTAATCTTTGTCATAATCTCAATAATGTTTTATACAGTAGTAAAAAAAGGAATCGGCAAAGTAAGCCCAAATTATTCAATTTGACAAACTTTAAGGTCACTTTGATTCTCCTTTATCATTTCCTCAATCATTTCCATAACATACAGATCGTTAACGGGTAAATCTCCCAACACTTCTTTCAGTTCCATGGTGTTAACCTCATAAGACCTGTCATTGTATGCATAATGATATGAAAATCCCACTTCCGGATTTGCCGAGATCATCAACACCACTGCATTGGCCACATCTCCCAGGGGAGGCCTGTCCAGGTGGTCGTATTGAAAACAGACTGTCAGGAGGGTGCCTTTTCCCGGTTCCGAGACCACCTCAAGGCTGCCTCCGCTTTGTTCGGCGGTTTGTCTGAGCAGCGGGACACCGAGCCCCACCCTGCGGGTAGTACGTGAGGTAAAAAAGGGGTCACTCAGCTTTTGCACTTGTTCCGGGGTCATACCGCGCCCGTTATCTTTAACACTGATAGTTAATAAGTTACCTGCCGGATTTTCATTTACCTCTATAGTTATGAAAGAGGCTCCTGCAACCAGGGAATTCTGTACAATATCAAGCAAATGCAGTGCCAGATCATTCATGGGTTGATGTGAGTGCTGTTTTCAATCCTGCAAAACCCGTTTTCTCCATAAGAAAAGATGTGGCTGCCGTACCTATGTCACCGGGAAAATGGGCATCGGAAGATTGAATGATTCTATATTTTTTTAGGGTGGCATTTTTACTGCAAAAATCAACCGGATTGGTATAACGGGATAGTTCCAGGGCATCGGCGGGCAATCCGGGCGGAACAAAACCCAATTGGCTTAGCAGTGAATTCCTGGATCTTTCTATGTGAGCCGGAACAAAAAGTCCCTCAATGGAATGCACAAAGGCGGCAACCTGCTCAATTCCCTGATCTATGGCCGATATTAGCAAGTAAGGAGCTTCTCCCAGCACCTGTTCATGCTCATCAACCCACAACTGATACCCGAAGATGTCGGGATTGTTGGGAACATGCGGCAGGTGCTTTTCCAGGTAATGCTGCAATTCCACACGCTGCTCTTCCGATCCCACATAAGCCAGACAGTGGACTTCCTCGCGTGTGGTGATCTCGGCTCCGTAAATAACAGCTATCCCTTCGCGTTCACACACCTGTCGGACCACTGGCCCCTGGAGCGTTGAGTTGTGATCGGTGACAGCGATCAGTTGCAGACCTTTGGCTTTTGCCTGCGCAACTATGTTCAGGGGAGTCATCCCAATGTTTCCGCAGGGAGATAAAAAAGTATGAATATGCAGATCGGCTTTAGCACAAATCATAATCAGGGATAAAGCAGCCTGTACAGACGTCCGGAAAATTCAAACGCCTGTTCGGTTGTTCCAAGCAAGGTAATCTGTTCCTGAATGGCAAGGGCCACCGTGTCGGCATCGGGTTCAAAGCCTTTTACCAGCACAACGGCCGAGAGTTCCTTGAGAGAGGCGATGGCTATGATATTCTTGTGGGTTTGCAAGGTGATCCATACCATGCCTGCATCGGCATATCCCATCACATCGCTCAGTAAATCGGAGGTGTAACCGCCAGCAATTTGTTTTTCCAATCCTTCTTCTCCGGCAAGGACACGTAATTGTAAGGCTGCTGCCATTTCTTTGACTGTCATATCTTATCTTGATTTTTTTTGTTAAAACGATTCTTTCCCCATATTTTTTCCAGCATTTCCGGATCCTTATTATGGGCATGCAGGATAACGCAATGCTCCAGGGTCGCACGGCTGCAGACAATGTCATCGGCCAGTGCCTCGCAGGAGGGAGCACCACAGGCATTGCAATCGATGCCCGGAAGTATGCGTCGTAGCCTGCGCGACTCTTCCATGCGCTGCAATGCCATGGTCAGGTCTTTGTGATACTTGATCATTGCCCTGGGTTCAACAGTTTCCATGGGTATATAGCCGGAGCAAACATTTTTGAATTCCTGGTCCAGCGCATGCTTTGCCGGGAGTTCCTCTGCCGTTTTTTCAATGCGTTCCCTTATCAGGAAGCGATTATCCTGAACAAGGATCCCGCCACAGCAGGACATGTCACATGCCCTCAATTCCAGGAAATCCACGCCTTTGATTTCTTCATTCTCCAGCCTTTCCAGGAAATCAATCACATTAGGCATGCTGTCAATGGCAAGGGCACGTCCCCGGATATTGGCGGCCTCCCCGCAAGTTGTTGACCAGCGCACGCCAACAGAGGAAAGCATGGAGTGAGGCAGGGCGCAATGCTCATGTTCATAGATACCTTTTTGCTTATAGGCAAGAAATACTTTATTATAAAGTTCCGACATGTTGATCACACCGTTTATGGGAGATACATACCCTCCCACCGGGGCTTTTATTGCTGCAATCTTTGCCGCGCAGGGAGTAACGTAAAATATCCCTACATCCTCCAGGGGGACATCGTGCTTCTTGTATTCGTTCCTGTAATACTGGGCCGTGATCTCCAGAGGAGGGATCAGACGCATGATGCGGTCTGCAAAAGAGGGAAAACGGACCTGTATCAGACGTACAACGGCCGGACAGTATGAGGATATGACAGGCTTTTCTCCTTCATACTCCTGTATATACCGGTTGATCTCATCAACCAGTAGGTCGGCACCCTGTTCCACAGTGCAGAGTTCGGTAAATCCCATGTCATAAAGGATTCCCTTGATGGCATCCAGGGTAAGCTTTTCTTCAAACTGTGCAAAAAAAACAGACGGAACAAGAAGTATCCGGTGTTTGTAGTTGAAAATCTGGGCTATATCGTCGTCTTCCACTACAACGGCCTTGACGGGACAAACATTGAAACACTCTCCGCAATCTATGCACCATTCCGGATGGAGTGATGCCTTGCCGTCTTTCACACGCAATGCCTCTGTCGGACATACCCTTAAACAGCGAGAGCACCCTATGCAGATCTCTTTGCGGATTCCCAGTGCGTGATGGAAAGGTTTGATTGGTTTATCCATACTCATTTTATTTGAATAGTAATTTCAACTGTTGTGCCTTTTCCCGGAACAGAGTGGATATTGAAGACATCGGCATTACGGCATATATTGGGTAATCCCATCCCTGCACCAAACCCCATTTCCCTGACCTCTTGCGATGCCGTTGAAAATCCCGGGGTCATGGCTTTTTCAATATCGGTTATCCCCGGCCCCTCATCAACAAGCTGAAGGAAAACACGTTCTGGACTGATCTCGGCAGTAATGATCCCCTTATAAGCATGAGCGACAATATTCACCTCGGCTTCATAAAGAGCTACCACCACCCGCTTGATCACGGCTGCATCCACTCCCAGTTCTTTAAGGGTTCGCCTCACCTGTGAAGAAGCGGTTCCTGCAGAGGTGAAATCACCACCCTGTATATGAAACGACAAATCCATCAAAAAACCCCTTTCAATCCTGCCTGGTAGAGAATCCCTGATGCCTTGAACATGGAAAAAGGACACGATATCAGCACGATCCCATTTTCTTCAGCCAGTTCTATCATGGGCTGCGGGGGCGTTTTTCCCCGTACCAGCATTACGTACTTAAGATCACTCATTTCTGCCGTACGGATACTTTGAATATTGGACAGACCGGTCATCAACAAAAAATCGCTCCTGCGCACGGTCAGCACATCGCTCATCAGGTCGGAGGCAAAGCAATAATCAACGAAGTCTTTTTCCCCTACATTACCACAAAGTATCTTTCCCTGCACCAACGATACTATTTCATGAATTGTCATTATTATACTTTTTATTCATTAAGGTTTCTGATATAACAACGCCTGCGCGTATGAAGTTTTGTGTCGTATTCCTTCCATACATCAATGGCGTGGTTGGTCTCAAGCTGTGGATTGGTCACGGCCCTTCTCAAATTTTTACGGATGGCTGTTTTGTTTGTATGGTAATGATAGATTGAGCTCAACCCCTTTCCTTTCCAATCGGGATGGGCACCATTCATCATCAGATCAATATCCTTGTAGAAGAAATAATCCTTCAGCAAATAGAACCAGCCCAATGGAAAAAGGTAACCCCGTGCTTTCTGCAGTGCCCTGGACAAGCTTGGAAAGGAAATGGAAAAGGCAACCACTTTATTATTGCCGTCAACAATAAAAAAAGAGAGTTCCGGATTTATGAGTTTCATGTAAAAACGGATACTATCATTAATTTCCTCCGGTGTGAGGGGGATAAAATTGTGGACCGTCATGAAACTCTTGTTGTACATATCAAAAAAATCGTCTATGTAGGGTTTCATGTCGCTTGCTTTTTTCCATGACAGCAGGTGAAGATTGTAGCGCTTCATGATTGCCTCGTTGATACGCTCTATTTTATCGGGAACAGGTTGCCTTGCAGACATCATGTACTGGATCCAGTCCACTTCTTTTGAAAAACCCATACGTTCCAGGTAAACACCATAATAGGGGTAATTATAGAGGCAATTGAACTGTGGAATATTTTCAAACCCTTCTACCACCAGTCCCTGTTTGTTCCATGTGTTGAAACCGAGCGGTCCGTGGATCTGGGTCATCCCCTGGGAGACACCCCAATCCATTACTGTTTGGATAAGTGCCCTGGCGACATCAAAATCCTCTATCACGTCAAACCACCCGAAGCGGACCCGCTTGTAGCCGTAAATCTCATTGGCCCTGGAATTTACAATACCAACAACTCTTCCGATTATCCGGTTTTTGCTATCGCTGGCAACCCAGATCTTGCGGCTGCAATACTTTAAGCTGGGTGAATCCAGAATGGTTTTTATCTCATCAGAGATCAGGGTGGGTACGTATTGGGGATGGTTTTTATATAGTTGCAGAGGAAAGCGGGAAAACCGCTTCATCTCTTTTCTTGTGGAGATTTCTTTTATTTCAAAGGTCATTTATCTGCCATTATTTATCTTCCAAAGGTACGAATTTCCAGAATATCACAAATAACCGCCTGGGCGCACAGGCAGCCAAAAACAGCCGGAAGGTAGGATATGGTGCCTACCCGTGATTTTTTATTTTTTTCTTCCAGCGGCACTATGGCCTCTTCCTTAGGCAATTCTGTGGAAAAAACGACTTTAAGGCCTTTGTGGATTCCCAGCTTGCGAAGCCTTTTACGGAGCATGAACGCCAGCGGACAATTGAAGCTGTGCGAAATGTCGTCGATCTTGACAGCAGTGGCATCAAAACGGGCTCCTGCTCCCATGGCACTGACCAGGGGTGTTTTTCTTCCCATCCAGTAACAGATTAGTACAATCTTGGGAGAGAGGGTATCAATTGCGTCGACCACATAATGGGGTGTGAATTGATCAAAAAGAAGGGGTATCGATTTTTCCTCCAGGTACTCGCTGACTGTCTCAAGAACAATGTCAGGATTGATCTGCCGGATCCTGTCTTCCATCACCCGCGTCTTGAGTGCTCCTTCGTTGCCGGTCAGGGCCGGGAGCTGGCGGTTGCGATTGGTTGGTGTTATTATATCGTTATCTGCCAGAATAAGGTGACCTATTCCCGACCGGGCGAGCATCTCGGCTGCATAGGACCCCACGCCGCCCAGACCGGCAACCAGAACGATACTGTTGTTCAATTTTTCGAGTCCGTTTTTTCCAACAAGCAGTTCGGAGCGGCTCAGCCAGTGTTCCATGGTTTATTTTTCTGCTTTATGTTTGGCCTCTTCCCAAATCTGGTCCATCTGCTGCAATGTCATATCTTCAAGGGAACGACCCTGCTTAATGGTTTTTTCTTCCAGGTAATTGAAACGGGATATAAAAGTCCTGTTGGTTCTTTCCAGTGCGTTTTCAGGATTTATGCCATACAGCCTGGCTGCATTGACCAGGGCAAACAGCAGATCACCGAACTCTGATTCCATCCTGTCACGTTCGCCCTTCTCCCATTCAGTGCGGAATTCTTGGACTTCTTCATTGACCTTATCCCACACCTGTTCACGTTTCTCCCAGTCAAAACCCATGGCCCGGGCTTTGTCCTGGATACGGAATGATTTGATCAGGGCCGGCAAACCTTCAGGAACTCCTGACAGCACTGATTTGTTTCCGTTTTTTTCTCTCGTTTTCAATTGTTCCCAGTTTTTGATGACCTTTCCGGCGTTGTCTGCTTTGACATCGCCAAAAACATGCGGATGACGGAAAATGAGCTTGTCACATAGATTTTCTATAACAATCCCTATATCAAAGGCACCCTTTTCCTGCCCGATCTTTGCATAAAAAATGATATGAAGCAGGATATCGCCCAGTTCTTTGGACAAGTCCTCCAGATTTCCTTTCAGGATAGCCTCGCTTAGTTCATATGTTTCTTCTATGGTAAGTGTCCGCAGGCTTTCCACGGTCTGCTCCCTGTCCCAGGGGCATTCGGACCTCAGGCGGTCCATAATATCCAGTAGTTTTCCAAAACTTTCCAAAATCTGTTTTCTATCCATACTTGCTGAATTGTATCTGAATTTCATCGTAAATACCTATGTTTTCCAACGTTGCCAGGCTTCCCATGAAAACGGCCAGTTCCAGCAGGTTGACACTGTTGAACAGGGCCAGGAGTTGTCCCGGGCGAACCCCTCCGTAAGAGTCCGAGATCTTTTCAATACGTGTATAGGGTCCCTGCAAAAAAATCCGAAAATCCCTGCCTGCGCCCACCCTGTCAAAAAGCGAACGCGATATGTTGGTTATGGCATTGCCGTAGGAATCTATATAGATGACTTGTCCCATTATGTAATCCTTTTCGGCTACAGCAGAAGGCCTGACTTCGGTTTTCATGTCAGCGGGAAGGGTCATTTCCTGAAGCTTATCCTCGACAATAGCCCTGACGGCCTTTATATAGGCTTCCTGTTCCGAAAAAGTCCCCGGAGCAGCGTAAACAGCCCGGATCCATTGCGGCTCATTATCAAACAGCAAGGAAAAACGGCCATCATTTACCGTAATGAAATAATGTCCCTGGTAGAAAGCTACCGACATAGGTAATTGGTCAGTTGCCTGCGCCTGAACCGCAAGGATATGCATGCTTCCCGCCGGAAACCTGGTAAAGGCCTGGCGCAACACAAAAACCCCCATCCTGACGTCAAAGGGGTGTATCTGATGGGTGATTTCATAAACAGAAGCCAATCCAAGCAATCCTCCTACCAGCGCACCGGCATAAAAATCGCGCTTGCTCCAATCGCTTGTAACCGTAACCACAGGCATGACTAGATGTTGATTGAATCTGCAAATGTAAGCATTTGGGACGTGTTTTGGTTTGTCATGGAAAATGTTTTACTTTACGCACACAAATTATGTAGCAAAACAATGAAAAGACATTCTTTACAAAGAAACCTGATTATTGCTGTTTTGGGATTTGCCCTGCTTTCTTCTTGTAATCCTTCGGACCAGGCCGGAAGCCTTGTGGTGATACCTGTCAGGTTTAACCTTCCTCCTGTTTCTGCTGAAAGGACTTTTATAGTCAAGACCACTGAAAACTGGTATATAGAACAGGTGGGACACGAAGACTGGTGTACAGTCTATCCGGATAAAGGCACCCCTGGAGAAAATCAGATCTCCTTGATTGTTACACCTTTACCCGATGAAAAACCCAGGCTTGCGATATTTGTCATCAAATCCACCTCAGGTATAGAAAAAACACTCACTGTAGAACAGACCAATACGGATGCCCAAGCTTATTATCTTGAATTTTTTGGAGCTTGGGACCCCGTGATTTATGTTGATCCTTTTGACGTCGAGCCTATAAAACAACTGGTTATAACAAATGTACCCGAATGGGAAGTAACGGTTTCTGCCGATGCGCAAGACTGGATAACGGCCACAAAGGATCAGGACACACTGATAATAGGCATATCCGATATTGACCGTCCTAAGGGCCGTACAGGTTCCTTTACCGCATCTGCAGGAGGGTCCATATCTGCTACCCTGACCATCTCCCAGCAGGGGTTGCATGATTTTCTGGCACCCACCAGGGATTTTTCATTGTCGATTCCCGGTGTTCCTGATTCGGAACTGCATTTCAGTGATGTTTACAGCAGGGCACGGATCACCCTGCTCTTGCTGTGGGCTTCGTGGTGTCCTGACTGCTCCGGTTTTATGCCCGAGGTGATGAAGTTATACAATGAATTCAAGGACCATAGCTTTAAGATCTATGGTGTTGCCATGGAAATCGAGGGCCGGGAGCAGGATTATTTTGATTACTTGGAAAACAACGGTCTGAATGATGTGGATGAAACCACGGGAAACAAGATATGGTGGGAGAACAGACCTGTATTCAATCCCATGGCACAGGTAAAGGTCAACGCCTTTTCAAGGCTCTTGTATGGGGACGCCCTGCTCACAGGGGAAGTCATGAATTATGTTCCTGCCTTCTTCTTTGTAGATGCCGGAGGTAATATCAAAAAAGTGTATACGGATCCGTACGTGTTGCGCACTGATGCTGCTATCCGCGCGTTGTACAATAACATGCGCACTTACCTGAGCCGTCAGCTGGAATGCTGCGGTAATTGAGCAGTTACCCTATTTGAAAGCCATTTCGCTCAGTCCCGGACCGTCCAGGGAAAGATCCCTGAAATAATCCGGGACTTTTCTTCCACTAAGGACATCTACATACAATTTTGCCAGGTACTGCGAAAGCATGAATCCGTGGCCGCGCATGCCCAGGAAAAGGCCCCTGCCCGGATCAACAATGTACCTCGGCTCGATGTAATACCCGCCCCAGAAAGCCTGGAATCCTGCATCGGCGAGACAAGGCAACCACTGAATGAAGACCTCGGATACAATATTGAGAAAATCCTCCGTGTTGACTTTCAGGTTCTTTCCCGATTCCTGCATGTCTGACACTGGCGAGGCGCATCCTATGATCTGTCCTGTGTCTGCCAGTTGTTGCCCGTAAACGGCAGAGAATCCTTTGTAGTTGCGGCGGTCTATGAGCATATCCAGAGCCTTGCCGTCCTTTCCCAGCATAGGGAGCCGCTTGGTGATGAATGCCTGATGTCTGACAGGGTAAACACCCGTTATATAGCCAAGCTTCCTGGCGAATTCCTCCCCGTTTTGTCCCAGGGCGTTGATGAAAAGCCTTGTCCTGAATACCTGGTACCTGTTCCTGTGGTCCAGCAGGATCACCGTATAGGTGTCACCCTGTTTTTCCACATCCACAATCCGTGTCTGTTCCAGTATGCGACCTCCTGCCTCTGTACCCAGGTGCCTGATCAGGTCCAGGGTTTTTCCGGGACTGGCCTGCCAGCAATTGTTGGTTATCAGTGCATGGGAGTACGTTTTCTGATAGGGATTGAAAGCGGGAGATATTTCTTTGTGGAAATCCCGCGCCTCCACCATATGCGCATCTGACCAGGCCATGGAAGCTTCCAGTGAACGGAACGTTGCCTGGTCATGTACAAAGTTGACATACCTGGATATATGAAAATCAATATTGCCCTTCTTGTCAAGCTCTTTGAATATTCCCAGGTTCTGTGCTGAAATATCGGCCAGTGCCGGCAGGCTGAACGCAGGACGTCCCCCGGCAATATTCCTCCATGAGCTCCCCCTGTCATGGTTAACAAGAACGGGGCTGAAGCCTTCTTCTGCCAGGTACCTGAACAGGGCGCTTCCTGCAATGCCTCCTCCTGCTATGATAACCCCGGCTTCTTCGAAATCTTTTTCCTTGTTGATAACCTTAGGCAGGATGATCTCCTGTTGCCCGCCGGACGGATACAATTCACCCATCTGCACCAAATTTGCCATCGGCCCCCTTGGTGTCAAACCCGAGATGACCTGGATACCATGGCTTCTCAGGATCTGCACGGCACGGGGAAGGCAGCGTGATCCACGGCAAGCACCCATCCCCATACGGGATATGTGTTTGAGTTCATCGGCCGTGATCGAGTCGCGGTCCCCGATAAGCTTGAGCAGATCTTCAAGGGTAACATCCTCACAATGACATATGTATGTCTTGATTTTTTTTCTTGCGCCGGCAGGATGCAAATCCGGTTCTTCCGGATACTCCTCCTTCACGATGAATCCGCTGATTTCCAACAAATCGGCCGGTACAGGCTCGTGTACCCTGACACGGGCCACATGTGTCTTGTTGGGGCGGGTCATGATTTTTTCCAGTGTGCCTTCGGCCTTTTTCCTGCCCTGGTTGTCCACCAGGTACACAGCGGCTCCTGCAGTCACCTCGTATTCAACCGGAAGAAACAATGTATTGCGTTCAAGGTCAAAACCAAATATGGCCAACCCGGGACACTGGCTAACGCAGGCCATGCAGCCTATGCATTTATCATAATCCACCACCGGGACGGAAGATGTGGTATCTTTCCTGATGGCGCCGTATTTACAGGCGAAAGTACAGGGATTGCAGGCAAAGCCGTAAAGGCAGTCAAACAACACAAAAGGTTTTGCCCTCATACGTTCCCCTGAAGGCAACGCAGGCTTGTCCAGGATCCGTACAGGGTGTTGTTGAGAGTCAATATATTCTTTGGAAACAGCCAGGTAATCATCATAAGGTATGTGCACACCCATCTGCTGCATGATCTCATAGGCACACTGCTTGCCCCGGAGCACGGCAGAGGTGCCCTCTCCTATTCGAATGGCATCCCCAACCCCATGACAGTTGAGTCCGTAAGCCTGACGGCCTTTAAGCAGGAGCTGGTCATCGGGTAAAAGGCCTGTACAAATATTGATTGTGTCAATGCCTTTCAGTATCTTTTCAGTGCCCGGAATGACTTTAAAATCCCTGCATGATGCAATCACTGCTCCCGATATTCCGGTATAGTCCTTATTGGGTATGGCTTCCAGAAGCATATGGGAGGTAATGATGGGAATGCCCAGTCTCCGGACGCGGTTGGCCTGCACAGGAAACCCTCCTTCGTGAGGCATGGCCTCTATGATGGCCCTGACTCTTGCCCCGGCCTGCATGGCCTGATAAGAGGTCAGGTATCCTATATTGCCGGCCCCTACAGTCAGTATGTTTTTGCCCAGCAGGGTGAGCTCACTGTTCATCATCCTCTGGAAAACGGCTGCTGTGTATACACCCGGCACATCATCATTGCCAAAAGGCGGCATGAAGGGGACAGCTCCTGTCGCAATCACCAGGTATTCGGCGTCCACATAGAAGATTTCCTGGGTTTCAATATTTTTGACCGCCAGTCTTTTATTGTCAAATATATCCCAGACCGTGCTGTTCAGAAGGATCCCTTCATGGTTTTCACCGGCCAGGCTGGCTGCAATCTCAAATCCGCGCATGCCTCCGAAACGTTTTTCCTTTTCAAAAAAGAAAAACTGATGGGTCTGCATGTTGAACTGGCCGCCAATCCGGACATTGTTGTCAATTACAAGATTGGGAATTCCCTTCTTATCAAGTTCTTCCCGGACAGCCAGGCCTGCAGGCCCTGCTCCAATGATGGCCACAATGGTTTTATATACCTTGATGGTGTGGGAGGGGGGAATAGTGCAGCCTTCTGCCAGGAATCCGTCGGGAATACGCTGCACTTCTTTAACTCCGTCAACTTTTGTGATGCATATCCTGCGTACCTTCCCGTCAACCAGCATCTCACAGGCTCCGCATTTTCCTATCCCGCAGGAGAGGCTTCTGTTCCTGTGGTCCAGGCTGTGTTTATGGACCAACAGTCCGGCCTGATGCAAAGCGGCCGCAATGGTAAAGCCCCTTTGACCGAAAATTGTCTGACCTTCAAATAAAAAAGCAATCTTATCCTCTTCCGGAATAGGAAGAATTGGGTGTTTACGAATTGATGACATGCATTGATCTCTTGAAAACGAATTGCAAATTTAGGAATGTTTTCCGAGTTTTATACCCTTTGTCTCCTTTTTGCCTTTATGAACTGGTAATTTCACGCCTGTTGAACTAATTACAAAAGTCTTATGAGAAGTAACGTTATGAAAGCGGCGGGATGCATTCTTCTTGCCGCCATGTGGGCATGCGACGGACTTAAGTTCGTTCCGGGCCCGGAAGGTTTCCTGGTCGTGGATGTGGCTATAGAAACACCTTTCGGTGTCAGGACCAAAAGCAGTAGCCTGGACAGCTATGTATTCCTGCTGATCAAACAGGGCGGGGATACCCTGTACAATTCCACGGTGGGGGCAATCACGGGATCTCCCTTGTCGCTGAAACCGGGAAATTATACTATAGAGGTTTACAATGAGGCATTTACAGAGCCGGCTTTTGATAAACCCTATTATTACGGCATGCAGACAGCCGAAGTCATAGGAGGGGAATCCTGTGAGGTGCTTCTGATCTGCAAACAGGAAAACGCGGGAATACGCGTGTTGTTTTCAGAAGAATTCTCCGGGCAATACACCACCTTTAGCATGAACATTTCGGGAACGGGTGGATCCCTGAAATTTGACAACACCTCGGTTAGCAAATGGGGTTATTTTTTCCCCGGAACAATCACCCTGACATTAACGGCTGACGGTTTTCCCACAGAACCCATTGAAAGAACAATCCAGGCAAAATACATGTATAACTTCCTTGTGGAAGGATCGGGCAGTACGAAGGACAATGTGGAACCTGTCCTCACCCTGTCTGTAGACACCACGCATACCTGGATAAGCGGGCTCTGGAACGATACTGAGGGAACGGTGCGCGGCCTTACCAAAGAAACGGCCTATACCATTGCCGAGGCCCGTAACCTGCCCGGCGGTCTGAGCGATATCTGGGTATGCGGGTATATTGTGGGTTGTTATTCTTCCGGCGGGACGTACTTTTACTCAGGTAACGAAAGCGCGACAAACCTGGCCCTTGCCGACACCAACTCTGAAATGGACAAGGCAAATACGTATCCCGTAGAACTGCCGGCGGGAGCCATACGTGATGCCCTGAACCTGGTGGATAATCCGCAACACCTGTCAAAGAAAATCTGGATAAGAGGAAACACCAGTGCCAGTTATTTTTCATTGCCGGGACTGAAAAGCGCAAAGGATTATTCCTGGTGATAAAACAACAAGAGGTGGTCCGAGAACCGGACCCACCTCTACCGTTGAAACCTATAAACCTAAAACCACATAATAGATGCAGGTGCATGCAAAAACGTTGCATGCACCTGTACCAATTTTTTTATTATGCGGTTAATCGTCTAATGGTACGTATATCCAGAAAAACAAAGGCATATAGGAAGGGATGCCACCGCCCAGGTAAGTGCCCGAAGCGGAGGATTGCTTGCCTTCCAGCTTATAGCCGTAATCTGAATGGAAAAAACATACGGCCACCTCTCCGTACCTCATTTCCTGCATGCATTTGCTGAACCCCTTGACCACTGATCCCTCCTCCTCGCTGGTGTCTTCCTCCTCCTCTTCCTCGGATGGCATAGATACCTGAAGGACTGAATATTCATTATCGGAGTCGTAAATCCTGTATTTTTGGGCTGTATCGGCCACATTGGTGTCAAATACATGACCATTAAGAAACTTACCTATATACCAGGCTTTCGCTGTAGTTGCAACTTTCACTGAATCCCCGGTACCAGGGACCAGGGTCACTTTGTAAAATCCTCTTTCCAGGGAATCGACTCCGGGATAGTGCCTGTTCCGGAAAGACTCCAGGGTATCTATCTGGTACTTGTCAATATCGCTGACCACTTTGACCAATTCCAAATCATATACCATGGCTGTGGTATTTTCTGAACTTCCCCCTTCCTGATAAGCCGATAACCAATAAGGAAGCCAAATCCGGCGCATTTCACCTTCCTTCATGTCCTGGAGCATTTCTTCCAGTCCCATCATGATGGAGTTGTTCCCCATATACCATAATAGGGGGATGTAGGCATTGGCATGGCTGAAATTCCCTAATTGCCTGGCCACATTTTCTTCTGTGCTGGCAATGATGTTGTACTTCAGATCAAGAACGGTTTCCCTTACAAATACAATGGATGAGTCTGTTGACGGGGCACCTGAACCTTTGCGGACTATGGTGTAATATACACCCGATTCGGTTTTTTGCAATGTATCCTGGTGTATGATCCTGACATGGGCTGCAAGCATTTTTTTATGAGCCTCGAGCGTAGATTCAGTCTGTTCCCTCGCACAGGAAGACAACAATGCCGGAATGGTTGCCAGCATGGCCATTGTCAGGTAAATCAATTTTTTCATTCTTGCAAAGATATCTGTTTTTTGACAATCCGCTCCACCCATATCTCAAACAATAAGGGAGACATCCGGGGCACCTGTCCTACCGTTTCATTCCCGTATCCAAAATCGGCATTGAAAATCAAATAAGCATGTTCGCCGGCAGACATGCCTGTAAAACCATATTCCAGTCCCTTCAGGAATTTCCCCTCTCCCGTAACCCCGGAACGGATGGCAGACTGGTCTTCAGGAAGTGTCCTGTTATAAGCTTTGGCCACACTGTCCGAATTCGTATGGAATAAGGCACCTTTACCCCTGGAAAAAACATGTCCGGCATAATAGAAATAAATGGTATCCCCGGTTGCCAGTGTATCAGCCGGGCCAGCATGTTTTCCCGGTTCAAGAACAGCCCTTACCACGCCCTTCTGATAATATACCGTGTCTTTGACAAGGTTCCGGACAAACTTGTCAATCTCCTCCTCCTGCCTGATGAGCATCAGCTTGCGGTCTTCCTTTGTACAGGAAGTGATAGCAAGGAGTAATCCGGCTAGTAAAAATACATACTTTCTCATGTATGACCTGCAATCATGCAATTATTGTGCCCAGGGCTTCTTTCAGCAACTCTTCAATCTTGCCGGGATCGTCTTCCATTTTACCCGCCGAGGCATTGTAATGTCCTCCTCCCTGGAAGAACTGTTTTGCAATACCGTTTACGGCAATGGCTCCTTTTGACCTGAGTGACACTTTTATGTGATCTTCCCTCTGGAGGAATAAGGCCGAGATGGAGATCCCCTTGATGGCAAGCGGAATATTGACAAAACCTTCCGTATCGCCGTTGCGGTAATCACAGGATTCCAGGACATCCCTTGTCAGAACTATATACGCTGCTCCGAATTGCGGCAACATCTTAATATTGCTCAGTGCGTGCCCCATGAGCCGCATCCGGTTCAATGTGAAATGCTGGAACACTGCACTGTGTATGGTTTCAGAGTCCGCACCCCAACCGTGCAGGAGTGAGGCAACATGGAATGTTTCCGTAAAGACGCTGTTGGCAAATTGATTCGTATCAGTAATAATACCGGTCAAAAAAGCAGTAGCCTGGTCCCTGGTAAATACAGCATCTGGTTTCCAGGAATTGAGCACTCTGAATATCAACTCACAAGTGGAGCTGACCTGTGGTGTTGAAAAGACCAGATCAAAATCCTCCACAACGGGATCTATATGATGATCCATCAAGACTTTGATTGCCCGTATACGCAATAAGAACTCTCCCATCTCTTCCATGCGTGATAATCCGCTGACATCCACCGCCACTATCATATCTGCCTTGTCCACCGCCCTTATGACCTCTTCTTTCTGGTGTGAATAAACCAGAACTTGTTTTTCCTTGTCTAAAAATGCCAGGAAACCGGGATAAGGACTCGGGCAGATACATGTCACCCGGTAACCTTGTTGTCTTAGAAAAGATCCGAGTCCAATCATGGCCCCTACGGCATCCCCGTCCGGATTGATATGGGTAGCCACCACAATGTGTGACGATTGGGCTAAAGCTTGATCCCATTTGGCTACCAGATTTTTTGGAAACAGGACTTTCATAAAAAGATATTGTTGCAAATATAATTGATTTATTGCAGAGGTTATTTTTTTTCCTAATTTTGCAGGACGTCTGTTAGATTATTTAATAAATCAATAATGAAAAAATTACTCACCATCGTTATTCTGCCCTTGATTATCATTGGATTGGGCTATGCTATTGTCAGGAGCCTCACTGCGCCCATAAAATTCGATAAAGAACGTGATTTCCGCAGTTCGTTGGCCATTGAACGTTTAAAGGACATCCGCACACTGCAGACCACCTACAAAACAGAATTTGGAAAGTATGCATCTACTTTTGATACCCTGGAAAATTTCTACAAAAATGGTACTATAACGATTGTAAGGCAGATAGGTTCATTTGACGACTCAGTTGCTGTTGCACAGGGTCGCGTATTTCGTGACAGCATGGAATTGCCTGTTAAGGACACATTGCTCAAATATCCGGGTTTCAACATAGATTCCCTGCGCTGGGTCCCGCTGGTCGGAGAAGAGTTTGAAATGAGGGCCGTGGTAAAGAAGGTATCAGGTGTTGATGTTCCGCTCTTTGAGGCATGTACACCTTTTGATGTTCTTTTGAAGGGAATGAACCGTCAGCTGATAGTCAATCTCAATGAGGATCTGAAAATTAGCAACCGTTATCCCGGTATCAAGGTGGGGAGTATAGACCAACCAAACAACAACGCGGGTAACTGGGAATAGCAACATGTCTGCGATCAGCAAAATACCGCAGGCTCATCACAGATTGTCCATTCATATCGGGGTGAATGGACTTTCTTTTATTATCCAGGACACTAATACAAACGAGTGCCTTTTATGGCAGCATCTTTCATATTCGTTCCCACGCAACGATTACAACGAATGGGCAAAAGAAGTGGGGCTCGTCTTCAGGCAGGAAGAATACCTGCAGAAACGCTTCAACCAGTGTTATGTCATGATAGACACACACAAGCATACACTCATCCCCACCTCTGTTTTTCAGCCCGAACAGGCAATTGATGTACTCCGCCAGCTATTCGATGTGGCGTACCTGGATGAAGTCAACTATTCTGAACTGGTCACACAGGAAGCCACCTGCATTTATGCCCTCCCGGCCCCTGTCAATGCCATGGTCTTTAAGTACCAGCACAAGGCCAGGTTTTTTGCCTCGGTCATGCCCCTGCTCTATTTCATTATGGAGCAAAAAGAATACTCAAGAGCTTTAATGCACTATTCCCACTCCCATGTGGACCTGGTTTTGATGCAGGGGGAACGGCTGTTGCTTTGCAATTCCTATGCTATTGACCGTTTCAGCACAGGTCTCTATTATCTTTTGTTTGCCCTGAAACAATGGCAACTAAATCCCGGAAGCCTTAACCTGTACATCAGCGGACCTTTCAAACCCACGCACACAAAGCAGCTGTGCACTTATTTCCCCTCCGTGACGGTAGCCACCTCCCCTTCTTTCCTCTTTCCGTCAGAAGCCCTGAACCTGCTGTACGGACCTCATCTTTTCCCGGTATGCGCATCATCAGTGGAAGTCTGAGAGGGCATAACATACTGCCGCCAAAATCCTTCAAAGCAAGACCCACCACCGATTTTGCGAAGGAAGGACTTTTCAACGTGTTGGATAATTCCATGGATCTGACCGCCATTGCCGCGCTGGATCTGTTTGCCGGAAGCGGCAGCATATCACTGGAATTTGCTTCAAGGGGATGTCCTTCCGTTACCTGTGTTGAAATGAATCCGGACTATGCCCGCTTTATTAAAGATACGGTGTCAGCATTGCACCTGTCATCTCAGGTACAGGTATTGCGAAACAATGTGTTTGATTTCCTTAATATCTGTACCCGTAAATACAACCTTGTTTTTGCCGATCCCCCCTATGATCTGCCAGGCCTGAAAAACCTGCCGGAAAAGATATTCAATGCGGGTATCCTGGAAGATGACGGAATGGTTGTATTAGAGCATCCTGACGCATTTTCCTTCGCCGGGTCAGCGCATTTTATGAAAGAAAAAAAATACGGGAACGTGCATTTCAGTTTTTTTGCAGTTTCAAAAACATTGCCTACATTTGCCCTCCCAAACAATCAGGGTCCGGTAGTTCAGCCTGGTTAGAATACGTGCCTGTCACGCACGGGGTCGCGGGTTCGAGTCCCGTCCGGACCGCTCCAAAAGAAGCCAATCAGTTGATAAATAGCTGGTTGGCTTTTTTCGTTTTTGGTTTTTGTCATTAATTTGTCATTCTAATGTTTATGCTGTAGTTTATCTCACAATTTTTCACGGCTCCTATTGCTGAATATTTAGAAAGTCTTTCTGCAATTGAGGCTTTACCTTTGTAAATAAACATTTAGTTATGATAACAGTAACTCTTATAGTTAGTGCCGTTTATATAGTGGTAATACCCATTGCTATAGTAAAGATTTTCAAAAGCTTTATATGGCCCCTTCAGAGAATAGAACAAGAGCTTGCCATGGCAAAGTATGAGCTGAAAGTAAAAGAGAGACAGTTGGCCAACATGAAATTGAGTTTAGGGTTACTCTCTAGCAGGCTTTCAGGATCGCCTAGATTCCTTCTTACATACAAGAACGATTGTAGCTCATCGGGGATAAATGTATCAGCAAAGTTAACTGCAGGCGATGAAATAAAATGAACAGTTTATTAGAGGTAAAGAATAAGCCATGATAATAGCAATAGACAAAGCATTGAAGGTTAAGTTTCTGAATGCAATACTTGAAGGCAAGCTGGATACGGATGATTTTCCAGAATTCTTTAAGCAAAAAGGAACACAATCCAGGTATATTGAAATTCTCAGACAAATGGCAAATTCTGACCTTGGGGAATGAAAAGAACATTCAAATAAATACTGTTATGCCACAACCTAAAGGAAAAAGCGGAAATCCCAGTGGCCGGCCGTTGGGAACTCCTAATAAGATCACATTGGAGGTTAGGACTTGGATTGCGCAACTGATTGACAAAAACCGAGAGCAAATGGAGCAGGACCTGGCTATGCTTACACCTAAGGAGCGGTTAATGATGTTCGAGAAGCTCATGCAATACACTACACCAAAGATACAAAGCGTAGAGTCGAGGATAGACTTTTCACAGCTTAACGAGGCCCAACTGAACAGAGTAATCAGGGAGCTTGCCCAGGATTTAAGAAGAGAGGATTAATTAAATCTTTACTTCATATGAAGAGACTCTCGTTGGAATGCAGTTAATAACTTTGTTCAAAGATAATTGGCAGTTTTAGTAATTGCCATAAGTTTCATAGGTAATTTTGTGTCACTTAATAATTAAACCGCACGTGTTTATTGCGGTCTCTAAACACAAAATACATCACTTATGCGAGTAGAACTGCAACAAACAAACTTAATCCGCCGGGTTCATTGGAGCTATTCTTTACAATTAATCAATTCAAAGATTGAGAATCTGCATACAAGCGAAGAGAGAATAAGGTTTATTCAAAATATTATTGACGCCATAGAGACTGATAATATAATACCACTAGATTGTTTTGTTGAAGCCATTAGTCATTATGATAATCAAACAAAAGATGGCATTAAAGACTGTTTACAGAGAAAAATGAACAACTTATATAAAGTTCTAAGTATAGACGATCCTTCAAGAATTAATAAATCCAAAGAACGCATCCATGAAGATCAAATAACAGAAAAAGACGTAAAGTGGATACCAAAGATTACGGAAGAAGAACTAAAGGATTATTTCATGCCTGTAGTTTATCAGAGTATCGCACCTGGGAAAAAATTGAAAAACGGGCAAGAGACTTCTCTTTTTAATCTTCTCATTGAAGAAATCAACGAATATATAATTACGCCCGGGAAACCTTCAATTTATGCATCTGCTGTTGCCGCAAAAATATTTTCTAAAAAAATGCTCATAGATGAGAAAGTCAACTCGTTTAAAAAATGGCAAGAAATATTTGGTGATTACCTTGGTCTTAATCTGAAATATAAAAGAAATCAAACGGAAGGGTACGGTGAATTTACAGCATTATTCACATCGTTGAATTGAGTATTTAATTATTTTGGCGCTATCATAGTGGGCCTTTTCGTTGACCGATACCCAAACGGCCTTTTTTCGCCCCTTGTTGAAGTTATCCAGAATAATAGAATGGTTACGCCCCTTGCCATACCCTGTTCCTGCACCAAGGAAAAACCCCCTGCGCTCTCCGTTAGGGAATATCTGCTTGTGGGCATTCTCGTCCAGAACAATGTCCTCAAACTGCGCCTTGCTTATGGCACCGCTTGTAATTGTTCTCTCCGGTAATAATGGTATGTAATCGGTTTGAGCCAGATGAACGCCAGACATGGCTTGTGACTCAACAAGAATAGAGGGGTGGGGGTGTGAACCGTCAATAATGATTTCCGGCTGATAAAGGGTATAGTTCCCTATGGCTTGTTCGGATTTTTTCTCAACCCTCCTGGCAAATACTCCATTTTGGCCTAATAAAGGCCCCCCCCCCAGGGCATTGGCCAGTCTTCCAGGCTGTCTATCATCTTTTGATACAGAAGGTCGTGGATTAGATACTCTCGCAGATCCTTTTCCGTTTCCGCCTCTTCCAGCTTTTGTATTACTTCCTCCTGTTCATCCTTTGTTGGGTAAAGAAAGTCTTGTACCTGGTTCTCCGTCATGTATAGGATTCTTTCCATTTGGAACATCATATCGTCCTCCAGCCGGTGCTGTATCCTCTCGTCCAGGTCGGCCGGTATCTCCTGGTTGTAAAGCAGTCCCAGAAGTTGCCCCATCAGGGAATAGTTCTGATGAGGGAGGAATGGGCCTCCCAGGCTCTTTATCTTCTCTTTGAGCAGTTCCCGAATATTCTGCCCCTGTTCTTTCATCTGTTTTCTTTATTTGCGTTCTTTCGGGCAGCTGTATCAGCATATCTGCGAGCTTGGCGTAGGAGTCTGCCTCTGCGGTAAAGACACGATTGGCGTCAGCTGTTGGACCGCTCTTATCTATAACTAATATCCTGTTATCAAATGTAGTACCTTTTATTGAATATTAGTAAGATAAGGCCTTGGAGCAATATACAACAACCCATTGTAATCCATATCTCTGTTATTGATCCGGTGCAAATCTTTCTTGGATTCCCAGTCAAGAATAGTTTCCCTCTTTTTCCCCTCTTTTTCCCCTCTTTTTTCCCTCTTTTCTCCATAGCGAATTTTCTATTAGCCTGATATTGTTACGGTTATATATCTGTTTGAAAGCAAACAAAGAGGGCAACAGAACTTTGCAGTGCTTTGCAACACAGTACGAACGTACTAATTGGGGCAGGGTATAATTTTAATATTTATGCATATGCAAAATACTGTTTTGTTGATCAATGAGCATGATTTAGAAAACACGTTAGATCGCATAACTGAAAAAGTTATCGAGCGTGTAAAGAACGAATTGGACACTCAACATAATGAAGTTTATCTCTCTCCCAAAAAGGTGGCTGAGATGTTGGACATTCATGTAACCACACTATACAGGTGGGAAAAGCAAAATTACCTAATACCAATACGAATAGGGACCAAGGTAAGATACCGCAAGAGTGATATAGACAAATTACTGGATCAAGAACAGATAAATTAAATAAGTTAAAAAAAAGAATAATGGCAAATAGAGGATACATAAAACTTCCCCGCGATATTACAGAAAGCAGCTATTATTTTTCCGAACAGTTTACTAAAACACAAGCGTGGATAGATCTGTTAATCCTTGCTAACTATCAGGACACAACCGCACATATAAGAGGCGTAAAAATTGTCGTTAAGCGTGGTCAGGTATGCCGTAGTATTACCGAATTGGCCAAGCGATGGAAATGGTCGAGAAATAAAGTCATACGCTTTATGAACGAACTTGTTGACGCAAGCAAGGTGACTGTACAAAACTGCTCGGTCGTCAATATATACAACATTGAAGGCTATGAGACTTATCAAGGAAACAGAGCTACTGACGGGGTTACTAACGGAGCTACTGACGGGGCTACTAACGGAGCTACTGACGGGGCTACTAACGGAGCTACTCGAAATCCTTTATCCACAAAGGATATGGATGCGATAACAGACCCGGGCGGAGCTGTACAACGGACCAATATCCGAACCGGCAACCGAACACCAGATGGAGCACGTCTAAAGAATAAAAGAAAGAAAGAAGAAAAGAATAATATACCCCCTAACCCCCTTTTTGAGGGGAGGACTGATTATGATAAAACCGATAATTCTGATAAAGGGCAACAGGAACTCCAAACACTAGATGAAGATAATTCGTCTTTTGATCGCTTCTGGAATCTCTACGACAAAAAAGTTGGACGGGCGAAATGCGAAAAACTCTTCCATAATTTATCGGGAAACGACAGGAACAAAATCTTTGAAAACCTCCCAGCCTATATCCAGGCCACACCTGATAAACAATTTCGGAAAAACCC
>MWFB01000020.1 GCA_002071385.1 Bacteroidetes bacterium ADurb.Bin013
AGGGGAGTGGACGCTTACGGCTACTTTTGACAGTGATCGCTACGGTGATGCCAACATGTTCCTGGATGATGACGGGAAACTCTATGTTTTCTACGGCTGGTCACAGATTATGCCATTTAAGGTAGTTGAACTGGACGTGAACACCTTTAAGGAAATTGGTGATCCCCGGGTTCTATTCTTTGGGGATTATAAGAATCACGGATTCGAGAATAGAAGGAACAAAGATGTGATCTTCTCCATTTTCAACGGGAGAAGGGAATATTTTGATGAAGAGTTTCCCTGGATTGAAGGTCCATGGGTTACCAAGCACCAGGGAAAGTATTATTTGCAGTATGCGGCCATAGGGCTTGAATTCCTGTCTTATTCACATGGGGTATATGTGGCCGACAACCCTATGGGTCCTTACACCTATTCCGAGCACAATCCATTGACTTTCAAAACCACAGGTTTTGCCGTAGGTGCTGGTCATGGGAGCACATTCCACGATAAGAACGGTCAGCTATGGACTATATGCATGATCCCTGCCTGGTATGCAGGCAACGGTGGAGCTGAACTTGCCATTTATCCTACCGCAGTTGATGATGATGGCGTGATGTATTCCAATACGGCTTATGGTGATTACCCGCAATACTGGCCCGGTATCAGGACAGATGCCGTTGATAGTAACCAAGCTGGCTGGCTGTTGCTTTCTCATAAGAAACGTATTGAAGTTTCTTCAACATATGATAACTATGTAGCTGCCAATGCAGCCGATGAGGACTTTATGACATGCTGGTCAGCACAGACGGGGGATCCTGGTGAGTATCTTACCGTTGACCTTGGAAAAGTAAGTGACATTCATGCTATCCAATGCAACTTTGACCACATAGGCTCCACAGTAAATGTCGGACGCGGATTCAGACCGTCTCCGGCTCCGGACCATTACCAGTGCTATACGGTTGAAGTATCGAACGATAATGCCACCTGGAAGACTGTAATTGACAAGAGTGACAATAAATTTAATCGCAGGCACGATTACACAGAGTTCTCCAATCCGGTGAAGGCCCGTTATGTGAAGGTCACCAATGTAGCCACTCACGATGGTGCCAAATTTGCTGTCAAGGACCTCCGGGTATTCGGTAATCCCAATGCAGCCGAACGTGTTGTAGTTGATGATTTCAAAGCTATACGGAATCAGGAAGACCGGCGCGAGGCAACCCTTCTCTGGGAACCTGTCAAAGGGGCTGACGGGTATGTGGTGCGTTACGGCATAGAGCCTGGAAAGCTATACAACAGTTATATGGTTTACGACAAGAATTTCCTTACTATCCACAGTCTGAATACATCCCCTGAATATTATTACGAAATAGAGGCATTTGACTCGGGCCTTAATTACTATAAGGAAATATCTGAGGTAGTAAACGGTACCGGTGCTGAAATCGAACTTACCAAAATCAAGCCCGGTGAACGCCCTGCCTGGGGATGGGGAGGAGCAGACGTCCCGCGTCTGATGATTCATCAGGGGCAGAATGATTATGTGTTTGAAGACATAGAGCCGGGTTATAATTATACACTCAGACATTCTTACGGTCCTGTTCTCTGGCAGGAAGAATTGACTCAAAAGGAACTCATCGGGGACAGCACCAAACCTACGGTAACCGTCAATTTGACAGAACTTGGCGTAGGAACCCGAACAACAGGCATGCTTGAACTCAGGGTTTATCCGGGAAAGGAAAAAGGAAAGATCGTGGTCACTACCAATTACAACCGGAGAATGTCCTTTGCCCCGTCCCCTGTTGTGAATGAAGATAACACCGTAACCTTCAATCTGAATGCACCTAATGCAAAGAACGTTCAGATCAATGCCCAGTTTGCCGAGAGACAGAACATGGACAAAAATGCGGACGGGATATGGACTATCACACTGGGCCCTGTGGCAGCTGATATCTATCCTTACAGTTTCATAGTTGACGGGGTTACCATCATGGATCCTCAGAATCCTGAATGGTTCCCCAATGAAAAATTCAAGAACAGCCTGGTAGAAGTAAGGGGGAAAGAGCCTCTGAACCATGAAGTTACTAACGTGCTTCACGGAAGCGTTGACTATACCCTTTATTATTCAAAAACGCTTGGGATGTATGCACCTGTAATGGTTTATACACCTCCGTGCTACGATCAGTCAAAGAAGAATTATCCTGTATTCTATCTTATCAGCGGTACAACGGATACAGAGGAAACATTCTTCAAGGTCGGACGGGTCAACTTCATCCTGGATAACCTGATTGCACAGGGAAAAGCAAAGGAGATGATCATAGTCATGCCCTACGGCAATCCCGGCTTTTACCTTACCGAGCCGAAATTCATGGACTACTTTTCCGGGGATTTCACGGGTGACCTCATGCCTTTCATAGAGAGCAATTATCGTACAATCAACGATCGTGACCATCGTGCCATCGCCGGTTTTTCCCGGGGTGGTGGACAGTCACTTCGCTGTGGCCTCGGCAATTTTGACAAATTTTCCCATATCATTTCCTACAGCTCTTACATTGGCACCGAAGAGTTTGAAAAAAACTACAGGTTCCTATATGAGGATCCCGCCAGGACCAACAAAATGATGAAATTGTACTGGCTGGGAGTCGATAAGGCAGATTTCCTGTACGGAGGTGCAACCGAATTCATGGAACTTATGGACAAATACGGAATTCAAACGGTCCGGCTCGAGACGGAAGGCCTGCGCGGACACACGTGGATGGCTGTGAAACGTTTTCTCAATGAAACCCTTCCCCTGCTGTTTAATTAAAGGACAATACCAAATGAACAATCATATGAAAAAGATATTTCTGATCATTGCTTTATCGGCGTTTGTATTGCCCGGTAATGTAACGTATGCCCAGAACCCCCGCCGCGCCCTTACCGGCAGGCAACTGGCCGCCATGTTTCCCCCGGGGGTGAAGTCTCCCGAATGCAATCCGGATGGAACAGTTACGTTCCGTTTCCAGGCAGAAAATGCTTCTGTTGTCGAACTCAATTGCCAGATGTTTGACAAAAACAAAGCCATGACAAAGGATGAAAAAGGATTATGGAGCATCACTGTAACTCCACCGGCCCCCGACATATATCCTTATTGCTTTGTGGTAGACGGGATCCAGGTGACAGACCCCAACAATGTGCTTATTTTCCCAAACGAAAATTTCAAGAATAGTCTTGTGGACGTCCGCGGACCGGCCCCGGACTTCCAGGACATGCAGGATGTACCGCACGGAAAGATATCCTACAGATACTATCATTCCGTGATTCTGGGTTTTGACAGGCCCATGTGTGTATACACCCCTGCCGGGTATGACCCCAAAGGCAAAGAGAAGTATCCTGTTCTTTACCTGATACATGGCATGACCGATACCTATGAGACCTGGTTCAGGGTGGGCAGGATCAATATGATCCTGGACAATCTGATCGCCCGGGGACTGGCAAAAAAAATGATAGTTATCATGCCCTATGCAAATCCGTATCCCGAGATGATGCGCCGTGGAGTTGCCCGGAGACAGGATGTGATGGGCACCGATATATTCACCAAAGAAATACTGGAGGAGGTTATCCCGTTTATAGAAAAGAACTACCGGGTCAGGCCGGATGCCGGCAGCAGGGCCATTGCCGGTTTCTCGCTGGGTGGGAGACAGTCTCTTGCCTGCGGTCTGGGCAACCCGGATACATTCCATTATGTATGCGCCTTTGCGCCTGCCGTTTTTGGTGACGAAGTATCAACGAACTTTGATAATGGCATTTACGCGAAACCTTCAGTCATCAGCTCCAGGCTCAAACTCATGTGGTTGTGTTGCGGGACCTCCGATTTCCTGTACCAGGCATCGCTGGTTCTGCACCAGTCGCTCCAGGAGCGTGGCATTGAGCACAAGACCATGTTCCCCGGAGGTGGCCATACCTGGATGAATTGCCGGGATTACATAACCGAAGTAGCACAACATCTTTTTAAATAATTGAATATGCATAAAATTGTAATTGTTTCATTGTTGTTATCATTATTCCTATGTGGGAAGCTGAATGCCCAGGAGGCCAGGATAAAGATTGACACGGACCGCAGGATAGGTCAGATTGACAACAACATATACGGCAACTTTGTGGAGCATCTTGGAAGGTGCGTGTACGGTGGCATTTTCGATCCTGCCTCTTCCAAGTCAGATCAGGACGGTTTGCGTACCGACGTACTTGATGCGATCAGGGGCCTGAGCGTTTCCTTAACCCGTTACCCCGGAGGAAACTTTGTATCGAATTATCATTGGCTTGATGGTGTTGGGCCCGAGAGGACCCCACGCATGGAACTTGCTTGGTCGCACCTGGAAACCAATGAATTCGGCACGAACGAATTCGTGGCCTTTGCAAGAAAAGTAGGGACCGAGCCCTATTTTGCCGTCAACCTGGGAACGGGATCAATAGTAGAGGCACAGTCATGGGTAGAGTACTGTAATGTCAAAGAAGGCCCTTATTATGCCGAGCTTCGCAGGAAACACGGTTATCCGGAACCTCACAACATCAAGTATTGGGGTCTTGGCAATGAGATGGACGGTGACTGGCAAATGGGTCAGCTTAGCGCCGAAGATTACGTGAAAAAGGCCAGGGAAGCTTCAAAGCTCATGAGGAGCACTTCTCCCGATATCAAGCTGATTGCCTCGGGTTCTTCCAACTATTCGGGCGGAGCCGATCCCTACCATTGGAATGCGACGATTCTTGCCGGCCTTAAAGGCTATATAGATTACATCGCACTTCACATGTATGTGGGAAATTACCGGGACAACTACTACGATTTCCTGGCCACCCCGCTCCAGATGGATGAGCGTACCCAGATAGTCAAGGGAATGATATTGAGGGAAAAGTCGTATCGTCCCGTGTATATTGCCTGGGATGAATACAATGTCTGGTACAGGGCACGCAGTGGCGATGACGTTGTAGGAACACGGGCTCTCGAGGAAAGATACAACCTTGAGGATGCCTTGGTGATCACGGGATTCCTGAATTGTTTCGTCAGGAACGCCGACATTGTCAAAATGGCCAATATGGCTCAGCTGGTGAATGTGATAGCTCCCATATTTACGGAAGGTGACGATCTCTTCCTTCAGACCATATATTATCCCCTTCAGATGTTCTCCAACAACATGAAAGGCGAATCTCTGGATGTATTCGTGGATAGTCCCGTGTACAACACTTCGCCAAGGTTTTCATTGGGAGACAACGAACAGAGCACTTACCTCAAGGATGTTCCCTACCTTGACGTGACGGCTGCCCTGGACGGTGACCAGTTGGTGGTATGTGTTCTCAACCGCCATAAGGATAACGCCATTTCCGCTGAAGTCATATTACAGCAAGGCGCATTCACAGGTCCGGTCGAAATTTATGAGATCAACGGTCCTAATATCAAATCAGAGAATGATTTCGGCAAAACAAATGTGCAAACCGTAAGGAAAAATGACCTGAAGAAGCCTGGTACTTCCTTCACGTACCCGTTCCCTGCACATTCTGTTACCATGTTCAAAGGCAAGATTAAATGACAACTCATTAAAATACTTATTATGAAAAAAACATCTCTTCATTCATTGATGACCCTGGCAGCAGCAGTTTTCATGTCGGTCAACTCCTTCGCCCAGGTAGTCGAGGATTTCAAGCCTTCCAGTGCAAACCAGCCTGGAAAAGAGTATCCCATGGTAAACTCGGAAGGACGGGTGCGCGTACAAATTTCCGCACCGGAAGCCAAGTTTGTGCAACTTGACATCGGTGCCGTCAAGTACGATCTTGTTAAGGACGAAAACGGGGTGTGGACAGGCGAGTCAGCTCCGCAAGACGAAGGATTCCACTATTACCAGTTGAATATTGACGGCGCATCTGTGCCCGATCCTGCAAGCCTTTATTACTATGGGGCAAGCCGGTGGGGTAGCGGGATTGAGATCCCGGCTCACGACCAGGACTTCTATGCACTGAAAAATGTCCCTCATGGACAGGTACGCGAGGTTTATTACTTTTCCGCTACAAACAATACCATGCGACATTGTTTCATATACACTCCCCCCGGATATGAAACAGAACTTTCAAAACGTTACCCTGTACTCTATCTGCAGCACGGTGGAGGTGAAAATGAGTATGGCTGGCCTTCACAAGGCAGGACCGCTCTTATCATGGACAACCTTATCGCCGATGGCAAGGCCCGTCCATTCATCATAGTCATGGACAACGGCAGCTGGACCATGGACAGACCAGGCCAGCAACGTCCTGCCCAGGGAGAAACATGGCCTCCCAGAAATTGGGCGGAAGGTTTCATGAATACCCTGGTCAATGATATTATTCCCATGGTGGATAAGAGTTTTCGCACATTGCCGGACGGCATGCATCGTGCTATGGCAGGTCTTTCCATGGGAGGGATGCAGACAAAAGCCATCACCCTGGCAAAGCCTAACGTGTTCTCATACATAGGTATTTTCAGCGGTGGTTCCATAACCGTTGAAGATGTACAAAATACACCCGGTTTTCGCGAAAACAACAAACTAGTATTCGTAAGTTTCGGAAGCCGTGAATTGGAAAACCGCAGGCCCGGCTTTGGTGGGGATCCAAGGGAAGAAACCGAAAAACTGAAAGCATCCGGAATGAATGCTCATTTTTATGTTTCACCGGACACGGCACACGAGTGGCAGAGCTGGAGAAGAAGCCTGTATCAATTTGCACCACTGTTATTTAAAGATTAATTTTTATGAAAAAGATTGTTACTCTAATAAGTGCCGTTATATTAATGGTAAGTTTGGGCTATGCCCAGGAGAGCACCACAGAAGTAAAAGAAGACTTTAAACCTTCAACCCTTAACCAACCCGGAAAAGAGTATCCAATGGTCAATTCCCAGGGATATGCCCGGTTTCTTATTAAAGCTCCTGACGCACAGGCTGTTAGTGTGAGCCTGGGCTTGGGGGGGCGTGGAGGTACGGTACTGCAAAAGACAGAGGACGGATTTTGGACTGGAACTACTGCCGGTCCGCTGGATGAAGGATTCCACTACTATCATCTGACAGTGGACGGGGGTGTGTTCAACGATCCGGGAACGTTGAATTTCTATGGTTCTACACGTTGGGAAAGCGGGATAGAGATACCCGCCCATGATCAGGATTTTTATGCCCTGAAGAACGTTCCCCACGGCAAGGTGCAGCAGGTGCTTTTCTATTCACCTAGCACTGAAACTGTACGGCGCGCTTTTGTATATACACCTCCATGCTACGGTAAAGAACCCGGCAAGAAATATCCGGTCTTATACCTTCAACATGGCTGGGGTGAGGATGAGACCGCCTGGTCAAACCAGGGACACGCAAACCTGATCATGGACAACCTGATTGCAGCAGGCAAGATAGATCCTTTCATCATAGTGATGACTTACGGGATGACCAATGAGATCAAGTTCGGCAGCGGGCTCAGGAATTTCGATATCAAACCGTTCCAGACGGTATTGGTGGATGAGTTGATCCCTTACATTGACGCACATTTCAGTACTCTTGCCGATAAGGATCACCGTGCCATGGCCGGTCTTTCAATGGGTGGCATGGAAACCAAAATGATCACCCTGAACCGTCCCGAAACCTTTTCTTACTATGCCTTGTTCAGCGGAGGTGTTTATGCACCGGAGGACATTAAAGACAAAAACCAGGTAAAACTCATCTTTTTAAGTTGCGGGAGCAAAGAACGCCCCGAGGGGATCATAAAATCAACGTCTGACCTTAAGAATGCAGGATTCAATGCCGTCGGGTATGTATCGGAAAACACGGCACATGAGTTCCTGAGCTGGCGAAGAAGTTTGTACCAGCTTGCTCCGTTACTTTTTAAATAGTCGTTACCCGATTCCGATATGAAAAATACAATATTGACATTCGTATTTTCCCTGTGTACCATTGTCGTAACGGCACAGGGATTCCAGATGCCGGAAGGACCAGGTGAAGGTACTTATTCCAGGAGTTGGAAGGACGTAAATTACGCCTCAGATGACCAGGAATGCCACAATCTGGACATATACCTGCCTAAAGAACAAAAAAACATCTATCAGGCGGTAATTGTGATTTACGGCAGCGCATGGTTTTCCAACAATGCCAAGACAATGGCATCTGCATCCATAGGTACTCCTCTTCTGCAGGCGGGTTTTGCGGTTGTCTCTATTAATCACCGTTCCAGCATCCAGGCGATCTGGCCGGCACAAATTCAGGACGTGAAAGCAGCCATCCGCTACGTTCGCGCAAATGCTGCCAGCTATGACATAGATCCTTCGTCTATTGGGATCACCGGATTCTCATCCGGCGGACACCTTGCCACTTTTGCCGGTGTAACAAACGATGTTAAGACACTTGCATCAGGTGATGTTACAGTAGATATTGAAGGTTCTGTGGGCAATTATGTATCAACAAGCAGCCGGGTCCAGGCAGTGGTTGACTGGTTTGGTCCCGTGGAGATGGCCCGTATGTCAAACTGCGAGGCTCCCAATGATGAATCTTCACCGGAAGCTATGCTTATAGGAAAGAAGGATCCTCGCCGGGAACCTGATTGGATCAAACTAATCAGCCCCATCAACTTTGTGGACAAAGATGATCCGGAAATCCTTATCATTCATGGGGATGCAGATAATGTGGTGCCTCATTGCCAAAGCGTTTACCTGAAAAGCGCTTATGACAATGCCGGAGGTAAAGCTACTTTCATATCTGTGCCCGGTGGCGGACATGGACCCGTATGTTTTGATACAGAATATTTTAAGAAGATGACAGACTTCTTCAATAAATTACTTTAATGAATTACTAATGTTTAGAAAAATTACATTATCAGTAACTCTATTGTTGCTTGGAGGGGCAGCCATGGCCCAGAACCCTATCATAAGGGATCAGTTCACGGCTGACCCTTCTGCACTTGTGGTAGGGGACAGAATCTATGTTTTCCCGTCTCACGACATTCCCGCACCTGATGATTTTCCCCGCAAGGACTGGTTCTGTATGGGAGATTATCACGTTTTCTCATCAGAGAACCTGACCGACTGGACAGACCACGGGGTGATCCTGGACCAGAAAGATGTCCCGTGGGGGAATCCGAAAGGCTATTCTATGTGGGCTCCGGACTGTGCAGAGAAGAACGGGAAATATTATTTTTTCTTCCCTGACTTCATGAAGAGTGACGGCAAGCCCGGACGTTTTAGCCCTTTCCGTGCAGGGGTAGCTGTGGCTGACCGGCCAGAAGGTCCTTATACTCCCCGGGAAACGCCAATCGAAGGGGTCTTTGGAATTGACCCGTGCATTTTTGTGGATGATGACGGTCAGGGATACCTGGTATGGCCCGCCAGAGGGATCAATATCGCAAAGCTCAACGATGACTGGTCCCAGCTGGCCGAAGAGCCTACACCTGTCGGGAACCTGCCTTCTCCAGGTCTTATTGAAGGCCCGTACCTGTTCAAGGCGAACGGAAAATACTATATGACCTTTCCCTGGGCACGTAAGGATACGGAAGTCCTGGCATATTCCATGGCAGATAATATCTACGGCCCCTATGAGTTCAAGGGTGTCTTTTTTGAAGAATGGCCGAACAAATGCTGGACAAACCACCATTCCATCGTCAATTTCAAGGATCAGTGGTACATCTTCTACCACCATAACGCCTATTCCCCTGATTTCGACAAGAACCGCTCCGCATGTGCCGACAGTCTTTTCTTTGAAGCTGACGGAAGCATCCGCATGGTTAAGCCGACCCTGCGAGGCATAGGAATCACCCGGGCAGAATCTGATATCCAGATAGACCGTTATTCAGCAATCAGTGAAGCAGGTGCTGCCATAGCATACCTGGATACCACCTATTATTTTGCCGGATGGAAGACTGTTTTCACCAGTCCTGACGCATGGGTACAATACAATACCGTTCAATTTGATGGTGACTGCCGCGGGGCCGTCCTCCGGGTCAATGCTCCCAAGGGAGGAATGCTGCTTTTACAGAGCGGGAATAAGACGATTGCAAAAGTCAAGGTGCCCGTGACAGAAGGGTGGAAAGAGATCCCGGTGCGCATCCGGGGGATTGAGAAAGGCATTCATCATTTGACTGTCAGTTCTTTGAGTCCCAATGTGACGCATGTTGACTGGCTCAGGTTTTCAAAAAAGGCAAAGCCATGAAAAAATTGTTGCTACTGTTTTTTACCTTCTCGCTGTTCGGATGCGCCGGCTCGAATCCGGTACTTACCATTGAAGGCGGCAAGGTTCAGGGAGTCAAAGCCGATGTCAGGGGAGTTTATGTTTACCGGGGTATTCCTTATGCAGCCCCTCCCATCAGGGAGCTCCGGTGGAAAGCTCCGCAGCCGGTGATTCCCTGGGAAGGAATAAAGATCGCCGATACCTTCGGGCACCCAGGTTTCCAGGCAACACATTATCCCGGAGGTTATACCACGGAGTGGGGCTATGGTGAAGAGTCAGCCTACAGCGAGGATTGCCTTTACCTGAATGTATGGACCAAAGCTCCCGGACAAACTGACAGGAAGCTTCCCGTCGCCCTGTGGATCTTTGGAGGCGGCCTGAGGGAAGGATGGGGGTCCGAGCCCGAGTTTGACGGACAAGAGTGGGCAGGCAAGGACGTTGTGCTGGTTTCTTTCAATTACCGTCTGGGTGTTTTCGGCTTCCTGACACACCCCGGACTTTCAGCAGAGAGTCCTGATCATGTTTCAGGCAACTATGGTATTCTTGACCAGATAGAAGCCCTCAAATGGGTGAAGGAAAACATAGCGCAGTTTGGAGGCGATCCCGATAATGTTACCATTTTCGGACAGAGTGCCGGAGGTCGCAGTGTAAAAACCCTTAGTGCATCTCCCCTGGCCAGGGGTTTGTTCAGCAAAGCCATCATCATGAGTGCCAGTGGTCTGGCCACTGCTTCTCCATCCTCTTCCATGTCAGCCTATATGAGTGCATTTGCGCCGTTAACGCTGGAAGAGTCAGAGCAGCAGACAAAGGAAGTAATGGATTGGGCGGGCCTTACCGACCTAGACAAGATGCGGGCCGCTTCCACCGAATTTATTTTTAGCCTGGGAAGTATCTATCAATCAGTTACCGGAAAGCGTACATGGATGACAACGGGAGCGGTCTCACCCATGGTAGACGGATATGTCTTGCATGAGAGTTTTGACGATGCCGCTCTCAACAACAATCTGGCGAATGTGCCTTATATGATCGGATTCACCCTGAACGACATGGGCAACATGGCTCCCGGAATAGCTGATTTCTGCCTTAACCGCGAGCAGGCAGGGGATAAGGCGTATGCTTATCAGTTTGCGCGCCCTCTGCCGACCGATGGCAGGGAAAACGTGCTGAAAGGGGCATTCCACTCCTCCGATCTCTGGTATGTGTTCAAGTCTTTCAAAAACAGCTGGAGACCCTGGACGGAAGGTGATTGGGACCTTTCTGAAGTGATGCTTACCGCCTGGACGAACTTTGCCAGGTTCGGGGATCCCAACGGGCAGCAAGGAGGTCAATGGGCCCCATACACCAGTGAAAATCCCCGGTTCATGATCTTCAGGCTGGATGATAACGATGCGGTAAATTCGGAAATGGGAGAACCCTTGCGTCCATGAAGATAAAAGTACGTGTATCCGTCTTTTTTTTAATTGTTGTATTGTTCGCCCCCGCAGACTGTTTCGGGCAATTCTTCGGTGACAGGAATATAAACCGGGACAGTCTGATGAGGGTAAGAGACAGCCTGCATTCAATCACGGTGGCCGATCATGCAGACATGATGGCCCGGCTGGGTATAAAAGAGGTACGTCCCGGACGTGATCCCAATTCTCCAGATCCCGCCAGGCAGCCAAACTACGATGAGCTGATGGCAAATCCGTATTGTTTCTACCCGGACGCACTGACTGCATTCAGCGGACAACAGGTGAAGAATGCCAGGATGTGGAACAGGGTCAGGAGACCTGAACTTGTCAAGGTATTTGAAGATGAGGTTTACGGACGGATTCCGGACAATGTTCATGCCGTTGCATGGCATGTAACCAGCGAAGAGAAAGCAAGCCTGGGAGGCACCCCGGTAGTGATACGTCATTTGACCGGGATCGTGGATAATGCTGCCTGCCCCGAAATATCTGTGGAGATCCTTGCCCAGGTCATTTGGCCGGATAACGGCCGGAAAAACATGCCGGTCATCCTGGAGTTATCCTGGATGATGACAGATCCCCTCCATCCCTTCGGGCAGGGAATCCCCTGGCAACAGCAAGTGGTTGAGCGCGGCTGGGCTGCCGCCCAAATTGTTCCCGGATCCATCCAGGCTGACGGAGGATACGGTCTAAGGGAAGGTATCATTGGTTTATGCAACCAGGGACAATACCGTAAGCCAACTGACTGGGGAACGCTCCGGGCGTGGGGATGGGGAGTATCCGTATTGATTGATTATTTCCAGGGCGATGACCTTTTTGATGCCGCCAAAGTGGCGGTTGAAGGGGTGTCAAGATATGGAAAGGCTGCTCTTGTTGCCATGGCTTTTGACCAGAGGATTGCAGCCGGTTTCATCTGTTCTTCGGGAAAGGGCGGGGCAGCCCCGTGGCGCCGGTACTGTGGCGAGAGCCTCGAAAACCTTACCTCTGACGGTGAATACCATTGGATGGCCGGGAATTTCATCAAATATGGGGCCGGGTCGCTTACCGCTGATGACCTTCCCGTGGATCAGCATGAACTGATCGCCTTATGTGCACCGCGTCCTTGTTTCATTTCGGCGGGGAGCTTCCAGACCGACAAGTGGGTAGATATTGCCGGCATGTTCATGGCTGCTTTAAAAGCTTCGCCTGTTTATGAGCTTTTGGGCAGGAAAGGACTGGGTACAGACGTTCTTCCGGTGGCGGGCTTTGGATTGCTGGACGCTGACCTGGCATACAGGCAGCATCACGGCGGTCACGAAGCCGGTCCCAATTGGCCGTTCTTTTTGGATTTCTTTGCCCGTTATATTGACTGATAACTGGGTGAATGGGTCAAGCAAAGGCTTGTCCCGCGAAGGGAGGGACCCGTTTGGTTCACCAAATGGGAGGTCCTTCGCGGATCCATTCACCCAGTTATTTTATTAGATGGAATCTTCGCAGTAACGTCCCAGTTCAAGATATCTCTGGTATGCCTTGTCATATGCTTCTGCCATTTCTTTGCGGGGATGGTATGTCATGGCAAAGCCCGAGGTCATGGCCTGTTGTGCTTCCTCCACCTTTGTGTAGATACCTGCAGCCGTGGCAGCGAACATGGCGGCCCCCAGCGCACAGGCCTGGTCGGTACGGCAAACGTCAATGGGCATATTCAGCACATCGCTCAGGGTTTGCATCACGAAGGGCGACTTCAGTGCAATGCCTCCGATCCCGATCACATTATCAATCCGGACGCCCTCGTTCCGGAAACGTTCCACAATGGCCCTGGAACCATAAGCGGTAGCCTCGACCAAAGCCCTGAAGATATGCGGAGCCGAAGTGCCCAGGGTAATTCCCGCAATAGCCCCTTTGAGCAACTGATTGGCATCGGGGGTGCGACGGCCGTTCATCCAGTCGGTAGCTATGAGAGTGCTTTCTCCCACAGGAATTTTCTCAGCTTCGGCCGTTAGCGCCGGAATGATCTTTTCGGAAAGCTCATTGACCTGTTCTCCTTCCGGCAACAGTTGCCTGAGGGGAAACTCAAGCACTTGTCTGAACCAGGCATAAACATCTCCGAAACCCGATTGACCGGCCTCGAGACCAATCATCCCGGGGATCACTGAACCGTCAACCTGTCCGCAAATGCCACGAATGAGAGAAGACCCTATTTCCTCATAGGGAGCTACCATGATATCACAGGTAGATGTCCCGATGACCCTGACAAAAGTGTTTGGCGTTATTCCTGCTCCCACGGCTCCCATATGGCAGTCAAAGGCGCCTCCTGCGACCACTACACCTGTACCAAGGCCCAGGCGTCCAGCCCACTCCGGGGTGAGCGTACCCACCGGCTTGTCGGCCGTATGGGTGTCTTCGAAAAGCCTGCTCCTGAAACCAGCCAGCAGGGGGTCAAGCGCGACAAGGAAATCCTCTCCGGGCAAGCCTCCCCAGCGGGGGTGCCACATGGCCTTGTGGCCCTGTGCGCAGCGGCTTCTGACAATGTCTGAAGATTTTTTCACCCCGGTCAGCAATGCAGGCATCCATTCGCAATGTTCTACAATGGAGTAGGCTTTTTCCCTTACTGCCCTGTCTTCCCGGAGGATATGCAATGCCTTGGCCCAGAACCATTCAGATGAATAGATGCCTCCCACGTAAGCACTGTAATCAATGCTCCAGGAGCTGCACAGCTTGTTGATCTCCGCAGCCTCGGCGATGGCCGTGTGGTCTTTCCAGAGCACGAACATGGCGTTGGGATTATCTTCAAAGCCTGGCAGAAAGGCCAGCGGCGTGCCTGTTTCATCAGTGAAGACAGGTGTGCTCCCTGTTGTATCGAAAGCTATGCCGGCTACCCGTGAGGCAGTGCCTGCAGGAGCCAGCGAAAGGGCTTCCTTTACCGAGGCTTCAAGCACTTCAATATAATCCAGGGGGTGTTGGCGGTACCTGTTGACAGAGGGCAAACAGTACTTGCCTTCCGCCCAACGGGGATAATATTTTACCGAGGTGGCGACCGTTTCACCGGTACGGGCGTTTACAACCACAGCACGGATCGAATCGGTTCCGTAATCGAGCCCAATAACGTATTTATCCATGCTAACACAACGCTTTGTTCAACAGGTAATAGATCTCGTTCAGTTTCAACTCTTTCTTAAGCGAATTGATGGTGGTATTCTCATCTATGACCACCAGTTCTATACCGGCCATTTCCGCATAATCCTGCATATATTCCACAGTCAGGTCATACGAAAAAGCGGTGTGGTGGGTACCCCCGGCGAGGATCCAGCTGCTGGCTCCCACTTCAAAATCGGGACGGGGGATCCACAGGGTAGAAGCAACGGGGAGTTTGGGTAGCGATTTGGATCTGATGCAATCCACCTTGTTCACTATCAGGCGGAAACGGTTACCCATGTCAATGACGGTAGCAGCAATGCCTTCGCCTTCCTTTGAGGTGAACACCAGGCGGGCCGGGTCATTCTTGCCTCCGATGCCCAGTGGATGAACTTCGAGCCGGGGCTTTTTGTCTGCCAGCAAAGGAGATACTTCCAGCATGTGAGCCTGGAGGATAGCACTCTTTTTACCGTCAAAATGAATGGTATAGTCTTCCATGAAGGAACACCCCTTAGTCATGCCCTGGCTCATGAACCACACCGTCCTTGTCAGGGCGGCCGTCTTCCAGTCACCTTCAGCGCCAAAACCATAGCCTTCAGCCATGAGACGCTGGCAGGCAAGTCCGGGTAGCTGGTCCAGCCCGGCCAGATCGTCAAAATTTGTGGTAAAAGCCTTGGCTCCCTTTTCCTGCAGGAACCTGCGCAGAGCAATCTCTTCGCGGGCGGCCCTCAGAACCTGGGCACGGTCTTTTCCCCCAGCCTGGCAATTTTCGGCCACCTTGTATTGCATTTCATATTCAGCCACCAGGGCATCCACTTCTGCATCGGTAACCTGTGACTGCACGGCCACCAGTTCGGCAATCGGGCAATAATCTACATGATATCCCAGGCGTATCTCAGCTTCCACCTTGTCTCCGTCTGTCACGGCCACATTGTTCATCTGGTCACCAAAGCGGATGATCCTCATATCATGAGCATCGGCCCAGGCGGTGGCAACCCGCATCCAGACGGCAATCTGAGCCTGTGCTTTTTCATCCTGCCAGTGACCGGCGACTACTTTCCGGTTTTTGCGCATCCGGGTCACCATATGTCCGAATTCCCGGTCTCCGTGCGCACTTTGGTTGAGGTTCATGAAATCCATATCCATGGTGTCCCAGGGAATCTCTTTATTGAACTGCGTATGGAAATGCAGCAACGGCTTGTCAAGCGCCTGCAATCCATGGATCCACATTTTGGCAGGGGAGAAAGTGTGCATCCAGGTTATCACCCCGATGCATTTTTCACAATTATTGGCTTCCTTGAAAGTGGCGGTTACCTCTTTCTCTGAATTCACCGTTCCTTTATAAACGACTTTTACGGGCAGATTACCCGAATCGTTCAATCCCTGTACCATTTGGGTGGAATGAGCATCCACGGCAATTACCGCATCTCCTCCGTAAAGAAGCTGTGCTCCTGTTACAAACCATACTTCAAAATTTTCAAATGCCATAACGTAACTATTATTTGATTTATACAAAGTAAAGAAAAATGGGCAGGTTGTTAATGTGTAAAAGAATTCATTTTCATATAAAATTAGACCATACCCGGGGAGAAAAAAGATATTTTCATCATATTTGAATTCCTAAAATAGCAATAATTATGATAAAACTATGGATTATTCCTTTTCTTTCGCTTGTGCTACATGTCTATCCCATTGATCCGGTGCCTTTTACATCTGTCAAAGTAACCGATGCTTTCTGGGGTCAACGCCTGAAAGCCAGCCGCGAGGTCACTATTCCTCTTGCTTTCAGTAAATGCGAAGAAACCGGCCGCTATGATAACTTCGTCAAGGCTGCCCATCCCGGCTTGGAAAATGAGGTTACAGGCTTTTCCTTTGATGATACAGATGTATACAAAACCATTGAAGGAGCCAGTTACCTGCTGCAGACTTATCCTGATGAAAAGCTGGAAATTTATATTGACAGCGTTCTGGCACTTGTGGCTGCTGCCCAGGAGCCCGACGGGTACCTGTATACGGCCCGCACCATGAATCCCCAACAGCCCCACGAATGGGCCGGAAGTAAAAGATGGGAAAAAGTGGAGGAATTGAGCCATGAGTTTTACAACCTGGGACACATGGTGGAAGGTGCCATTGCTCATTTCCAGGCTACCGGAAAAAGGACATTCCTGGATATTGCCATACGCTATGCAGATTGTGTCTGCAGTGAGATAGGGGAGGGTCCCGGACAGGTAGTTGCAGTACCAGGCCACCAGATAGCCGAAATGGCCCTGGCAAAACTCTACCTGGTTACGGGAGATGAGAAATACCTGAAACAAGCCAAATTCTTTCTTGACAAACGCGGATATACTTCCCGCAAAGACCTATACAGCCAGGCACATATACCCGTCATTCAGCAGGACGAAGCGGTCGGTCACTCCGTACGTGCCACTTACATGTACTCCGGCATGGCAGATGTAGCGGCCCTTACCGGGGACAAATCCTATATCGCTGCCATAGACCGTATCTGGGAGAACATTGTAACAAAGAAATTATACATCACCGGAGGGATTGGGGCAACCCACCAGGGTGAAGCCTTCGGTGAGAATTATGAGTTGCCCAATATGACCGCCTATTGTGAAACCTGTGCAGCCATAGGGAACGTGTACGTGAATCACCGCCTTTTCCTGCTGCACGGCAAGGCGGGGTATTATGACGTTTTGGAACGTACGCTATACAACGGGCTTATTTCGGGGGTTTCCCTGGACGGTGGCAGTTTCTTCTATCCCAATCCACTGGAATCCGCAGGTCAGCACCAACGCCAACCCTGGTTTGGCTGTGCCTGCTGTCCCTCCAATATTGCGCGGTTCATACCATCTCTCCCCGGATATATTTATGCCGTGAAGGATAACAGCCTTTATGTAAATCTCTTCATATCCAACACACTAACCACCAAAATTTTGGATAATGATATAGTTCTGCGCCAGCAGACGGATTATCCCTGGGATGGCGATATCACTATCACCATAGACAAAGCACCGGGAAACAACGTGATCATCAAGGTACGTATTCCGGGCTGGGTGCAGAACCAGCCGGTTCCCGGAGATCTGTATTCATATGCCGACGGCAAAACACCCGCTTATAGCATCAAAGTGAACGGGAAGACAGCAGACGGAACACTTTGTGACGGATATTTTTGTATGGAAAGGAAATGGAAAAAGGACGATTCCATAGAAGTGGCTTTCCAGATGGAAGCCCGGACCGTTACAGCCAAAGAAGAAGTGGAAGCAAACAGAGGCCGTCTGGCTGTTGAAAGGGGTCCGGTGGTTTACTGTGCCGAATGGCCCGATAATGACTTTGACCTGCAAAGCTTGCTCCTGCCGCCTGCACCGGAGTTCAAGGCAGTACCCGTCCCGGATAAACTGTATGGTATAGTACAGCTGGAAACACCCGCCAGGGTACAGGCCGCTGGTGACGACTATATTCCGGTTGCCAAAGAGGTTTTGCTGACCCTCATTCCCTACTATGCGTGGGCTCACAGGGGGGCAGGATCTATGATGGTATGGCTGCCAAGGGATAAAGTGTCACAATGATCATATAACAATATATAATAACCTACCTATGAAGAGAATACTAGTTACCGGATGCGTTACCCTGGTCTGCATGTTTATTTTCTGCGCATGTTCACAGACCCCGTCATCATCGGTTTCGGGATTGTATCCCAACGACTTCAAAGCAGAAAAAGACGGGCAGCAGACCGGACTGTATATACTTAAAAACAGCCTGGGCATGGAAGTGTGTATCACGAATTTCGGAGGACGTGTTGTATCCATAATGGTTCCCGACAGGGAAGACAAGCTGCGTGACGTGGTCCTGGGCTTCAGCAATGCGACCGATTATATGGAAATTCCCTCGGATTTCGGGGCCTCCATCGGCAGGTATGCAAACAGGATAGGCCAGGGACTTTTTACTCTGGATAGCACAGATTATCAACTCCCCAAAAACAATTTCGGACATTGCCTGCACGGCGGCCCGAAAGGATGGCAATACAAGATATATGAAGTGGAAAAGGTCTCAGACAATTCCATTACACTTGTGCGGAACTCGCCTGACGGGGACGAATCTTTCCCCGGAAACGTTACGGCCAAAGTTACATTCACCGTCACAACGGACAATGCACTGGAGATCGCATACCAGGCGACCACAGACAAACCTACGGTCATCAACATGACAAACCATTCGTATTTCAACCTGAGCGGAGACGCGGCGAACAGTATTCTTGATCATGTTCTGTATGTGAATGCTCAATACTTTACACCCGTTGGAAGAACACTCATACCCACCGGTGAGATAGTGCCGGTAGCAGGTACCCCAATGGATTTCACCATACCAAAGGTCATAGGGAAAGATATTGACAGTACAGGGTACGAGCAGATCAGGTTCGGTAACGGGTATGATCATAATTGGATACTCGACACCAAAGGTGACATGGGCGCCGTGGCCGCCACTCTTTTCTCCCCGGAGAGCGGTATAAAACTGGATGTCTATACAGACGAGCCGGGGATACAGGTCTATTCGGGCAACTTCCTGGATGGAAAGGTTACGGGAAAAAACGGGATCGTTTATCAAAAACGTGCTGCTATATGTCTTGAAACACAGCATTATCCCGATTCTCCCAATAAGCCTGAATGGCCTACCACGGTATTGCGTCCGGGAGAGACCTATACCAGTCACTGCACTTATAAATTCAGTACAATAACCGATTAATCGTTTTTTTATGCAATTACTGGATTGGATTGTTATCGGACTTTTTTTCCTGGTATTGGTAGGGATCGTAATATGGGTGTTAAGCAAGAAATCGAAAGATTCTAAAGATTATTTTCTGGGTGGCCGCGATGTGACCTGGCTGGCCATAGGGGCTTCTATTTTTGCTTCCAATATAGGGTCTGAACACCTGATTGGTCTGGCAGGAGCCGGAGCTTCCAGCGGTATGGCTATGGCACACTGGGAGATCCAGGGATGGATAATCCTCCTGTTAGGCTGGGTTTTTGTTCCTTTCTATTCACGAAGCATGGTCCTTACCATGCCCGAGTTCCTGGAAAAACGTTATAATAAGGAATCACGTACCATACTGTCTTTTATCTCCCTGGTTAGTTATGTACTTACTAAAGTGGCTGTTACTGTTTATGCGGGAGGACTTGTTTTCCAACAGGTATTCGGCATAGAGGAACTCTGGGGCATAGATTTTTTCTGGATCTCTGCTATTGGCCTGGTCTTGTTCACTGCCCTGTACACGGTGCTGGGCGGCATGAAATCCATACTGTACACTTCGGTCCTGCAAACTCCCATCATCCTTATAGGGTCCCTGGTCATCCTTGTGCTGGGATTCAGAGCTGTAGGAGGCTGGGAAGAGGTGCTGGCTGTCTGTGGGGCAACCCCCGTAAATGAATACGGAGATACCATGGTTAATCTTATACGGAACAATAGCGATCCCGATTTCCCCTGGCTGGGTGCCTTGCTGGGTTCATCCATCATCGGGTTTTGGTATTGGTGTACAGATCAGTACATCGTACAACGTGTTCTTTCAGGCCGGAACCAGAAAGAATCGCGCAGGGGGGCAATTTTTGGTGCATACCTCAAATTGACGCCCGTATTCCTTTTCCTTATTCCCGGTATGATAGCATATGCCATGTCACAAAAAGGCGTGACCATTAACGGACAGCTTTTTGTACTCAACACAGCAGATACCGCTTTTCCGCAATTGGTAGCCACCTTGCTGCCTGCAGGTGTCAAGGGAATGGTGGTTTGCGGCATCCTGGCTGCGCTCATGAGTTCCCTGGCATCGTTGTTCAATTCCTCTGCCATGCTGTTCACCATAGATTTCTATAAACGTTTCAAGCCGCAGACACCTGAAAAGAAACTGGTCCGCATAGGTCAGATCGCTACCGTTGTGATCGTAATCCTGGGCATTTTATGGATACCGGTCATGAGAAGCATTGGGGATGTTCTCTACGCCTATTTGCAGGACGTTCAATCTGTTCTTGCCCCGGGTATTGCCGCCGCATTCCTTATGGGGATCATCTGGAAACGTGCCAGTGCCAAGGGGGGCATGTGGGGACTGATAACTGGATTTGTGATCGGACTTACCCGGCTAGGGGCCAAAGTGTATTATACCAGCGTTGAAACAGCAACTCAATCGGGCATTTTCTATCGTGTTTTCTATGAAACGAACTGGTTGTTCTTCTGCGGCTGGATGTTCCTCTTCTGTGTTATTGTTATCATACTGGTGAGCCTATTCACCAAAGCTCCACAGCCGGCCATGATACAGGGCCTGGTATTCGGGACAGCCACAGCTGCAGAGAAAGCCGAGACAAGAGCCAGCTGGAATCACTGGGATGTTATCCACACATTGATCATCCTGGGCATCACATCAGCGTTCTATTGGTATTTTTGGTAATTTAGCAACATGTTAACATTTTTAAAAGAAAAAGTATTCCAGGCCAATCTCATGTTGGTGGAACATGGTTTGGTGATTTTTACCTGGGGAAATGTTTCGGCCATAGACCATGAAACGGGCCTTGTGGTCATCAAACCCTCGGGAGTAAGTTACCGTACCATGACCGCCGGCCAGATGGTGGTTGTTGACAAGGATGGAAAAGTCGTGGAAGGAGATCTGAGGCCATCCTCGGATACCCCCACGCATCTTGCCTTATACCGTGCTTTTGAAGGTATCGGGGGCATTGTCCATACCCATTCCGTCTATGCTACTTCATGGGCACAGGCAGGTGTTGACCTGCCCAATATCGGTACAACCCATGCAGATTATTTTCATGGTGCCATTCCCTGTACCGCTGCCATGAACAAAAAACAGATCAACAGGAATTATGAATGGGAGACGGGAAATATGATCATAGAGCGTTTCAGGGATATGGATCCCATGCATACTCCTGCAGTGCTTGTGAAGAATCACGGACCATTCACCTGGGGAGCAGATCCGTTCCAAGCGGTGGAGAACGCCGTTGTCCTGGAACAGGTGGCCAAAATGGCAGCTGTGGCTTATTCCATTAATCCTTCACTGGAAATGAATCAATTGCTGATTGACAAGCACTTTGAACGCAAACACGGACCGGATGCCTATTACGGACAAAAATAGTTCAGCATCTGCTTTATTTGCCATGAAAAGAGTTGCCATTTTATCTATCTTATGCCTGTTGATTCTGGCCCCCATGTGTGGATTGCGGACGCGAAAATTTCACAGCGACAATGGAGACGGTACCTATACCAATCCTCTTATTCCCGCCGATTTTCCCGATCCCGATGTCATCAGGGTGGGAGACGCTTATTATATGGTTTCCACCACCATGTTCGTGTTCCCCGGGGTCACGATACTGAGGTCATTCGACCTGGTGAACTGGGAATATTGCAGCAATGCAGTGCCGCGATTCGATTTCAGTCCCTGCTATGACCTGGACGGCTGCAACCGATACGGACATGGACAATGGGCCACCAGCATCCGGTATCACAACAGTACCTTTTATTTGCTTTTTATCACTCTGGACGAGGGGGGTTTTCTTTGTTCTGCGGCAAATGCCGAAGGCCCTTGGGAGATCAGACAATTACCGAAGGGATTTTATGATCCCGGCCTGTTTTTCGATGATGACGGGAAAATTTATGTTGCTCATGGCTATGGTGACATAAGCATTACCCCGCTGGATGAGCATTTTGCACCTGCGGGTCCAGATTCTTTGGTATATACCGGCACCATCCGCCACGGACTTGAAGGAACGCATGTATACAAGATTGACGGTTATTATTACCTCTATTGCACCTACGGCGGGAGGGACGGGATCCAGGTGGCGTTGCGTTCCAGGAACATCTACGGACCTTATGAAGAGAAAATAGTAATAAGAGACACCGTTCCCGGTGTGACTTTTGGCATACACCAGGGAGCCCTCATCCAGACGCAGACCGGAGAGTGGTGGACCATACTGTTTGTCGACAGCGGACCTTTTGGCCGTTTTCCGTCATTACAGCCTATCTCATGGGTAGATGGTTGGCCGGTGGCCGGCGTGGACGGCAGGGGCGTTATAACGTATAAAAAGCCCGATGTTGGGAAAGTTCATCCTGTAAGACAATTTCCCGCTTCCGATACATTTGATGATGATGTCTTAGGCATGCAATGGGGATGGAACCATAACCCCAATCCTGGAAAATGGTCCTTGACCCAACATCCCGGCCACCTTCGCTTAATAGCAGGTAAGGTTGTTGAAAACCTGAGGGAAGCACCCAATATGCTTACCCAACGACCTTTTGCCCATTACGACCAGGCTGTTCCGACCATGGGTACCGTCAAGATGGAAGTGGAGGCCATGAAAGATGGTGATATTGCAGGTCTTGCAGTTTTCCAGGATCCTTATGCCTACATAGCCGTAAAGCGGGAAAAAGGAGGAATGAATCTGATCATGGTCAATAACGGGGAACTGGTCGCCTCTGTTCCGTTACGGTCAACAATCATATACCTGAGGAGCATACTGTCAAACTCCACCGAAAAGGCAAACTTTGCATACAGTTATGACAACAGGGTGTTCCAGCGGTTAGGGAATGAACTGAAAATGAGATTTAGTCTGAAAGTCTTTACAGGGAATAAATTCGGATTATTCAATTATGCAACCCAGGAATCGGGGGGGTATGTTGATTTTGACTGGTTCACAATGAATTGAAATCGGGAATGAAAAAAACATGTCCGATAATATGTGTTGCTTTTCTTTTTTTGCTCAATAATACTCCGGCCAATGCGCAGCAAAGTTCAGGTTTGAAACTGTGGTATGACAAACCGGCAGGACAGTGGATTGAAGCTTTACCCATAGGGAACGGCCGCCTGGGAGCGATGGTGTATGGGGACCCCTGCCTGGAAACATGGCAGTTAAACGAGAATACTGTCTGGGCCGGCCAACCCAATCATAACGACAATCCGGAAGCCAGGGAGGCCTTGCCTGAGGTCAGGAAGTTGATCTTCCAGGAAAAATACCAGGAGGCACAGGCTCTGACAGATCAGAAATTTGTGAGCAAATCATCGCACGGCATGCCTTATCAAACAGTGGGCAATCTGAAAATCTTTTTCCCGGGACACGACAAGTACTCAGATTATTACCGCGAACTTGACCTGGAGAATGCCACCGTCTCTTCACGTTACAAGGTGGATGACGTTACCTATCAAACACGTGTGTTTTCTTCTTTTCCACATCAGGTGATCGTGGGCCGGATCACATCGGACAAACCCGGAGCCCTGCATTTTTCTGTGACAGCCGCTCCTGTTCCGGGTGCGCATGTGACCACAAACGGGGATGACGAACTTGTCCTGACCGGAACGACCAGTGATTTTGAAGGAGTAACAGGAGCCGTTACCTATTGTGCACGTATTAGAATCCTGACGAGTGGAGGATCAGTGAGCGCCTGTGATACCGTGTTGCATGTTACGGAAGCCGACACAGCCACCGTTTATGTTTCCATAACCTCGAATTTCATAAATTACAATGAACTTGGAGGGAACGCCGAAGAAAAGTCGGCCTCATACCTGGACCAGGCTTTGGGTACGAGTTATGAACGTATCCTGAATGAACATTGTGCGGATTATCAGCAGTATTTTAACCGGGTGCACCTTGATCTTGGAGTAACTTCAGCGGAAAATAGGCCAACGGATCTACGGCTGGAAAGGTTCAACACAGATAATGATCCGCATCTTGTCACCTTGTATTTCCAGTATGGGCGTTATTTGCTGATCTCTTCCTCCAGGCCCGGAGGCCAGCCGGCCAATTTGCAGGGTTTATGGAACGACCGGTTGTTTCCTCCTTGGGACAGCAAGTATACGGTAAACATTAATACCGAAATGAATTACTGGCCTTCCGAGATCACCAGCCTTCCCGAGATGCACGAGCCGCTGATACGCATGACAAGCGAACTGGCACAGACAGGAAAGCAGACAGCCCGGGACATGTATGGTGCACGGGGATGGGTACTTCACCACAATACCGATATCTGGAGAATCAACGGTCCGGTTGACGGCTCTTTCTGGGGCATGTGGCCTTTGGGGGGAGCCTGGCTTTCGCAGCATGTATTCGACAAATACCTGTACAGCGGGGATACGGAGTACCTGGAACAGGCATATCCGGTTATCCGGGAGGCTTCCCGCTTTTTTCTTGATTTTTTGACTGAAGAACCAGAAAACCACTGGCTGGTAGTTTGTCCTTCTGTCTCCCCGGAAAATGCGCCCTGGACACATCCGGAATATTCCATAACGGCAGGAGCAACCATGGACAACCAACTGGTATTTGATCTGTTTGTAAAAGCCATGGAAGCTGCGCGTATCCTGAAAAAGGACAAAGGTCTGGCAGACAGCATTCTAATGGCCCTTGACCGTCTGCCACCCATGCAGATCGGTAAATGGGGACAATTGCAGGAATGGCTCTATGACTGGGACAGTCCTGATGACAAGCATAGACATGTTTCACATTTGTACGGGCTATATCCTTCCAACCAGATATCACCCTTCAGAACGCCGGAGTTGTTTTCGGCCGCAAAAACCTCTTTAGCAGCCAGGGGAGATGCATCCACGGGCTGGTCCATGGGGTGGAAAGTAAATTTATGGGCCAGGCTGCTGGACGGGGATCATGCGTATAAACTGATTATGGATCAGCTGTCTCCTGCTGTTCAAGCCGATGGAAGACCACGTGGAGGAACTTATCCTAACCTTTTTGATGCCCATCCACCATTTCAAATTGACGGCAATTTTGGCTGTACAGCCGGTATTGCCGAAATGCTTCTCCAGAGCCACGACGGAGCGGTTCATTTGTTACCCGCACTTCCAGGTGTCTGGAAAACCGGCTCTATCACGGGATTGAGGGCACGCGGGGGATTCGTGGTAGATATAACATGGAAAAACGGGATCCTGTACTCGGCACTTATCAGGTCTTCTCAGGGAGGTATTTGCCGCTTACGATCCTATGTCCCGTTGACGGCAAAAGGCTTGGAAAAGGCACACGGCACAAATCCCAATCCGTTCTTTTTTGTGAAGCAGGTAAAAGCCCCATTGACACACATAATCCAAAGTGACTCTGAACCATTGCACAAAAGGGTATATGAGTATGATATCCTTACAAAAAAAGGAGATGTCATTAAAATTAATTGTCAATAAACCATGAAGAAGTTATTCAAGGTGAATAATATCCTGTTGGTAGCAGGAGGACTGCTGACCCTGTTGTCCGCATGCAATACTTCAGCTCCATGCCATGAAAAGATCCGGGAGGTTCCTTTTACAAATATTCATTTTAATGATATTTTCTGGGCTCCCAGAATCGAGATAAACAGGATTGTTTCCATACCTTCTGCATTCAACCAATGTGAAATAAACGGACGTTTTGACAACTTTGCTATTGCCGGTGGATTGACAGAAGGAGAGCATCGCGGTGATTTTTCCTTTGACGATACCGATCCATATAAAGTGATTGAAGGGGCATCGTACTCCCTGGCCGCCAGATATGATCCCAGGCTGGACCGTTACCTGGACAGCGTCATACAGATAATAGCCGCTGCCCAGGAACCTGATGGGTACCTAACCACCTGTGTAACCAACAAAGTGGAAAGGTTGTCGGGGTGGTGGGGGTCCTCCCGCTGGGAGAAGATCAACAGCCATGAATTGTATAACAGCGGACACATGTACGAGTCTGCTGTGGCTCACTATCTTGCAACAGGAAAAAGAACTTTCCTGGATGTAGCCATTAAAAATGCCGACTTGATTTGTGAAGTTTTCGGTCCGGGGGAAGGACAAAAACATGTTCCCTCGGGACATCCCATAGTAGAAATGGCACTGGCCAAACTGTATAAGGTAACGGGAGAGAAAAAATACCTTGACCTGGCCAGATATTTCATAGACGAAACAGGGCGGGGAACCGACGGACACAAACTTAACGCTTACAGCCAGGACCACATGCCCATCCTGCAGCAGGAAGAGATCGTCGGTCACGCAGTTCGTGCAGGATACCTGTATTCCGGGGTAGCCGACGTGGCATCGCTTACAAACGACCAGGAATACTTTAAGGCTTTGTGTCGTATCTGGGATAATATGGCAGGTAAAAAGCTTTATATCACAGGAGGAATTGGCTCTCGCTCACAGGGAGAAGGATTCGGTCCCGGTTATGAGTTACACAACCATAATGCCTATTGTGAAACATGCGCTTCCATTGCCAACGTGTACTGGAATTACCGTATGTTCCTGGCTACAGGGGATGCCAAATACGTGGATGTACTGGAACGTGCTTTGTACAACGGCGTAATTTCCGGGGTCTCACTAGGAGGAGACAATTTTTTCTATGACAATCCGCTGGAATCCATGGGGCAACACTTGCGTCAGACCTGGTTCGGGTGTGCCTGCTGCCCGGGGAATATTACCCGCTTTATGGCTTCTGTTCCCGGTTATTTGTATGCCGTGCAGGGAAAAGACATTTATGTGAACCTCTACGTTCAGGGGACTGCACAGGTAGAGACATCGGCAGGAGAGATTATTCTTGAACAGGTGACCAAACATCCCTGGGAAGGCAATATCAAACTTATCGTAAATCCTGCTGTAAAAACAGAATTCACACTGAAACTCCGTATACCGGGGTGGGCTCAGGATGCTCCCGTTCCTACCGATCTCTACTCCTTTGTAAACGGAAAAGGAGAGTACGCGGTTACCATAAATGGAAAGAAGGTGACCGGGAAACCCCAAAATGGTTATGTAAACATTGAAAGGACATGGTCTAAGGGGGATCTGGTTGAAATTGAGTTTCCCATGGAAGTACGTCAGATCAGGGCACATGAAGCAGTGGCTGATGACAGGGGAAAACTTGCAATCCAGCGCGGTCCCGTTGTATTTTGCATAGAAGGACAAGACCAGCATGACCACACGGTGTTCAACAAATACATACCTGAAAACACTCTTTTTACGACACATTACGACGATCAACTGCTCAATGGCGTTACAGTGCTTACAGGTACTGCAATGCAGGTAGGACCAGACGGTATGGAAGAAAAAGTGCCTTTTACCGCCATTCCTTATGCTACCTGGAATAACCGCGGCGCAGATGAAATGGCCGTCTGGATCCCCCAGGCTGCCGAATATGCCCGTCCTGTACCGGAACCTACCATTGCATCCCGTGCTTTTGCTGCAACCGCAGGACGCAGAAGCGACCAGGATGGTTTTTCCACTCAGACAGGAGCTATTGAAGAACTATCTGTCCCAGAGTTCGGGTTTAACGACCAGTGGGATCCCATCAACTCGGCAGACCGTTCCAAGCCGTATTTCTACTGGTGGTTGCGCTATGGAAGTGAAGAATCTGTAGGTTATGTGTTCGAAAAACCTGAGAAGGTTGGTAGTGTGGAAGTTTATTGGCTGGATTTTGACCACTATGACGGCAATTACCGTGTACCTGAAAGCTGGAAATTATACTATGAAAAAGACAACAGGTGGTTTCCGGTAGAAGCCCTGACCGAATATACTGTTGCTAAAGACCGTTATAATAAACTTGAGTTCAATCCCTTGATTACCCGTGCCTTAAAGCTTTCCGTAAAATTACAGGAAGGAGCATCCGGAGGGATCATTGAATGGAAAGTCAAATAATTGCAACTCTTTTTCTACTTTTGTGCTCGCATGAAAGGAGAAACTATTGCTATCGGGGTTGCTGTCCTGTGGACACTCAGTGCCCTTTTTTTTGAATATGCAGGAAAGAGGATCGGATCCATCAACCTGAACCTGATCCGTCTTGTCTGTGCTTTCTTAATGCTGGGATTCACCATGTTGCTGATAAACGGCAGTTTCATACCGGTGGGGGCCGACAAAGCCACCTGGTTCTGGATGTCTTTGTCGGGACTCGTGGGATTCGTGCTGGGAGATTATTTCCTGTTCGCCTCCTATACCATTATCATGGCCCGTTTCTCGCAGCTAATTATGACCCTTGCTCCTCCTTTTGCCGCCATCTTCGGATTCATACTGCTGGGAGAGAAAATGTCCTGGATTTCAGTGGCAGGCATGTTAGTGACTATTACCGGGATATCCATATCAATACTTAAAAAGCAGAATGGAACCCAGAACCGCCGGTTCCAGATGCAACTGCCGGTAAAAGGGGTGATTTTTGCCCTGATGGGTGCCCTGGGGCAGGGAGTAGGCATAGTGTTGAGCAAGCAAGGCATGCTCGCTTACCAGGAGGTATACACAGCGGGGAATGCCCTTTACATTCCCCTGGCTGCGACACAGATCAGGACCATCGTAGGGATGATATCCTTTGCCCTGATCATCCTGCTGAAAGGAGACCTGAAACGTTTCCTGCTTGTATTCAAGGACAAGAAAGCTATCAGGTCTGTGGTCAGCGGCTCGGTCTTCGGACCCTACCTGGGAGTGACTTTTTCCCTTATGGCCGTACAGCATGCCAACACAGCCGTGGCATCCACCATCATGGCAACCGTTCCCATATTGATCCTGTTGCCGGAATACCTTTTCCTAAAACGCAAAGTTACCTGGCAGCAGGTGGCCGGTGCCGTATTGAGCGTTGGGGGAGTGACCTTGTTTTTTATCTGATAACGCTTAACCGATCATGAAATATTCAATCATTCTTCTTGGTTTATTATTTATGGCATCACCTTTACAGGCACAGGAAAAAACAACGGTAAGCCACCTGACCGTCTTCGATATAACCACCAATCAGCAGACGGTGATCAAAACCTTCCCGTACCTGATAGAAGCGCCCAACTGGACTCCCGACGGCCGCTGGCTGGTATACAACTCGGGCGGCAAACTGTACAAAATATCTCCCGACGGGCAGGATGGTCCTTATGAAATTTCCACCGGGACAATCACCCGTTGCAACAACGACCATGTGATATCTGCCGATGGAAAGCAGATTTCTCTGAGCAGCAGCACTTCCCGTGACTGGCGTTCCCGCATTTACACCGTGCCTTTTGAAGGAGGCGAGCCGAGGCTGGTAACCCCCTCCGGCCCCAGTTACCTGCATGGATGGAGCCCCGATCTGGGTACGTTGGCCTACTGTGCCGAGAGGAACGGCGAATACGATATCTACATCATACCGGTGTCAGGAGGGGAGGAGATCCGCCTTACCAGCGCTCCCGGCCTGGATGACGGTCCTGAATATTCCCCGTGCGGAGTGTACATCTGGTTCAACTCGGTCCGCTCCGGACTGATGCAGCTCTGGCGCATGCGCGCAGACGGCTCGGCACAGGAACAAATGACTTTCCACACACAGATAAACTCCTGGTTCCCGCACGTCTCTCCCAATGGAGAGTATGTGGTCTACATTGCTTATTATGTGGGCGATCTGGAGCCCGGCGAGCACCTGCCAAACAAGAATGTGGAACTCCGCCTGATGCCTGCTTCCGGCGGCCCTTCACGCCTGCTGACCAAACTCTTTGGCGGTCAGGGTACCATCAATGTAAACTCCTGGGCACCGGACAGCCAGCGTTTTGCATTCGTCTTTTTTCCCTAACTTTATAACATGGGATTGTTGCACTTATTTACCGGATTGTTTTTTATAGTGCTGGGCTTTCTGGTCCGGGCTTTCCCCGATCTGATTGCCGGATACAATACCATGCCGCCGGAAAGGAAGAAGCATATTGACATGGACGGATTGTCGAGGTTCATTCGTAATGGTCTTATCATCATGGGCCTTGCCATGATGGTCGGCTACCTTTTGTTCAATTGGGCGGGCTGGACCTTTATGGCCAATATGGTGCTCATCATAGTGGTTTTTGTAGGCGCCGCTGTTCTCATGCTGGCTTCTGCCAGGTTCGACCACTATCCCGGTAAGAAAAGCAAATCCCAGTATATCATTTTCGGGATCATTGTCATAATTATAACAAGCGTGTTGTTCATGGGTTTCATGACTTCCAGGACACAGTTCAGCGATGATACCATTCGTTTTACTGGCATGTTTGCCACGAAAATGAAGATTTCTGATATTGAAAAGGTAGAACTGACAGATACCATTCCCGCCATCCGTTTCAAAAATAACGGTTTCAGCCTGAGAACAGTGCACAAGGGGATCTTTACGTTAAAGGAATTCGGCAGGTGCCGCCTGTATATCAATTCAAGCAAAGGGCAGTACCTGATTATTACCGAAAAAACAGGTTTCAGAACCATTCTCAGATACAAGGATAACAATGAAAGCCAGGCAATTTACGAGAGGATAGAGGAGATGCTGTAGAAAACCTTTTAAGAAAACCCTGAAAAAAGTAATGTTTATATAGGGGAAAGGTGTTATATTTGGCTTTTGTAATAAGAATCTAAAAATCCAAAAACTATGAAAGGTTTGTTCCGAATGCTGGCAACAGCAGTTGTTGCTATTTTACTCATTGTATCCTGCACAAAAGACCCGTATATCACCCCCGGCCCAGGTGCCGGGAATTCCATCTCGTTAGGGTCGGCTGCTTTTTCAGCAGAATACGTATTCAGTACCAATTATGACTGGACTGCCAGGTCTTCCGGACCCTGGCTGACAGTATCCCCCTCCTCCGGTATGCCTGGAGATAACATCATCCTGAAGTTGTCAGCCGGAGAGAATGCCAATTATGATAACAGGACTGCAACTGTAACCATAACGGCAGGTGAGATAACCCGTACATTTACTGTTGATCAGGCTCAGAATGAGGGTTTTGAGCTTACCAAAACTGACTATTCGGTAGGAAAAGACGGAGGCAATATTACTATTCCCATAAGTGCCAATGTTACTTATACATGCACAGTATCGGAGAGTGCAAGATCATGGCTGGCGGTTACCCAGACAAAAGCATTATCAAATTATAATATTGTTCTTACCGTTTCAAAAAATGAAACATATGGTTCAAGAACAGGTACAGTAACCATTGCCTATGGGAATCAGGAATCAGTTATTACCATAACGCAGTCTGAGAATGAGGGTTTTGAGGTTACCACAACCGACTATTCGGTAGGCAAAGACGGAGGCAATATTACTATTCCGGTAAGAGCCAATGTTACCTATACATGCACAGTTTCAGAAAGTGCCAAATCATGGCTTTCGGTTATCCAGACTAAAGCATTATCAAATTACAATGTTGTTCTTTCGGCTTCAAAAAATGAAACATATGATTCAAGAACAGGTACAGTAACCATTGCCTATGGAAATCAGGAATCAATTATTACTGTAACGCAGAGCCAGAATGATGAGCTGATTGTGACTCAAAAAGAATTCAATACAGGGGGTGAGGCAAGCCAGTTAAAGATCCCTGTGAAAACAAATATACAGTATGAGTGCAGTGTTCAGGGGAATGCCGGCGAATGGATCACGGTCTTCGAAACACAAACCAAAGGTTTGGAAGAGTACTTCCTAATACTGGAGATTGCCCAAAACAATAACTACACAGAAAGGGTAGGTCAGGTCAAAATTACAGGGGCCGGGAAAGAGAGCTATATCACCATCACACAGGACATGCGTGATGAGATAAAAATAATGTATCAGAAGCAAAGGGCATCCCTTTCGGCATTATTCAAGTCATTAAACGGGAACCAGTGGAAGAAAAAAGATAACTGGGATTCTGACAAGCCTCTTGACCAATGGTTTGGTTTGACAGTAGATGAACATGGATTTGTCACCAAACTGGAACTGCCTGAAAACAACCTCAAAGGGACTTTGCCTGCCGAAATCGGAGATTTGGTGAAGCTTCAATCGCTTTATCTGGGATATAACTATGGAATTGGTGGTAGTATTCCCTCAGAAATAGGGAATCTGAAGGAACTGGGGTTTCTGAATCTGTTTGGGAACGAACTGACCGGAGAGATACCGGAAGAACTGTATTCCCTGTCTGAATTGTTCCATTTGGACCTGGGCGTAAACAAGCTTTCCGGCGGATTGTCATCAGGAATTGCCCGATTAAGTAAGCTGTTGGCGTTATGGCTGCATTACAATAATTTTTCGGGACCACTGCCAAAAGAACTGGGACAGATGAATCTTACACAGCTCGCCCTGTACAATAATTCATTCTCCGGTTCACTGCCCGATGAACTGGGAAGTTTGAATAATCTTGATTTTTTCAGCGTTGGCTCCAATAAATTATCAGGCTTCATACCAATCTCTATTCTTAATAATCCCAATATCTGGGAAAAATTCTGGATTAATATTACAGCCTTTAATGATTTTGATCTTTCCAACCTGACATACTATCCTGCTCCCGATTACACGTTAACTGACGTTGAAGGCAACAGTATCGATTTAGGTGAAGAGTATGCATCACACCAGTACACGGTCTTGTATTCATGGACTACATGGTGCCCGTATGCCAGCGGTTTTCACCCGACACTTATTTCTCTTTACAACCAGTATAAGTCCAAGGGACTTGAAGTGATTGGTTATTATGCTCAGGATCAAGTGGCTGACGAAATTGGAATGACAGATCAGAAGCTGAAGGAAGCTGCAGATTATATAGGTATGCCCTGGAGTACAGTTTATCTGACCACGAAGTATAAGGCATTTGGCTCGGCGTTAATACAAGGTGGGTCACCAACCATCCACGTTGTAGACAAATTAGGCAACATTGTATTTTCTACCTTTGCATTTGCAGATAGTCGCAATGACCTTGGTAAATTCCTCGAAGAAAGACTGGGTGAAGGTTCAGACTATAGCTACTATGCTTCAACGGACTATTCTGCAGATGGGAAAGTCAGGACATACCAGACACATACAACCGGAGACGGCATCAAACTCATTTTCACCGGAGATGCTTTTACCGACAGGGACCATGCAGACGGCACATTTGACAGGAGAATGAACCAGGCCGTGGAAGCTTTCTTCAGTGAAGAACCCTATGCCTCTTTACGTAACCGTTTTGATGTCTACTCCGTTGCAGCAGTTTCTAAGAACCGCGAGATTGCAGATGACTCGGAAACTGCCTTCGGTACCTATTTCGGAAGTGGAACATTGGTAGGAGGAGATGATGAAGAAGTATTCAAATATGCATTGAAAGTTCCGGGCGTTGACATGACAACATCCCTGGTTACCGTTGTGGTCAACTCGCCCAACTATTCAGGTACATGCTATATGTATGAAGATAACGCTGCCGTTTGTTATTCGGCTATCACGGGATTTTCAGAAGGTGAATTTGCCAAGCTCATAAGGCATGAAAGCGGTGGGCACGGATTTGGGAAACTCCTGGATGAATATGCCTATTCAGGAACCATTACAGACAGCAAGAAGAGTGATTTCATCTACAAGAGAGATGTGCTGCACTGGGGAGGGAATGTGGATGTGACTTCAGACCCGTCCAAGATACAATGGTCTGTCATGTTGAGCGATGCACGTTATAAAGATCTTGTGGAAATCTATGAAGGCGCTTTGACATTTGCCAAAGGAGCCTGGAGGCCGACCTACAATAGTATTATGCACCTGAATACAGAAGGCTATAACGCACCATCCAGATTTTCCATTTACAAGCGGATAATACTACTATCCGAGAACAGGGAAGCCACTTTTGACGAATTTGCCGAATTCGATGCGCCCAACCTATCTAAGACTACAGCCAGACCGGCAACTACAGAAAGGACCGAACCACTGGCACCCCCGGTATTTATCAGGGGAAGCTGGAAGGATGCGGGGAAGCGAAATATTGAGAAATAACCCGGCGGTTGCTGCTACAATAAATATCCAGGAGCTTTTTGGTACGCCGAGGTTTCTGGATATTTTTTAAACGTTGGAGGCAAACCCGGAGTGCCGCGCAAGAGGGATTTGGCATTTTATAGATCGTTTATATTCAGACATTTATATTTTTGCAAACAGGCGTTGCGCGGTAAACCGGGTTTACCTCCAAAAAAATGTGTGCAAGGCACTCAACTCTGAGCTGCTGCTGTCGTTGCCACCACAAAGAACCGGGAGCCTCGGCGTTCCCAAAAAGCTCCCGGGGCTTTGTGGTGCAGCGACTCTATAACGCTGTCTTTCAGAATGGTGCGCCAAGCGCATTTGGCGCTTATAATATGCTGCGCAGCAGCACCTTCCTGATTTGCTGTAAGTCTGCCATTAAGCAGCATTGCTGCACAAACGACCGTCCGGTGGTCTTATATAAAAGTGGGGGTAACTACTTATTAGTCACCCCCCCCCCTTATGCTTGTGATCCGGTTGATCTTTATACATTAGTGGTAGTATTTTTCTGTTCTATTCTTCAAAAATTCCATAAATTCATTACAAAACAAAAACGTACCATTATTCTTTGCGGCAAGGTTATACAACGTATAGAATTTGTAAGGGTTATAAAAATTTATTACCATTTCGTCTTCAAACCCTGCTTTTACAATTTGGCTTGACATATAAAATCCGATAGCATGACCATTAAACTTATATACTTCAAGCAATTTATCAATCATTTCATCTTCCGATATTTGGTTTACAGTATAGCTCATGACAACGTT
>MWFB01000021.1 GCA_002071385.1 Bacteroidetes bacterium ADurb.Bin013
TGTGGGAAATAAGGGGTCTGGAAAATCGTACCGGGACAGCAATGGACAAATATACTTAAATAAACAATTGGAACAAACACTGTTATCCCAGGTTTTGTTCCATTGTTCTGTATGAAAGAGATTGATTGTTTCCTTAACGTAAGAAATTGGATTTCTGTACATATTGGCTACGGCTTGGGTATCAAAAGAGACGTAGACGTCCCCGTTTGGCAAAATAAACGTTCTGTAAAAAAAATGATTGTTTACTATCCTTATTCTTTCATTGAAAGAAAGTAAACCACAACCACAGGCAAGGTGATCCTGAAGTATAAAAACGTGATCCTTTAAAAAGGCAGTATGCAATCCGTTATCTGCTATTGAAATATAAAAATTACCAATCTTATTATCCAAGACATATTGCCGGCATGTCTCCAGATCATCAGGACTTGTCACGATAAAATTGTAAGTATAATCCTTACAGGGGATGAAGTCGGCTTGTTTATCAATTGGAAAGTCCATAATCACAACAGTTTCCCTTGGTTTGATCATGTTTATCAATCCATTGAAGCAGTTTTTGTAATATATGTGGTACCTGCAATTGATGGAAGATTCAGACAGAGTGGCTATGATTTCCTGCAACCGTGGATGTAGGGTGATATTCCCGCCGCAAACATTGATGACAAAGGATTCGGTACCAGAGACGTTTTGAAGGAGATCCTTTACCAGCTGCGGATCCATGACCGATCCCCCGTCTGTGCTGGTGCAACACTTGAATTGAGTGAAGTATTTTGAGCACAGGCTGCAGTCTTGTGAACAGTCATCATTGATGACCAAGGTAATGTTGCTGCCTGGTTTTGGCAAATCGTACTTGGTTGTTGAATGCATTCTAACCAGATAGGGTGTCAGGATAGCAGGCCTTTTCATTCCTGGCTGTGCCTTCGTCAAAACACCCATGTTTAGTTCGCATATTTTATCAATATAATCCTTGCAATAGGAGTATTGGTCCGAGTCGGAAGAAAATTCCAGCACCCCGAATGAGGCCGGCTCCAGCAATTTTTCCATCAACCTGGCACACTGCTCTTTCTGATTGAAAATACTGGCATTCATATTCCTTGTGTTGAGCAACAGCACATTGTCGTTCTTTACAACAGGGTAAACAAAGGGATTCAGATAAAACCAGAAGGTTACTGGCAACGTGCTCATGTTTGCGCAAAAGATACGATAAATGTATTACGTCACATTTTGAATGCCGGAAAACACAAATAGTTTTTTGTCTGTCCAGGAAATTACAGGGATTTGTTGGATTGGTAATACGAAAAATATCCCTGGTAGCATTTTTCAGCGGTGATGACCATTACGGTGTACAATCCCGGTTTTTCCATGTCCGGTAGCTGGCAGACGTTTATAACCCTACCTGCTGCAACAGTTTCCTGAAAACAAAAAGACTGATTATCATTGATAATGATCAGCCGGCAGTCAGGTCCCTCCTGCAGGATACGGATGCATAGTTCTTTTTTCTGAAGATCCACCCAGACGCAGGGGGCATTCTTATCAATCGTGTTCGAATTCTGATAAGCCGATGAGGTAAAAATTTTCTGGCTTCTTGGTTTTGGAGTGGTAGGACCTGTCTGTTTCATCTCAACAATTTCACTGTGGTTTTGTGACAATAATGAAACAGGAAAACTTACTAAAAGTACTAAAGTGAAAATTAAAAAGTGTCGTGTCATCATAACTGCATATTTTGATTCATTACAAAGATAAAGGCTTTTGAACAAAAAAGGCCATCAAAACGTACAGAATTTGGTCAGCATTGGTTTTTTACACGCCTGATTCACAGGGTGTTATAAAAATAAAAAGTCAGCATGAAAAATAACGACGTAATTACCTGTTTATCAGCGCCTTACTCTATTACTCTAATTTTCAGCCAGATAGTGTTCTTTTTGGGTATTGCAGTAATGTAGGCTCAGGGCTACATATTCGTCCAGCGAGATGTCAAGTCCCATTTTTATAGCCAGGCGTCTTTTGCGGGAATAAATTGATTTGCCATTACTGTGGTTGTAGAAAACACTCATTTCGGTAGCAGAGAATCCGCAGCAAAGCAGGCAGATCAGGTTGATGTCGTCTGTGTTCAGGTTGGTGTGCTTTTCCTGCAGGTAATCTATGACCCCGTCGTACTTGGCATTCACAACCTCACTCAGATCATCCAGGGCACCTTCGCTTAACCGGTTAATATTCAGCGTCTTGTTAAAGTGCTTAACGAAAGCATCGGGCACCCCTCCGTAGCGATATGATACATCGATCAGCTCACGGATGGTCTGGATCCGTTTTTCAAGGGCTTCTTTCAACTGGATCTCCACCATATTCTGTTTGTCCAACTTTTCCAACAGTGTGTTATTATATAATGCCGACTCCGTTTTTAGCTGCTCTATGAAAGAAATCTTTTCGTTGATATCCCGGTGCTTGCGGTCAATGGCCACGCAGAATCCAATGGTGATTATGATGGCCACCAGGCTGATAAGAATAATAATGTAATGGTTTACCTGGGTACTGTATTCCAGCCTTTGGTTGATGTTTTCCAGGCGCTGGTTGTTGTAGCGCTTTTCAATTTTGAAGAGGTCCATCCGGCGGGATTCGTCAATAATGGAATCGGCAAGATGACGTGAATGTTCGGTATAAAGCAGGGCATCTTTGTAGTTATGCTCGGCTTTAAGGATTTCTGTCAGGGTAATTAACTTACTGTGTTTCGCATTAGGATCTGTAGCGTCACTTACTCTTTCGTAATAATACCTCGCCGAATCTGTTTTTCCCAAACGTGCATAAGACCTGCTCAGACAATGGTATGTTTCATCTGAAATTGGTACATTTACTTGATTATCAATTACATACAAAGCCATATTTCTAGCCCGTTCATAATCTTCATCCATCAGGTATGTATTGGCCACAAGTGAATAATTATGGAATAAGGCCACGCTGTCTTTCATCTCGGCGGCAAGCTCCAATGCAACGTCCAGATAATAATAAGCACTATCCCTTTCTGTGGTTGGCCGATAAATTTGCCCCAATAGGCTAGCCACCGAGTATTCATTTTTCTTGTGACCGGCCAGGCGAAAGTACTCCATAGCCTTTTTGAACCGTTCAATATCTGCCTTGTTTTCTATGTACATATCCTGGTAAAGCCAGGCCATCTGCGAATTGATAAGCCCGGTGGTCAGGTAGTCGGTGGTGCTGAGCGCTACTTTTTCTGCCTCGGCATAAACTTCTATGGCCTTCTGGGGGTCGTTCATCTCTTCAATGCAGATGCCTTTATAAAGGAGGGCCTTGGCGTATTTTTCCCGATCCCGTTGTCCCTTGTAATAATTTACGGCAACATTAATAAGAGAATCATTACGCAGTGGTATGTAATTCTTATGGCGCGCCTGTGTTAGCAGCAGGGCATAGTAAGCCCTTTCACGTCGTGTGTTGAGTTCATCCGGTGAAATGTCTTTCAGCACTTTATAAGCAGTGTCCGGATTATCGGTCATCATGCTGTCTATAGACGATAAAAACGACTGGCTCACGGAATGTGCTGTACGACATCCCCCAAGAATAAAGGCAAGTAAAAGGAAAAAGGGTAGTTTTTTCATTTTTATCCGGGCACAGGGAGCAAATATAGAGAAAAAAAGAAGCTTAATTCCTTAGGTGCCGTACAGAAAAAATATATGTTTATTTACGATGTTCAATTCTCTTCACAAAGAACCGGGAATTTTTTAGCGCGCAGAGGCTTCCGGTGCTTTTGCATCCAGTTCCCTTCGCTGACACCAAAAGAAAGGGAAGCTTTTTCTTTTTGCCGAGGCTCCCCCTTTCATTTTGTGTCAGCAACCCGCTTGCGGGGACAAGCTCTGTTTTACGTTCTATGTGGATGAAAACGGGGAATTTTTGAATGAGGTGGTGGGAAGGTGCAACCATGAAAGCAGTTGCGGGTATCATTACACACCGAAGCAGTTTTTTGCCGATAATCCCTCGGCTCGGCCCGACTGGAAAGACAACTTTTTCCGCATACCTCAGCCAGTAGTAAAAACAAAACTCAAAAAACAATTATGGACCATAACGACAGACATCGTAAAAAGCACGGTAAATCCGGAAATAGACAGCGATTTTACCCTGTTTCTGACCAGCATGATTGGCAGGGAAAACACCGTCAACATCGTAAAAGAGTACCATATAGGCGTAACCAAAAGCAGGGACGTGATTTTTTACCAGGTAGATACACAGGGTCGCTGCAGGACTGGGAAGATCATGAAGTACAACCGGCAGACAGGGAAACGAATCAAGGATGAAAAAGTGGGGGGACGGATTACCTGGGTCCACTCCGTTTTGAAACAGTCCGGCAATCCCGGGTTGCGGTTGCCGGCAGGTTGGGAGTTGACCCAGTGCCTGTTTGGGGAGCATCTGTTGAGGCAGTATCCGCTCAAGAATGTGGCCTTGGTGGAAAGTGAGAAGACCGCGGTTATTTGCAGTTCTTTCTGGCCTGAATACATATGGCTGGCCACTGGGGGAAAGTCCCAGCTCAACGACCGGCTACAAGTTTTGAGGGGACGCAAGGTAGTGGCTTTTCCGGATGTGGACGGGTACCTGGAGTGGAAAGAGAAATTGTCCCAGGTGCGGGGGCTGGACATTACGGTGTCGGATGTGCTGGAGGAGAGCGCTACTGCTGAGGACAGGGTCAATCACGTGGATATCGCGGATCTGCTGATCCGGCAGCACAGGAAAGAACATATGGCCATTACCCAGGTGGAGAAGTATGAGGATCCCAGGTTGCATCCTACTTTTTTGAAGTTGAAGGGACTGGTGAGTGGGTGTAATATGAAGGAGCTGGCGGATGTGGGGAATTTGGAGGAGCTGGACAATATCAAGGAGCTGGCAGATGTGGGCTATTTGGAGGAACTGGTGCTGCTGGTCAATGAGCTGGATTTGGATGTGGAGGGGGTGAAGAGGGAGTAATGTCCCGGGTGTCCCAGGTGTCCCAGGCTGTGGATGGGACAAAGCAGAGAAGTTCAGATGGAATTATGAATTAAATATGCCTAACAGAAAGTTGACCAGTAGGATGGGACAGAACAATAATAAGTAGATAATCCTTAGAGAATGGCTCTACCTATATTCTAAATAATTGATTATCTTTGTTTCGCAAAGCAGACATATGAGGTCTGTTTTTGTGTGCAATCAAGCATCCTGGGACTAGATATCTTGGGATGCTTTTTTATTAAGTCGGGGATATGGTCGGGGATTTTTAAAATACAAAAACCACAAGTAGTTGATACTAACTAACCTGTGGTTTATTTTGGTGCCCGGAACAGGACTCGAACCTGCACAAGATTGCTCTCGCTAGTCCCTGAAACTAGTGCGTCTACCAATTCCGCCATCCGGGCGTTTCTTCTCAGGGCTTGCAAAGATAGACAAAAACTAAAAAAACGCAAGGTCTTGCGATAAGATATCTTTCAATAAATTGTTGGCAAGACGGCTTGCCCCTATCCGGAACAGAGAAGGGTTCAACCATTCAGGTCCCAGGATCTGTTCAACAATACCGTAATATTCAAGTGCCTGGTCTGATGTTACGATACCACCGGCCGGCTTGAATCCTACCCTCCTGTGTGTCTGCTCGTAATAGTCGGCTATGCACTGGCACATGATGCGGGCAGCAAAAGGGGTAGCGGCAGGTTCCATCTTGCCAGTGGAAGTCTTGATGAAATCGGCCCCGTTCTCCATGGCCAGAAATGATGCTTTGCGGATATTTTCTTCTGTTTTGAGGGCTCCAGTTTCAAGGATGACCTTCAGATGTGTTCCCGCGCCTATAGCCTGGCGAATATTCCTTATCTCCATGGCAACAAGGTCATAATGTCCGGAAAAGAAATAATTCAGCGATATGACAATATCCACTTCGTCCGCTCCATTTTCTACACAAAGAGCGCATTCATATTCCTTGATGCGCGTAAAAGTCTGCGATGCCGGAAAACCGCCTCCCACAGCAGCTATGGAAACACCCGGCACTTGCAAGGTTTCCCTGACAGCCCGGATCAATGCAGGATAAACACAAATGGCAGCCACATGGGGCATTTCGGGATATTCCCTGGAAAAACGATTCACATTCTCTGCAAACATCCGGCCCCTTGACCCGGTATCAGTGGCGTTCAGGGTGGTCAGGTCAATAAAGCTGAAACATTGTTTTAGCGTTTCCATGTTATTCTTTTGTTTTACTGTCTATGATTATGGTAACGGGGCCGTGGTTGTTCAGTTTCACTTCCATTTCTGCACCAAAGACCCCCGTCTGTATGGCTACCCCGGAAAAATCCTCCAGCATGCTGCAAAAAGATTCATACAGGGGCACTGCAATTTCCGGTCCTGCCGCCTTGATGTAGGACGGGCGGTTCCCTTTCCTGGTAGATGCATGCAGGGTAAACTGGCTTACCACCAGCAACTGGCCTCCGGTCTGCATCACAGAAAGGTTCATCACGCCCTGCGGGTCGTCAAAGATCCGCAAATTGATGATCTTGCGTACCATCCATTCCAGATCTTCCTTGTTGTCTGATGCTTCAAAACCGGCAAGTATCAGCAAGCCCTCGACTATGGAAGCCTTGCATTTCCCGTCAATAAAGACCGAGGCTTCCTTTACCCGTTGGATGACTGTCCTCATGATTCTTTATCCTGCGACGATGACTTCTATTCCCTTCTCTTTCAACACTTTGGCAATAACTTCCATTTTTTCTGCCGGGCACTTCTTCAAACCGGGAGCCGGTGTCGGCCTGTCCAGCGTATAAACCATCACCTGCCGGGGTTTCAGCTCATTTACCATATCATACCATGCTGCCAGCTCCTCTTCCGTTGTATTGTCTACCTCCTTTCCACCTATGGTTCCTGTGAAAAACAACGTCTGCAGGGTAAAATCCCCTCCGAACCGCTTCAACCGGGACAAAATCCGTTCCAGGGAATAGCCTGCTCCGGGATTGTTTATGAGCCGGAGCGTTTTTTCAATGGCCGAGTCAACCTTCATGATTCTCAGATCTGCCATCATCAACCCTTCCATTACACCTTTTTTGTCCAGGTTTGCCGAGTTGGACAACACACAAACCTTTGTGCCCGGACTCCATTTGTTTCTCAGGGCCACGGTATCCTCAACGATCCCTGAGAAATCGGGATGCAAGGTGGGCTCTCCGTTCCCCGAGAATGTGATGGCATCGGGAGCTTTCCCCTGGCCGGCCAGCGTATGCAGCTTTTCTTCCAGGTCACGGGTAACAATTTCGCGCCCGGGCATCAGGGAATTCTCTGTTTCTGCCTGCTGCAGGGGATCCGGAGTCCATCCGCATTCACAATAAATGCAATTGAAATTGCACACCTTCCGGGATGCTGGCATCAGGTTGATCCCCAGGCTGGAGCCAAGGCGCCTGCTGTGTATCGGACCAAAAACAGGACTGGTGAATGACAATTTTTCCATATCAATCCAACTTTATGGTTACCATGCCTCTCGGCTTGAAGGGCTTGGGACGCTCCAGGTAAAGCGGGATGGAATCGCGACGGGAAGTGGTGTCAACAACTGCAAGGATACGCAGCGGTTGTGCTTTGTACAAAGAATCCCTGTCCACGCTCCATTCTTGTTCCCGGGAGGGATCGTAAGGCAGGATCTGCTTAAGGGACTGTTTCAACACCAGATCGTGTTTGTCTGCTACAGAATCCCTGAGCCAGTTGTTGAAACGCTCAACAAGAGCCCTTTGTTCTTCTTTAAGGGTCAACTGCTCATTATAGAGGGTCCTTTCTTCATCAAGGGACTTGCGCAACCTGCTGAGCATGGATTTGAACCGTGTTGGCCTTGTTGAATAATAATTCATGGTGGCCATGAACTGCTCAGTTGTATAACCGTACTTATCCAGGATGGGCGGATAGACCAAGGTGGAATCGGCCAGAATTTTCAACGTCTCGCTGCGTTCCAGGATCACGTCTGTCAGAAACATCTCGCGGAGTACCTGTTCCAAATCATTGGCAGGTATCCGTTTCGTCCCCTGGTTACAGGCAGGTAATAATAACAATATGCATAGTATTGTCAGTGCATTCCTCATATACCTGCAAAGGTAAAGAAAATTGCGGTCTGAGCCGGTACCTGTATTGATTGCCCGACCGTAATTTCCCTTCCACTCATTACTTCTGTGCCTTTGGAAGCCTTGCCCAGGCCTTCAGCATACTTCTGCCAGTCAACCGCGACCGGTTCGTTTCCGTTGTTTATCAGGACCATCACACACTCATTGTCCAGTATCCTGAAATAAACATACATGTTCTCCCCGTAATCGGGCAGGAAGTGAAGCAACCGGCCGTATTGCACGGTCTGCGAGGTTTTTCTCCAGGTCAGCAGCCTTGATATGTAACTGAATACATTTTCTTCCAGGGGATCGCGGCCTTCTGCTGTCAGTACCCGGGCGAGCATGGGGGCCCTTTCTTCCCCGTGGCCCAGCTTTTTGCTGTCACGGGCGGCCAGAAGAACCTCTGTCCCATAATATATCTGGGGAATTCCACGGGTGGTGGCAAGAAAAGTATATGCCATTTTCAATTTTTCCGGGTTGCGGCCCAGAGTTTCATACATGCGGTTTGTGTCATGATTTTCTCCAAAAACCAGCAATTCGTTGGGATTTTTGTATACAAAATCGTTTGCGATCATATTGTAAAGGCGGACCATGCCCTGTCCCCAGCCGGGATTGGTGTCTTCTATGAAAGCACGTGAAATTTCTCCCATAAGGGGGAAATCCATCACCGTAGGACCGCTGGGCCATGGTCCCCTTTCCCAGTAAGCAACCTGGTGGGGAAAGTTGAACCAGCATTCTGCCAGAACGGTAGCGTTGGGATATTCCTTTCTCAGGGCAGCAGTATAGGCGGAAATGGCTTTCTCGTTTGAATAGGGATACGTATCAATCCTGACTCCCGCAAGACCGGCGTATTCCATCCACCAGACCGTGGCCTGGATAAAATACTGCAGTACAAATGGATTCTCCAGGTTCATATCGGGCATGGAGGTATCAAACCACCCCTGTGTACACAATTCATTGTCAATGGCTGCAGCATGGGGGTCCATATGGGTACTCATGGCATAGTTGGAGCGTGTATATGTGCCAAAGACATGGATCCAGTCTTTAAAAGGCAGATCTTTCATCCACCAGTGGGCCGTGCCGCAATGGTTGGGCACTATGTCCTGCAGAAATGATATGCCCCTTGATGCTGCCTCCTTTACGAGTTCCCTGTAAGTTTCATTCGTTCCGAAACGCGGATCGATCTTATAATAATCGGCACAGGCGTATCCGTGGTACGATACCGCCGGCTCATCATCAAGGGTAACGGGTGTCGGCCAGACAGAAGTAATCCCCAGCTCTTCAAGGTAATCCAGGCTCATGCGTATCCCTTCCAGGTCTCCTCCCTGACGTCCGTAATCATCTTTAGGGTCCGCTTTTTCTGCCGTGCAGGGAGTGGAATCATTTTCGAGATCTCCGTTCACAAACCGGTCAGGCATGAGCAGGTACAGTACATCCGAGGAAGAAAGCCCGAAACGTTTTGAGGAATTCTCAGTCCTTTCATGCAGGGTATAAACGAAATTCAATTTCTTTTTTCCGTTTGACCACTGGAATGTATAATCTCCCGCCGGAACACCCGCGGGTATGTTTATATCCAGAAACAAGTAATTGGGGCTGTCTGCTTTGTGAACAGCAGCAATAGCTATACCGGGAGTCAACACGGTGACCGTTCCTTCGCCCAGACCCGGGCCATGGATCATGAGCTGCAGCTGTGTTTCCATACCAACCCACCAGCAAGGAGGTTCTATGCGTTGCACTACCGGTTTACCGGTTTGTACAGCGCTGGCAGTAGTTGTCATAAATGTAAGAAGGACGATAAGGAAAAAAAATCTTTTCATGGCTTTATTGTGAAGTCAGGATCCTGAAACCATACGGTTCCATATCCCAGTTGTAATCAGGAGTAACGTTGAAAAGGGTTTGATCATTCCAGTCCGTATATGTCCCGTCTGCCAGGTTTCCTGTAAACCTGAAAGAGACCGGCTGGCTGTCAAAATTGAAAATGGCCAGCACTTTGCTGCCTGCTTTTTCCCTTATGAAAGCAAATACTGAGGAGGCAGCTGTGTGGGGCACTTCCTGGAGGATGCCTCCGTATGGAGGTACCTGCAAAGCATCTGAACTCTTTTTTAACTTGATGAGGTTTTTATAGAATTCCATGAAAGAATCGGGATCGGAAGGTTGCAGGGTGTCTTTTTCAAAGAATTGCAGTCTTTTGATGTTACCCACTTCCTGTCCCGTGTAAATCAGGGGAATTCCGGGAAGCACAAAGGTGAAGGCTGCCATCTGCAGTGCCGCGTCTCCCATTCGTTCAAACTCGGTCCCGCTCCATGAATTCTCATCATGGTTTGAGGTAAAGAGCAGGGGGATGGCATGCGGACCAAATTCAGTGTTCATGCTATTCAGGTCTTTTCTCAGGCTGTCCGCAACCTTTTCTCCTCTGGCCACACTGTTCATGGTATGGTGAAATCTCCAGGCATAGTATGCATTGAATGCCTCCCTGGTATTTATGGGATTCTCTGATTCCGCCAGCATGAAGATACCGGGTTTGTGCTCTTTCAAGACAGGAACGGCCCAATTCCAGAAATCGACAGGTGTCAGATCGGCCATATCGCAGCGGAAACCGTCCACATTGACCTCTTCCACCCAGAAAAGCATTTTATCCAGCATGGCCTGGCGCATCTCCTGGTTATTGTAGTTCAAACGTGCCACATCGGACCAGTCATACAGGAATTCGGGCTCTCCGTCGGGCCTTCTTATATACCAGTCTTGCTGGTCCAGCCAAACGGCATCGCGGGAAGTGTGAGCTGCCACCCAGTCCAGAATGACCTTCATACCCAGTTCGTGTGCTTTGTCAACCAACAGTTTGAAATCCTCCAATGTTCCGAATTCCGGATTGACCGCGCCGTAATCCCTTATGGAATAATATGAGCCGAGGGTTCCTTTACGTCCTTCCATCCCGATAGGATAGATGGGCATAAACCATAACACATCCACCCCCAGTTCCTTTAATCCGGGCAACATGTCGGCAAAGGCGTTGAAAGTTCCCTCCGTAGTTATCTGTCTTGTGTTCACCTCATAAATAACGGCATTTCTAATCCATTGTGGATGGATTTCTTCTCCGCCCTGTTGTGTGCATCCTCCTGCTAACATCATCATAAAACTAATAATAATCAGTGTCTTTTTCATTGTATTCTGTCATTCAATTACCATGATTGTGAAACCTTGCGGTGCTACAACGGTTTCTCCCATATACGGGACCATACTGTCGGTGCTCAGGCCAAAAGGCAAACTAAGGGAACGGATATCGAAGAAATCATGACCCTTGTTCAGGTACACTGCAACGGCTTTTCCCATGTAAATGCGCACATAGGCCAGCACATCCCTGCTCACGTGAAGCGGGAACAGATCACCATAGAGCAGGGCAAGGTTTGTGCTTCTGAGCGATGTCAACCTCCTTACCCTTTCTTTCAGACGAACCTGTTGTGGTGTATAGCCTTCAAAGATCATCATCCTGCGGTTGTCCGGGTCGTTGGCTCCCGGCATTCCAATTTCATCTCCGTAATATATGCAGGGAATTCCAGGCAAGGTCATGTTCAAGGCGTGTAGCATGGCCAGGTAATCGAAGGATTCGGGTTTACCGGTACCAATCCTTCTTTTCCAGCCTGCCAGCTTCTGGTTTTCATCCAAGCCCAGATCACCTCCGGCAAGGGATATATACCTTGCCATGTCGTGGTTGCCGCTGATATTCCCCATCAGGTTATGATACCCATATTGAATCAGACATGTTTCCAGCTGATCCCATAAATTCTCAAAAGATCCTCCCGGGGCAACGGTGGCGTTCAAAAAAGCATAGTACAGGTTGAAATCAAACTGGCCATCCAGCATTCCTTTTTTTACGTAACTACCTATCAAAGAAGGTGAACCATACGTTTCTCCAATCTGTAGAACTGTCCTGTCGGGAAACTCCTTGGTTATTTTCCGGGTAAGCGTCCTCCAGAACAACTCGTCGATGTGTTTGGTGGCATCATGCCGAAAACCGTCTAAATCAAAATGTTGCAACCAGAAAAGCGCGGAATCGGACAATGCCTGGCATACATCCGGCCTTGAAAAATCAAATTTGGGAATGTGTTTGTCAAACCAGGTGGTGAGCCTGAATTCATCCCATAATTCAAAATTGGGGCGCCCGTCGGGCGTCACAGGAGATGTAACCCAGTCGGGATGTTGCTGTAAAGTGGGACTGTTTATGTGCATGTGGTTGGCTACATGATCCAGGATAACATTCATATTATCCTCATGGGCCCTGTCCAGCAGCTCTGTAAGGACCTGTTCATTCCCAAACCGGTCATCCACTTTTGTTATGTACAAAGGCCAGTATCCGTGGTAACCACTGAATTTGGTTTTGGGATCTTCTATTTGTCCCCAGGCGTCATAGGGATTCTGTGTTATGGGGGAAAGCCATATGGTGTTGACACCCAGTTCGCGAAAAAATCCCTCTTTGATCTTCAGGACCACCCCTTCAAGGTCGCCTCCCTGGTAATCTACCCTGGGAAGCACTTCCGGAGAATTGATCCTGCGATCGTTGGCAGGATTTCCGTTGAAAAAACGGTCTACAAACACCTGGTACATGATTCGTGCATGCTTATCGCTGCGGGTGATCTGATCCTGCCTCAAAACCGGCCGGCCCTTATCAAGAGGGATGAGCAGGTCGTTTGAATGACCGCCCTGGTTTACTGCATAAACCCGCACCCATGACCTGTCCATCAATGCAGTGAATCCCGGCAACAGTACATTGTATACATCCGTGATCCGTACTGTCTGTACCAGGCTGTTCTGCCAGAAGAGGTATAACGTGGCCGGACCATTCTCAATCCTTACGGTAAAAAGGGCATCTGTATCTGGTGATGCCGGAAAAACGGCCAGACGTGGAGCTGCCTGTGTTTGCAATGTCATTCTCCGGACCGGTATGTTTCCGACCTGACCTTTGGTGTGCACATTGAGCACAGTCATTGCGGGCGTGTCCTCGTGCAGGATGATCATCACCGTATCCTGTCCCTGGTAAGGTATCACCTTCAGGTTGGGTGAATCCGTCCTGTCAACCTTGTCTATAGATGGAAAATAGTCCCTTACCAGAACTATGGTTGTATCCTGTTCCAGGTTAAGGACTGTTGCTGGTTCCAGCACATCAAAAACAGATTTCCTGGAAACGGAAGGTGAACATGCCTGTAAAAGGACAAGGATCCCCGTCAGAAGCAAACAGGAAAAGCTTTTCATGGTCGCATTATTTTATTTTGAAAACAACAGATGAATACGAATCCATCTTCAACTTGTTTGTTTCTTTTTCTTTCTGAATATATACATTGCCCAGGGTAACAACCGCATGATCAATTGCGTCGTTAAGGGCAAACGTAACCTGGTCTTTTCCCAGGTTATGCAGGACAAGCAGCTTCTCACCGCCTCCGGAAAGGTACCATGCAGCCAGCTGGGGAAAGCTCGCAGATGCTTTGTCGTTGTATACCGGGTGCTCGGTCATGGTTCCTGATGCCAGAGCCGGATACGTGTTCCTGGCCCTGGAAAACCTTCGGTAAACATTCAGTATGGAAGCTGTGTCTGCCTGTTGTGTAAGAACGGTACCGACGGCCGGTGGCAGGGCCTGATCGATTTCATCTGTATAACTGGTGGTGTAGCTGTCTCCCCAGTACATAGGGCTTCTTACGTAAAGATCACCGCGTGTTTTTGTCCCTATGTAGCCCATTTCTTCCCCGTAATAAACATAGGGAGATCCCGGAGCGGTAAGCAGTATGGCACCTGCCTGCCTTGACTTGGCCAGTGACCCTCCCAGATCTGAGCGAGCGCGGTTTTCATCGTGGTTGGACAGTTTTGTGGCACGTATGTAATCTGTCCTGTATTGCTTGTAAAGGTTCTGATAGGTAAACATATCCTTAGCCAGGTAACAGCCTGTGTTCTGACCCAGGGCCCATTGCAGCCGGTGCCAGAAAGAGAATTCAAAAAGGGCAGGCAGTCCCTTATAGTACGGAGCCACATCTTCATACCCGGAGAACACCTCCCCTACCATATAAATATCCTGATTCCTGGACAGCCTGTAATAATCATTTACGGCTTTATAGAATTTTTTAAGGAATTCCGGATTCTCATCTGAAAATTCATTGTGGTAAATATGTTTGACAGCATCCAGGCGGAAACCGTCAATGCCTGCATCTATCCAGACTTTGGCATCTTCCACAATAGCCTTGAAAGCCGGACTCTGTTCTGCCGTTTCTACTGCTCCGTAATTCAGGTCTGCAAACCAGTTCGTCCAGAAATGAGAGTGGAACATGGTGGAACCCGGCAGCTGCAGATCGTATACATTGTCGGGATTGTCATGGGTATAAAGGACAAACGGTTTGCCGTAAGTGATCATTGAAGCCGAGGTGCTTTGTGCCCCGTATTTGGTTTTGTTGTTCCATTGGGTGGTACTGGTGCGTATCAAAAAGCCCCAGGACGAGGAGTAATTTGTCACCAATTCATATTGTCCCCCACCCTTGTCATGGAATTGCCTGATAACACCATCACCAAAATACAAGTATTTGGCATTGTCGGCAGCAGGGGCATCATTGTCCGGGTCTGCCGTTTCCGTTTCTGTCACAGTGAGCTTTGGCTGGGCAGGATTGCTCCAGTCCAGCTTGAATGCAAGGGTTTTATCACCTGTTGTGGAAACGGTGAACCACTGTCCGCTGTCGTAACCAGATGCCCCTTCCGTTCTTATCATTGGAATTTTACCGGCAATGATATCGGAGCGCGGATCGTCCGAAAATATGTAATAATCCCGGTACGGGTTGTCGGAAGAACGGATAGCCTGGCTGAACCACCAGTGTTCCCTGCCCGTATGGTTGATGACATAATCCAGGTAAACCTTTATATCCTTTTGATGGGCAGCCCGGACAAAATCCTTGAAATCGTCCATCGTGCCGTATACAGGATTGGTCTTGCTGTAATCCTTCACATCATAACCGTGATAGGACATAGCCGGATGAACGGGTGAGAGCCATATTGCAGTGGCGCCAAGCCGGTCAATGTACTCCAGCTTGTCCGCAAGTCCCTCAAAATCGCCCCATCCGTCTCCGTCCTTATCGGCAAATGAATAAACAAGGAGCTGATAGGTGATATCAGCTCTCTTGTTTCCATCCCATGCCCGGGGAGTTTCCTTTACCCTGGAGAATGAAGCTCCGTTATCCGGATCGCTTCCCGGTGTGGGTTCCTTCCGACAAGATGCAAAGAGAAGGAAAAGGGCGCAAAGTATTATTGCGCTCCTTTTCATTGCCTTACTGCTTTGTCATTGTCAGAGAAGAAGTGTTGGCCATATTCAGAACGATACGGTATGTTCCGGCTTCCTGGACCATTATGTTGGCACCGTTATGGGTAAGATTAGTTATATCACCACCCAGATTAAGGTCCCAGTTGTTGTTGAAGCGGATCTTGAATTCATTCCCTGCGGCCAGGTTCAAGGTTGCCGAATAGGTCAGGGTTTCCTGGTCAAAATCCATGGCAACGTCCGTTCCCCAGGCACTGCCTTCAAAACTGCCGATAAGACCTACCACAGTCACAGGTGTTGCCACGGCCTTGGTGTCGGGAAGGTCCACACTCCAGAAATACGTTCCGTTCGGCAACATCATGTTGTCTCCCGTGTAGAGCGTGAATTCGTACTGGGAATCAGCCACAAGCTGGCCTGCTATCCAATTCCCGCTTTCCACGATCTTGAATCCGTATTGCATATTGTACATGGTTATGGCACCTTTATACGTTCCGTCGCCGGAACCTTGCAGTTTAGGATCATCGGTCGCGCTCCAGGAATGGCCGGAATAATCACCCGCAACTACCACTTCTGTGCCATATTCAGAAACCAGGTCCCCCGTGCGTGTAATGGTCATATGGTACGGTGTGGTGGCCAGGCTCAGGATAACAGTATACATGCCGGCATCTGCTTTCAGGTTAGCTCCGTCTTGCTTCAAATCATTCGGATCCCCACCCAGGTTAATGGCCCAATCGTTGTTCATGCGGAATTTGTATTCGGTTCCGGCAGGGAATGGCAGATTGGTGGCTGTCCACAGGTCAGTATTCGGATCGTAGGTCATTGGAACATCCTCTCCCCATCCGGTGAAGCTGCCTATGACACCTACCCTGTCTATAAGGGTTGCTGTCGCACTCATGGTGGTAAGGTCAACCTTCAGGTAATAATACCCGGGAGCGGGCACCTGAAGGTTACCTGCAGAGGGATCGGTATCCAGCGACTCCATGGAACCGCCGTAATTGGTGTGGTTCCAGTCGGGTGCGCTGGTGAATTTAAAGATATCGGTAAGTGTCACATAACCCTCGTAATGTCCTTCATTGTCACCGTTAAGTACGGGTGCGGCAGCAGGATTCCACCCCTGGTGGTTTCCTGGTACATACATTTTTTCAGGGAAACTGGTGTTGATGAATTTGATGGTGTAAGGATTAACCCCCACGTTCAGCACCACCTTGTATTCGCCCGGTGTGCGGGTAAAGCTGATGTTGTCTCCCTTTCCGAAGCTTACGTTATCCACTGTTCCTCCTGCCGAATGTGTCCAGTCGTGGTTCACACGGATCTTGAATTCTCCTTCCTGCATATTGGTTATGGCAGAGAAAGTATGGGCTACGGGATCGTAAGTCATATCAATGTCATTGACCCACCCATTGCTGGCAACGGGTGCAGATCCTATAAGGCTGAGTGTTTCGACCTGGATCATGTACAGGGTGTTGAGCTTCTTGTTCAGTAGGATGTTATACATGCCTGAGGGAGCGGTTATGTCACCACCGGTTGTTCCCTTTCCGGTTAACGCGGTATATCCGTTTCCGAAAGTGGTCTTCTCTATATTGGCGATGGCAAAGTCATTTTCCCATGCGGGTACAGGCGAGAATTTGAAACCTACATCACCTCCGCCTTCCACACTCAGGTCTATCATTCCTTCATACAATCCCTTTGTGACCGAGGAATGTTTGATCTTTGGAGCTGTGGCGGGATTCCATCCCTGGTATGCTCCGGGTACGTACATGTACTCGGGATACGTTGCAATGTAAGTGGTGACGTTAATGGTGACAGTGTTTGAAATGACACCGTCCGGATAAGTGGCCGAGAAAGCTCTGACTGTGAAATCCAAATCGGCGGCAGCTGCTTCAGGGGCCCCTGCGGCAACAGCGGCTTCGTTCAGTGCATCCACTGTGATGGAAAAACTTGTTTCCTTCAGATCCGAAGCAAGAAGCACAATCGCAGCTGTTTCACCGTATTGCAAAGATACACTGTAGGTGATCTCTTCATTATACCCGAGCCTTGCCGGTTCCCAGGTAAGGAGTTCCAGCACGCCTTCAGGATCGGTCACATCCAGAACTATCGATTCAACCAGGGCGGACGTTTCCGGGGAAACGGCGTCACCATAAGCATATATGTCAATGGTTACCGGATCGGATTCAAATGATTCATCCTGGTTTGTCACCGAGACAAAGAAAGACATGGTAAAGGTGTCATTTTCCGGCAGTGCTGGAAAAGCACTGTACAGAGCTGTCTTGAACTCGGTTTTTGGTACCCTGTAGTAAAGTTCGGAGGTCGATGCCAGTTTTGTTGTTGATTCTCCGAATTTGCCGTACAGATCATAGGTGAGTCCTTCACCCAGGAAACGTGCAGGCTTCCAGGAAAAATTCACAAATTCATCCATCGTGTTGGAGGTCATCAGAATATCGGAATGTGCATACATTTCAGGAGGTACGGGCGCTGTAGAAAAAGCGTCTTCACTGATCACCTCGCAGGAGACGGCTGACAGACTCACGATGGCTGTAGCAAATAAATATTTTAGTATTTTCATAATTGCGTCTCTTTAATCATTTACTGTTTTTCCATAACCAGAACGAAAGGAGTCCTGTTGCCGTGGAGTTTCATGATATAGGTGCCGGTAGATGGAACATTAATGTCCCCGCCGCCTTTTACCAGTTTGACTCCGCTTTCCACACTTGTGCTTGCTTCGTTGTTGGTTCCATATTTATCGTCCCAGCTTTCGTTCAGGCGGATCAAAAAGTTCTTATCACCGCTGAAGGTAATGGCGGGAGATACCCACAGGTTGTTGACTTCATCGTAAACCATGTCCAGTTCGGTACCCCAGCCGCTTTCGTCAAAGGCACCGATGATACCGACTTTCTTAACAAGCTGTTTATCAATGGTCATCTTGCCGCGTTTGACTGTCAACACGTATATGTTTCCCTCGGTCAGGTCAACAGAAAGGTTGGAGTCGGACTGTTCTGGGCAATACCAGGAAGGTGTCAGGAAGTTGTAGCCCCAGTTTAAATCGGACCAGTTGCGCGCAACTGTTACCTTAAAGTAGGAGTATTGATCCGATCCGTCTTCAAGATCCACCATGATCTTGTAAACGTTGGTTCCACCGTCTGTTTCCCAAAATTCAGGAGCCTGTTCAATCTTCCAGCCCTGGTAATTGCCGGGCAGGTAGAGTGAGCGTAACGCTGCGGCAAAAGTGGTAACATTAAATGCAATGGAGTTTGAAGTAACGCTTTCCACGTTGGTGCCATAAACTTTGGCTACCAGGTAGGCGCTGATGCTTGCCGTTGCGTTGACACCTACTTTCAGGTCGTTGGCAACCACCCCATTCAGGTCAGATTTTGATACAGACAGGGAGTTGGTAAAAGACGAGCCGAGTAAGGCGGTCTGGGAGTTAGCCGTTGCGTAAAGGGAATATTCCACCTGAACGGCAGGGCCAAAGGAAGCGCTGGACCAGTTGAAGGTCACGCTTTCGGTTTTATTGTTATCCTCGTTGATGATAACCGAGCCTTGTGAAAGCAAGACCGGTGCCTTGAATCCGGAAACCGGATTCAGAAATGCCTTCTCGATCTGAATGTCACAGGAAACGAGAACCAGCACAGAGGCAACCAACATAGTAATATATTTTGTATGTTTCATAATCGTAATCATTTATTGAATCCTCTTATGTTAGTATCCTGTATTCTGAACCAGATTGGGGTTAGCATTCAGATCGCTCAGTATGATGGGATATACTTTGCGGTGTTCCGGTAAGGATACTTTTCCGTTCAAAACCCCGCCCTTGAGGGTCCAGGGATATTGCATGGAAGTGAAATAACCGTAACGTATCAGGTCTGTCCTGCGGTGTCCTTCCCACATCAACTCTCGGGCACGTTCGTCCAACAGCCAGTCCAGATCCATGGTCTCAGGTGTCTTTGAGGCAACTCCTGCCCGTTCCCGAAGCTGGTTAATGTATCCCTTGGCAGTGGGGTCGTTAACGACACCGCCGCTCATACGGGCATTGGCTTCAGCATAGATCAGGTACATTTCGGCAAGTCTGAAGATGGGGTAGTCAATGGACGAGAATTTGTAATTCGATTCAGCATCCGATACCGTATGTCCGTCTGAATACAGACCGGTGAATTTCCAGCACCTCCAGCCGGTATCGGTGGTAGTGTTGTCAAAATCCTTGCTTGAACCGATGTTGTAGAAGAAGGCACGCTTGTCGCTTTTTTCACGGTCATAGCCAAATCCTGAGGTTGCTCCCCATTGTACTCCTTCGAGTTCAAAACGCTGTACATAATCATCGGCTACGTGGTAACCATTCCAGGTTTCGGGATTCAGCAGGCCACTCAGACCCAGGTTTTTGGCAATGGCATTGTTGGCATCAGAACTGAGTGTTGCAGAAACCAGGTGGGTGGTACCTCCCCAGCTTTGCGTATTGTCCTTATCGTAAACAACAGCGTATATGAACTCCTGCGTTGCTCCGTTTGTGGTGTTGTCCTGCATGAACAGCTCCTGGTAATTGGGGTGGAGCGTGTAGCCCATTCCAATGACAGTGCCGGCAGCATCCTTGGCTTTCTGCCACTGTGGCGATCCGGTATATACCTCGGCATTCAGATACATGCGGGCCAGTAAAGCCCATACAGATCCCTTGGTGGCGCGAGGATACGGGACAGCGCCTTTGGCGGGCATGTCGGTACTGTTGGCCAGGTCAAGCAATTCTTCTTCCAACCATGTATAAAGGGCTTCCCTGCCTATCTGCTTGGGAAGTTCCCCGCCAATGTTCTCTTCAAGTGCAAAAGGAGGATTTCCGAACAGGTCCATGAGCAGGTAATAATACAAAGCACGGTTGAAGCGGGCTTCGGCACGATACTGGTGTACCGTGGCAATTTCGGCTGAGTGTCCCCTGTCGTTTAGTTTTTCATCCGCAGTCTGGATAAGGTACTCGTTGACCAGGGTAATGCCTTTCATGCAGCGTGTATAAACGGCAATAATGGCTTCGTTATCGGCTGATGTCCAGCGATGGTATTGAATGGGAACTATATAGTTGTCACCCCAAATGATTTTAAAGGAGTCTGTGGAGAGTTCGTTCAAAACCATATACATACGGCTAAGCTCACTTTGTCCGGCATCGGCTACGGCAATATCCGGTGATCCCATGTCATTCTGGCTCACAAGTGCCCAGTATCCATATAGATAGGCCAGGCCGTTCAAATAACTGGAAGGCTCTGCGTATGCGGTCTCCGAGGTAGCATCTGTTTCATTCAGCGGCAGTGTATCCAGGTCGTTGATACACGAGGTCAGCAGGAAAATGAATGCCAACGCCAGCAGAAAACTGTTTTTCAATATCTTTTTCATATCTGCCTTGTATTAAAAGTTAATGTTAAGACGCAGGGTATAGAGTCTGGGACGTGGTATGATGTTGAAGTCCACACCGTCCGAAGACACGATCTCGGGATCCAGTCCCCTGTATTTAGTAAATACATATACGTTCTGTACCGATGCAGCTATACGTATGCTTTTTGCAAACTTGAGGTTGTCAAACGTATAACCCAGGTTAATATCGTCTATGCGGAAGAAGGATGCATTCTCGATGAACATATCAGAATATTTCTGATTGTTTTCCGATGGGGCTGTCCATCCCTGAACCAGGTATTGTTTGCTCACGTTGTTCAGATAACCCTTGTTCCAGTCATCGCTGTAGGATGTGGAATATCCCATGGCCACCCCGTTGATGATGTAGTTGCCAAGGGAACCGTGACCATTAAGTCCCAGGTCCCAATTCTTGTAACGGAACTGTGTGTTGATCCCAAAGAAGGCATCCGGTGTGGGACTGAAACCGGTAACATAGCGGTCTGCGTCTGTGATCTCTCCGTCACCGTCACGGTCAATCAAACCATTTTGAACGGGATTCCCTTCATTATCGTACAATTGCTGGAACATATAGAACGTGTAAGGCGTGAAACCCTCACGGTGCAGGGAGCTGTAACCGCCCGTTCCTCCCATCCCGGATCCTGTGGTTACCCCAAGGTAGCCTTCAGTCTTAAGGGTGGTCAGTTTTGTGATTTTAGTATCCTGAATGGTGATGTTGCCGCCAATGGACCAGTGTGTGTCGGCAGTCTGGACAGGTATGAAGTTCAGGGTGAACTCCAATCCCTTGTTTACCATGTTCCCGATATTGGATATGATGCTGTTTCCAAAGTTGGATCCCAGGGGTGTGGATATCACGTTCAGCAAATCGTAAGTATTCCGGTAATAAGCTTCGGCACTACCGGTAATGCGATCGCTGGCAAAACCGAAGTCCAGACCTACGTTATAGGTTTCCGTGGTTTCCCATTTCAGGTTGGCGTTGTAAGCCAGGGGTGCCAGTGTGGTATAGAAACCGTCACCCATGAAATACCTCATTTCTATAGCAGAAGAGGAAAGATACCGGGCCAGGTAAGGATAGTAATCCGAACCGATGTCCTGTTGTCCGGTCTTGCCCCAGCCCAGACGGAGTTTCAGGGCTGAAACGGCTCTACTTGATTTCAGAAAATTCTCCTGGCCGATGTTCCAGGCAAAAGCTGCCGAGGGAAATAAGCCCCAGCGGTTGGCTTTGCTGAACCTGGACGAGGCATCGTTACGCAAGGTTACGGTGAACAGGTATTTAGAGGCGATGGAATAATTGATCCTGCCAAAGAAAGAAAGCAAATAATATTCCTTGGCATTGGTGGGTGCTGTATAGTAGTGGGCACCCGGACCATCCGGTTCCGTGTTCTTGAATTGTTCTTCATCGTACTGAACGTAGTTATGCTGCCAGGAATAACCGGCCATCACATCCAGGTTGCTGTTTCTGAAATCGTGATTGTAATTCAGGTATGTTTCCAGTAATGTATTCAGGTTGTAATTTTCATAAGTAACAAACAAGTCATTGCTGGAACGCATGGCAGAGATGGAGCCCAGGGCGTTGTGCCTTTCACCCCATGTGTCGGCTATGTCATAACCAGCGTTCACATTTGCCGTTAAATCTTCCAGTCCATGTACTTTATAAGTAAGCTGGACATTCCCGAGTGAGCGCAAGGTTTGATTGAAATTGGTGTAGTCGTAAATTGTTGAGAGCGGGTTGGTGCTGGCCATGGTATTGGCACTGCCATCTGCATTGAACCAGTTCCAGTAACCATTTGCCTTTGATGTATCTATGCTCCCGTCGGTTTTAGTAAAATATACCGGTTTGGTCGGGTCGAAGGCCATGGCATTTCCTATGGCTCCCGTATTGGCCCAGTTGGTCTTCTGGTAAATTCCCTTAACGTTGACATTAACAGTAAGGTGCTCTTTAAAGAACTTGGGTGTCAGGCTTATATCCACGTTAGCACGCTGGTTGTCTCCGACCTTGAGGGTGGCCTGATCCAGGTTATACCCAAGGCTCAGACGATAGGGCATGTGACGGGTCGACCCGTAGAGACTCACGTTCTGGTCCGTGTTAAAGGACAATCTGTAAATCTCTTTTTGCCAGTCTGTATTCTCCGTTCCCAGAAGGGTTGGAATGATCTGGTTATTGGGATACGTTGTGGCCATGAAATCACGGTATTCATCGGCTGTCATCATTTGGATGGAGGAAGCGTTCTGTTTTACCGAGTAACTGGAATTGTAGCTGACGTTAAAACCCTTTCCCGTTCCTTTCTTTGTGGTTATAATGATAACACCGTTGGAGGCCCTTGAACCATAGATAGCCGTTGCAGAAGCATCTTTGAGGACTGTGTAGCTTTCTATGTCGTTGGGGTTGACAGAAGCCAGCGGGTTGCCCATTCCGGCTCCTCCGTCCCCGGTCACGGGAACTCCGTCAATCACTATCAGAGGATCATTGGATGCATTCAAGGATGCAGCACCACGAATCCTGATGGTAGCAGAAGCACCGGGCTGGCCTGTTGCAGGTGTTATTCGCAGTCCGGAAACCTTTCCAACCAGCATCTGGTCAGGAGAAACCACCGCACCACGATTCACTTCTTCTGCCCTGATGGCCACAACAGAACCTGTCATATCGCTTTTTTTGACAGTTCCATAGCCAATGATCACGAGTTCTTCCAGAAGTTCTGAATCTTCGTGCAATACGATCCTGGTTGCGTTCCCCGCGGGAACGACTAAGGTTTGATACCCCAGGTATGATATTTCCAACAGCGTTTCAGGAGAAGGTACTGTAAGGGTAAACCCTCCGTCCAGATCTGTTGTGACACCATAACTGGTTCCCTGTTGCAGAACCGTAGCTGCAATCACCGCTTCGCCGTTAACATCGACGACCGTTCCCCTTACTTCATACTGAGCGTAAACAGAAGTAACAGAGAAGAGTGTGACCGCAAGCAAAAAAGTCATCAGTCTTTTCATAAACATTTAGGTTAGTTAATAATATTTTAGTTAGATAGTCCAATTTTTCTATTCTTTCTGAAAGCAAGCTGTACCGGGTCATCCCTGTCTTCCACAAAGAATACGCTTACAGCTGCGATCAGCAGACAGAGTCCGGAGAATACCATGGCAAAGATGGTTTTGCCTCCGTACAGGTATTTAACCATTACCCCTCCTACCAGACCATTGATTATCTGTGGAATGGTAATGAAAAAATTAAAAATGCCCATATAAACGCCCATCTTGTGTGCAGGCAGCGCACCCGCCAGGATGGAATAAGGCATGGCCAGGATCCCTGCCCAGGCGATTCCTACCCCGATCATGGGGAAAACAAGCATGCGTGGGTCTTTGATCAGGTAAAATGACAGAAAACCGATGGCACCCATCAGCAAGCACAAGGCATGGGTTCCCTTACGGCTGATTTTTTTTGATATCATTGGAAGCAGAAAAGCAAAGATGGCTGCCACCCCGTTGTATACTCCCTGCAGTATCCCTACCCAGTCACCGGCATCTGCATAGGCACGGGAAGTTGTGTCTGTAGTTCCGTATAAATGATCTGCAACAGCGGGTACCATATAGACCCACATGGAAAACAACGCGAACCAGGAGAAAAATTGAACGACCCCCAATTGTTTCATGGTTTTGGGGATAGATAAAAAATCTTTTCCGATCTGCCAGAAAGGCTGTTTTTCGGGCCTTACTCCTTCCTGAGGAGGATACTCCCTGGTACTAATGACTGTCCAGAGAACGCTTCCAAATAATACGGCAGCCCCTATATAAAATGCATATTTAACGTTATTGGCAACAAGGTGTCCTGCTTCTACATCCGGTGTATTGGCCATACCAAACCAGTTGGTCAACAGGTAAGGAAGGATGGCCCCGAGAACAGCCCCTACTCCTATCAGTGATGTCTGCACAGAAAAACCCATTGTCCGCTGTTCCGAAGGAAGAAGGTCCGCCACCAAAGCCCTGAAAGGTTCCATGGCAACATTGATGGAGGCATCCATGATCATCAGGATCCCAGCTCCAATCAGCATGGGCGAAATAATGGGCGCCAGCATGGGCGCATTGGGCATCAGAACAAGTGCCAGGGCAGCCAGAATGGCCCCGGTCAGGAAAAAAGGACGTCTCCTTCCCAGGCGTGTCCACGTTTGATCGCTGTAGTGGCCAATGATTGGCTGAACAATCATTCCGGTCAGGGGAGCAGCAATCCAGAACAGGGAAAGATGGCTCACATCGGCCCCGAAAGACTGCAAAATTCGGCTGACATTGGCATTTTGCAGGGCAAGCCCGAATTGAATACCCAGAAAGCCGAAAGTCATGTTCCAGATATTCCAGAATGTCATTTTCTTTTGTGTCATGGTCAAGGATCAAATAATAAATTTTATGAATTTAATCTCTTTACCTTAATAATATTAAAGCAAATCCGACGAATTGCATAATAATATTGACCAAATGCAAAAAAATCTATCCGGATTGTTAGTCTGATTCCCCCTCAATCCAGCGCATGAAAACAGGGACCCTCTGGCGGCTTACTAATATGGATTGTTTGTACGGAGGAAGCAGCTCTATGCGCAGCCGGCTGTTAAAAAATTTGGATATAGAGTTAATTGCCGATATACTGGCAATGCAATTACGGGAGAGCTTGAAAAAATCTCTTGGATTAAGCTGTTCTTCAATGGTCTCCAGGCTGGCATCAGAGAGGTAATGCTTTCCCTCCCTGGTCATGATGTAGGTACTTTTATCCTCGGAAAAAAAGTACGCGATGTCTTTTGTGCTAATTACAATAATCTGGTCACCTACCTTAATGACAAACCGCTGTTTGAAATCCTGATATTGGTTTATGAGTTTGCCCAGATTATGGAGGTCCTGTGGCCTTTCAACGGATTTGATGCATTTTTCGACTGCTTCCACAAATTCAGAGTCCCCCACCGGCTTTAAAAGATAATCCACGGCGTTTTTTTTCAATGCTGCCAAAGCATAATGTTCATAAGCTGTGACTATGATCACAGGAGGCATGGGTGAAATCCTGTTGAACAATTCAAAACAGACACCGTCCGAAAGTTCTACGTCCATCAATATCAGGTCGGCACTGTTTAGTGCCAGCCACCTGGCAGCTTTATCCACCGAGTCCAGGACAGCGGCGATTATAGCATCGGGATAATAAACACTGAACAGCCGCTTTAACTGCATCTGTGCAGGGATCTCGTCTTCCAGTATAAGTACTTTCATTGCCTAATCCGGTATTGGCAGGCGAACCTCAAACGTTTGCCCGCTTTTAATAATTACAATATCTTTTTGAAAAACAGATAAATATTGTCCTCGTATATTTTTCAATCCAACTCCGGTAGAAGAGTTCTGATAGATCTTGGGCTGTACATTGTTTTTCACTACAAGGTGGTCATCCTCTGTTGTTATCAAAATTTCCAGGGGACTGTCTTTGCTTACAATATTGTGTTTGGTGGCATTTTCCATCAACACCTGCAGGCTGCATGGGATTACCAGCCTGTTCAGGTACTCTTCACTTATTTTGAAAGTAACTTTCAGTGAATTGTCAAAACGCTGAGACAATAAATCTACATAAAGCTCAACAAATTCCAGTTCCTCCTTAAGCATAATGGATTCTTGTTCCCCTATGTTCAGAAAATGGCGGTACAGCGAGGCCAGTTTTCTTACGTATTCACTGGCTTTTCCGGCATCGGTGCGGATCAGGTAGTCCAACGAATTGAGGCTGTTAAAAAGAAAGTGCGGATTCAGCTGATGCTTAAGCTGCTGATACTGATACCTGGCCTTGTTTTTCTGGCTTATTTCAATATCCAGGGCTTTTTTCTGTACCCTTCCGTAGTAGGCATATATGTCCATTCCGGCTATGAAAATCATGTTGAAAAAAAAAGCAGCAAGGGCGGTATACCAGAAATTGTAATTGAAAAAAGAACCCTCAGCAGGACCATCCCGGGCAGACATGATTCTTACCAGTATGGCAGAAAAAAGGGCGATCACAGTAAGTCCGGATAGTTCAAGCAATAAGCGCAACATGGGCTTTGCTCCGTAATCTATATGACGTACCAGCATCCAGACCAGCAGGAAATCAAGGATTATCATCAGCAGGGCCAGCGGATAGTTACCCAGGAGCCGGCTGAGTGTTTCGTTGAAATTCAGATTGAAATTGTTTTGAAAAAAAGGAATGGCCCCTTCAAAAGCCAGACGGAATGCCAACACAAAGAAAGCCAGCAGCAGCACTTCTATGATAGTGGTTCGTTTTGTTACCGGTGCCATTATCCGTTATTTTTTCTTGCGTCGCACCACAAAGAAAATGGACCAGCCCAGGAATTCGGTCACAAATGTTGTTGTAACCACGTAACTCAGGATGATTTTCAGATCCGGAAAATACGTCTGAATCAAGCGGGCCCCTTTAGTTCCCAGGAAAAAACCTGCAAAAGAAGCAAGCAGCAACAAACCCACGATCACCTCCACCGGTCCGTCATATAACCGGATTAGTACCACAACCATGGCAATTGTCAGACAGGTAAGCAGAAACGTGTCCCCAAAAGATGAGTCATGAAGAAAGTAACAAACCAGAGCGTGAGCCAAGGCAAAAGAATGGATAATCAGATGTGTAGCGCTGCTTTTTGACATAATGGGTAAAGTTACAAAAAATACTGAACTTTTTTTTAGGTATATTTGTTACAATCAAATAAGTCTTTATGGAAATTATTTTTCGGATTCATTACAATGCATTTCAGGAAAGTTACTTGTTTTTAAGCGGTAACATACCTGAATTAGGCAATGAAAATTTGAAAAAATCGCCACACATGAACCGGCTGCAGGATGGCTGGTGGGAACTGCGGATAAAACCTGAATCTTTACCTGAAACACTTTTCTACCGTTATGGCGTTTCCTGTCATGACGGCTCTGTTGTTTCCGAACATGCAACGCACTGCCAGAAAGGACTCCCTGCCGGAACAAATAGTGTAATCATTGACCGGTGGATGGATCCGGACTATTCCTACGTTTTTCTTACCCATAAAACTACAACACCGAAAAAATCGGACATTGCCCTTATTACACGCAGTGTAGCCGTTCCTTCAAAGTGTCACCTTGCCATGACTGGCAATTCTGAAGGATTGGGAATGTGGAATCCGTCCCGTGCAATTCCCATGCAATATACCGGGTCAGGTTGCTGGGAAGCTGCAATATCCTTTTCAGACCTGGGACAGAGTGCTCCCGAATATAAATATATCATCCGCAGGGACGGACAGAATTCCCTGGTGGAATGGGAAGTCGGGGAAAATCGCATCTTTCCGCCTCTGCCCGAAGAAGACGGGAATAATAAACACCTGGTGATCAGTGATTCGCCTTACCGTAGCGTTGTGGAAGGTTTGCGCTACGCCGGAACCGCAGTTCCTGTATTTTCGTTGCGCAGCCAAGATAGCTGGGGTATCGGAGATTTTGGTGACCTTAAAAAAATGGCAGACTGGGCCTCCATTACCGGGCAATGCGTTATCCAGATATTGCCGGTGAACGATACCACAATGTACCACAACTGGATTGACTCCTACCCCTATGGAGGCATATCCATTATGGCCCTGCACCCTCTTTACGCAAACATCAATGCCATGTGCCCGAAAGGTTCGTCGGCAGACCTTTCCCGGTTTGAAAAGAAGAGAAAGGCTCTGAATGAACTTCCACAACTGGACTATGACAAGGTATCGGCTTTGAAATGGGAAGCCATCCGTTACCTTTTTGAACAAACCGGAGAGAAAGTGATGAAATCATCTTCCTTCAGGACTTTTTACAAGGAAAACAAGAAATGGCTGCAACCCTACGCACTTTTCTGCGTTTTACGGGATAAATTCGGTACGGCAGATTTTTCTCAATGGGGCAGATATGCCACATACGATCCCTGTTTCTGCCAGGAATTTGATAACCTGGATGTATACATTTTCATCCAGTACCACCTTGACAAACAACTTGCCGATGCCCATAAGTACCTGAACGGCAAAGGTATTATTCTGAAAGGAGATATTCCCATAGGAATTACTCCCCTGAGCGTTGAAGCCTGGACCGAGCCCCATTTATTCCATATGGATGCACAGGCTGGCGCTCCGCCCGATGAATTTTCTGTGCAGGGCCAGAACTGGGGCTTTCCGACATATAACTGGGAAGTCATGGAAAAGGACGGATATGCCTGGTGGAAGAACCGGTTTGGAAATATGGCACGTTACTTTGATGCCTACCGTATTGACCATATTCTTGGCTTCTTCAGGATATGGACCATTCCAAAACAGCAAACACAGGGTCTGATGGGTTATTTTGATCCCGCCATGCCAATGTCTGCACAAGAGGTTGGTCAGTGGGGTCTTATCTTTGACCAGGACAGGATGGTAATGCCTTATATTACAGATGATATTTTGTTCACTGTATTCGGGGATAAGGCAGACTTTGTCAGAAAAAAATACCTGGATCCGGGAAAACACCCCGGACGTTACCATCTGAAGGAGGCTTTTTCCACCCAAAGGAAGATTGCACTTCATTTCAGTTCCCTGAAAGACACCGAAGAAAACCGTATCCTGTGCAACAGCCTGCTGGATCTTGCAGCCAACGTGCTCTTTGTTCCTCAGCCGGGGAAAGAAGATGCCTACCATCCAAGGATTTCGGCCCAGTTCAACTATTCGTACAAGGCCCTGGACGATAATTCCAAGTTTGCGTTCAACCGCCTCTACGACCACTTCTTTTACAAAAGGCACAATGAGTTCTGGTACCACCAGGCCATGAAAAAACTGCCTCCCCTTATCACGGCAACAAGAATGCTATGCTGTGCCGAAGACCTGGGCATGATACCCGATTGTGTGCCGCCACTGATGAAAGAACTGGCCATGCTCAGCCTGGAGGTTCAGCGGATGCCTAAGGACAAGTACCGGGACTTTGGCGATCCTGCCTCTTACCCATATTTATGTGTTTGTACTACTGGCTCGCACGACACCAGCACCCTGAGGGGTTGGTGGGAAGAAGACCGCAATATCACCAACCGGTTTTTCAATACTGTTCTTGGAATGCCCGGAGAGGCTCCGGTTTATTGTGAACCCTGGATTTGCATGCAGGTTATCAGGGACCACCTTAGGTGTCGTGCTATGCTGTGCATACTGCCGTGGCAGGACTGGATGTCGGTTTCGGGAAAGTTGCGCCGGGAAAATCCCCACGATGAGCGCATCAATGTGCCGGCCATTGTACCCCATTACTGGCGCTACAGGATGCACATGACACTGGAAGAGCTCCTTGCGGAGAAAGATTTCAACAACGATCTGAAAAACCTGATCCTGGAAAGCGGCCGCTGAAAGTCACAGGTGGCTTAATCCTCAATGGCCGTCCCGCGCTGCCCGCTTGCCGTGGCCCAGGCCCGGTACATGATATCTGTATTGAATTCCATGGCAATTCTGCCATTTTTGTCAACACAGATCACGCCTCCGCCGGAGCCTTCCATCTTATCTATCTTATTGAATATGACTTCACGGGCAGCTTCTTCCACAGAATAGCCTTTATAGTCCATCAGGGCGCTGATATCGAAGGCCACACACCTTCTGATCCATAATTCCCCGTGTCCGGTTCCTGAAACTGCAACTGTATTGTTGTTGGCATATGTGCCTGCGCCGATGACAGGCACATCTCCCACCCTTCCCCAGCGTTTACCACTCATACCTCCGGTAGAGGTAGCTGCCGCCAGGTTGCCGTTATTATCCAGGACAACACACCCCACCGTTCCTTTGGGATCTGGGTTTTCCTTCTTTTCCCGGATCCTGCGGATCTGCTCCAGCCTTTCGGGGGTTGAAAAGTAAGAATTGGGCACTATGGTGAGCCCCACGGAGGCAGCAAAAGCCGAGGCTCCTTCCCCTATGAGCAACACATGAGGAGTGTCTTCCATAACATGCCTGGCAGCCAGGATGGGATTCTTTATATCACGCACGCCTGCAACTGCTCCAGCCTTCAGATCTTTCCCATCCATCACCGCCGCATCCAGTTCATGGATTCCTTCAGCGTTGATCACAGCTCCCTTCCCCGCGTTGAAATCAGGGCAGTCTTCCAGCCAGACGACTACCCGTGTGGCCACGTCTATGGCAGATGCACCCTCTTCAAGCATTTGGATTCCTGTTTGCAGGGCCTGGTCCAGCAGGTCCAGGTATTTTTCCCTGACTTCGGGCCTCATGTTTTTTCCGGCCCCTGCTCCACCGTGAAGCACAATGGCCCATGTTTCTTGATTTTCTTTGTTTTTGCATTGCACGAAAAATAATGCAATGACGAGCAAAAACAGCAAGGAAATGATTTTTTTCATGACAAGGTTCTTAGTTATTTTCTGTTTACAAGGTAAAGATTTTTTGATATTTCAGAAAAAAGTTTTACATTAGTCGTACCATTTATATGTGACCTTGGATACGGATTTATTAATGATACGATAGGTGTTTCTTATCGTTTTTAGTTCAAGGAACCGATTTCGCCGAAAGCCGTCTAAACAGGGCGGCTTTCTTTTTTTAAGAGATGCAGCAAAGCAAAATTATCTTGCGTCTGATATGCATATCCGTTATTTATGTTATTTTTGACCTTGATAATAATCCTTTTCAAAATAATCTTATGAAAAAAACTTTCCTTTTACTTGGTGCATTCATGCTTTCTATGATCGTGTTCTCTTCCTGCGACAAAGAGCAGGAGCAGGTATCACTTTTGTACAAAGAGGTTATTTATGAGTTTACCGATGGTGTGAACTATTTTACAGCAACATTAATCAACTGCAATGGAGTGAGGGACGTCAACGATCCCTCCAAAGGAACAATATATGCTACAATAAGCATTAAAGCTAACCGTTCATGTAATGTACAATTCATAAGTATTGAAGGACTGATTGATGATACGTATATTACTGAATATGCTGTTTTTCCAATGGTATATTACACTTCAACCCCCTTTTTACAGGAAGTAACATTTGCCAAAGACCAGGTTATTACGCTTAACCTGGAATTTCCGGACGTTTCCTCAAGGTTGCTGAAAGTAGGCAGATTGAGGGTTGCATCGGTAATCAATAATTTCAAGCAATATGCTTTTACAGTTCACCAGATACCCTATAAGCCTGCAAGCGATATAATTGTTTGGAATTAAGCTGATTTATGGATAATTACCGTCTTATCAGCCAGGGGGAGATTGCCAGTCTTAAGGAGCAGCGTTGTCATTCCGAAGACTGGACCAAAGTCTGGGTAGCGCCTGGTTTTAGGCCGGAAAGGGTCTGGGATACTGCTTTCTCAGGGGATATCCGTCTGGGTGTTTTTGAAACAAAAAAAGAGCTCCCTGCCGGAATACGGATCCAGTCTGGTATCTGTAATGCCAAATTGCACAACGTATCTGTAGGTGACAATACTTGCATTGAAAACATCCACAGTTATATTGCAAATTATAACATTGGGTCCGGTTGTATCATAGAAAATGTTGACAAGATCTATACGGAAGGGATGTCCTCATTCGGTAACGGTGTGGAAGTACGTGTCCTTAACGAATCAGGCGGCCGGGAAGTTCCTATAAACAACAAGCTTACTGCTCATTTTGCTTACATCCTTGCATTATACCGGCATAAAACAGAGCTGGTTAAAAGAATGCAGGAACTTGTAAGCACATATTCCAAAAAAGTATCATCTGACAGAGGAACCATAGGGGATAATGTCACGATCAGCCATTCGGGAATAATAAAAAATGTTGTAATAGGAGAATGTACGAACATAGAAGGAATCTCCTTGCTGGTTAACGGAAGCATCAATGGAAATGCACATGACCCCGTTTACATGGGCCACGGAGTGAACTGTGAAGATTTTATCATATCCTCCGGGGCCAGGGTGGAAAGCGGGGTTAACATCAGAAAATGCTTCATAGGCCAGGGGACTATACTAGGAAAAGGCTATTCTGCGCATGATTCGCTGTTTTTCAGTAATTGTTTCGGAGAAAACGGGGAAGCCTCTTCGGTATTTGCAGGACCTTTTACCGTCAGTCATCATAAATCCACCCTGCTCATTGCAGGCATGTTTTCTTTCATGAATGCGGGTTCGGGTTCTAACCAGTCCAACCATATGTACAAATTGGGGCCCATACACCAGGGCATCCTGGAAAGAGGCGCTAAAACCACTTCCGATTCTTACATCCTATGGCCATCGCATATCGGGGCTTTTTCTCTTGTCTTGGGAAGGCATGTGAACAATACAGACACCAGTTCTCTTCCTTTTTCATACCTGATAGAGCAGGACAACACGACTTACCTGATTCCCGGAGTCAACTTAAAAAGTGTGGGGACCATACGGGATGTCCAGAAATGGCCAAAACGGGACCAGAGAAAAGATCCTGTCAAACTGGACCAGATCAATTACAACCTGCTGAGTCCTTTCACGATCCAGAAAATGCTAAACGGCAGGTCCATCCTCAGGGAGTTGATGAGGGTCTCGGGAGAGACGACAGATGTTTTCTCATACAAAAGCACCAAGATCAAAAACACCTCACTGGTAAACGGTATCAGGTACTACGAAATTGCGATCAAAAAGTTCCTGGGAAACTCCATAATCAAACGTCTGGAAAAAACACATTTCAAGTCAATAGATGAGATCAGGGAACGTTTGCGTCCGGATACGACAATCGGTCTGGGTGAATGGCTGGACATATCGGGCCTTATAGCCCCAAAAACAGAAATTGAAAAATTGATCTGCGGGATAGAAACCCGTGAAATCCGCACCATAGCGGATATCAACCGCCTTGTTGAGGAAATGCACAGGAACTACTACTATTACGAATGGACTTGGGCGTATTCCAAGATCAGGGAATTCTATGATATAGATCCACAAAAGATCACCATGGATCAAATTAAAACGATTGTCAGGGAATGGGAAGACGCAGTAGTGGGATTGGATAAGTTGCTCTATGAAGATGCCCGGCACGAATTTTCATTAAGTTCCATGACAAGTTTCGGAGCCGACGGAGATCTGGATGAATGCCGCCTTGATTTTGAACAGGTAAGGGGTATTTTCGAGAAGAATCCATTTGTGGCCGCAGTGTTAAAACATATAGAAGACAAGACAGCCTTGGCGAAGGAACTGATAACCAGATTGGAAAATAATTTATGAACTCTGTTGACGAAAAGCTATTCTTAGCACGTCAGACCATAATAAAAGACACTTTCTTTTCCATTATCAATGCTCAAAAAAACGATCTGACCTGTGAGTGTGCCAACCTGAATGCCGATACACCTGCGGGAATGATGATGAAATTTTCCAGTGAGACAAGCAGGTATTTTGTATCGGATTACCTTTTGTTCGAGGAAGTGATCAATGCTGTCCGCCGGGGCTTGCCCCGGCTAAGCCCTCCCTACGGCTAGGGAGGGTTTGGGTGGGTGTTCGTTGTGGTGGCGGCAAAGACGACGCCCTTAAACGACAAAACCCCTGGCCTCTTTTGGTCAGGGGTTCGTTTTCCGCCGGGGCTTGCCCCGGCTAAGCCCTCCCTACGGCTAGGGAGGGTTTGGGTGGGTGTTCGTTGTGGTGGCGGCACAGCCGACGCCCTTAAACGACAAAACCCCTGGCCT
>MWFB01000022.1 GCA_002071385.1 Bacteroidetes bacterium ADurb.Bin013
GTCTACATTCTGTCCCAGGAGTGTCACTTCACGATAGCCGCTGTCCACCAGGTTTTTCACCTCTTCCAGGATGGAGTTCGGGTCCCGGCTTCTTTCCCTGCCCCGTACATAAGGCACCACGCAATAAGCACACATGTTGTTGCATCCGCGCATGATGGTTACAAAAGTAGTCACGCCGGAGCTTATGTTCCGTAAAGGCCTTATATCTGCATACGTTTCCGTGGCGGAAAGCTCAACGTTCATGCGGGCGGGCAGCGGCCCGCCGGGCATTCCGTCTTCGGACAGGATATTGTACTTTACATTTGACGAAGCTACGGGGTGCTTCATCCCGGGCCGAGGCGAGGGCTGGCTGCCTGGTGTATCCAGCATTGCGGGGAGCAGCCTGTAGCTGTCGGGACCGGCAACACAATCGACCGCCGGATGGATAAGCAGGGAGTCCCCAAGCCTTGTGGCCATACAACCCAATACGGCAACCTTCAGCTGCGGATTTTTGCGTTTGACCCGGGCAAAAAAATCAAGACGGGACATGACGCGTTTTTCCGCGTTTTCTCTTATGGAACAGGTATTGATAAGCACCAGACAGGCTGCTTCCCAGCTGTCGCACGATTCGTATCCATTGTCTGACAGGATGCTGGCAACCACCTGGGAATCACTGACATTCATCTGGCAACCATAAGTTTCTATATAAAAGGGAATCATGGCACAAATATAGCATATTCACCCTAAATGTATACCTTTGCCTCATGAACAGGAAAAGCCTTATCCTTTGTATACTGGCCATTATGATGGCAGTGGGTTGTTCCCGCTACCGGGACATAGCTATTGAAAATATTGCCGTCAGACAGTTCAACATGACCAGTTTGTCGACAGCCCGGGTAAAAATCAGCGCAACGCTGAACAACCCCACAGGGGGCAAGATCCGGCTCACGGGAATGAATGGGATCATAAGACTGAAAGACAAGCGTATAGCGCAATTTTCAATGGATTCGGCTTTAGTATTCAGCGCCCGGGGCACCTCTACAAACGAGGGGCTTTTATCACTAAGAATCAATGATATGTCTGTACTGTTCTCAGGGGCTGTTGACCTGGACGAAACATTGCTCCGTCAGATCCGGCTGGATATAGATGCAACGGTAAAAAGCGGGGGCATCAAACGTAAACTGCAGCTTAACGATATCCCGGCCAAAAACTTGCTTGATTTATGAATAGATTTGTTCTTGCCGCCATACTGGTGCTGCTCACAGGTTGTTACTTTTCTGATGCCGCCCTGGCACAGGTCCCGGATACCCTGTCACAGGGAACAGACGTATTTGAGTATTTTCAAAGACCGGGTCCCGAGGGAAACCGCCTCAGGATAATCCAGTCAGATTCCATCAGGCTCAAGGTCAACCGGCAGGCAGAACAAAACAGGTTCTCTCAAAAAAAAATGCAGGGCTTCCGTGTAAGGATCTTTTTTGACAACAAGCAAACGGCCAGGACTGAATCGGAAACCATCGCCATGTCGTTCATGGCCATGTATCCGCATACTGCCGTTTACAGGATCTATGAAAACCCTTATTTTAAAGTAACTGTAGGGGATTTCCGGACAAGAAGCGAAGCCATGCGTTTCATGATGGAGGTCCGCAAAACGTATCCCCAGGCTTTCATTACAAGGGAAGCCATTGCTTATCCGCCACTCTGATCTTCGGGAGCCTTCTTTGACGCGTCTTTGTTCCACCATCTGAGACCTACACTCTCGGCAAAATGCCTGAGAGAATTCATGTGTCGCCCTACCCTGTCCGGATACATGTCTTTGATGGTGATAAGGATCCCTGTTTCTTCCACTCCTCCGAAATGTTCATTGAGTGTAGTGCCAAAAACACGCATGTTGGGAGAAATCTTCATATAGGAATTGATCAGCGGGGGTATCCTTTCCCCGTACGTACGTATTTCCCTGACCAATGTCTTGTAGTCATCATCATAATTGCCCGCCACGAAAATATTCCTGTAATACGGTTTTTCAGCATTATAGTCCAGGGGATCAATGGCTGTTGCCAGGGAGTCGGGATCGGGAAAATATTTGTTTAGAAAATATAATAGACAATTCCTGGCCTGTTTGTTATAAGTACGGTACATGGTCACTTTCCCGAAGAAATATTTCATGTGCGGGTAACGTACGATCAGGGCCCCCAATCCGTCCCATAAATTGTCCAGGGCGTACAGTCCGGAGCGGTTTTCATTGGAATTCTGGTAATTGGGTTGTACGAAAGACCTGCCCAGCTCAATTGTGAAAGGAAGGTAATTATTGACAAAGTTATCAGAGAAGCTGAATATGGGATATGTCGCCAGGTTCTGGGGTCTGATCCCTGCACCGATTATGTAGCGGTATCCTCCCAGTATCTCTTTTCTTTTTGGATCCCACACCACAAGCTGCCTGTAGGGAGTCTCGGGACTCACATCGTATGAATCAATGTCCGAGGCATAACCTGTACCGCCTCCGGCAGCACGGAATGCAATTTCACGCAGTCGCCCGATCTCCCTCATTGTGTTGGGAGCTTCATGCGCATTTACGTCAAATAATTTATTCTCTCCGCGGGAAGAATACCGTACGAAACGTTCCCTTGTCAGTTCTTCTTCCAGCAAATGAATAGATACAGGAGGAATGATTGGTTCCATCGGCAGGGATAACTTTTACACATGCAAAGTTATCAAAAAGAATGCAATTGTGTATCTTTGCAGCAAGCAACTGAATGTAAATGTTATCTCAGTCACTACAACAAAAGCTACAGCTGAAACAGAAATTATCCCCGCTGCAGATACAGACCATCAAGCTGTTGGAGCTGCCCGCCCTGGAACTTGATCAAAGAGTCAGGAAGGAGCTGGAAGAGAACCCTGTATTGGAAACAAAAGAGGGCGATGAAGAACCTGAGAGCGCCGGAGAGTTGTCCCTGAGCGAATACACCGGTCAGGATGATTCCATCCCTTCCTATAAATTGTATGTAAATAACCAGTCTCGAGATATGAAAAAGGAGTTCCCGACTTTTTCGGTCAGGGAAAGTTTCCATCAGAACCTGGAAGCCCAGCTGGGTTTCCGTTCCATGACAGACAAAGAAAGGGAAATTGCCCTCTTTGTGATCGGGAGCCTGGATGATGATGGCTATCTGAGAAGGGATTTCGAAACACTGAGTGACGACATGGCTTTCCGCCTGGGGCTGGAAGCCGGTCCACGGGAAATAGAACAGGCACTTTCCATAATCCAGGAATTTGATCCTCCCGGTGTAGGCGCACGGGACCTGCAGGAATGCCTGCTCCTCCAGCTGCGCAACAAGGAACAAAAACCGGCGGTGGAAACGGCTCATACGATTTTGGAAAAGCATTTTGCCGAGTTCACCAAAAAGCATTACGATAAAATCATTGCCAGGCTTGGCATTACAGAGGATGAGCTCAAGGAAGCCATAGAGGAGATCCTGCGGTTGAACCCGAAACCGGGCGGTAATGTTGAAGATTCCTATACGGACAGGGCTCAACAGGTTGTGCCGGATTTTATGCTTGAAATCAAAGAGGGCGAACCCGTGTTGTCCCTGCCCCGTTTTTCTGTTCCTGAGCTTCGCATCAACAAACGGTATGCCGACATGCTTCTCAAGGCCGCCGGTCAAAGTACAAGGGAGAGCAAAGAGGCTGCAACGTTTGTGAAGCAGAAGCTGGACTCTGCAAAATGGTTTATTGAAGCTCTCAAACAGCGTCAAAATACCCTTTTCAATACTATGAAAGCCATCCTGGATTTCCAGAAGGACTACTTTGCAGAAGGTGATGAGACGAAGCTTAAACCCATGGTACTCAAGAATATTGCCGAGATTACAGGGCTTGACATCTCTACCATATCCAGGGTTGTCAACTCCAAATACATACAGACACACTTCGGCATATATTCCCTGAAATATTTTTTCTCGGAGGGCCTGATGACAGAATCCGGTGAAGAGGTGTCCACGCGTGAAATCAAGAATATCCTGGTCCAGAGCATTGAACAGGAGGATAAACACAAGCCTCTTACCGATGAGGAGCTGGTTGCCTGCCTGAATGAAAAAGGCTATAAAGTGGCCAGAAGAACAGTGGCAAAATACCGCGAACAGCTCAATATCCCAATTGCCCGGCTCAGAAAACAGATCTGATATGCATAAACAAACGATAGCTCTTATTGTTACTGGAATGACACTGATCCTTTCCACATCCTGCACCACGCGCAGACACGTTGACCTGGTCGTGTACAATGCCAGGGTGTATACCGTTGACAGCTCCTTTTCCGCCTGCGAGGCCTTTGCAGTGGATGACGGCATTTTTATCGCCAGTGGGACAACAGGCCAGATCCGGGAACAGTTCAAAGGCCGCCGGGAACTTGATCTTAACGGAGCCCCGGTATACCCGGCATTCAACGATGCGCACAGCCATTTGTTCCAGGTTGCCCAGGGATTGCGTTATGTCGACCTGCGTGGGGCAGCCTCTGTGGATGAAGTGATAGCCCGCTTGCAAAAACATTACGATCTGCACCATCCCGGTTTCCTGGTGGGTGATGGCTGGGATCAGACATTATGGGAAAACAAGGATCTTCCTGACAATGAGAAACTGAACAAGGCGTTCCCCAATATTCCTGTTTACCTGCGCAGGGTTGATTTTCATGCGACCTGGGTCAATGAAGTGGCTATCGCTCTGGCCGGTCTCCATGCAGGCGATATTTCCATCCCGCAGGGAGAAGCCCTTATGAATACCTCGGGACAATTCACAGGCGTATTCCTGGAAAATACCTCAGACCGGATCAATGCCACCATTCCACACATGAGTGACCAGGAATTGGTCGCATGTATCCTGGAAGCGCAGGATCTCTGTTTAGCTTTCGGCCTTGGATCTGTAACAGATGCCGGATTGCCCCTTGGCCGTATCAAATTGCTGGATTCGTTACAGAAAGCAGGTGCCCTTAAACTCAGAATCGACGTCTGGATGGATCCTTCTGAAGAAAACTTCTCTTATTTTACCCGCCCCTACCAATCCGACAGGTTGGATATCAGTGCGGTGAAATTGTATATTGACGGAGCCCTTGGTTCAAGCGGAGCCCTGCTGTATGAACCGTACTCCGACGATCCCCTCAACAAGGGCATACAGTTCACATCGGACCGGAATTTTTTGGCTGCCTGCGAAAAAGCCTATGAAAGGGGATTCCAGGTAGCCACACATGCCATTGGTGACAAAGGTGTGGGAAAGGTATTGGACTTATACGGGCAGTTCCTGGAGCCGGGCAATGATCTGCGCTGGCGGATAGAACATGCCCAGGTAGTGGCACCGGATGATTTTAAACGTTTTGGTGAGCTGAACATAGTGCCTTCCGTGCAATCCACACATGCCACTGCCGACATGGGCTGGGCTGTCGCACGTCTTGGACCTGAAAGGATCAAAGGCGCCTATGCCTTCAGGGAACTGATCTGTGCTGCCGGATGGGCGCCTTTCGGGACCGATGCCCCGGTGGAAAGCATCAATCCGCTCTATACCTTTTTTGCTGCCGTGTCCAGAATGGATCGCAATTTCAATCCTCCCGGAGGCTGGCAGACGGAAAACGCCGTTTCCCGGGAAAACACCCTCAGGGGAATGACCATCTGGGCCGCACGGGGCTCCTTCCGGGAAAACGATAAAGGTTCCATCGAACCCGGGAAATGGGCAGATTTCATTGTATGGAGTGGTGATCTGATGACACTTCCTGTGGAAGAAATCCCCGGCACGTCATGCTGCATGACTTTTATAGGGGGAGAGCAGGTCTACCCGTGATTCATTTGTCGCCGTAAGCCAGGTCTCCGGCATCTCCAAGACCGGGGACAATAAAGGATTTAGTTGTCATTTCCTCATCAATGGCCCCCAGCCAGATGGTAACTCCCTTTTGCGGCAATTTACGGCAGAGGTACTCATATCCTTCCCGGGATGCGATGGGTGATACAATATGGCAATGTTTGGGCGTGCCTTTTTGCTGTACCAGTTCCTGGTATGTTAACAGGATGGTGGAACCGGTGGCCAGCATGGGATCCGAAAGGATGAGCACCTTGCCCTCCAGGGAAGGACTGGTAAGGTATTCAAGCTGAATGGTAAACTTGTAGTTCCTGCCGTATTTGCGATATGCAGCAATGAAGGCATTCTGCGCATTGTCGAATATTTTGAGCATGCCCTCGTGGATGGGCAATCCCGCACGCAGTACCGTACCCAGGACAATCTGATCGTTCAGCACCTTGCATCTGGAGATGCCAAGAGGGGTTTGTACCTCTTCTTCCCTGTATGACAGTGTCTTGCTGATTTCATACGCAAACAGGTAACCCAGGCGTTCCAGGTTATAGCGAAAGCGCATGGAGTCTTTTTGGATATTGATATCTCGCATCTGCGCCAGAACCGGATTGAAACAAGAATCCTTTTCAGCAAAAACATATGTTGTCATAAAAGGGGATATTTTCTCCAAAGGTACAAAAGTCCGCGGAATTACAAGAGTCCCTCCTCGGCAAAGCTATAGTAGCCGTTCCCCCCTATCACAATGTGATCTATAAGATGCAGGTCAACCATCCTGGCTGCCTCTTTCAGTGTTTGTGTCAGGATCCTGTCCTGTCTGCCGGGCTTATTGCTGCCCGAGGGGTGGTTATGGACCAGTATGAGTTCACAGGAAAGCTTGTCCAGGGCCTTTTTAAGGATCATCCGTACATCCACGATGGTGGCATTCAGTCCGCCGCTGCTTATCTGCTCTTTTCCAATCAGTTTTCTGCCTCCGTCAAAAAACAGTACCCAGCATGTTTCGTGCGTCAGGTCCCTGAGCATGGGAATCATCATTTGTGCCACTTCCCCGGCCGATGTTATGGCGTTGGGTCTTTCAACCGGCAGCTGGGCCCTTCTCCCAAGCTCAAACGCAGCACACAGGGTTGCCGCTTTGGTAATGCCGATGCCCCTGACTTTAGTCATTTTTTCAACCGGTGCCCGCACCAGCTCATACAACTGGTTTTCGTGTGCGGCTAAAAGGTTCCTGGCCAGATCCATGACGTTTGCTTTTCCTGTGCCCGTTCTCAGGAGGATCGCCAGCAACTCGGCGTTGGTCAGTGATGAAGGGCCATTGGCAAGGAGTCTTTCCCTGGGTCTTTCCTCTTTTGCCCAATCGGTGATTTTCAGATGCCTGTCCATGATAAAAAACGAAAATGCTTCCCAAAAATTGGGAAGCATGCTGTAAAAACCAGGACAAAAAGGATAAATCAGGCCAGTTTGTTTATATAGGCGTTCAGACCGCTTTTCAGGTTGCTTGCCTTGTTATCATGGATAACGTTGATCTTTGCCAGTTTATCAATCATAGAGAACACCTCTGGCAACATGGCAACGGCTGTTGCCTTATCTGTGGTGTTACGAACCGCTTTGATGGCGTTGCGTGTGGTCCGCGCGTAATACCTGTTGTGAAGACGTCTTGTAATGTTCTGACGATTGCGTTTTTCTGCTGATGCGTGATGTGCCATTGTTCTTAATTATAGTTTGGTAGCCAGTAGGGGAATCGAACCCCTATTGCAAGAATGAAAATCTTGAGTCCTAACCGTTAGACGAACTGGCCAATTTGGGAGCGCAAAGGTATAACGAATTTTCTTTCTCACAAATTATTTTATTCTTTTTGCCATTCAAAAGAATAGATGATGGATTCCACCTGGCGTAAATAATCGCGTTTGGGATACCTTGGGGCATATACGAAAGCTTCCAGCACAACAATATTATGATTGTCCTTGTCGTAGAAGCAGTGAGACACAAAAGGTCCGCCCATGAAATCGTTTTTCACATCCCACAGACCTCGTATTTCAACAAATTGGCGGTTGTTGTAATTAACCCACCTTAAAGAAGGTTCTATCAGACTGTTGGTCGTCATATACGTGTTGTCCAGGGGGCCGGGGACTTCCTTTTCAAGCTTGAGATTGCGTTCGGCAATGATACGTGACAGTGTCAGGTCTTCCTCGTTCCTGTAGGGATAGGTATAAATAAAGACACCCTGCGTGGTGTATGTGGTTTCGTAAGCTATCCAGGTAAAATTGTCCGCGCGTTTTTTGATTTTGTATCCTGTTGGGAAAAAAGGAGATCCCCCCAGCATTGTGGATACATAGTTGCGGATGGACCTTTCTTCAAATTTCTTGGAATTTTGTATCACCCTGTTCCTTTCAGCCTGCTCCAGGGCATTCCTTAGCAGGTCGCGGTTATTGTCAATGCATTCCCTGACACTCTCATTATCGGGTCCGGAGAGCGTGACCACAATCTGCGGAGAAGCCCAGATATCTTTTTGTATGACCATTTTGGCTTCGTCAAGTTCGGAATTGATATTGCAAATGATAATGTTTCTATGGGTATGGAAAATCGAGGAAAAAGCGTTTTCGTTAATATTGAAAATGGTGAAAAGCGGTTCTTGTTGTGGCAGGTAAGGGAAATCCACAGCCAGTATGGAGCGGAGGGACTGTCCCGGACCGGATTCCCAGGAATATTTATTCATCACGACCATGATCTCTCCCGCTTTCCCGCTGATATTCTGTTTCAGATTCGCATCATCTGTACAGGAAGTTGCCAAAATAACAATGAAACCTGCTATTAGTAAAGTTTTCGTCCTCATATCTTTTTCCTTGATTTGTTATGTGAATAATCTGAATAAGTCATTCCCGAAAGCCAGGAATACGAGCGCAAGAAGCAGAATCATCCCCACGACCTGCGAATATTCCAGGAATTTGTCGGATGGTTTTCGTCTTGTAATCATTTCATATATTACCATTACCAGGTGACCACCGTCCAATGCGGGTATGGGAAGCAAATTCAGGATGGCAAGCATGATGGACAGCCAGGCTGTTATGTTCCAGAAGATCTCCCAGTTCCACGTTCCCGGGAAAATACTCCCGATAGCGATGAAACTGCCTACCGATTTGTAAGCCTTGGTTTTGGGAGTGAATATCAGCCCCAGCTCACGCAGGTAATTTGCTCCGGTTTGGTATGCTTTTTTTATCCCTGCCGGCATTGCTCCGAAAAAAGAATATTCCTTGATGGTGACAGGTAAGAATTCAAGGGGACTGACAACACCCACCATGAGCATGCCCTTGCTGTTCACCTTCAGCGGAATTTGCAGGACAGACAAGTCCCTCTGTATCGTTGCCTCGACTACTCCTTCGCTGTTCTGCGCCAGAATTTCCTGGACATCCTGTATGGCAGGAGTCGGGATACCATTCAGGGAAACGACATGATCACCGGGCAACAATCCGGTTGACACATTGAGAGAGGTGTCCGGAACAGAGGAAATCACAAAGGGATAACGCAAGGTGAAGATATTTTGCGTATTCAGCATTTGTGCAATATAACTCTGGTCGAAACCAAAACGGACGGTATCTTCTCCCCTGAGCACTGTTATGTGCGCAGGTCTTGTCCTGATCAGATCAATCTGCAGGGTATGAAAGGGTTCGTCAATGACCACGCGGTCATCAAAAGCGTAGATCCTGTCCCCGTTGCGGAACCCGATTTCCTGTGCCAGGGGGCTGCAATGGACGCCATAGGACGCATCTTCCGTCCGGATATATTCTTCTCCCCAGGTATAGAGGATCAAACCATAGAGTATCACTGCCAGGATCATATTGAAAAACACCCCTCCAAACAATACAAGAAAGCGTTGCAAGGCAGGTTTGCTCCTGAATTCCCAGGGTTTCGGTTCCTCCCTGATCTGCTCTTTATCCATGGACTCATCGATCATTCCGGATATCTTGCAATAACCGCCCAACGGCACCCACCCGATCCCGTATTCCGTATGGGAATTCTTTGGTTTGAATTTGATCAGGCTGAACCAGGGATCGAAGAACAGGTAGAATTTATCAACCCTGATCTTGAAAAGCCGGGCAAAAAGAAAGTGTCCCGATTCATGTATCAGAATCAAAAAAGAAAGGGCCAGGATCACCTGGGCAATTTTTATCAATACTTCCATATAATCAATAACTTGCTAACAAAATTTGTGCCACCCTCTGAGCTTCCTCGTGTGTTTCTTTCAATATAGAAAAAGTAGGGTCTGCAATGTAAGATACTTTTTCAAGGGTTTGTGAGATCAATTTTGGTATGGCTGTAAAATTGAGACGTTCATGTAAAAATGCATCCACAGCAACTTCGTTTGCGGCATTCAGGACACAGGGGGTGTTGCCGCCGGTTTTCATGGCCTGATAAGCCATTTCCAGGCAAGGAAACCTGTCTGCCGGAGGCATATGGAATTCCATGGAACGGAAATGCGCCAGTTCCATCCTGGGTGCATCGGGGTAATCCATACGGCGCGGAAAAGACAAGGCATACAAAATCGGCAAGTGCATGTCTGGGTATCCCATCTGGGCCTTTATGGTCCCGTCAGTGAACTGAACCATGGAATGAATCAGCGACTGGGGATGTATCATCACTTCTATGCGTGAAAGGGGCTGACCAAAAAGCCAGTATGCCTCTATCACTTCAAGGCCTTTGTTCATCAGGGTAGCAGAATCCACGGTGACCTTTGCCCCCATATTCCAGGTGGGATGATCCAGTGCCTCTGCTTTCGTTATGGATTCCAATTCCCGGGCACTGTGCCTGAAAAAGGGCCCTCCCGATGCCGTCAGGATGATTTTTTCAATGGTGGCCTGCTCTCCCCTTAAACACTGGAAAACAGCGGAATGTTCACTATCCACGGGTAAAATGGATCCTTTGCCGGCAGTAGCTTCGCGCAAGACCAGGTGACCTCCGGCAACAAGGCTTTCTTTGTTTGCCAGGGCTAATATCTTGTGATTACTCAGTGCGGCAAGGGACGGCTCAAGCCCAATGAATCCGACCAACGCATTCAAAACCAGGTCTACAGTATCCCATGCCAGCACCTCCGCTATGGAGTCGTTCCCGTACAAAACCTGGACAGGAGTCCCCTCAAGTGCATCCCTGACAACCTGCCAGGCATCCCGGGAGGTTACCACAACTGCTTCGGGCTGAAATTCCAGGGCCTGTCGTATCAGCAAATCGGAAGAGGACCGTGCCGTAAGGATCTGCGCCTTGAAAAAACCAGGATATTTTCTAATGATATCCAGCGTCTGAATTCCGATAGAACCCGTTGAACCCAGTACAGCTATGCGTTTTTGGAATGCCATTTTAAAAATTGATGTAATCTGCCGGATTAAGTGGAACGCCTTTATGCCAGAGTTCAAAATGCAGGTGGAATCCTGTTGAAAATGTCCCTTGCTGTCCTATAACGGCAACTGCCGATCCGGCCGTTACTGGGTCCCCTACTTTCTTGAATAACTGGGAACAGTGTTTATATATGGATAATAAGTTGTTTTCGTGCTGTATCTGCAACACATACCCGAACTCATCTGTCCAGGAGGCAAAATTCACGGTCCCGTCCAGGACAGCATAGATTACCGAATTTTCGGGTGCCACAACATCTATGGCAAAATGGTTCTCTGCCGGATTAAACGTTGAAGTAATCAGTCCTTTGACCGGGGGAAAGAAATGCAAGCCCTCAATCTGCAGGCTTCCCCCGCTGATGCTGCTCCGGCTCTGTTGCTCTTTTAAAGCTGCCCCTGCCCTGAGCAGGGAATCTTCCTGGGATCTCCCTCCTACTGCAAATTCAGGGATATCAGTAGTTTGCCCCTTGGGTAGAATCTGACCGGGTGCCATGGGTTCCTCTTGTGCAAGAACACGCTGAAGGTTGGTCAGGTGGATTTCCCATAATTGAATCACCTTTTCCAGGGAGTCGGCCCGGAGGGCATTGTACATCATGACCTCACGCGTGCGGGCACTGGGATACCCGGGAACAATCTCCTTCAAAGGAGTATAGATCATCAGCAATACTGTACTGGTTATCAGCACCGTGATAATCCCCAGCGGCCAAAGCAGCAACTTCAGGATGGAAAATTTGAAATTGAGGATCGGTTTGTGGGATTCAAGGTCAAAAATTCCGAAATGGTACCTGTCCCTGACGATTTTCTTTTTGGAATTACCCGGTGCCATAGATTAGCTTTATCGGGCAAATGTAAGAATCATTTTCCAATTTGTGTTACCTTTGTGTCATGGGACGGATTATGGGCATTGACTATGGTCAGAAACGTGTGGGGCTTGCAGTAAGTGATCCGCTCAATATTTTTGCCACCCCCCTGGAAACCGTTACCGTGGATCAAGTGACCGCTTTCCTCAAAACATACATTGAGGACGAGCCGGTTGATTTGTTTGTGGTGGGTTATCCCAGGCAACCGGATAACACTCCGGCTCAAAATGCTTCACGAGTCACTGCTTTTGTTACTCATTTGAAAAGAACCTTCCCGCGTATTCCTGTAACATTGGTAGATGAGCGTTTCACATCAAAAATGGCATTCAGGGCAATGATCGACGGGGGGTTGAAAAAAAAAGCACGCAAGGATAAAGCAACTGTTGATAAGGTGAGTGCGGTGATAATTTTACAGGAATACCTTCAAAGCAATAAACTATGATATTACCCGTATATATTTACGGTTCCTCCGTTTTAAGAGAGAAAGCACAGGACATTACCCCCGATTATCCAAACCTGGACAAACTGATCGGGGATATGTGGGAGACCCTCTATCATGCCGACGGTGTGGGGTTGGCTGCACCCCAGATAGGCCTATCCATACGGTTGATGATGGTTGACGGGAGCGAATTATCGGAAGACCGGCCCGAGCTGAAGGATTTTAAACGCCTGATGATCAATCCCAGCATTCTTGAGGTGAGCGAACAGACGGTAATACACCAGGAGGGATGCCTGAGCGTGCCAAAGCTGTGGGCAGACATTGAACGCCCGGAGAGTGTCAAACTGGCTTACCTGGACCAGGATTTTAACCCGGTGGAAGAATGGTTTCACGGGATGGCTGCCCGGATGGTCCAGCACGAACACTCGCATCTGGAAGGAGTGCTTTTTACGGACCTGGCACCTGCCATCCGCAAAAAAATGCTCCAAAGTAAACTGCAGGCCATTGCAAGGGGAGAAGTCAAGACATTTTACAAAACGAAAATTGTAAAATAACATGGGAGTATTCCACGCATATGACATCCGGGGTATCTATGGAAAAGACCTGCTGCCGGAAGATATATACAAAATGGGGTTATTTCTGCCCTCTGTCCTGAAAACCAAAAGAATAGCGGTTGGACGCGATTGCAGGGAATCTTCTCCCGAAGCTTTCAAATACCTGGTCCGTGGGTTGTGTGATGCAGGAGCCAACGTCTTCGACCTGGGTCTGGCCACAACCCCTATGGTATATTATGCTACGTCCAAACATCATTTTGACGGATCGGTTCAGATCACGGCATCACACAACGGAGCGGAATACAACGGGCTTAAGGTGTCAGGCAGGGAAGCAATGCCCATAGGATATGATAACGGACTGAAAGAGCTGGAAGATTGTGTCCTTCATAAAGTACCGGTGATAACAGAAAAAAGGGGAACAGTCACACAGTTGGACCTGAGAGACGAGTATTTCTCCTACTTGTCCGCTTTTGTTCCGCACCTGAAAGGATTACGGGTGGGAATTGATGTTTCAAACGGGATGGCAGGCCTTTTTGTAAAAAAACTCCTTGGGACAGAGAATGTGTTTTATATCAATGAAGAGCCGGATGGACGTTTCCCCAATCATGCCCCCAATCCGCTTGTCCCGGAAAACATAAAGCAGTTGCAGGAACTGGTCAGGAACAGGCAATGCGACCTGGGTATCATATTTGACGGAGATGCTGACCGGGTCATGTTCACCGATGAGAAAGGGATGTTTATTTCTCCGGATCTCATCATAGCCCTGCTGGGACATCATTTCCTGGATGGCAAACCGGCCAGGGTGCTGCAAGATATCCGCTCTTCAAAAGCCGTTGGAGAGTACCTGTCCCCTATGGGGGCCCACATGCATACCTGGCGGGTGGGAAGGGCTTTTGCTGCTCCCAAGCTTAAGGAGATTGACGGCCTGTATGGTGGGGAATTGGCAGGACATTACTATTTCAGGGATTTCTTTTATTCAGACAGCGGGTTGCTTGCTTCGCTCCTTGTGCTGGATGTACTGGTGAAGCTGGGTAAACCTGTGTCTGAGATCATAGGCGGTATAAGGAAATATGAGAGCTCAGGGGAGATCAATTTCCGGATTGCCCGCAAAAAGGAAGCCATGGAGGCACTGAAGGCGCATTTTACCGCCCAGGAAGACCCAACAGCATTTTTTGACTTTGACGGGTACCGTATTGAATTTGCGCACTGGTGGTTTAATGTAAGACCCTCCAATACAGAGCCTTACCTACGTTTTATAGCAGAGGCTGCAAATGGGGAACTGCTGTCGGAGAAACTCGGCGAAATGAGAATGGTTCTGAAACCTTATCTGTAAATACTTATGAAACGGTTTGTCACACTGGATGTTTTGCGGGGATTGTCTATTTTCGGGATGGTCTTTTCTGCCATCATTCCCTATGGAAAATTACCCGGCTGGATGTACCACATACAGACACCGCCACCGGATCATGTCCTGGATACTGCCAGTTATGGTCTGGGTTGGGTAGATCTTGTCTTTCCCATTTTCATTTTCTGTATGGGAGTGGCTATTCCTTTTGCTTTCAGAGCAAAATGGAAACGATCGGGGCAGGATGTGCTCCGCGACATGAAAGATATTGGCGAGCGGTTCCTGATGCTGCTGGCTTTTTCTTATTTATGTGACCTGCTGCAACCCTCTTTACCGGGATACTGGTCAGAATTCCTCATCCTTGCCGGATTTGCGGCTTTGTGGCTCATCTATGTGAAAGGCGCGTCATTTAAATTCCGTATTGCAGGATGGGCTGCAGCCCTTGGCCTGCTGGCGCTCTATGCTTTTGTGTTTGATGTGCAAATGACACTTTTCAGCAGGAATATCATTATCCTGCTATTGGCCTTTTTGTACTTGTTCGGAGCTCTTATATGGTATGTCACCCGTGATTCAGAAAAGTGGCGCCTGGCAGCTTTCCTGGGTGTTATTTCAATTAGTGTCGTTTCCCGTCTGCTGGGATTTGACTATATCCTTTATGACAACAAAAACCTTTCATGGCTGCTGAACATGGAGCAGATCAATTTCCTGATGATCCTGCTTCCTGCCACCTGGGTCGGGGACCGGCTGCTTCACATGCAGGAAGAACAAACAACGGGAATCCCCCGGGGAGGCTTTCTTACCCATCTTTTATTCTGGGGAATGTTCCTTTTGGTAATATGGATATGTATTAGCAGCTATAACCGGTGGCTTTCAGATGGCAAGTGGTTTTCAACTTTTGCCCTGCTGTTACTCGTATGGCTGATGAAAAAAAAGGCACCCCAATACCTTCCCCTGCTCTATCTGTCGGGTTTGCTTATTTTCTTTGGTCTGTGGATAGAACGTTTTGAACCGGGGCTTACAAAAGTTCCCTGCTCTTTTTCCTATTGTTTTGTGAGCGGTGGCATTGCCATCCTTTTGCTTATGTGGCTCCATTACCTGTCGGAATTTTTTCCCCGCAGATTCTTTTCCGGCATATTTTCAGGAGCAGGGGCCAATCCTCTCATGAGCTATGTGGCTCACGGTATGCTTGTTGCCCCTCTTATGAGAATCACGTATTTAGAGGTATTGTATCGCTGGGCAAGACCGGCAGACTACCCGTGGATCGGTACCCTGAGCGCGTTTATTGTGGTACTCTTCACCATGTGGCTGGTTTCCCTGGCCACTCAAAAAAAGATCTACTGGCGTGCCTGAACAGATCAAAACACTGGCTCTGGATAAGGAACATATTCCCAGGCTCCTGTTCCGTTATGCGACACCGGCCATCATTTCCATGACAGCTGCCAGCCTGTTCAACCTGGCAGACGTCATATTCATAGGCCGGGGTGTCAACGCCATGGCCATTGCGGGCCTGTCGCTGACACTACCGCTAATGAACATTTCAGCCGCTTTCGGATCCCTTATCGGGGTAGGTGCCTCTACCCTGATCTCTGTGAAGCTTGGTCAGAAGGATATGAAAACAGCCGAGATTGCCTTGGGCAATGCAGTTACGCTCAACTGTATCATTGGGATCATCTATACTATTGCTGCACTGGTTTTCCTGGATCCTCTGCTGCATTTTTTCGGAGCCAGCGAACAGACCTTGCCCTACGCGCGGGAATACATGCAGATCATCCTGGCCGGGAATGTGATCACCCATGTGTACTATGGCCTGAACGATAACCTGAGGGCCAGCGGGTATCCGAAAAAAGCCATGTTTGCCACACTGAGCGCAGTTGCCGTCAATATTATCCTTGACCCCCTCTTTATTTTCGGTTTTAAATGGGGGATCCGCGGAGCAGCCGTCGCTACGGTGCTGGCCCAGGTCCTTGCCCTTGTGATCCTTTTGAACCATTATACAAATAAGCAATCCCTTCTTCGCTTCAAACAAGGCAACTTCCGCATACGGAAAGGCATGCCGCTCAATATCATTTCTGTAGGGCTTGCCCCTTTTCTTATGAATATTGTCAGCAGCCTGGTAATCATCATCATCAACCGTTCATTCTATCAGTTTGGAGGGGATTATGCCGTTGGAGCCTACGGAATTGCCAACAGGATGGTTTCCTTCTTTGTGATGATCATGTTTGGTTTTAACCAGGGAATGCAGCCGCTGGCAGGATTCAATTATGGAGCACGGCAATACAAACGGGTGATCAACATCTTTAAACTTACGCTGCTCTGTTCTTTTTGCGTAAGCGTGCTGGCCTTTATCATTGCACAATTGTTCCCCGAGGCTGCCGTTAGCCTGTTTACCAGGGACGAGACACTGGCCCGCCTTACCATACAGGGATTGCGCATTGATCTGGTGGCGTTTCCGCTGGTGTCGCTGTCCATGGTCACTTCCAGTTTTTTCCAGTCCATACGCAAACCCGCAAAGGCCATTTTCCTTTCTCTTACCCGTCAGGTGATATTCCTGATCCCTTCGCTGCTCATTTTTCCACGATTTTTTGGTGTCACCGGGGTGTGGGGCAGTATGCCCGTATCCGACACAGCCGCATTCATAGTGGCTGCAATACTCATATCAAAACAAATAAAAGAATTCAGGAAAGAATATGAAATCAACGGATAACATTGTGATTTGCCTGGGCCGCCAGATGGGAAGCGGCGGTTATATTGCCGGAAAAATGATTGCCTCGGCCCTGGGCCTTTTCTTTTACGACAAGGAACTTCTGTATTACGCAGCCAAAGAGAGCGGCCTTTGTGAAGAGATCTTTGAGAATGCCGATGAAAAGGTCACAAGAGGTTTATCGCGTGCGCTGAATGCACAGGACTTCCTGGGAGGTGCCTTTTTTGATCCCATGACGGCCCCTTTGTCAAGAGACAGGATATTCAGCATCCAGTCCGGGGTGATACGCAAGATCGCGAGTGAACAATCCTGCCTGATCATTGGCCGTTGTGCCGATTACATCCTGCGGGATCATCCCCGGATGCGCAGTGTCTTCATACACGCTCCCCTTCCCCTGCGCATAGCCAACATAGCTGAACGCAGGGGCATTTCTCCCGAAGAGGCAGAAGCATGCATTCACAAGGAAGAAAAGAAAAGGGCCGCGTATTACAATTATTTCACCAACAAGGAATGGGGCAAGGCCGATTCATACCACTTCTCCCTTGATGCCGGTTTACTGGGCCTTGACAATTGTGCCCGGTTGGCAGCCCATCTGATCAAAGAAAGCCTGGATTGAGGTATTGCAGAATAATAATTTTCTGCTACCTTAGAGGTATATTATAACAATCTGATTATGAAAAGAATTTACGCCATGCTCCTGATGTTCTTTTTGGGAATTTTCGCCAGCAGTTGTACCGGTCTTTTTGGCTGGAAAAATTATGAAGGATCAGAACAATTCCGGGATGATGTTGCGGTTTTTGCCGATTTTGCCGTACAAAAACAATTCATCACACTTTATTACCTGAAGGCAACGTCTGACGGTTTCACCCACAATATCCTCAAAGGGACGGTGAGCAATGAAGAATACGACGTGTTCTTTGGAGCAGTTGCCCAAATGGCTCCTTATATAAAGGAGTACAAAAGCGCCTTTAAGAACCTGGAAAAATCAGGTGTCCTAACCTCTGTGAACACCAAAGGCATCCTTTCCTCAGGAGGCAAATTCCTATCCTGGGTTACCGGCAGCGGGGAGAGAAGCAGGGAACGTGTATTGAAAGTGGCTTCAAACATACCCGCATCGGACCGGACAGAACTTTACAATAAACTCAGACCTGAATGGAAAGCAAAAACCTCCAGTGAAAGTGATTTCTGGAAAAAACTGGAAAAAGGTGACTTCGATTACCAGGCAGCCCAGATGTTCAACGATTTCCAACAGGATAACGAAGAATTCGGGACCACTTCGGTTGAGCGGGGCCTTACCATCCAGAAGATCTTTGTAGCCGAAGGAGCAAAAGGTGTTGAAGCAGGGGCCGAGCTGATGGTTGATGCCCTCCAGACCACCACTTCCGGAGGACTGGACGCCGGTGATATCGGGGAAATGACCCTCGATATTTACAATTCCAACGCAGAGGCCGATCCCTCCCAGATGGCAGAAGAGATCACCGCTGCCGTCAACTCCCTGGGGCCCGACGATCCAACGGCAAAAGAAATGGGCTCGGGCTACGCATCAAAGATGGCCTCCATAATGAAAGAAGTCGTGGATGTAGCCAGGACGGATACGGAAAATGTCGGTGGGACCAACCGTTCCTTTGTATTTGTGGAAGACGATGATCCGCAGAGCCAGGCCGATATTGTGATAGCCCAGAACACACAAATCACTTCCTCTTCCATGGCCTCTGTTTATGTTACACTGGGCCATATAGTTGACCAGGGACAGAAACTCATCTACACCATACTGAACAAGGGAAAATGGCTGATCTCGGCCGTAGATCCGGACGGGAACAAGTCTACCCGTGAAGTGGACGTGCCAGCCGGAGATGTTGTTATCGTTACACTAACCACCACACCGCCTGCGAAAGAAGGGGAAGAGGAGGAACAACCCGCCGATTATACAGACTGGAATAAAATCATAGCACAATATGAGTTTCTGAAAAGCTACCCGCCTTTTTCCGGGGCTTGTACTTTTGTCGGATACAGTGATAATATGTTTTATATGGCCGTGACCATCAGGGCAAAAAATTCCGACGCAGAAAAATACAGGGACAAAATTGGTGATTTCGGATTTGATGATCACAGCAGCGGCGGAAATATAATGTACTGGGGACCGAAATATGGCAACTATTATGCTCATATTTCTTTTGCTGCGAGCGGAACTTCGGGCTATACAGATATAATGTTCAAGAACCTGCTATAGCAGAGGGGGGCCTGTTGGTCAAAGTCCTTCAGGCAATAACAGGTGAACAACCTTTCTTTTTGTATCGGTCTTCTGAATGAAGTCTTCATGAAAAGGCAATAAGGTTCGCGTTCCGTCTTCGAACTCAAGCTCCAGGCAGGGATTCCCGGGATAGTCAAAGAATCCGGAAACGGTTCCTTTGAACTTGTTCCCGCGGGCATTAGTAGCCAGGAACGTATATCCCACCAGAAGAACTCCTCCCTCTGTGGCTTCTTCCCCTGTTGCTTTGTACTGCACCGTCTTTCCCACCCATTCTGCAGCCAGGTCTTCTGACAGGTAATTCTCAAAGCAGACCAATGCCTGGTCGTTTCCACGAAAATCAAATGATGCAATATAAAAAGGAACCGGTATTCCGTCCACCTGGATGAATACCGGTTCGTTTTCACCTAATTGTTCCAGAATGTCCTGGGAAACGCCGGGGCGGAACTTTAAGATCAGCTCCCCTCCCTTTCCGAAGGTTCTTCTCACCATTGCCAGTGGCAGAAACCTTTCCCTGATTCCCATGTCATTATTCTGTTGCTGCCTGGCCTTTTTCTTCTTCTGCTTCAGGAACTGCTGTTCCTTCAATTTCGGCTATGGTCTCTTCTGCTTTTGCAGCGGCTGCAGCGGCAGCGGCGGCCAACCGGGCGGCGGCTTCTTCGCGTTTTGCAAGCAATGCGGCGGCACGCTCTTTATTAACGCTGGATTCTGCTTCCAGGCGTTTTTTCATTTGCGCGCGTGACTCTTGTTCCAGTTTGCCTTTCTTAGCAACGACCTTGGCTTCTTTCTCCTGCATCCAGGCTTCCCATTTTGCATCTGCCTGCTCCTGTGTCAAAGCCCCTTTGGCGACACCTTCAAGTAAATGCTTTTTTAACAGCACTCCTTTGTAGGAAAGAAGCCTGCGGGCTGTCAATGTGGGCTGTGCACCGTTATTGAGCCAATAAAGGGCTTTATCCGCATCCAGCTGTATGGTTGCGGGATCGGTGTTGGGATTGTAGGTTCCCAGGGTTTCAATCAAACGGCCATCGCGGGGTGAGCGTGAATCGGCAACTACAATGTGAAAATAGGCAAAGTTCTTTTTGCCATGGCGTGAAAGACGAATTTTTACTGCCATAAATCTGATCTTAAAGTTAATGAATTGTGTTAACTTCCTTATCTTCCCGAGAAAAGGTCCGCAAAGATATGTGTTTTTGTGGTGATGGCAAAATTTTTAGAACACCTCCCGGGTAAGCCCGGATCAGAAAGAAAGCCTGAGGCGTACAAAAATATTCCTTCCCGGTTCCACGCTTATATCCCCACGATTGGTAGAAAGATGGTTGGTGTAACGGTTATCGGTTATATTGTCAATACCTGCAAAACCTTGTATTTTCATGAAACCCAGGTCAAAGGCCTTTGTATTCAAGGTAAAGTCCAGCCTGTAGTATCCTGCCGTTTCTTTTTCTCCTTCGGCAATCTTATCCTGGCGGGCTGCGCCGAGCACGGAAAACTCGGCCGATCCTGCGGCCTGCCAGGTATACCTGAGGCCGGCACGCCCGTTCAACGGAGGGATCAGTGGCAGGTTGGCATCTGTTTCCAGGGCCATCCCTCGGACATATGCCCCCGAGCCGAAAAACACGAAATTCCGGCTGAAATTGAAGGCAAATTTAAAATCCACTCCGTAAAGGAGGGCCTTTCTTACATTGGCATTGACAAGGGCAGGAATGGTATCTGCCTTTGAATCGGCCGTAAGCCTGAAGATGAACTCTCCCGGCACCTCCACGATCATATTGTTCAGCCGGTTGATGAAAACGCCTGCCTGAAGGTTGAATTTTGATTTCCAAACCCTGACCCCCAGGTCTGCCGAATAGGATTTTTCCGGCTTCAGGGCCGGATCTCCCAGGCGGACAAAATTTCCCAGGTCAATATACTTGAACCTCTCTTCCAGGGAAGGCGCCCTGAATGCCCGGGCAAGATTTAGCGACAGGTCTGTACTCCCTGACAATTTATAAAGAAAGCCCGCGTTGGCACTCCAGGATATATTATATTCCGTCCCTTTTTCAAATGTGATACGCTGGGTGGGGGGATTGTCATTCCGCTCTCCGTTCATGATGATGTAATCCACATCATATCCTTCCTGGTTTTTGATCCGGATTCCGTCAAAGCGGCCACCCAGGATCATGGTCAGCCGGTTCTCCAGAAATCGTGTTTCATTCTGGAAAAACAATCCTGCACTGCTGAAGCTTGATTCGGGGATGGGTGTCTCACCGCGAACCACATGGTTGGTCTTGATAATATTGCCCGCCGGATTCAATATATCTATCCGGATGTATTTTTCCCTGCCTGTACGCAGCTTGCGGCCCCAAACATCAATTCCTGCAATCAGTGTGTTCTTATCGGACAGGTCCCAGGTACCCTGCAGCTGTACCCCGTTGGTCAGGTGATAACCATTCGGATAGAATACTTCCGGTGTGGTGCGCTGCACGTTCCCGTTAGGCAGGTTGGCCTGGGTTACCGTATTTGGCTCCATCATTACTTCCCGGGCAATGTATTGGGTGAAATACTTCAATTCCAGGGCCGTCCATTTTTCGGTGATGTTGGATATTCTGTAACTGGCAGACAACAAATGACGACCTATATCTGTATAGGTTGCTTTTGCAGGCCCCGGAAAGGCATCGCCTCCCGGAACGCCTACATCCCATGACCAGTTTCGCTGGTACTGGATTTTAAACAAATGGTTGGCAAGGGGCCTGATGCCCAGTTTTGCCGAGATGTTGCTGGTGTTATACCGGCTGTTTGGCAACATGCCGTCGGGAGTGCGCAGATTTCCTGCCTTAGCATAGGTGCCACCCAGGTTCAGATACCATTTGCGTGAACCTGCACTGACCGATGCGTGGTTTGAAAACAAATTGTTGACAGAAGCATACCCCGAGATGACATCTGCCGTGACATAGGGTTTCTGCCCAAAATGCCCCTGTTTGGTAATGATATTGACTATCCCGCCCATGGCTCCGGTTCCGTAAAGGGACGATTGGGCTCCTTTGATGACCTCCACCCGTTCTATATCATTAACGTCTATCATGCTGAGCGATGCGGTCAGATCCGTGGCCGTCTCTACCCGGTTCCCGTCTATGAGGATAACCAGCCGGTCTTCACTAAAACCGCGTACGTTGATGTTCGTTGCCCAGACTCCGTCCCCTCCCCTGGAAACACCCGGCTCTTCTTCCAGCACATTGGCTATTGTGAAAGCAGAGCGTTTTTGATATAACGAGGAATCCACCACAACCATGGATGTCGGCAGGTTCCTGATCTGCCTGTCCAGACGCAGGCTGGTCACCACAATTTCGCCCAGCGGGACCGGCATGGTGTCTTTCTGTTCCTGCGCAAAGGCAGGGAATGGGTGCAAGACAGCGACTAAAAGGGCTGCTGCTAAAGGAAGTGCAATTTTTCTCATTTTATGAATTCTTCAATAATACCGACTTGACCTGAATACCGTCCAGCCTTCCCAGCTGACCGGTCAATGCGCCAATCTGATCGGTAGATCCTTCAAGAATCAAAGAAATGAGATTTTTGCCATTACTTCGCGGAAGACCCTGTCTTCCCAGGATAATGCCTGCATGAAGCGAAAGGATGTCGTTCAAATGGGCGACTTCCTTGGGGCTGTTGATTTGAATGATGACTGTTCCTATTCTCTTTTCCATCAGAATACCTCCGAATCAGATTGGTTTATGTGTTGATTTACGTGCCGTCCTTGAAGAGGAATATCCTGTTCTCAGTACAGACACCTGTTTTATTAGCGACACAAAGATAAGACATTTTTTACTTCTGCCTAAAAATGTGCTATTTTTGTTGAAACTTTGTATAATGCGGTTGCCAGCCATTGTATGCGTTTGTTTTTTACTCCTGGCCGGTTGTGGAAATGCGTCCGGGAAAAAAGACCATGCAATCCCTCTCACCATAGCTGCCCTGAAAGGGCCTTCTTCCATGGGCATGATCCGTTTTATCGACAGTCTGGAAGGTGTTGCAGACGCAGGCCTCAAAGTCACTATCGTGAACGAGCCGTTGCAGGTGAGGAAAATGATGCTGGACGGCACTGCCGACTTTGCCTTGTTGCCCCTGACAACCGCTGCCATAGTATACAACAAGGGACTCGACTATAAGCTGGCAGCCATCCCGGTCTGGGGAACACTCTATCTCTTTGGCCAGGATTCGGCCATAACGAAATGGGAAGACCTCAGTCACAAGAAAGTGCACATGATGGCCCGCGGGATGACGCCCGATGTGCTGTTCCGCTACCTGCTGCAAAAAAACGGGATTGATCCGGAACATGACATAACGCTGGATTACAGGTTCCCCACGCACATAGACCTGGCCAACGCCATGGCCTCGGGACAGGCCTCCCTGGGTGTGATCTCGGAACCCCTGGCAAGCCAGGTGATGCACCGCAATGACAAGGTAAAGATGCTGTTCGATCTTAACCAGGAATGGATATCCATTCAGGGTGCACCCATCCCTCAGACAGCTCTGATGGTGAAAGCTTCTGTTATCCGAAACAATCCCGCTGTGGTGGAAGAGGTTCTGGATGCTTATGAAAGGTCTGTGGAATGGGTAAACAGCCATCCTGACAGCGCGGCGGTGCTGATTGTCAAACACCTGATACTGGACGATCCCCGGATCGCGTATCAGGCCATTCCCAGGTCTGGAATTAAGCTGGTAAGGGCTGCCGCCATACGTTCTCAGATAACGGAATATCTTCGGATTTTTTATGAAATGGACCCACAGACAACAGGAGGAAAAATACCGGATGAAGGCTTTTATTACTAAAAAAAGGATTTTGACCGTTGCTTCAATCGTCCTGATGCTGGTGATCTGGAAAGTGCTGGCACTAGCTTTCAACACTCCTTCCATTATTCCCCACCCTGAAACCACCTTTCTGGCTGTTTTAAAGATTTTTGCCGAGCCGGGCTTTCTGGCCGTTGCAGGGAGCACCGTGCTCCGGGGAGTAACCGGCTTTGTCATCTCGGGCATCCTGGGCATCCTGACCGGTATTCTGGCAGGGGTCAGCCCGGGATTCAACACCTTCATAACCCCCATGCTGGTCTCTGTACGTTCCATCCCCGTCATCTCACTCATCCTGCTTGCGCTGATCTGGTTCAACGCCGGAGCGGTCCCGGTTTTCATCGCTTTCCTGACCATGTTCCCGTTCATCTGCACCAATGTTTCTGACGGTATCAGAAGCGTAGATCCCGGACTGGTGGAAATGGCCCGGTTCTACAGGGTGGACAAAGGAAGGATCCTGACCGGGGTCTATATTCCTGCCATAATGCCGTTCATCATTTCCGGGACGTCAAGCGCCATGGGGATCGGCTGGCGCGCCATCATCATTGGCGAAGTCCTGAGCCAGCCGCAGTACGGCATAGGAACCAGGTTGCAGACCGCCCAATCATTTCTGAACGTCGAGGCAGTTATCGCCTGGACATTGATTTCCGTGGTGATCAGTTTCATATTTGAAAAACTGATCCGCTGGGGAGAACATCATATCATTCGCTGGCAAACCGGATCATGAGCCTGCACATACATAATCTGAGCAAGAGTTACAAACAGCCTGTCTTCAGGGATTTTTCCATTTCATTTCCCGAAGACACCATAACCTGCGTCCTGGGGCCTTCTGGATGCGGAAAAACCACCCTGCTCAACATCATTGGCGGTATCATCCCGCCGGATAGCGGCTCGCTGGAAGGATTTGAAAACAAAACGTTTTCCTACGTCTTCCAGGAACCCCGCCTGCTGCCCTGGAAAACGGTCACCGAAAACATTGAGTTTGTACTCAAACGGGAATTGCATACCGGAGAGCGGAAAAAACAGGCCGTAGACCTGATCCGGCAAGTGGAGCTGCACGGTTTTGCCGGTTATTATCCCTCCCAGTTGAGCGGAGGCATGCGCCAAAGGGTGTCCATTGCCCGGGCCTTTGCCATTCCCTCGGACATCATCCTGATGGACGAACCCTTAAAGGGACTCGATGCGGGATTAAAAAAGAACCTGATCAATTGGTTTCTGAAACTCTGGAAAACCGACCGTCGCACTGTGATTTTCGTGACTCACGACGTGGATGAAGCACTTCTGCTGAGTGACCGGGTGATTGTGCTAAGCCAGCCTCCTACCCGGATCCTGACTCATCTGAATATTGAAGAACCGACCGGGGAACGCAACCCCGGCTCTGAACGGTTGTTGCAACTCAAGCAGGAATTGTTAAAAAATCTTTTTTGACTCGGAAAAAGGCCCCAAAAAAGTCTATCTGACATGAAAATACGGCGTTCTGCCGATTTTGTTTGAAGGTTGTATTCTTCCCGGATACATTTGCCATCAATAAAAAATGTTCGATTATGATTCTACAAAAAAGATCCGTATTTGTAATTATAACCATCGTGTTTGTTATAGCAGGTTATACGGCAAAAGCTCAAACGACACCATGGACCCTGGAAAGGTGTATTGAATACGCCAGGCAGAATAATATCCAGATCAAAAGTCAGAAAATAACAAAAGAACTATCCGACTTTGACCTGGAACAAACCAGGGCACAGCGTTTTCCTACTCTTAATTTTTCATCAAACTTCGGGGTTTCTTTTCAAAACACGACCACATACAACGACTTCATGGAAAAAACAGAGGCTACGGCCTATTCAGATAATTATGGGCTCAATACCGGTGTAACATTATACTCCGGTGGCAAACTGAATAAAACCATAAAACAAAAACAAATTGAAAATTCAGCGTATTCATACGACATCGAACAATCGGCACTGGATATAGAAATATCAGTCATTCAGGCCTATCTACAGATTTTGTATGCCAATGAATCATTGGAAATCGCAGAAAAAGCCGTAGCTCTTTCACAAACACAGGTTGAAAGAGGGCAAGAAATGTATAAGGCCGGATCCATATCCAAAGCCGATCTGGCTCAAATGCAATCACAAAATGCCAGTGACAAACATCAGGTAACCCAGGCTAAAAACTCTTTATCAAGTGCTAAACTGTCATTAAAACAATTGCTAGAGCTGGAACTGAAAGAAAATTTTGACGTCGTTTTTACGGAGTTTGACGATCAGCAAGTCCTGAAAATTATTCCGGATTTGTCTTCCGTATATCAGTCTGCATTAAACAATTTGCCTCAAATGAAAAGTAGTGCCTTAAGTGTGGAATCGGCAAATACGGCCATATCTGTTGCCAAGACTTCCAGGTTGCCTACCCTATCTGCCAGCGCCTCTATCAATACCGGGACTATCTCAAGCGCAGGAACCTCTTATTTTGAACAACTTGGCAGCAAGATCAATGAAAACATCGGGCTCAGTCTAAGCATCCCCATATTCAACAACAAACAAATTCGCACCAATATTAATAAGGCTGAATTGCAAAGTCAATCCGCTCAATTACAGGATATGAGTTTAAAAAAACAACTTTTAAGCACCGTTGAATCCCTCCATAACGATGCTGTTTCTGCGCAAAGCCAGTATGTTTCTGCAAAAGAACAACTGGACGCAGCCGAAGCCAGTTTTGAACTTGTAAATGAACAGTTTCTTGCCGGATTTAAAAATACCATCGAACTGATCACAGAACAAAATAATTATACAAATGCGCTCAGCACCTTGCTTCAATCAAGGTATCAGGCTGTTTTATCTCTTATGCTGCTGGATCTGTACCAATATCAAAATGTGAACTATTAATAACATCAAAATGAAGAAAATATTTTTATTAGCCCAGACATGGATCATGCTGACAATGCTGTTCTCCTGTAATACAAAGGAAATGACTCCTGTGTATGAAACGACCCGGGCACAAATTGGCTCAATAAGTAATGCCGTAACGGCTACCGGGACAGTGGAGCCCATAAAACAGGTAGAGGTAGGGACGCAGGTTTCGGGGATTATTTCCAAAATATACGTGGATTATAATTCTGAAGTCAAAACCGGGCAACTTATTGCCGAGGTTGACCGATCAGTCCTTGAAACCGAACTGGAATCCTCTAAAGCCAATTTAAATTCTTCCAAAGCAGAATACGATTATCAGACAGCCAATTACAATCGTATAAAAGGGTTGTACGATAAAGAACTGATAAGCCAATCTGAATACGACCAGGCATTCAACGCTTATTCAAAGGCTACTTACTCCTATACCCAGGCCAAATCCAATTATCAAAAAGCCGAAAGAAACATAGGATACACCTGGATCTATTCTCCTATTGACGGCGTTGTTCTCTCGCGTGCGGTTGATGAAGGTCAGACGGTTGCAGCCGGTTTTAGTACTCCAACTCTTTTCACTATAGCCAATGACCTGAAAAAAATGCAGGTTATTGCCGATGTTGATGAAGCCGATATAGGACAAGTATTGGAAGGCCAACATGTTGTGTTTTCCGTAGATGCTTTTCCCGAAGATCAGTTTGAAGGGACGGTCATTCAGGTACGCCTGCTGGCTACAACTACTTCCAATGTGGTTACTTACGAAGTGGTAATTGATGCTCCTAATCCTGATCTGAAACTAAAACCTGGCCTTACCGCTGAAGTCAACATCTATACCCTCAACAAAGAAAATATCATGACCGTGCCCGTGCGTGCCCTCCGTTTCGTTCCGGGGGAATACACCGGAAACATCCCGGAAACACATGTCTTTGTTCAAAATCCTGAAGGAGGTATTGAAGCCCGGGAAGTCATTGTCGGTGTTTCCGACGGGATCTATACAGAAATTATTGACGGTCTGTCAATAGAAGAAAAAGTTATGATAGGGATACAACTCTCAGGCAGTATAAAAGGAGTACCCGGCTCTTCCAGCAACGCCCCTGATGATAAGGAAAATAACGGAAGCAATAGTCCGTTCATGCCTCCCCGGCCGGGACAGGAAAGAAATGTACGTACAAAATAAGGAAGAATCTAATGAGTGAAATTATAAAAGTAGAAAACATCAAACGCGATTTTTTGGTGGGCAGCGAAACGGTTCATGCCATAAGAGATATTTCTTTCAATGTTACAGAAGGTGAATTCGTGACTATAATGGGAGCCAGCGGATCAGGGAAATCTACTTTGTTAAATATATTGGGTTGCCTTGACGTACCTACACAGGGTGACTATTACCTTTCAGGTGTTCAGGTGAGAAAAATGGGGAAAAACGAAAGGGCTGTTTTACGCAACCGTAAAATTGGATTTGTATTTCAAACCTATAACCTGTTGCCAAAGACAACGGCACTGGAAAACGTGGAGTTACCTTTATTTTATAATAAAACCGTCAACATTGCGCAAAGAAAGGAAAAATCTGTTCAGGCCTTACATGCCGTAGGGCTTGAAGACCGGATGTATCATCGTTCCAACCAGATGTCGGGAGGACAACAACAACGGGTGGCAATTGCCCGTGCTCTTGTAAACGACCCGGTCATTATCCTGGCCGATGAAGCTACGGGAAATCTGGATACCAGGACATCATTTGAAATTCTATCTGTTTTCCAGGATTTGCATAAAAAAGGCCGTACTATTCTTTTTGTCACACACAATCAGGAAATCACACAATACGGAAGTCGCAATATTGTGTTGAAAGATGGAAAAATTATTGAAGACAAGATCAATCACACTATTTCATCTGCCAAAGACACTTTGGCTTCATTACCCGTTGAAGAAGATTAAAAGACTGCACAATGAATTATAAGAATCTGATAACAATAGCTTTAAGGGCTCTGTTTAATAATAAAGTGAGGACTTTCCTGACTATGCTGGGAATCATCATAGGAGTGACTTCTGTTATTACTATGCTGGCCATCGGATCAGGCTCCAAACAAAGTATCCGGGACGAAATAGGTGAAATGGGATCCAACATGATCATGATCCAGCCCGGGAATGGCCGTTTTGGAGGAGTTCGACAAAGTGCTTCCGATATGCAGACACTTAAAATGACGGATTACGAATCATTATTACGTGAAACCAATTACCTGTCCAAGATTACTCCCACTGTCAACAGTAGCGGACAGGCAGTGTACAGGGCCAATAATACGCCTACCACTATTTATGGAGTGAATGAACAGTACAGTGATATACGCGGGTACTCGGTAGATGAAGGCTCTATGTTTACCTCTACAGACATACAAAAAGCCGCGAAAGTCTGTGTCGTGGGACAAACCATTGTGAAAAACCTCTTTCCCGACGGAGAAAACCCTTTGGGCAAAAACATCCGTTTTGGGAAGATTCCACTAAAGATTATAGGCATTCTTGAATCAAAAGGATATAATTCAATGGGGATGGATCAGGATGATATCTTGCTGGCTCCCTATACCACGGTTCAAAAAAGAATTCTGGCCATAAATTATTTACAGGGTATTACCGCCGCAGCTATTTCTGAAGAATACTCCACCCAGGCCATTGAAGAAATTACTGAGATACTTCAAATAAACCATAATATTCAAATTGGACAGGAAAACGATTTTAATGTACGTTCTCAACAGGAAATAATGGAAACCATGGATTCGGTAATGGATATGATGACCATTCTTTTAGGTTGTATAGCCGGCATCTCTCTGTTAGTAGGCGGAATCGGGATCATGAATATTATGTATGTTTCGGTAACTGAACGCACCCGGGAAATAGGATTACGTATGTCCATCGGAGCCAAAGGCATACATATACTTATGCAATTTTTGATAGAAGCCGTGATTATAAGTGTTACCGGAGGTGTTCTGGGTGTACTTTTAGGCGTGGGTGCATCGTGTTTGATACCTATCATTACCGGATGGCCTGTTTCTGTACAAGCATATTCCATTATTCTTTCCTTCCTGGTCTGTACTTTAACCGGTGTGTTTTTTGGTTGGTATCCGGCGCAAAAAGCTTCCAGACTTAATCCTATAGATGCAATCAGGTACGAATAAAGAATTTATTATCTTTGAAAATGACTATGATATCGGAAAAAAAAAGCAGACGGGTGTTTATTCTCATGAATATTATGGCCGTGGTGTTGTTTTATAGTCTTCCCATTTTTATAAATCCACGCAATGAGACACTCACTTTCGTGAGGTACCTGGGATATTGTGGCAGCATCACTGCTTATTTGCTGGTTTTTTACATTAATTTTTTTGTATTCATAAAACGATTTATGCTGCAAAAACGATGGATCGTTTTTTTCGTGTCTAATCTATTATTAATAAGCACGGTAAGCATCCTGCTTTATGTGTGGCATGGGTATTATTTTACCCATTTGGCAGGCATCCCGACCGAACACATTCCGCCTCCTCAAAATTCTTTTGTTTTTATTTTAAGAGATATGTTTTTTATGATGCTTACTGCTTCCATGGCCGTAGCTATACGCGTAACTCTTGAATGGCAGCACACTGACAGAGAAAAAGCAAAAATGGAAATTGTTGCCAGCCAGGCAGAAATTAAGAATCTAAAAAACCAGCTCAATCCGCACTTTCTGTTCAATACATTGAATAACATCTATTCTTTAATGAGAATGGATCAGAATAAAGCCCAAGATGCCGTTTTAAGTCTCAGCAAGACATTGCGTTACGTGTTGTATGACAACAATCAGGAAAAAGTGTCTTTAGATAAAGATCTGGCTTTCACAAAAAATTACATTGATCTTATGTCCCTGCGCCTTACTGACAACGTCAGTATGAGAGTCAACATTTCGGAAAAAACAGAAGGGTTGACTATTGCACCGTTAATGTTCATTACACAGGTAGAAAACGCTTTCAAACACGGTATTTCTCAGTCGGCCCCTTCATTTATTGATATCAATATTGATATTCAGGGGAAAACAATCTCCTGCTCGGTAAAAAACAGTCTATTCCCAAAAGATGTCAATGATTACAGTGGTTCCGGAATTGGCATTGAAAATTTAGAGCGACGCCTTTCTTTATTATACCCTGGAAAACATTCTTATACTTATTCCGCACATGATAACGAATATCTTTCTGAACTGCATATTACCTTATGATTTGAATAATGACAAGTTTAAAATGCATAATTGTTGATGACGAACCGTTGGCATTGAATCTGCTGCAGGATTACATTCACCAGACCCCTTTTCTTAAGCTGGTGGCCAGGTGCAGCAGTGGTGTGGAAGCATTGGATGTGTTTAATAATGAACATGTAGATCTCGCTTTCATTGACATACAAATGCCCCATTTGAACGGGCTGGAATTATCCCGGATAATTGGAAATTGTTTTGTCATATTCACCACGGCATTTGAACAATATGCATTGGAAGGATTTAAAGTGAATGCCATCGATTACCTGCTTAAGCCTTTCAGTTATGCAGAATTTCTGACAGCGGCCAACAAGGCCCAACGCCAGGCAGAGCTTGTGAACGCTTCTCATTCACTGGGAAACAGCACGTTGACTCCAAAAAGTCTTGTTATTAAATCCGACTACAAACAACAAATTATCAATACATCGGAGATTGTTTATATAGAAGGGATTGGCGATTATATAAAAATCCACCTGGAAACCGGTATTTCCGTTCAAACTCTTATGACACTGAAAAACATTGAAGAAGAATTACCGAAAAACCAGTTTATACGAGTTCACCGTTCTTTCATTGTGAACATTCAAAAAGTCAAAACCATTGAAAGACAACGGATTGTCTTTGACCGGGTAAGAATCCCGGTTTCTGACTTTTATAAACAAGCTTTTTTTCGGGCTTTGGGGATAAAATAAAACCCGGGTTTTTACTCCGCTATTTACTTCCCAAAATTTCTTGACACAAAAGGCAAACAGATATAAAGTGCCGAACGCCAGTATTCACCGGTGTGCCCGCCATCGCGCACCCGGAATTCACAGGGAATTTGCTGACGGCGCATAGCCTGCGTTAATTCAATATTACGGTCAAGCAGAAAATCATCATCACCACAATCAACAAACCATTTTATGCTGCGAAGCTGGTCTTTACGTTCATCACTCGCTTCTTCAACATACTTTATACAATTGTTTTCCTGTACGGATTTTGTAAGTAATGCCATTTTATCTTCAGGATCCTGCGAAGGAACCCCTCCTCCCTCCGGAATGTCCATTAAGGCACTCATGGCATAAACAGAAGAAAACATGTCACTGTGTTTTTGGCCGTATACAGTGGCCCCGCCGCCACCCATTGATAAACCGGCAACGGCACGGTGCTGTTTGTCTCCTACAATACGATATGTTTTTTCAATAAAGGGCAGGAATTCAGTAAAGAAAAATGTCTCGTATGGCCAACCGGGCATATTAAAGTAGCCGTTCCACGCACCTTCGGCCAAATTGCCTCCCGCGTTAGGCGATACGATGATCATCTCACAAGCCTCGCCCGAAGCTATCAATTGGTCGGCTATCTCCCTGGCATGTTCATTTTCAAACCAGCTGGTATTGACACCCGACATACCATGTAGAAGATAGAGAACGGGATATTCCCTATTCGTCTGGGTTTCGTAACTTTTGGGAAGGAATATTGTATATTCACGGTTGGCATTTAAAACCTCACTGTAAAGGGTATCTGTTACCACCTTACTTTGTGGCCCCCACCATCCTGTTTGTGCTGATGCTTCAACACCAAATACAATAAGGAATAATACTAATGTAAGACGTTTCATATAATGTTAAATTAAGTGATACAATCTCTTCTATACATCACATGACTTCCTGAATGACAACGGAATTGCTAAGAAGGGTAAAATCGGGCAAATTATAAGCATTTAACTGCATGAATGCTTGTCGGGGTGAAAGGACTCGAACCTTCGGCCTCCACGTCCCGAACGTGGCGCGCTAGCCAACTGCGCTACACCCCGAATGATCAAGGGTGCAAAGGTAGATAAAATATTTAATTCCTTATCTTTGATTTATGAAACGCTTTTTATTTCTGCCTGTAGCCATAATACTAGTTGCCGGTTGTCACCGGACAGATCCGCGAAATCCTTATAACCTGCCCATTGCCAATACAATGAAAACATACCTGGAACAGGTAAAAGAAAACCCGGACACCGAATTGGTGGATCTGGAAGAAGTCATCCCCGGGATCGCTTTGCATATCGCTTATGCTACGGAGGAAAATTTTACAGGCGTACCCATCTATACCTCTGCTAAAGCTTTCCTTTGCCACCCGGTAGCCATGGCACTGGCGGCAGCTCAGGATTCTCTCACAAAAAAAGGCCTGGGATTCAAGATCCTGGATGCCTACCGTCCCTATGCCGGCACCCTATATTTTTACAAGGTATATCCCGATACCACATTTGTAGCCAGTCCCCGCACCGGTTCCATTCATAACCGCGGAGCGGCCGTAGACCTGACACTTATACGGCTGGATACAGGAGAAGAACTGGAAATGCCCACACTGTTCGATTCATTTTCAGACACTGCATCCCACACTTTCACTGACCTTCCGGATAATGTTCTGGAAAACAGGGCCCTGTTACGGGGCATCATGGAAGCCTATGGGTTCCACAGTTACGAAGCGGAATGGTGGCATTACAATTATACCAATGCACGTTCCTATCCGCTGCGGGACATTTCCTTTGAAGAATTGATGAAATAGGAAGAGGTGGAACCTCATGCGAGCCGTCACCTGTTAGCTGTATAAGGTCGCTTCACTTCAAGACCAGGGGAGTTTTTGGGGAACGCCGAGGCTTCCATCTTTTCTGCAGCAGGATGCCTGACTGTTAAGAACAGAGCGCTTTTTCCTGAAAGCCGAGGC
>MWFB01000023.1 GCA_002071385.1 Bacteroidetes bacterium ADurb.Bin013
GTTCTCCCAAAGCCCTCCGCTGTCGCGAAAAGTGCTGATGCCGCTTTGAGCACTCATTCCGGCTCCGGTCAATACTACAATTTTTTTCACGTCAGCCAGTATGTCTTGCAGTATCGTTCTTCAAACCAAAACCTGAACAAAGGATCAATGAAACGTGGTTTTTTACGGACTGTTTCAATTATGCCTTTTCTTTCCAGGGCGTCCCGTATCCGGGAAACATTGCCCGAAGATTTCAGGTGATACTTATCCATCACCTCTATAGAACAGAATTGTTCCACTCCCATGCAGACGGCCCGCAGGAAATAAATCTGCAGTGTCGTCAGTTCCTGGCATATTGATTCGAAGGATTGTTGGAAAATGTCGAGCAGCTCTTCCAAACCACTCTGATACATGTCGTCGTTCATGTATCCTTTTGTGTTGGAAAAACAAATGTCGGCCAGGTATTGAACATAATAAGGATGGCCTTCCATTTTCTGGTAGATCATCCCTGCGTAATCCCTGGATATCACCCTGCCTGCTTTGGCAAAACTCCGGATGATGTAATCTGTGAATTCCTTTTCTTCTATGGGTTCCAGGGGAATATGTTCAGCAAAACGGTAAAAGGGCCTTCGCTCATCAAAGAGTTCCCGGAACACAGAATAACCGGAAGAAGCCGTGCTTCCGGACCCGCAGATGAGCCACGTAACCGTCTTCATGCTTTTCCACAGTTCAACCATTTTTTGGAAAAGCGGGCGGGACGGGGTTCCTGAAAATTCCACCAGGGTCTGGAAAGACTCCAGGACCATGATGATGGGTTTGCCCAGGTGTGTTGAAAAAGCCTGTGGAAAGCGAGCCAGTTCGATGTAGGCTTCTCCGGACAGGTCGTCGGGAAAAACCAGGAAAAATTCATGTTCCTGGTGATTGGGTACCGGGATTCCGGGCTTGCTTAGCGGCAACAGGGTGGCGGCCAAACTTTCCCAATCACCCAATGTGTTTGCCACACAGCTAAAAAGTGCGTTTGCCAGCGCGGCATACAAGGAATGTTCACTTCTGATATTGAAGCAGGATATACGACAGACCAGGGGAGCTTTTTCGTTTTTGCTGATTTGTACCAGTACCTTGTTGATGAAGGAGGTCTTCCCTGTTTTCGGTTTGTCCCATACAACAGAATGCTGTCCCTTCAAAAGGTTGGAGGCCAGCCAGTATGATCCGGCTGTCCTTCCCAGGACATCGGGTGCCTGAAGGGGCCGGTTGTATTGAAAAGGTGAATTCATAACAAAGTGGTTACAACGAACAAAGATACTTTTTCTTTGGTATTCCGGGAAACTTTTTTACCTTTGCAGTCCGTTTTGAGGAAAAATTATTGACAATCGTTAAGCTATTGAATAAGAGGTGTTTGTTAATACCCGCTTGCGGTTAAAACTATAAGAAGTTTTTTTATGTACGCAATTGTAGACATTGCAGGACAACAATTCAAAGTTCAGGAAGGCTGGAAGGTCTTTGTTAACCGTCTTGAGGTTGAGGAAGGCGAAAGCATTAACTTTGACAAGGTACTGCTCAAGGATCACGACGGAAAGGTACAGCTCGGAAAACCTTACCTGGAAGGAGCTGCTGTCAACGCAACGGTCCTGAAACACTTAAAAGGTGATAAAGTTCTGGTATTCAAAAAGAAAAGGAGAAAAGGACACCAGAAATGCAACGGACACCGTCAGCATCTGACACAAATCCGGATTGACACAATTTCATAACATCTAAAACGTAGTATTATGGCTCATAAGAAAGGTGTCGGCAGTTCAAAGAACGGCCGCGAATCACAAAGCAAACGTTTAGGCGTGAAGTTATTTGGCGGACAGGTTGCCAAGGCCGGTAACATTCTGGTCCGTCAGAGAGGTACGGTACACAATCCCGGTGATAACGTGGGTATCGGGAAAGATCATACGTTGTATGCCCTTACAGATGGAATTGTGGTTTTCCGCAAGAAAGCCAATAACAAATCATACGTTTCCATTCAACCCTTGGCAGAAACTGCCCAGGCGTAAGTCCAACGGATCTGCATTTAAGGAGACTAGCCATAAATGGTTAGTCTCTTTTTTTACATCTCTTAAGTGTGCGAGATGGCGATGCACTCCATTTCTATGAGCCAGGCGGGGCGACAGACTCTGCCCATGACGATGACGGTGGGGATGGACGGGAAGCGGCTGCGAAATGACTCACGAACCAGTTCAAAGTCTTTCTGCCTTCGCAGGTATACAATGATCTGAGCGACGTCTTCAAAACTGCTGCCCGCTTCTTGTAGCAGCACTTCCACATTCTCCCACATCCTGTGCGTTTGAGCTTGTATATCATCCGGGTGCATCACGTTGCCCCATTTGTCAATGCTGGCTGTGCCCGAGATAAGTACCTGGGTGCGGTCATCCAGGCGTAGCGCCACACCCCGCTCAAAGGTGACCCCGTAAATATTGGTGGGACTCAGGTTGGTCAGCCCCCTGAGGTATGTAATACGATCAGGTTCCAGGCCACCGACAGCATAGGCGTCCATGGTCACATACGAAGCGGGAGCCCCGTTACTGCCTTCTATGCCGGTGCTGGCAATATAGTGCGTATCCTTGTCCATCCCAATCTCTGAAAAATATTGTGTGCGGGATTGGGCGAAAGCAGCATAATTCGTGTCAATATCCTTGATGAAGAACCAGGTCCTGATGCATTGGCCCTTCATGCCACATCCCTTGGCCTGCAACCATTGCTGGTAATCCATGAGCAATTTGCGTGTCTGTTGGGTCACATTGCCTGCCAGACAGAACTTTTCCGTGGTCCAGTAGTGGATGTATCTGTCCGAAGTATGCCCCTTGTCCTTCAAATAAACCCATACAGCCAGTCCTGTTTTGTTTGCAGGGGGTTGCTCTATGCACGATATTGCGCAAGCTGGAGGAAAAACTTCCCTGGTATGGATGCGGGACCGTTGTACAGAAGCATCTTTCAGGAAATACCTGGCAAAAACACGCTCTGAATCACGGTAAGGATCGCTGGAAAGCCACTCTTGCATGCAGGAATGCAAAACGGCTATGCAGTCAGTGCCGGTATCTGCACCGGGATTATCATGCTGCCTTGAGAACTGAAAGATCATGTGGTGTTCGGTCCTTTCACCCGACGGGGGGGTGAAAGAGGAGACCTGTACCGAACATTCCGGGTGATTTGAAAATATGTGATGCGAAAACTCCATGACCATGTAATTATTATTCCGGTGCAAACACCCCTTCATAAACAGCCCTTCTGAGGGAGCCGTTTTCATCATCTCCCTCGTATTCCCAGTACATGGCCCCTTTCATTCCATAATCTTTGATAAAGCGGGATTTATAACCTATGGAGAGCGGGTTGTCATACGTGCACACAATCTTTCCGTTGCAGTCTTTCAGGTAAGGGGCCTTGGCGACGTCGTCCCAGCAGTGTACATATTCTTCCAACTGTATGAGTTTCCCGTAGCCTCCCATGCCTTTTGGAAAATCCGGGCCGGTTTTTCCATAGAAAGGTATTCCCAGGACAAGCCTTTCAAGGGGGAATCCTGCCCTGACGTGGGCCAGAACCGATTCATAGCAGGAAAGGTTCCCTGTCATGGAGGAAGGATACAGACCGGAATGATGGAAAGGGGGCAGGCCGATATCATACGTCATGATATTCACAAAATCCACATAACCGGTTATGGATTTGAAGTCTATGAACTTCCCGCTGGCAGCTGTAGCTAGTGTGAGCAGCATGCCGTCGGGCAGGTGTTTGCGGATATCGCGCATCAGGAGCGTGAAATTCCTGGTGTCTTCGGGAGCATAGGAAATGCCGGGTCCCTGGTTGGTGGGATATTCCCAATCTATGTCAATTCCGTCCAGGCCGAATTCTTCCACAACACGCTTGCAATCCATTGCAAAAGAGTCTCTTAGGACGTCAACCGCCACCATTTCACTAAAACGTCCGCTACCCCAGCCGCCGATGGACAGCAGCACCTTGAGGGATGGTTTTTGTTTCTTCAAGGCTACGATCTGCCGGAGTCTGTCGGGATTATCCACGATCACCCCGTCGAAGGTTTCATTCACGTGTCCGAAGGCATAGTTGATATGGGTTATGAAGGCAGGGTCGGGAACAGCTTCTTTCCATGAAGTGACATAGGCGACTGCCACCTTCTCTTCAACAGGCATTTCCGGGGCTAAAAGCCACTGTAACGCGTTGGTAAAAAGCAGGTTCTGGGATGCATCCGACAATCCGTTGCCTCCGTGTCCCATGTTCATATATACCATGCGGTATTCCCTGTTTGCCCATGCAATGGGGAGATCTTCGCTTTCAAAGATCCTTGATATGCCGAGGGGGAAAGATTCAGCAGCCACGCTGGCCAGAACCTGAACTTTTGGATTTTCACGCAAACCGGGAGAAAAACGGTACCATTCGTTGGCCGGGGCTATAAAACTTTCCGGTACACCCTTGCAGACCGGGTGCAGGGGGTCTTCCACCTGTATCCGTGTCGGCAGGGGTGGCCAGTTGTAATCTGCAAAAACCACACCTCCCAGGAACCTGGTGAACCAGGGCCATTCTCCTTCCCTGTACAATGCGGCCTTGTGAAAGCCAATCCACCGGCCCCCATTGTCCATGTATTCCTCGAATGCTTTTCTCTGTTTTTTGTCCAGGGGAAAGTAATTGAGCATCATGACCACATCGGCATCTCCCAGGTTTTCCTTATTCATGGCCGAGGGGTCCGCAGTGGCTTCAAACTTCAACTCACGGCTTCCGTTAAGCCCGGAAAAAAAGGATATGGCACTTTCTGCGAATGCGACGTGATTAGCGTCCTCGCCCAGGTTATAGAAGGCAAGGATCCTGAGTGGCTTTAAGGACGGGGCGGCCGAAGCAGATAATGCCGGGGTGGCGGCTGGGAAAACAGCAGGGGTGGCTATGGGAGACCTTTGAGCATAGGTGGTTATCAGGCTTGCAGTTGCAATAACCAACGGGAATATTCTGCGTATGTTCATAATTGACAAAAGTTTCTTTACCAAAAATACAAAAAACAATGCATCTTTGCAGTGAAATAATTGAAATATGCATACTGTACTGCAAATTCTAAATCTTGCCGGCTCCCTGGGTCTCTTTCTCTATGGCATGACCCTTATGAGTGAATCGTTGCAGAAAATTGCCGGAGACAGGCTCCGTCGTATTCTTTCCTCCATAACATCAAATCCCCTGAAAGGAGTACTTACAGGTGTTGCCATCACTTCCCTCATTCAATCCTCCAGTGCCACAACCGTGATGGTGGTGAGTTTTGTCAATGCCGGACTACTTACGCTCACGCAGGCTATCGGGGTCATCATGGGAGCCAATATCGGTACAACGGTTACCGCATGGATCGTATCCCTGGTGGGTTTCAAAGCCGACATAGCCATTTTGGCCATACCCCTGATTGCGGTCGGATTCGTCATGTTCATGTCCAAAAAGCAGAAACGGAAAAACACCGGGGAGATGCTCATTGGATTTGCACTATTGTTTCTCGGCCTCACCTTCCTGAAAGATTCCATGCCCGATCTGAGTTCGAGCCCCGAGACCCTTAAATTTTTACAAAATTTTACCGGACATGGTTTCTGGTCTGTCCTGATCTTCGTGGGAATTGGCACACTGCTTACCATGATATTACAGTCTTCCAGTGCCACCGTGGCCCTAACCCTGGTCATGGTCAATTACGGATGGATCCCGTTTGAGATCGCAGCATCCATGGTTCTGGGAGAAAACATTGGAACAACCATTACAGCAAATATTGCGGCTGCGGTGGGCAATGTTTCTGCAAAACGGGCAGCCTTGGCGCATACGTTTTTTAATGTGATAGGAGTGATCTGGGCAGTGGCTTTATTCCGCCCGTTCCTCAGACTGGTTGGAGCCATAATAACCGGACTTGGCGGGGCCGATCCATTCATTCCCATTGCCCAGGCTGCAGATCCAGTGGCCTCGGGGAATGCGATGATCTATTCCGTATCGCTGTTGCACACCATGTTCAACCTCATTAACACGACCCTGCTGATATGGTTTGTCCCTATTCTGGTCAAAATAGTGACCTTTGTGATTAAGAGCCCCAAGGAAGAAGAAAAGTACCGCCTCAAATTCATCCAGGCAGGTTTGCTGAGTACCGCCGAATTATCCATTGACCAGGCCAAACAGGAGATCATACATTTCGGGAATATCATTACACGACAATATGCCATTATAAGGAATGCCCTGGATGTCAAGGATAATGATGAATTCGACACCTTGTTCAACAAAATTTCTTACTATGAGGAAGTGACAGACAGGATAGAATTTGAAATCGCAGAATACCTGAACAAGATAGGGGATGAAGGAATCAGCGCGGAGTCCGGGAACAGGATCCAGTCTATGTATAAGATCATTGGAGAAATGGAAAGTATGGGTGACTCGGGATATAACCTGGGAAGGATACTGCAGAGAAAGCGGAACAACAACGTTTCCTTTGATGAACGCATGATCCGCAATGTTCTCGGGATGATGGACCTGGTAGACAAAGGCTATGAGATCATGCTATTCAATCTTCAGGCCGACTATACAAAACTGAACAACATAGACAATGCCCTGGATGCTGAAAAAGATATCAACAAATATCGAGATATGATCAGAGAGGGCAATTTGTTAAGCCTGGGTAAAAATGAATATGATTATCTTTCAGGCGTTTATTATATGGACCTTATTGCAGAGCTAGAGCGGGTAGGGGACTTTATAATCAATGTTTCCGAATCTATCATGGAAATTAAATCATGATAAAATGTTAACAATTAAACTTTTAAGAGAAGATCCGGATTTTGTGGCAGAACGGCTGGCCATAAGGAACATCGATGCGCGTCCTGTAATTCAGCAAATAATCAGCCTGGATACCCAAAGGAGGGCGGCACAGACAGAAGCCGATGCCCTGACGGCAGAACAAAAAAAGATGGCATCCCGGATCGGGAAGCTCATGGCAGAAGGTAAACTAGACCAGGTTGCCGAGATCAAAAAGAACGCAGGAGAAAGCAAGGAAAAGGTAAAGGCTCTGATCGCCGATCAGGAAAAGTATGAAAAAGAACTGAACGAGCTGATGGTCACGTTGCCCAACCTTCCTCATAAGATGGTTGCAAGGGGAGAAGGAGCACAGGACAACGTCCTGGTGCGTGAGGGAGGACAAATCCCCACCATGATTCAAGGGGCGCTACCTCACTGGGAACTGGCCAGGAAATACGACCTGATAGATTTTGACCTCGGGGTAAAGCTCACCGGGGCCGGTTTCCCCGTATATAAAGGGAAAGGAGCCCGTTTGCAGATGGGCCTGATACAATTTTTCCTGGACCAGAATGCCGGCGAAGGATACCAGGAAATCATGCCCCCGGTCATCGTGAACGAGGATTCCGGCTACGGAACAGGACAATTGCCCGACAAGGGACAGCAGATGTATCACGTGGGGCTTGACAATTTTTACCTGGTACCGACTGCCGAAGTCCCTCTCACCAACATTTACCGCGATACCATCCTGGAAGCTTCCAAGCTGCCGGTGAGGCTTACCGCCTATACGCCCTGTTTCCGCCGCGAAGCGGGTTCCTACGGCAAGGATGTAAGGGGCTTGAACCGCCTGCATCAGTTTGACAAGGTCGAAATCGTACAGCTCACGCACCCGGATCATTCCTACTCGGCTCTTGATGATATGGTCAAACATGTAGAGCGGCTGGTACAGATGCTGGAGTTGCCCTATCGCATCCTGCGCCTGTGCGGAGCTGACCTGAGCTTCACCTCGGCCATGACCTATGATTTTGAAGTGTACTCTGCGGCCCAGCAACGCTGGCTGGAAGTCAGCTCGGTCTCCAACTTTGAAACCTTTCAATCAAACAGGCTTAAAGCCCGTTTCAGGGGAGAGGACGGCAAAACCCAATTGGTACACACACTTAACGGAAGCGCCCTGGCCCTGCCGCGTATCGTGGCTGCCTTGCTGGAGAATAACCAGACAGAGGATGGGATCATCATACCGGAGGTTTTACACAAGTACCTCCATTTTTCCAGGATATAACAGGTGAAAAACGGACAGATCATAATAGGCATAGACCCAGGAACACGTCTAATGGGATACGGCGTTATCCGTATCAATGGTTCGAAAATGGAAACACTGGCCCTTGGTGTTGTCCGGATGGCTTCCATCAAGGACCATTACCGCAGGATGAGCCATATCCTTGAGAAAATGTATGAATTGCTGGATGCGTTCCAACCAGACTGCATGGCCATCGAAGCGCCTTTTTACAGCAAGAACGTCCAGTCCATGCTCAAGCTGGGAAGGGCCCAGGGAGTGGCGATTGCGGCGGCTCTGTCCCGGAATGTCCCCGTCTGCGAATATGCCCCCCGCAAGATCAAGATGGCTGTTACCGGAAGGGGAGCGGCTTCCAAGGAACAGGTTGCCGCCATGTTGAAACATATGATGCACTTCACACAGGAGTTCGAGTCCCTGGATGCCACCGATGCCCTTGCGGTTGCCGTGTGTCACGCAAATCAGCTGAAATTACAGGAGAAAACGGCTCCGGCCGGTTCCTGGGAAGCTTTCGTGTCTAAGAATCCTCAAAGGATTGTGAGGAAATAGAATACCTTCGCCACTTATCCAATACTTGTTTCATGTCATCGGGTAACGGTGCCTGGAAATGCACCTTTTCCCCTGTGGCGGGATGGATGAAACCCAGCGTTGCGGCATGGAGTGCCTGCCTGGGCAGGATTTCAAAGCAATTATCTATGAATTGTTTGTATTTGCTGTAGAGTGTCCCTTTGCGGATGCGGTCCCCTCCATAACGCACGTCACCAAAGAGAGGGTGCCCGATATGTTCCATGTGTACCCTTATCTGGTGCGTCCGGCCCGTTTCAAGGCGGCATTCCACGAGCGTAACGTAGCCAAACCGTTCCAGCACCCTGTAGTGGGTAACGGCATGTTTGCCATTCACCCCGTCGGGGCAAACGCGGAACCGGAGTCTGTCCGAGGGATGGCGCGCAATATCGCCTGTTACCGTTCCCTGGTCGCTTTCCATATCTCCCCAAACCAAAGCCACATACAACCGGTCTGCCGAGTGGTCGAAGAACTGCTTTGCCAGCCTGAATTGAGCCACTTCTGAACGCGCAACCACCAAAAGGCCCGAGGTGTCCTTATCTATCCGGTGTACCAGTACCCCCATGCGGGAATCGTCCGTTTTGACCGTTCCCCGTTCCCCAAAATGCCAGGCCAGTCCGTTGAGCAGGGTCCCGGTGTAATTGCCATGTCCGGGATGCACCGTGAGCCCTGCTGGTTTATTCACCACCAGTATATCCTGGTCTTCATACACGATATCCAGGGGGATATCCTCGGCGATAAGACGGAATTCCCTTTTTTCAAAGGGGAGCATGATCCGGATATCGTCCAGGGGCTTTACCTTGTAATTGCTTTTTGCCGGTGTCCCGTTAACCAGTATGTATTCAGATTCAGCCGCAAGCTGTATGCGGTTTCTTGAGATGGCTTCCAGTTTTGATGTGAGGAACCTGTCTATGCGCAAAGGGGATTGCCCCTTGTCAACGACAATATGAAAATGTTCGAAAAGTTCCTGTTCATCTCTCATTTACAGGTCTTCTTCTGTAATGGTGATATCCCGGGGTATGAGCAAATCGGGATTGATGGTAAGGACCAGGTGTATTGAAGTACCCAGAGGATATGCCGGTTGATGGGAAAAATCGGGGGATTGACTGAAAACACGTGCAGCCAGGGTGTCGGCGGCAGTGAGGACCGTCCCGTCATACTTGATGCTCCCGATATTCAGTGAATGATCGCTTATGATGTCAAGTGCTGCTTCCAGGCTTTTCCCCGTCAGCATGGGAATGTATGCCAGTTCGTGGCCGGGTGCCATTCCCAGTTTCAGATCAATGGCACTGTATATGTTGATAGGAGCACCGGCAGGTAAGGGCTGTCCCTGGTACATTTGTTCCAGTACGTTGTTGGTGGCTAAGTCGGGAACGTAAATCAGACGCCCGAGCTTTAGTCCATGCGAAGCCAGTTCTGCTTTTGCCTGCCTTAGCGAGAAACCAACCAGGGAAGGTACAGATACCTGGCGGGGCAGTAATGAATTCACGGTCAATTCAATCCTGCGGTTCTTTTTAACATGCTGACCCGGAGGAGGAACCTGTCTGAAAATCACTCCGGCAGGCAATTCAGGCATGTAGAGTGAATCGGTTACTTCCAGGCGCAGATGCAAAGGTCTGGCAGTTTTCCTGGCTTCTTCCATAGAGAGACCGGAAAAGTCAGGGACCAGTAATCCTTTCCCGTGACGTGTGAAGAGGTGTAAAAAAGTATATATGCCAAGAAAAAGCACAACCAGAAACACAAAAATCCACAGTAAGTTCCTGAGGATAGGTTTCCTTATGGTTTTTTTACCAGGCACTTTTAGAAACGATCTTCGTCGGATACAGTGAGTTTTTTTCGTCCGCGGAGGCGGCGGGCAGCTAAAACGCGACGTCCGTTGGGGGTAGACATACGCTCACGAAACCCGTGTTTGTTACGGCGTTTGCGTTGAGAGGGTTGAAATGTCCTTTTCATATTATTTGATACTTTAACTACTTTTCAATAGGGGAGCGCAAAGGTACGAAGTTTGTTTGATTTCACAAATTTTTTTGGTTTCAAAAAAGTCATCTTCCAGTCCCCTGTAAGTGTCTGCAAGCGGTGTCACCGAAAAACAGCTTGCCGGTATGCGGCATTTGATCGCAGCCTCTTTTATTTCAGCCTCAAGATCACCCCCCTTGAGAAAGAGTATCCGGCCCGGTTCCCTGAGTTTGTTCCTTGTCCAGGGAATGAATCCGGCCAGGCTTGTCACAGCCCGTGAAACCATCACATCACAACACCTGTCGGGCATTTGTTCAACACGCGAAACCACGGCGGTCACATTATCCAGGCCCAGCGAATCCGAGATCTCCCTCACAACCTTGATTTTTTTTGCAATGGAATCACACAATATGAACCTTGACTGCGGGTGCAATATGGCAAGGGGGATTCCCGGGAAACCTCCCCCCGTACCGGCATCAAGCACAGTGGCACCGGCCTGGAAGGGATCATCTTTGATAGCGGCCGAAAGCGTGAGCGAATGAAGTACATGCCTTACATAGAGGTGCTCCAGGTCCTTTCGGCTGATGACGTTTATGCGCTCATTCCAGAATGCATAAAGCCCGGCCAGTTCCATGATGCGTTTCCTGGCAGCCTGGTCCAGGTGGGGGAAAAATCGAAAAACAACGTCGGCATCCATGTCACTTTTTGCTCTCCAGCTCAATGATCCTGGCCAGGCTCACCTTTGCCCTGTGAATTCTTGTTTTCACAGTGCCCAGCGGAATATTCAATTCGTTGGCGATCTCTTCGTAGGCATAATGATGCATGTAACGAAGACGGATCACTTCTCCGTATTCCGGCTTCAGCCGTGATATCATGTTTTCCATGATCTGTTTCTGTTGCTCTGCTATCAGGACGTCTTCGGGGTTGACATCCTCGGCATCCTGCGCTTCTTCAAGCGAAACGAAAAATTGTTTGTTCTTCCTGAAATGGTCTATGCACAGATTCTGGACAATGCTGTAGAGCCAGGTTGAAAAAGCATATTTTGGATTGTAATTCTTAAGGTTCCTGAAAGCCTTGTCAAAACTCATCAGGACCAGGTCTTCCGATTCGGAGGAATTGATTATCAGCTTGTTGATGAACGCCTGCACGCGGTCCTTGTGCCTGACCAGAAGCCTTGTATAGGCTTCCTGCCTGTTCTGCAGGGCCAGTTCCACCAGGGCCCGGTCATCCAACTGGTCCAAAGATTGTGACATAAGATCAGTTCTTAAGCCGTTTGATAAGCGAGGCAACAAGATAGTAAAAATGTACAAGAGGAGAAAACAGGTCCCATACAGGGGCAGCATAAGCAAGCCTTTTCTCATCAAGATGCAATCCAAATCCGATATAATGCATCCAGACAGTGATCCAGCGAAGCAGCAGCAAACCTCCCGGCAGGATCATCAGCAGGGAGTCTCCTGTCTTTCCTATCCTTACACAGGCAAAAGCCAGGAGGATGTAAAACGCGGCTATGAAAACCTTCTCCAGGGTCAGTAAAAACCAGGCGCGTTTTTTTGTCAGCATCAAGGTACATAACCTTTCTGTCCGGTTATGATGGTACTCTTGAAGAGTGATTTTGCGGTCCAGGACTACTGTTCCACAAGGATAGACACAGGAGTGCGTGTTGTTTTTCTCCAAAACATGGGATATGATGGCCTGCTCGCTTTGGTTGAAGGCGGTCGTACTGGTTTCAAACTCCCTCCCGTTGAGGAATTTGTCTTTTTGAAAAAGTATGTTGTTCCCCCATGAAACATAAGGCATCTTCCTGCGCGTGGCCCCCATCTGGTGCAGTTGCTGGTCCATCATGTCATAACGCACAAGCAGGCTGCTCCCTGTAAAGGAGGTATACCCCATGACGGTATCCGCTGTTTTTTCCAGGGCTGTCTTTACAAGGGAAACGAGCCATTTTTTGGAAGAAGGAAAGCAATCGGGTCTGAAAAAGACAACCGACGGGTACTTCGCAGCACGAATACCTACTCCCAAAGCCATCAGTTCATCCCGCCCGAATTTTGCATTCGCGCTCAAAATCCTAACAGTCAGATTTTTATGAAAGTGTTCCAGAGAGGCCAGCAACACCTCTGTATCGTCCTCGGAATTCTTGTCCACCACAACAATTTCAAAGGTTTCGTATTCCTGTTCCAGCAATGCAGGAAGCAACCGCACCAGGTTATCGTATTCGTTTCTCACACAAAGTACAACGGATACACCCGGGGCCTCTTCTTTTACCACAGGGTTCCTGTCCCTTTTCCCGAATGCGGGACGCGCGTATTGCACGAACAGAAACAGGGTGATCACGACAAAAGAACCTAGTGTGAGTATATACAACAGCGGTTCCTGGTATAACAGTGTTAAATCCATGGTTATCATCTAATGCGCCTCCTCCCAGTTTTCTCCAAATCCAATGCCAACCGACAGGGGAACACTGAGCGGGGCTATGTTTTCCATGTGCGAACGCACCAATTGTTCCATGATCTCCTTCTCGGGGCGGTAAACATCAAAAAGCAACTCGTCATGCACCTGCAGTATCATGCGGCTTTTCAGTCCTTTATCCCGGAGGGCCCTATGCACAGCAACCATCGCTTTTTTGATAATATCGGCTGCCGTACCCTGTATAGGCGCGTTTATGGCGTTACGCTCGGCCAGTCCCCGGAGCATGGGATTGGGTGCCTTGATGTCCGGCGCATAGCGCCTGCGGTTGAACAAAGTGCTCACATATCCCTTTTCTTTTGCCGAGGCGATTGTACTGTCAAGGTACTCTTTCACTTTGGGGTAGTGTTCAAAATATCCTTCAATCAGCTCACTGGCTTCTTTCCTGGGAATCCTGAGCCTCGAGGCCAGACCGAAAGCGGAAATTCCGTAAATGATGCCGAAATTGGCCGTCTTGGCTTTGCTTCTTTGTTCCGGCGTCACTTCACTTTTGCTGCAATGGAAGATCTTTGCCGCAGTGGCCGTATGGATATCGGCACCGGCATGAAAGGCCGCGATGAAATCTTCATCACCGCTCATGTGGGCCATGATCCGCAGTTCAATCTGGGAATAGTCGGCCGACATCAGGATGTGGTCCCCGTCGCGGGGAACAAAGAACTTCCGGATCTCCCGGCCCCGTTCTTCCCTGATGGGGATGTTTTGCAGGTTCGGTTTCTGTGAACTGAGCCTTCCGGTTGCCGTAACCGTCTGGTTGAAAGTGGTATGGATGCGTCCAGTCACAGGATCCACAAGCGGCGGGATGCTTTCGATATAGGAGGAGAGCATTTTTTTCAAAGACCTGTATTCCAGAATGAGGGGTACGATGGGGTGCCGGTCTGCCAGCGCTCCCAGGGTTTCTTCGTCCGTTGTATACTGTTTTTTGCCCTTGCGGGAGCGGTCATCTATCTTGAGCTTGTCGTACAAGATGATCCCCACCTGTTTGGGAGAGGACACATTGAGGGTGGGGTCGCCCGCATGCTCCCTGATCTGCCGTTCTATTTCCAGGGCCGATTTGTTCAGCTCGCTCCCGTATTTTTCCAGTTGCCGGATATCCACCCTGACCCCTTCCTTCTCCATGGCGGCCAGCACCTCCATCAGCGGCATCTCAAGCTCCGTATACAGGGTTTCCATAGCATCGTTGCGCAGCACCTCCAGGAGAGGTTCTTTCAGATGGAACGCTATGAAGGCCTCGTTCACCAGGTTTTGTATGCCAGGATCGTCTTCGGGATGGGCGTCGAAAAGACTCCGGCTTTCCATGGGTTTCTCAGCCGGAAAATAGTTGAGGTATTGGATGGCCAGGTCGGCAGGCCGGTGGTTTCTTTCCGGATTCACCAGGTAGTGCATCACATCGGGGTCCCAGAGCATACCCTCCAGGGGAATGCTTTGCAGCGACAGGGGCAACATCAGGTCTTTCAGTTTGAAACCGCATTTTGGGATATTCCTGTTGCCCAGCAACGGGGCAGCCAGTGCGGCGGTGGTCAAATAAGCATTGTTCCCGGCAAAGAGTACGAGTTGCTGAGGACTTCCTGCCAGCCCTGCCTTCCCTTGCCTGAGTGCTTCCTTTATGATGGTTTCCACTACAGCGGGATTGTCTGCAGGAATGATACTCCCGGGCGGGGAGAGGGAAACGGAAACAGCTTTGGGAGCCTGTTCCCCGTTGCAGCAGAACAGCTCTTCCAGCCTGGGCAGCATGCGGGACAGCGAATGAAATTCGTATTCCCTTAACAGTTCTTTCAGGCGTACCAGGTCGGGTGCGTTTATCCTGAAGGATTCCTCGTTCCAGGGAATGTCCAGCCCGGTACGGATGGTTGCCAGGTCTTTAGACAGGAAGAGCGTCTCACGCGACTGGTTCAGTTTATCCTGCAGGGAAGAAGACAGTTCCCCAAGGTTTTCCAGGATGTTTTCCACGGAACCGTAGCGGGACACCAGCTTTTTAGCTCCCACTTCTCCTATGCCCCTGACACCCGGTATGTTATCGGAAGTATCCCCCCAGATGGCCAGGATGTCAATCACCTGCCCCGGATCGCTGATGCCGTATTTTTCACAGATTTCCTTCACGCCCATGATCTCCCAGCCATCGTTGTGGTTCAAGGGACGGTACATCAGGATGTTTTCCGATACAAGTTGTCCATAGTCCTTGTCCGGAGTAACCATGAAGACCTTGAACCCTTCATTTTCGGCCCGCTTGGAAAGGGTGCCGATGACATCATCGGCCTCGGCTTTTTCTATGGTGAGAACGGGAATCCTGCACGATTCCAGGAATTCCCGCACCACAGGAAGGGAATCCTTTATCACCTGCGGTGTTTCGGGGCGGTTGGCCTTGTATTCGGGGAATGCTTCGTGCCTGAAATTCTTTCCTCCCGGGTCGAAAGCCACCAGCAGGTGGGAGGGTTTTTCTTTCAGTATGATATCGAACAGGGAGCGGCAAAAACCGTAAATGGCAGATGTGTCTACTCCTTTCGTGTTGACCATGGGGCGGTTGAGAAAGGCAAAATACGCCCGGTAGAGCAGGGCGTGCCCGTCAATCATGAATATTCGTTTCATTTCACCCATTCTGCATAAGATGTGGGGGTTTCATACAATCGGACGCGACAGAGGCGGTTGGGCGGCGTGATGACCGGTTCCAGGATCCCGGCAATGTAACGGACCAGCTGTTCACAGGTAGGCTGAAAATCAAAAATGATAACATTGTCATAACTTTCTGCCAGTTCCCTGGCAAGCGGCGCGTCTTTGCGCAGCATCAGGGAGTGGTCCAGGGGTTCGAGAACATGCCGGGTCACGATCTGTTTCAAGTCGTTGAAATCCATGATCATGCCCGATTTGGGATCTTCGGGAACAAGCGACGGTTCTCCTGTGACGGTAACCATCAAGCGGTAAGAATGTCCGTGAATATGACGGCATTTCCCATCGTAATGGGTCAGCGCATGTGCCCCCTCAAAGCGAAATTCTCTTGTAATATGCAGTGCAGACATAGAGCGCTATTAATTACGCAAATGTAAGATATTTATCCGAGAGCAGCTCCTAACTAATGATTTTATTAATAATGACAGTTATTGCTATATAAATGACATTTTTTTTGCATTTATGGTTAAACTTATTTAGTTTTGCTTTAATTAAAAACATCATATTATGCAACAGAATTACTTAGATTCCATCATTTCCGATAACGCAAAGAATATGAGGCGTTCCGCCATCAGGGACCTTCTGAAAATGGCCACACGTCCCGAGATCATCTCCTTTGGCGGAGGGTTCCCCGACATCAACGCCTTCAATGTGGACGAACTCAATGAGGTGATACAGGAAGTAATGAGGGAGAATGCGTTGCAGGCTTTGCAGTACGGGGAAACCCTGGGGGTGAAAAGGCTGCGCGAAGCGCTGGCTGCCCACTACCGTAAACAGGGCATGGATGTGACCTATGAGAATTTCATCATTACCACATCTTCCCAACAGGCCATAGACATGGTAACCCAGCTCTTCATCAATCCCGGTGATACGCTGGTCTGCGGCCTTCCTTCGTACCTGGGAGCGCTCCAAGCTTTTTATGCCCACAGGGCAAATCCCGTAGGCATTCCAAAAGACGAGGAATTGCGTACGGTGGTTAACGCACTGGTCACTGCCGGAAAGAAGCCCAAGTTCATATATGCCATTCCCGATTTCCAGAATCCTTCCGGGGTGACCATGACTTTGAAACAACGCCTGAACGTTCTTGAGGTGGCAAAGGAATTCGATATCCTGGTGCTGGAAGACAGCCCTTACCGCGAGATCCGCTTCAGCGGGGAACCCATGCCCCTGATCTACTCACTGGACAAGGAAGGCAGGACCATGTTGCTGGGCACCTTCTCCAAGACATTCATTCCCGGTTTCCGCCTGGGATGGGTCATGGCCCCGCCCGCTATCATTGAAAAACTTGAGATCGTAAAACAATCAACGGACCTGTGCGCCCCGGTGTTCAACCAGTTTATAGCCGCCCGCTACATGGAGAAAGGCTACTTTGACAAGAACATAGAACGCATCAAGATCAATTACCGCAACAAACGGGACAATATGATGGCCGCCTTCGCAAAATACATGCCCGAGGGCGTGACCTGGACAAACCCCGAAGGGGGACTCTTCCTTTTTGTCACCCTGCCGGAGGGTTATGATGCCACCGAATTGTTCCGCATAGCTTTAAAGAAAGATGTGGCGTTTGTGATTGGTGAGGCCTTCCATTGCGATGGCTCGGGCAAGAACACCCTGCGTATCAACTTCTCCTTCACGGAAGAATCCAGGGCAGTAGAAGGGGTCCGCCGCCTGGCCGATTCCATTCGCCAGATGATGGAGGAAAGGAAAGCTAAAGGTTGATGATCAGGTCTTCAAGCGAACGCTTGGGGACATGATGCACCTCTGCTTCATCCCTCCAGTATTTGATACTTTCCCCGGCCGGCAGGCCGGGGTTTATTTTTTCCAGGACGATTGTCTCGGCTGGTTTGCCAAGAGCCACCACATAAAGGATCTCCAGATGCTCGGGCAGGGACAGGTATTGTTGCAGCCGCGGCCGGTTCACAGAAGCAAAGATGCAGCCTGCGTAGCCCAGGTATACGGCCTGTAGCAGGATGCTCTGCAGGGCAATGCCCGGATCGCAAAGCACTTGCTGATGGATGGTCTTGTCGTGTAGCATGATTATGTACGCTGCAGGCCTCTCTCCTTCGGCAGGACCCGGCCAGTCCTTGAGATAAGCTGCCCAGGCCAGGCATTCGAAAATTTCTTTGCCCCTTGCCGAGTCCGCCTCCCCGCACAGGATGTACTTCAAGGGTTGCCTGTTGGCAGCAGACGGGCTCAGCCGCGCTGCCTCTATCATGGACTCCAGTTCAGGAATCCCGATTTTCACGTCCTGCACAAACCTCCTGCAGGACCTGTTTTTCCTGATATAATCAAGCATGTTCATCATATGGCATTCATTAATACAGACGGTCAATAATTCCCTGCTCTTTCATCACGGCAGGCGTTCCCCGGTGCAATTCACGCTCCGGTGTCATTATCCAGAAAAAGTCGCAATGCTCCATGGCCAGAGACAGGTCGTGAGTCGAGAACAGGATACCCTTGTCTTCTTCCTGGGCGAGTTTGCGCAGTAACAGCCCTATGGAACGCTTGTTGGCAATATCCAGGAAAGCGGTGGGTTCGTCCAGCAGGATAAGGGGAGTATCCTGTACCAGGGCACGGGCAATGGCCACCCTGTGGTACTCTCCGTCCGAAAGGCTGGCGCTGTTCCTGTCTGCCAGGTGTTTGATGCCTGCCCGCTCCAGCACGCTCTCAACTATTAGTTTTCCCTCCCGGTCTTCCATGCCCAGCCAGTTGGTATACCGGTACCGGCCTGTGCTGACCGTATCACGGACAGAAAAATGCACTGCCCGCAAGGGTTGAGAGGGTACAAAAGCACAGAAATCATTCTTCTTCACACCCTCACCGTGCCTTATGGAGCCCTTGAGGGGAGGCAGCAGCCCGGCAATGGTTTTGAGCAGGGTGGACTTCCCGATCCCGTTGGGTCCCAGGAGCCCGGTCACCGTACCGCTGTCCAGTTGCGCGTTGATGTGCTCAAAGAGCGGTTTATGCCAGGAATACCCGACCGATACATCCAATATGTCCAGAATTCCGCTCATAGGTCGACAGCCCTGTTTTTGAAGATCACATATATAATGACAGGAATGCCCATCAGGGCCGCCACCGTGTTGACCGGCAAGACGCTCTGCGTTCCCGGCAACTGTGATATGATATCGGCCAGTATCATCACACAGGCCCCGGTAAGGGCTGAGGCCGGTATCATGACGCGGTGGTTTGCGTTGCGGAAAAGCATCCGGGCCATATGCGGCACGGCAATCCCTATAAAACCTATGGGGCCGCAGAATGCCGTCACGCTTCCTGCCAGCAGGGTGGTTGCCAGGAAAATCCTGTTCCTGACCCTTGACAGGGAGATGCCCAGGTTTTGGGCATACTGTTCTCCCATGAGCAACACGTTCAGGTCCTTGATGTTATATACAGAGAGCAGCAAACCCGACAGGCAAAGCGCGGTCATGATGAGCAGCCGGTCTCCTGTAACATTCCCAAAACTGCCCATGGTCCAGAGCATGTACGATTTCAAGGCAGGGGCATCTGAAAAATATTGTATCAAGCCTATCAGGGCCGAAGCGGCAGAGCCGATCATGATACCCAGGATGAGCAGACTCATATTGCTTTTCAGCCTTCTGGAAGCCGCCATCACCAGCAGCATGACCGCCAGGGCTCCCAGCCAGGAAAAGGCTGCCGTGCCCAGGTCGAACAGCCAGGGAACGGAACGCTGCCCGATACTGAAAAGGGAAGAGCCCATCACGAAGAAGGCAACGCCAAGACCCCCGCCTGAGCTGATACCCATCACATAAGGGTCAGCCAGCGGGTTCCTGAACAAAGTCTGCATCTGCACCCCGCATACGGACAACGCCATGCCTGCCAGCAAGGCTGTCACCATCTTGGGAAACCTGAAATTCCAGACGATCTTGTATACGACATCCAAAGCGTCATTGCCCCAGAGGGCCGACCAGACATCTGCAGGGGCCAGGCTTACGGAACCCAGGAAAAGGTCCGCCGCCATAAGGAGCAACAAGAGAAGGGGCATCCATAGCCTTTTCATCATTACAATATAGCTCCGTTTGATGTAAAATGTTCAAAAACCGCTTGTTGCAGCCATTCCGATGCCAGTTCCAGGGAGGCCCCGGGGGGAGTCACGGCAAGGAAACCATCAAAAAGGTCCTCTTTTATATCGAAGAATGAGGGGTCTATGCTTCCGCAAAAAGCCATCACTTTTTTCCCGTGTTTCTTTGCCAGGCGGGCCACTTCCATGGGCGCTTTCCCCATTGCCGTCTGGCGGTCCATGCATCCTTCCCCGGTAATGACCAGGTCTGCATCGCATATGGAATCTTCAAGGCCTATGGCATCCATGATCATCGCGGCACCCGGCTCCAGCTTCCCGTTCAAAAACTGAACAAAGGCATATCCAAGTCCACCGGCGGCCCCGGCTCCGGGCACATCCCGGTTGTCCCATTTCTCGGGATACCGTGTGGCCATCTTTGCAGCCACATCGGCCAGGTTGGTAAGGCCTTTGTCAAGCCTGCGGATATCGTCACGGGAAGCTCCTTTCTGCGGGCCAAAAACGGCTGCGGCCCCAAAGGGACCACACAGGGGATTGATGACATCACAGGCAACCCGGAAGGTACATTGATCCAGGGCAGGGTGTTTCCCTGCTGTGCGGATGGAAACGATCTGTTCCAGATCTTTTCCGCACACCCCGGCATCACGGCCCCTGCTGTCCCGGAATTCAAAACCCAGGGCTGTCAGCATGCCTATACCCCCGTCATTGGTTGCGCTTCCGCCAATGCCTACCAGGAAGTTGCGGCATCCCTTGGAGAGGGCATGCAATATCAGTTGCCCCACGCCGTATGTTGTAGTATTCAATGGATTCCTGTTTTTTTCGGGAACCAGCCATAAACCCGCTGCAGAGGCCATTTCAATGACGGCTGTGGGTGTTCCGTCTGTCACGGTAACAATGCCGTAGATGGCTTCCACCTGGGCTTTATGGGGCCCCCGGACCTTGATGTTCCTGTAAACACCTCCCATTCCCTGGATAAGGGCAGTGACAGTTCCTTCTCCGCCATCGGCCAGGGGGAGCACCTTCACTTCGGGGAGAGTACGGTCCATGTGCTGCCAGGCTTTTTCAATGCCCCGGTCAACGGCATGTCCTGCATCAAAAGATGTCAGGCTCCCCTTGAAGGAGTCCATGGCGACTACGATTTTCACTATACCGGTGTTTTGCTTTTTCTGATCAGGCGATACTGGACAATTGCCTGTACGATTTCAGTGACTGCATAAACCAGGCAGATGATCCCGGCAAAAATGACAAGTGTTGCAGCCGAGTCAAAGGGATTGAGCATGATGACCAGGCTCAGGATCAGAATGATCACCGGGTTGATGTAGATGTACCAGGGCAATCCCACGGGATTGGCCTTCCGGAACTGAATGATGCCGGTGATCTGTGTCAGGGAAGACAACAGGATGATGATCCCGGTAAGGAACATGGTCAATCCGGCAAAAAAAGCGGGGAAGAGCAGCAACAGCAAGGCAAAAACAATGAAAACCAGCGAAGTCATGTACAAGAGGCGCTGCAACCCCTTGTCGGGCTCAGGCCCTCTACTTGTCCGGGCAGTGTCATTCTGAGGGGCTTTCTTAAAGGCAAAATACAAGGCAAAAAGACCACCGACCAGGAGAATGGCAGCCAGAAGCCTGACCAGGGTGCGTACACCGGCCTCGGGATTTACCAGCAGGAAAACTCCCAGAACAATCCCCAGAACACCCCTGAGGGCAGCATAGCGAACATAGGATATTGCTTTCATACTATGAGATGTTTATCGCCTAAAGATAATAATTTTTACATTTGCCTGTTACAGAAAACCACCATGGCCACATACCTTCAGGTTGACAACCTTACCAAATCATACGGAGACAGGGTCTTATTCAACAAGATATCTTTTCACATCAACCAGGGTGACAAGGTGGCCCTTGTCGCCCCCAACGGCAGCGGCAAGACTTCCCTGCTGGATGTGCTGGCCGGCAAAGAGTCCCCCGAAGGAGAAGGAACCATAAAATTCATGAGCGGGATACAGGTTGCCTACCTGGAACAGGACCCCTCTTACGATCCTGAGTTAACGGTCCTGGAGCAGGTGCGCTCTGCCGATAAGAAGGTCATGCAGACGTTGACTGCCTACAAACAGGCTTTGGAATCGGAAGACAAGAAACGCCTGGAAAAGGCCATCAACGACATGGACCGGCTGGACGGCTGGAATTACGACCAGAAGATAGAACGCATCCTGACACACCTTCAGTTTGGTGCAGTGGACAGGAAAATGGGGACCCTGTCGGGCGGAGAGATCAAGAAAGTGGCCCTGGCCGGTATGCTCATCCAGGAAGCCCCGTTCATGATACTGGACGAGCCCACCAACCACCTGGACATTGAAGTCATAGAATACCTGGAGGATTACATGTCTGCCACGCAGGCCACCCTCTTCATGGTAACACACGACCGTTATTTCCTGGACAGGGTATGCAATACCATCTACGAACTGGAAAACGGGGAACTGTTCACATACAGGGGCAATTACAGCCTGTTCCTGGAAAAGCGCGAGGAGCGCCTGGCTAACCGGGCAGCAGAGACCGACAAGGCACGGAACCTGTACCGCCGGGAATTGCAGTGGATACGGAGCACACCTTGTGCCCGCACCGGCAAATCGAAATCAAGGCTTGAAAGCTTCGGCAAGCTGAAAGAAAGAATCGGACCGGCAGGCAACACCCGCTCCATGGAGATCAATGCCGGGATAGCCCGCCTGGGAACGAAGATCATACATGCCAGGAATTTGTCCTTTACCTACGGCGAGGAGCCTTTGCTGAAAGACTTCACCTATAATTTTTCACGAAACGAGAAAATCGGGATCGTTGGAGGAAACGGGGTGGGGAAGACCACCTTTTTAAGGCTCCTGGCCGGGGAACTGGAGCCGCTGTCGGGAACCCTGCAGCACGGAACGACCGTGCGGTTCGGTTTTTACCGCCAGGAAGGAATTTCCTTCAACCCGGGGGACACGGTATTTGATGTGGTGCATGAGATTGCCGAGGTGGTGGCCCTGGCCGACGGCAGCAAAGTCACCGCAGCCTCTTTCCTGAGCCGTTTCCTGTTTCCTCCCTCCATGCACCAGGTGAAGGTGGAACGCCTGAGCGGCGGTGAAAAGCGCCGCCTCTACCTATTGACCATCCTGATGCGCAATCCCAATTTTCTCATACTGGACGAACCCACCAACGACCTGGACATCCTCACGCTCAATGTGCTGGAAGAGTACTTGGAAAATTTCAAAGGTTGCCTTCTTATCGTTTCACACGACAGGTATTTCATGGACAAGCTGGCCGACCATCTTTTTGCATTCGAGGGGCAGGGAATCGTGCAGGACTATCCCGGAAAGTGCAGTGACTACTACCGTTCCCGCGCCGCTGCCGCTCCCACTCCTGCCCCTGCCAGCCGCCCGGCTGCGCACCCTGGTGCCGGTGCCGCAGCTAGCCGCTCCGGAGGTTCGATCCCCGTCCAGACTCCTGCCCCTGCCAGCCGCCCGGCTGCGCACCCTGGTGCCGGTGCCGCAGCTAGCCGCTCCGGAGGTTCGATCCCCGTCCAGACTCCTGCCCCTGCCAGCCGCCCGGCTGCGCACCCTGGTGCCGGTGCCGCAGCTAGCCGCTCCGGAGGTTCGATCCCCGTCCAGACTCCTGCCCCTGCCAGCCGCCCGGCTGCGCACCCTGGTGCCGGTGCCGCAGCTAGCCGCTCCGGAGGTTCGATCCCCGTCCAGACTCCTGCCCCGATCCCGGTCCAGACTCCTGCCCCGACCCCCGTCCAGACTGTTAAGAAGCTGACGTACAGGCAGCGGAAACGCCTGGAAGAACTGGAGGCGGAGATCCAGGCGCTCGAAGAAGAAAAATTCCGTTTGGAAAGCCTGCTCTCCGACCCGGAAAGGCCCCTGTCACAGATCACGGAAGCCTCGGTAAGGATGGGCGAGATCCTTGCCCGGCTGGAGCTGGATTGGGAAGAACTCCTCGGCCTGGAAGATCAGAGGAAATCGTAACTTTCCAGGAATTGCGGGTAGAGCTTCATGTTTTCATTGGTGGCGCCCTTTTCGTCGAACAGGTTGCCCCAGCGTGGCGAAGTGGCTTCCCAGATGAAGGTTCCGAGCCCCTTTTCACCCGGTATGTCGCGTACTATCCGGTTCACTTCCAGGCGGTGCTCCTGGTATTCCACCACGATCACGGGCTTGTTGTACCTGGCTGCCAGGTCGTTCAGGTTGTGCTGCAGGTCTTCCAGGGTGCCGTGCCATTGGGGATAGTAGGACTGCCCGATGATATCGAACTTCACGTCGCGGCTCAGGATCTTATCAAGGAAATAGACCGATTCGTCATTTTGTCCCCCGCAGGCAATATGCACCATAACGGGAATGGAAGGATTGGCGGCACGCACGGCGGCCGTGGCACAGCGCAGCAATACGCCGAAGTGCATGTAGGAATCTTCAATTTTGCCCTGCGGCCATAGCATTCCGTGGTTGATCTCGTTCCCGGTCTGGACCATGTCGGGGCAGACTCCTTCTTCCATGAACCGCCTGATGACCTCATAGGTGTAGCGGTAGACCTGTCCTTCCAGTCCCGAGCCGGCGTGTTGAGCCCAGGATGATGGGGTGTATTGCTTGCCTGGATCGGCCCAGGTGTCGCTGTAATGGAAGTTGAGCAGCAGTTTCAGGCCTGCGTTTTTGGCGCGTCTGGCCATTTCCAGCGTCTTTTCCAACCCGCAGAAGCCCTGGGGGGAATACCCGTTTTCAGCCGCCGGGTCTACGAAAAGCCGCAGGCGGACCCAGTTGAAACCGTTGTCCTTCAGGATTTCCATGACGTCCTTTTCCACTCCGTTGTCCGAGAATACGGTACCCTTGTCTTCCTGTTCGGGAACCCACGATATGTCGGCACCTACGATGGGCCGGTCAAAGGTCAGCTCGCGCCGGGGCAGGGGCATCTCCCTGGGAGCTCTTTTTTTGTAGGTGGCAGCCATGTCGCGGTATATGTCCAATATGGCGGGATCAGCCTTTCCCATTGGGAAGAGTACCCGGGCAGGTTCCCAGGCCATGGTGCCGGCTCCCAGGCCACCCGGCACGGATCGGACGATATCGTTTATACGCCTGATGTTATCCGGGTTTGCACCGTATTCACAGACATACAGGGGTTTGTCGTAACGGGCAGCCAGATCGTACAGGTTGGCTTGCAGGTCGTCGTAGGTTTCATGCCATTGTTCGTAGTAGGATAGCCCGATAAGATCAAACTCGGCCCCGTACCGGTTCATGATGTCCAGGAATTCCCGGCAGAGGGTGTTTTGCCCTCCCAGAGCCAGGTGGACCATCAGGCGGGATTCCGGCAGGACTTCCCGGGCGGCTTTTACTGCGGCTTTGTACAGACCCATCAGGGCAGCCCAGTTTTCTTCCCTGGCGTTATCGTCAATATATCCTTCCGGCCAGACCATGCCGTGGTTGATTTCGTTGCCCGGCTGGATGATCTGCGGGGCAGCGCCTGCTTCCTTCAGCGTGGTCAGCACATGATGCGTGTATTCATACAATGCGTTTTCCAGCGCTTCGCCCGTCAGGCCGTTCCAGGCCGAGGGTTTGTACTGCTTGTCCGGATCTGCCCAATAATCACTATAGTGGAAATCCAGCGAGAAGGTCATGCCGGCGGCAACGATGCGTTGGGCCATGGCCACCGTTTGTTCCAGATTGCAGAAGCCTTCTGCCGAGTAACCTCCCGGAGCCTGGGGATCGACGAAGATCCGCAGGCGGATGTTGTCAAAGCCGTTGGCCGCCATGATGGCCAGCACATCCTGCTCCTGGCCCGTAGTGTCTGAAAACGCCATCCCCCGCGATTCGTATTGCGGGATGAAGGACATATCGGCCCCGATACTGAAGGGCGGAATGTCCCTCTTGCAGCTGCAGGTTAATAACGCGAGTCCAAATGCGAAAGTGAACGTTGCAAGGCTCAGGGTGAATGCCTTAAGGGGTTGCCGGGTGTGTTTCATGATATTTAAGTTATTGTTTACTCAGGAAGCAGGTTCAAGTTACAGGTTCCGGTTACAGGTTCAAGTTAAAGGTTCTGGTTACAGGTTCATGCTGTAGGTTAACGCCTCGGCTTAGGTAAAAAAATCACAATTCCACCAGGTTGTTGAGGACGGCGTAGATGGTCAGGCCGGAGGGTGAGTGGATCTGGAGCTTGCCGGCGATGTTCTTTCGGTGGGTCATGACGGTATGTACCGAGATAAAGAGTTTTTCCGCGATTTGTTTGTTGGTGAGCCCTTTGGCCACCCCGGCAATGATCTCTTTTTCCCGCTTGCTCAGTTCTTTGCCGGTGGACGCTTCTTTGGCTGTCTGCTTCCGGCATTCTTTTGGGAGAGTTTTCCGGTCTGGCCGCATGTCCTGTTCCAGCTGCGAGATCATGGGAACGAACAGCTCGTCTTCAATAAAATTGTGTGAAGCCAGGTCCCGGGCACAGGCAAATATGTCAAAAAGAACATTGTTCAGTTCGTGGGGGTTCCCTGTGGGATAGTATTTGATCAGGATGTTTTTAAGCTCGGACAATTTGGATTCAATGTTGTCGTGCTGCCTGCAAAAGACGCGGATGCAGTAATCGCCGCTTAGTTCGCCTTTGAGCAGCGAGCGCACGTAGGGGAAAACGGTTTGTTCTTCATAGGCCATATGAGTGTCTACCTGTTCTACGTATTCATCATAGTAACGGATAACGGCTTTTGCCACGCCGTCATGGGGCGTACCTATGGTCTGGAGGAGCTTTTTCCTGATCGCGGGCAGGCGGATGTCCAGGAAATGGCTGTGTGAATTGTGCAGGTAGTCAAGCAGGGATGGCAGGGAGGGTTCCGCGTTTTCGTCCCGTTTGCCGCTAATAAGCATATTGACTACGGCCAGAAAGGTATTGGTGTGCACGTTGTTCTGCCGGCATACTTCTTCTATGGTCTTTTCACCAAAGCCGTGGGATATGCCAAAGCGGCTCATGACAAAAAGCATGGGATAATTGTCGCAGATCAGGTCACCCATCTTGTCCGTTGCCGTATATTGGTCCTGGTTGAGCATGATTGTAAAGGTAAGAAAAAAATAGTGCCGCGCACTCTTCATTCATCTTGTTAGCTATCAACCACATAACAAAAAAGCTCTCCCGGAGAGCTCTTTTGTTAACTACTTACTACACAAATCAATACATCAAGAGTGCGCGGCACTCCTTCTGCTCCTATGCGAACAGTATGAGGCTGATGGCCATGATGGCCATGCCCGAGATGAGGCCGTAGATGGCTATGTGGTGTTCGCCGTATTCGTGTGCAGAGGGCAGGAGCTCGTCCACCGAAATATACACCATGATGCCCGCTACCACTGCAAAGACGCATCCCATGACAACAGGGGAGAGGAAGGGCATGAGGATGAGGTAGGTGAGCAAGGCGCCCAGGGGCTCGGCAAGTCCAGAGACAAGGGTAAAGCAGAAGGCTTTTTTGCGGCTCCCGGTCGCATAAAAAATGGGGATGGAAACGGCAATCCCTTCCGGGATGTTGTGGATGGCAACGGCTGTGGCAATGGTGATCCCCAGGGTGGAATTGTCAATGGCTGCCATGAAAGTGGCAATTCCTTCGGGGAAGTTATGTATGGTAATGGCTACGGCTGTCATGACCCCCATTTTCATGAGTTTGGGTTTTTTATGGCCCTTTTTGGCCATCTCCTCGACGGAGTGGGGCTCGTGGGGATTTCCGAAGGATGGCACAAACCGGTCAATCAGGGCGATGAGGGCCATGCCTCCAAAAAAGAAGATGACGGTCATCAGGAGGCCATGCCGTGGACCCATATCGGCGATAAGAATGGAGCGTGCCTCGGCAAAAATCTCGACAAAAGCCACATAGATCATGACCCCGGCGGAAAGGCCCAGGGCATAGGATAAGAGTTTGCGGTTGGTGCGTTTGGCTATGAAGGTGATGCCAAAGCCTATGAGTGTGGCCAGGCCTGCAAAGAGCGAGAGAAGAAAGGGTAGCAGAATTCTTGAATCCATGAGTAAAGTGCGGAAAGTCTTAACAGCTGCAAAGATAGGCATAGGAGACGGGTCTGAAAATACCCAGATTAAGGTATTCTGCAAGGCAGGGCACAACAGGTAGAAACCTCAGCGCATCACCGCAGCTCGGCCCAGAAGCGGGCGGGGAGGTGGATGTTGTGGATGTCTTTGGCCCCGGCAAAAAGGGGAGCAATTTGGGAGGGGGTAAAGCCGGCGATGCCGCAGCCGATTTCGGTGACCAGGAATGTGAGTTCGGGGTGGCGTCTGGCGAAATCGATGAACTCGTCCACGTAGGGTTTGATGGCATCGGGGCCGCCGTGCATGGTGGGGATGGCGTATGACTGGCCCTGAAGGCCGACGCCCTGGCCCCATACGGCTCCGAATTTGTTCACTGCCAGCAAGGCGGCTCCTCCGCCGTGGGCTCCGGAAAGGTTACTGCCAAAGACAAAGATCTCGCCTGGCCCGAGCCGGTCTATGCGGGGGGAAGAAGTGCGGGTGGTTATGTCAAAGTCGCTCATGATGTTATAGGTGTTAGTTGATGGTTCAGGAGTTACTTTATAGTTTAGCTGTTGCTTGATTTTTGAACAGTTACTTCATGGTTCAGGAGTTAAGCAATGGTTCAGTAGTTACGGGTTTAGCAATACTGCCGGTTAGCAAATATACATAAAACAGAAATGGCAGGTGATTGAGTTTTTTATGTTATTTTTACCACCTAAAAATTCAAAACAACATGAAAAGAATCCTCACATTTTTATTGCCGGCGTTATTGGCTGTGCTGGTGGCTTTTCCGGTGTCGGCGCAAAGCAACAAAACGATCAAGCGTAAAGTTGCCATTGGCCGCTTCTCCAATGAAACACAGTATGCCAAAGGCCTCTTCTACGATAAGGAAAATGACCCCATGCGCAAACAGGCGCTGGATATCCTCTCTTCAAAACTGGCGGCGAGCGGCAAATTCATCCTCCTGGAAAGGGAAGATCTTGACATCCTTGTTGCCGAGGCCGGGGACGCCATGAGAAAGATCGGGGCCGATTACATCATCCTCGGCTCCATCACCGAATATGGACGCAAGGCCGAGGGACAGCAGAAAGTCTTTTCCTCCACCAAGACACAGACCGTGGAAGCCGGGGTGAGCATTCGCCTGGTCGAGGCTGCCACCGGCCTGATCATCTATTCTGACGAGGCCAAAGGGTATGCCGAGACTACCTCCAAACAGACCCTCGGCCTGGGAGGAACCTCGGGTTTCGATGCCACGCTCAGCGACAAAGCCATATCAGGGGCTTTGAGCCAGTTGGTGGAAAACATCATCAACAAATGCATGGACAAGCCCTGGAAGTCATACATACTTTCGGTAGATGACGATTCTTACGTCATTTCCGGTGGGGCATCACAAGGGTTATCAGCCGGCGACTCGTTCATTGTCTACAAGAGAGGAAAGGTCGTGAACAATCCTCAAACCGGCCTGGACGTAGAGCTCCCGGGAACAAAAGTGGGCAAGGTGACCATCCTTCAATCCGTGGGAGACACCCCTGAAACAGAGATTTCCTTCTGTACGTATGAAGGACAAGCCCTTGATGCGGAAAAACTGGCTAATTACTATATCTCGGATAAATAATCATGAAAAAGACACTATTTTCCATCATAATTGCCCTGACATCCACCTTGTTGCTGAACAGTTGCGGTGTGGGGAACTACTCGGTCACTTCCGGGAAACCGGACGAGGCGGGCATTTCTTTCACCTCGGCCAAAGCCATGGACATTACCGTGATCATAGAGGAGAGTTCTTATGAAATAAGTACCGTGAAGGATAAGGCCTACAAGACTGACCGGAAGATTAAACAAACGGCCAACAACACCATCCGCATCAAGCCCGGCACCTACAACGTAAAAGTCCTGGCAGGGGGAACTGAAGTGTTCGCCAAAAAGTTGTTCATCTCGGCGTCTGAACACAGGATCATAGAACTATGAAAAAACTTCTTGCCATTCTGGTCACCCTGACCGCACTGACATCGTGCGGCGTGACAAAACCCCTTTATTACTGGGGTGGTGAGGTGAATAATGCCACGGTCTACGAACATCTTACCTACAAGGACTACAAAACCCAAACCCCGCAGGCCATCTGTGCCCTGATCTATGCCTATGAGGATATGGTC
>MWFB01000024.1 GCA_002071385.1 Bacteroidetes bacterium ADurb.Bin013
CAGGATCTGTTCCACGTGCCAGGGGCCGGAGGTGATGGCGTTCTTTTCATGGCCCTGGTTGTCATACAGGTAAAGATGCCCCCACCCGGTCTTCTCGGACCAGTGGATCAACTCTTTCCCATTGTTTACCAGGAACAGGGGACGCGTTTCCACGTAGGTGTTCAGCCGTTCCTCGATAAGGGTTATGGCCGTATCTTTATCGATTTCTGCGTGGCACAGGTCAATGCGCTTGAGGTCCCTGCTGGTGCGGTGGAAGTAAAAGCCCGAGGCATCACCCAGCCATTCGGAGTGGCGGAATTCGTCCGACATTTTCCTTTTTTCCATGGGTTTATAGCCAAGGTCCAGTGACTGGTCCTTGAAAGCGGCCGTTTCTATGGTTTTCCAGGTTTTGCTTTCCATGTCGAACACCACCAGTGACTGTTGCGGGATGTTCTCTTCTCCGGGCATTTCGTATTTGTAACGCTCCAGTTTGGGCCGGGGCTGGGCCAGTACATCTACAACAAACAGGTCTTTTACTTTTCTTTCATCGGAGCGGACCAGCGCAAAATGGCGTGAATCGGGGCTCCACAGCAGGCCATACAGGCCGGTGCGCTTGTTGAGCTCGGTGGAATCGGCATATAAATCTTCCGATCCGGACCCGAAGGCGAATTCACGGGTTCCGGTGGTGGTCAGGCGGTGTTCCACAATGGTGGAGTCCTTTTCGTCCTTGCGTGCTTTTTCAAAGTTTTCCCAATCCATCCAGTAGAGGTCGAAGTTCCGGGAAAAGACAACGTATTTTTTATCGGGCGAAATGTTGGCCCAGCGGGGGACGGGATCTTCTTTTTCCTTGTCCTTCAGCCAGGTGAGGTTGCGGGTTTTCCAGGCGTACTCGAAAAAGAACAGGCGGGGTTCCTTGCCGTTCTTTGCACCCGGTTTGTCGTTTTTATTCTCTTCGTTGTCTTTCTTCTTTTTTTCCACCATCTCTGTGCCCTGGATGTAGAAGGTGAAGGTGTCGTCATCCTTGAGCCTAAGCTCTTTCAGGGGCAGGTTCTGGGCATCGAAGGGATCTTTTGTGATCTGCGTGAGTTCCGTGGCCAGCTTCACTTTGTCGAAAAGTTCCTGCTGGGTGGCTTTGGCCGGGTCGGCCACGTACCAGTTGGTGCCTTCCGAAGTCTTGTATTCGTACCAGAACAGGTCCGATGTCTTGAACCAAATGGGCCGGACACTGGTGGAAAAGACCATTTTGTCTGTTTTTTTGCGGGAAAAACGGGAAGCCAGCTCGTAATTGGCTTTTTCACGCGTTGCGCCCCGCTGCGGTTGTGCCTGTAGGGAGATGGAAGCAAGGGCAACCAGGCAGACCATCAACATTTGTTTACTTCTCATGATTATAGATTTTAGGATTTAGAGTTTGATGATGATTTTCTTTTTATACAGGGCCATGGCCATAAGGGTGAATATGGCCACGTAAAAGATGGCATAGGCCACCGAGCCGGCCGGATTGTCTCCCAGGACGGCTGCAAACACATTGGTATAAAGCCAGCGAAGGGGCGTGGTGGTTGAGCCGTCGGCCGTTTGCCAGCGGATAATGCTCCCGAAGATCTTGGCAAAAAGCCCGGAAAGCACAAAGGCAAACAACGGGTTCAGTCCCAGCGCCTTGAAAGGAAGGAACCACTTTTCGCGACCCTTTATGTCTATAAGGTAAATGAAGAAGGCCAGCATGAGCAGGGTCCAGCCGCCTGCATACAATACATACGATCCCGTCCAGAGCGGCTTGCCTATGGGGAGCCATATGCTCCACACCATGCCGGCTCCCAGGCTCACCAGTCCCCAGGTGTACAGCGAACCCACTGCCTGGATCTTTTCCACGCTCTTGCGGATGTTCACCCCGGCCAGGTAGCCCATGAGCACCGTGCCGGCTCCGGAGATCATGCCCAGCACGCCTTCCGGGTCAAAGGGCAGTCCGTAGCCTTTGTACAGATGTTGCGGTCCCAGCAGGAACAGGTCCAGGGTGCGCGCGAAATTCGTTTCCCGGGAATAGGGGTCTTCACCGCCAAAAATCCAAAGCAATGCCCAGTGGACCAGTAAGGTCGCGGCAAAAGCCACCGCAATCCGCTTCGGCTTTTTCAACCACAGGGCCAGGGTGCCTCCCAGTGCGTAGGCCATGGCAATGCGTTGCAGCACACCCAGTATCCTGAGCCGGGAATAAAACTGTCCCAGGTTCTCCCAGAAGGTCAGTTCCGGATCGGGTCTTACGGGAAAGAAAGGAAAAGCATTCAGCAGAAGGCCTACCAAAAAGATGAGAAAAGCCCGTTTATACAGTTTTGCATAACCGCTTTTCATGGAAGCCGTTCCGTCAAAAAACCGTGCAAAAGAGAATGCCATGGCCGTGCCTACCACAAACAGGAAAAAGGGGAACACCAGGTCGGTAGGGGTGCAGCCAAACCATTCGGCATGACGCAGCGGGGGATAGATCTGACTCCAGGTCCCGGGGTTGTTCACCAGGATCATGCCGGCAATGGTCATGCCCCGCAGCACGTCCAATGCCACATACCTTTGTTTTGTCAATACAGTAGACATTATAAGATAGTTTTTACAAATATAATGATTTGAATGCAACAAGAAAGACAGCCCCTAAGGCGGCAGTTTCCGTTCTGAGCACGGAAGGTCCCAGGTCAACGGGTGTGCACCCTGCCGCTATGGCGGCAGACACCTCGGCGGGAGAAAAATCCCCCTCGGGCCCTACCAGGACCACGATCCTTTCACCAGCCTGTTTTACCCAATGCACGGCAGGTGTGCGCTCCCCGGGTGCCTCGCAACAGGCAATCGCTGCCGACGCGCCTTCCAACGCAGGGGATTTTAAAAAATCTTCAAACTTCACAGCCTTTTCTATTGCGGGCATCTGTGCCCGCTTGCATTGCTTCAAGGCCGAGATGGCAATCCGCTCCACACGGTCTGTCTTGCATTGTTTGCGTTCCGAGCGCTCGCAGATAAGGGGTGTGATGATGTCCACCCCCACTTCGGTGGCCTTTTCCACAAACCACTCGAACCGCTCCATGTTCTTGGTGGGGGCAACGGCCAGGTGCAGGTGATAGGGGCGCGCGCCGTGGTTCTCTGTGATATGTGTGATCTGTATGCGGCAGCCGGCGGGGTCGGGGTCCAGCACCTTTCCTGTGCACAGGGTGCCTTTTCCGTCTGTCAGGTGAACAGTGTCTGATTTTTTCAGCCGCAACACCCGGGTGCAATGGAGGCTTTCATCGGGTGGGAGCGTGTGCTCCGGGATTTGGATATGCGGTGAATAGAAAAGATGCATGATCGTCAGAACTTCCAGACATCTGACAAGGGAAAGGATTTTCCGGTGGATTTGTCGAACGTGGACATCACGCAGCGGGAGCGTACCCGCAGGTTGCCCTTGTCATCCACGATTTCATGCAGGAAGTGGAGGCTCCGTTCCCCCACTTTTTCCAGGCGGGTTTCCACAAAAATGGAATCGGTCATCAGGCTGGGGACCAGGAAATCAAACTCGGTATGGACAACAATGAGCAATTTGACGTCATTGACAAAATAGGGATAATACCCGGTCTGATGCCTGAAATAATCTCCCCGCGCCAGGTCGCAATAGTGCACGTACATAGCATTGTTCACATGCTGCAGCATGTCTATGTCATTGAAACGGATCTGGATGGGGGTTCTTTGTACTTTCTCTGGTTTCATGGTCTGATGATCTTTATCTGGTTGTTGATTCCAAGGCGTATGATGGAGGAGGGTTGTCCCGTGGAGCCTGCTTCCAGGAACGCGGGAGCCGTCCAGTCTACCTTTTTCAGGAGTTCCCGGTCAATATCGGCATACCGGGAGGGGGTTTTTATACCGCTTAGGTTAGCCGAGGTGGAGAGCAGAGGCCGTTTCAGCTTCCGGATCAGGGCGTGGCAGAAATCATGGACGGGGATGCGAATGGCAATGCTGCCGTCCGGGGCTGTCACCCCGGGGGCCAGGTTGATGCCGCCCGGATATATGATGGTCAGGGGCTTGTCTGCCACTTCCAGCAGGGATTCGGCCATGTGGGGGATCTGCTCCACGTAGCGTGAAAGCATGTTCAGGTCTGCCACCAGGATGATATAATGCTTATCGGCCGTGCGCCCTTTGATCCCGGAAACCTTTTTCACCGCCTGCGGATTGCACGCATCGCAGCCTAAACCCCATACCGTATCGGTAGGGTACAGGATGGTTCCGCCCGAGCGGAGGACCTGGACCGCCGTGTCTGTAAGATCTATGATATGCTGGTCATTATGCATGGTTTTCGCGGTCTTTGCTCATGAGTGAATCAATAATAGAGGCGGTTCTTTTTCTTCCAGTAACGCACCAGTATGAATCCGAAGATCATCCCGCCCAGGTGGGCAAAGTGGGCGATGTTGCCTCCTCCGGTAATGCCCAGAATCAGTTCAATCACAGCGAATATGATCACAAAATACTTGGCCTTCAGCGCAATAGGTAAGAATATGATGCGCAGTTCATTGTTGGGGAAAAGCATTCCATACGCAAGCAGGATGCCGTATACGGCCCCTGACGCGCCTACCGTGGGGGTGCTCATGAGCATGCGGTACCGGGTCAGTGCTTCCATGGCTTCCATGCCGTTCTCGTTGATTTCCCTTACCAGTGAAGAGGCCTCTATCCACTGCACACCCATGTGAAGGGCAGCAGCACCCAGTCCTGTGACCAGGTAATAGAGCATGAATTTTTTAGAGCCCCAGAGCTGTTCCAGGATGGATCCGAACATCCACAGTGCATACATGTTGAAGAGCAGGTGTCCGAAGTTCCCGTGCATGAAGATATGTGTTATGACCTGCCAGGGCTTGAAAAATTGTGAGGAGGGGAAGAAAAGGGCAAAATTTTCCAGCATGAATTCCCGGTTGATCATCGTTAAAATGAGCATTAAAGCATTGATCCCGATGATGTTCCGGATAACGAACGGTATGCTGGCGAAAAATCCGCCCCGGTTGTATTGATTCATAGTATCAGATGAAAATTTTATCTATTTGTTCAAAAGTGATGAGGGTGGTGCAAGCCCTTCCGTCGGGCGTGCTATGGGGCTCCCGGCAGGCGAACAGGCGTTCTGCCAGGAAGTGGTTCGCAGGATCGTGATTGTTCTGCTCCGCAGCAGCCATCCTGCGGGAGAGCAGAGCTGCCAGGCGTTCTCCGTAAGGGGTTTCCAGGGGTTCTTCTCCCTGGACGGAAAGTATCTCACGGACCGAGTCCATTATAGAGCCCTCATCGGTGGGATGTTCCGGGGGAACGGATGTTATGGCCAGGTTTTCGTCTGTTTCAAAACCCATGCGAAGCAGCAGGTCCCGGCTTTTTTCCAGTAGCATGGCCTCGGAAGGCTGCAAGTTTAGTGCCACAGGGAAATACAGCCGTTCGGGCACTGGTGGGCGGTCTTTGAATCGGGGTAGGATCTGCTCGTAAAAAATCCGTTCCATGGCCCTTTGTTTATGGATGACCAGCAACCCCGAGGCCACCGGGGTGGCCAGGTATTTCTTGCGCAGGGGGATGACCGGTGCTTCATAGGACCCGGCCTGTTCCTGTGCAAACATAGCCGGATCGGTTTCCTGGCCGGTTTCCCCGAAAGCTTTGAAAAGCGCATCGTATTGCTGGCGTGGCGGGCGCACCGTCTCATAACCGGTTTCACGGAAAGGATTGAAATCCGGATCGTATTTCAGGTTGGGCGGGGCAACATGTTCGCCCGGGGCGGGTGGAATGGGAATGTGGTGCTGCATGGCCCCTATCTCGAAATCTATGCTCGGTCCCAGGGCAAACTTGCCCAGGGTTTCACGGATGACAGCCTGGAGCATCTGGAAGACTACGCTTTCATCTTCAAACTTGATTTCGGTCTTGGTGGGATGTATGTTGACGTCAATGAAAGCGGGTTCGGTTTCCAGGTAGATGAAATAAGAGGGGAGCTTGTCCTGGGGCAGCAGTTTTCCGTAGGCGTTCATGACTGCCTTGTGCAGGAACGGGCTTTTGAAGAACCTCCCGTTCACGAAAAAATAACGGGACCCTCCTTTTTTGTAGGAATCGCGCGGGCGGCCCACATAGCCCCTGATCTGCACTATGGAGGTGTCCACACTGATATCCAGCAATTGGGCGTTCCATTCTTTACCCAGGGTACCGGTAATGCGGGCGCGCAGGTTGTCCGACACAGGCAGGTGATAGACCGGGCTTCCGTTGTGGGTCAAAGTAAAAGTAATTTCAGGGTGGCAAAGCACAACGCGGTGAAATTCCTCCAGGATGTGCCTGAATTCCACAGGTTCGGACTTCAGGAAGCGCCGGCGCGCCGGAACGTTGTAAAAAAGGTTTCTTACACAAAAGTCCGATCCCTGGGGACAAACAACTTCTTCCTGCGATGTGACGGCAGACCCGGCAATGGTCACTTCGGTCCCCATCTCGTCCTCTTTCCTGCAGGTGCGCAACCGCACGTGGGCTATGGAAGCGATGGAGGCCAAAGCCTCGCCCCGGAATCCCATGGTTTGCACTTTTTGCAGGTCTTCCACCCCCCGGATCTTGGATGTGGCATGGCGTTCGAAAGCCAGCAGGGCGTCTTCCGGTCCCATGCCGCAACCGTTGTCGGTTACCTGCATGAGCGTGGCCCCGCCATCGGTCAGCACCACATCAATCCGGTCTGCCCCCGAATCCACGGCGTTCTCCATCAATTCCTTGATGACAGAGGCCGGCCGCTGGATGACTTCACCCGCAGCGATCTGACTGGCTATATGGGGAGGAAGAACATGGATCATTGGAAAACGCTGAATAAATAACCAAAGGCATTGGACAGGTAGAAGATCGCTACAAGGAGCGCGGCCAGCAACAGGATAACAACTAACCTGATCATTTTCTGCCGTGCGGGATACCCGCGTTTCAATTCAGGCCGTTTCCGGAAAGAACCACGTATGAGCGAACCGGGAACATACGGGGCGTCGCCTTCGCTTGTTTTCTTGACGGAGTACTTTTCACGGGCCTGTTTCACCCGTTCTTCGAATTCTTCTTTTTTGGGGTCCCAGTAAACGGGTTTGTAGTTGAAAACCCGGTGCTGGGGAGTGCGGAAAAATGATATTCTGAATGCCATAGCCTTACTTTTTAATTGTTTGCCGGCCTTGTTGCCAGGAGCAGGTCCAGTATGATCCGGTCTCCTGCGGTCCGTTCGTTGACCTGTCCTGCCGTAAGGCCGTTGATGATCATCATGCCCAGGCCGTCTTCGTCCCGGGCACTGTTAAGAATTGTTTCCAGCCGGGCATCGGCAGAAAAACGCACGTTTATCTGATTGGTTTTCTCTGCATAGGAAACAAACAGCAATATGCCACCTGTCTGACGGATGAGTTCCCTGCGGCTTAGGGTTTCCGGCTGGTTGTCCGTTCCCAGGCACAATTGCATGGTTTCTTCCACCAGGTGCATGATATCGTTTTTTCTGGCGGGGCCAAGAAAATGTTTTTCACAGAACTGTTCCACTTCTGTTGTGAGGGCGTAAATGTCGAAGTGTTCATAATCTTCCGTAAGCCATTCCAGGTTGCGGATGCGGTTTATGAAAGTCCGCGTGGCCTCTTTTTGCGGGTTGTCGAAAACCTGTGAAGGAGGCCCTTCTTCATAAATGATTCCCTGGTCCATATACAGAACCCGGGTGGACACATCGCGGGCAAATTGCATTTCGTGCGTTACGATTACCATGGTCATGCCTGTTCCGGCCAGGCGGCGGATCACACCCAGCACTTCGCTGACCATGGTTGGGTCCAGGGCCGAGGTGGGTTCGTCAAACAGGATGATATCCGGTTTCATGGCCAGGCAGCGCGCAATGGCCACCCTTTGTTTCTGACCCCCGGAAAGCTCAGAGGGATATGCTTTCTCTTTGGCAAGCAGTCCCACCATCTGGAGCAGTTCACGGGCCTGGGCGGTGGCTTCTTCCTTGCTTTTGCCCAGCAGTTTGACCGGCGCCAGGATCAGGTTGTCCAGTACGCTCAGATGCATGAAAAGATTGAAATCCTGGAAGACCATGCCCATTTTTTGCCGGAGCAGGGACACTTTGGCCCCGGGAGCCGTGATTTCCTGCCCGTCAATGAAGATCTTTCCCCCGGAAGGCGGGTCAAGCAGGTTCAGGCAACGCAGGAAAGTGCTTTTTCCGGTGCCGGACGGCCCGATGACAGAGATCACCTCGCCCTTTTTTATGTGTATGTTCACATCGGACAAGACTGTCAGGTCTCCGAATTTTTTTGATAAATGCTCTACCCTTATCATACGGCCGCCTGTTTTATATAATTGTCTACCACGGCAGGAAAATGCTGCTGTTCCAGTTCATGGATCTTATTGGCCAGGGTTTCCGGGGTATCTGTCCGGTCCACGGGACAGGTTGCCTGGAACAATATCCGGCCGTGATCGTACCATTCATCCACCACGTGAATCGTTATCCCTGACTCCTTCTCCCCGTTCCTTATGACTTCCCGGTGCACCCGTTCCCCGTACATGCCGGCTCCCCCGTATTTGGGAAGCAGGGCCGGGTGAATGTTCAAGATCCTGCCTGGCCAGGCACGTAACACATGGGCGGGGATCTTCCATAAAAACCCAGCTAGCACAATATAATCAATCCGGTGGGCTTTCAACAGCTCCAAAACACTGTGCCTTTGCTCCGGTGCTGCCTGCTCCTCTGCCTGCTCCTCCTGCTTCCGATCCTTCCTGGGCATCGCTGCCGTGCCTTCCTGCACTCCCCTGGTCATTTCCGCTGCCATCGTCCCCGGTCCCTTCCCGGGCAACCCAGCAGCCGCGTCCAGCTCCTCACGGGAGAAGACCACAGCGGGCACGTGCAGTTCCTGTGCACGCTTCAGGACAAAAGCCCGGGGATTGTTGCACAAAAGCAACACCACCTTCCCTGCGGTAAGGTTGCGGATGAGGTTTTCGGCATTGCTCCCGTTGCCGGATGCAAAAACGGCAATTCGTGTCATAACTTACAAAGGTATGGAAAAATCGTTATTTTTGTGTAATGATAAAAACCGACCAAGCGGACTGCCTCGGCTCAGGGCACGGCCTTCAAGGCACACAGCAACAACAGCGCAACAACGCAGACTCCCGGCCCGGTGAAAGGCCTGGCCTGCCTTCCCTGCCCCGGGTTGGCAACGGGTATGACGTACATGCCCTTGCCCAGGGGTTGCCTTTCATGCTGGGAGGCATAAAACTTGACCATACAAAAGGATGCATAGCCCATTCGGACGGTGACTGTCTCCTGCATGCCCTGTGTGATGCCCTGCTGGGGGCTTTGGCCATGGGGGATATTGGCTCCCACTTCCCCGATACATCTGAAGAATACAAGGGAATTGACAGCAGGATACTGTTGGAGCGGACTTATGCGATGGTCAGGAAAGCGCGTTACTACCTTGGAAATGCAGACTGCACCGTTTGCCTGCAAGCCCCCCGGATCGCAAAATACATTCCCCGGATGAAAGAAGTCCTGGCCGGGATTCTGGATGTAGCTCCGGAATGCATTTCCATCAAAGCTACCACCACAGAACACCTTGGTTTTGTGGGGCGTGAAGAAGGGATCGCTGTATATGCGACAGTCCTGTTGTGGCCGGAAGTCTGAAATCAAATTCCCGTTTGTGTGTTAAAAAATAATGCTTACTTTTGCAGCTCCACAGCGGCGAGGTAGCTCAGTCGGTTAGAGCGCATGATTCATAATCATGAGGTCACGAGTTCAATTCTCGTCCTCGCTACACAAAAAAGCACTTACAGTCTTGTGAGTGCTTTTTTTTTGCCCCGAAACGAGGTGGAACCTCCTGTTCCAGTCAGGTCGCTGCCATCACAAAGAACCAGGTACTCTTTTTGGCAATGCCGAGACTCTCCATGCTTTTGCTGCCAGTTGCCGTCACTGCCACTACAAGGAACAGAGAGTTTTTTTGGGGTACGCCGAGGCTCTCCGTTCCAGGTGAGTGCGTCGCACACATTGTTCTTTTGCCTGTCATACAATGTGTTATACATTTCGTACCCCCATGGGTATGAATTGTGTAAGTAGTTGATAATGAGTCAAACGAATCAAGTGTGCGAGGCACCCATTAGCTTGACAGGGAGGTGGTAAGTAGCCGAAACCTCGGCTATACCATTAACTGGCACAATAACAGCGCCTTAATTAGCGCCAAAAGCCTTTGGCGCACCGCCTTGAATGATCCGCATTGAAAGACCACCGGACAACTGTTAGGGCAGCAATGCGCATAATTGCAAGGTCGTTTGAGTGCTAAGAACGGAGTGCCTCGGCTTAAAAGAAAAAGCACTCCGTTCTTAGCACTCAAGCGTCCGCCTGCAGTAAAGGGTTGCAGCTCTGGCAAGTTACTCCAGGAAGGTAATCCCCTGGATCCCATTACGTGATACGATCACTTTGTAGGCATGGAAGGAAGATTTCCCTTCCGATTGCACCTGCATGACTATGTGCAGAAAATAGGTTTTGGCGCAGTTTAAGGTTACCAGGTCCCCCGTTTCTTCATCGATTTTAAGCAGGGGAATTTCCGGGTTATCCATTTTCTGGGTATAGCGGTTCACGTGAAAGCGGACAATGTCGTTAATGCCGCTGATGTGATAGATATTGTTTTCTGCCAGTTTGTGGCTGTCAATATTGACCAGCTTCCTGTACAGGATGATCTTTTCGTCCAGGATGGCAAATTCAGAGCCCATGAGGTTGTTTTTGTTGCGCAGGTTCATTACTTCCTGTGGGATCTTGCCCGGGGAAATGAAGTCCATCCCTTCTTTAATCCAGCCGATCTCCTCGTCTTTTATCCGCACAACGGCCTTGTGATCAAAATATTTGAATTTAAGTTTGTAGGCAAAGTAATACCGCATCAGTTCCTTGATCCTGTCTTTCAGCATGTAACTGACCACCAGGGCAACGAACAAGGGAATGGATACGCTCCCGAAACGGCGCTGAAAAATAAAAGCCACCACCGTGGCAAAGATCATGGCCACCCCGGCGGCAATGCTGTAGTAGATCTGTTCAATGGCCACCCCGTCACGCTTTTTATTCAGGGTCACAAAAAGGTCGCTTTCTATGTACTTCTTGAGCAGGCCGTACCGGAACACCAGGTCCCGGTTGTTTTCCGGGTCCCTGGCATCCAGCACGTTGTAACCCGCCTCCCGTTTATAGGCATATTCCCCCACCACAAGATCGTGAATGCGTTGCTCTTCCTCCGAATACTTGCTTTTTCCCTTAAGGAATTTCAATATCCGAAGAGCGTAAAGCACCACCACCTGGCTGAGCGCCTCGTCTCCAAAACGAAAATGGTCCTGCAATTCATCGGGTACGGTGGGGACGGTTATGATGCTCTTAAGATTGCGGTAGCATGCCAGGATGGCCTTTGCCGAATCTGCGTACTGGGAGCAGAGCCACGCGGTATTGTCCGGCGACTGACCCCTGAGGATCATCTTGGCATGGTCTCTCAGGGCACTTTTAATGATGGCCGAGACCATTTTAATCTGGTAAATGTACTCAGAGGCGTTTCTTCGCAGGGGTGCGGAGGCAACATCACGGAATGCCTTTTCCAGGTGACGGAAAGGAACGGCATCTTTTTCGGCCAGGTCCCGCAATATGTATACAGGGGTGATCATTCTGACGTTTGATTTCACGTCGCGGTAGAACTGATCTTTCCCATATGTCTGCGGATTGATATCCAGGCTGTTGGGTATGAAAAACCATGTATTTAACACAAAAACGTTCTTTTGCACCTTACGGCGCACAAGAAACCGTTGTTTAAACTCAACGGCGAATTCATCGTGGATTTTATACTGGATTTCAACCATAAGCTAACTCTTAAAAAAACACTCCGTTCGTATATCCCAGCCAGCGCAACACTGTTTCTCCCCACAAGATAATCATAAACCAGCTGATGACCATCATGATGATCCCGAACTTGAATGTGTCGCTCCAGCTGTAATGGTTCGTTGTATACAAAAGGGCTGCAGGTTTGGAATTGAACGGCAGGACATAAACGTGTCCAACCAGCATGGCCACGGGAAACGCCAGCGACATGACTGGATACCCGAACTGTTGGGCGACACTGATGGCAATGGGTACAAAAATGAGCGTCTGCATGGTTTTTGACTGGAACAGCAGTGCGCTGAAGAGCATGGTGCCGGTAAGCAGAAGGTAAAGCACCCAGAATGGGGTCTGCTGGCTGATCCCAATCGCCGCAAAAGCTGTTGAAACCAGAATTCCGGGAAGGCCCGAGGCGTCCAGGCCGGCACCAAGGGTGTAAGCTCCGGCGGAGAAAAGCAACAGGTGCCATGGAATATCCACATCGTTCCATTTGACCACGCCGAATTTCGGGATGAGTGCCACGACCGCCCCGATAAAGGCGACGGCAGTGGGACTGATGCCGTGCAGCGTCTCGGTGGCCCACAATCCCAGCACACAGACGAAAATGGCAACGGCTTTGTATTCCTCGGTCTTCATGGGGCCCAGGCTGTGCAGTTCCTGCCTGAGGCGCTCCATGCCCCCTTCTATGCGTGGCTTCTTTTCCTCGGGTTTCAATCGAAAAACCACCCGGGTTCCCACAAACCAGGCGATAAGGATAAGCAATATGCTCATGGGCAAAGCCGGTACAAGCCACTTGGTATATCCGAAGGAAGTTTCACCCATGGCACCGGCTATGAGTGAAGCGGCCAGTAAGGTGGCCCCGGATCCGGTCATGAATCCGTTAGCTCCCAGGTTTATCTGGAACAGATTCTGCAATACCAGGTTACGTCCGAAATTATTCCTGTTCTCACCTCCGGTAGCTCCGTATATGGCTGCGACCACCATGAATATGGGAAGCAGGATGGCGGCTTTGGCCGTAGTGGCCGAGATAAACGCGGATAACACCAGGTTGATGACTATGAAACTGATCATCACCCCAAAGGAGTTTCTTCCAAAACGCAGCACGAACCAAAGGGCAAAACGCTTGGCTACCTGTGTCTTGACCAGCATGCTGGCCAGGATGAAGGACAGGATGTTCAGCCACATGACAGGGTGCCCCAGCTGGGCAAAGGCGGTCTTTTCCGTGGTGACCCCCGTAAGCACAATGGAGAGGATCACTATCAGGGAGGTCAGGTAGTTTGGAATGGCCTCGGTGATCCATAAAATAATGGCGGCCACAAAAATGGCCAGCATCGCATAATTGATACGGGAGAACCCGTCCGTCCCCAGCGCCTGCAAACGCTGCAGGGCCGTGTCGGACAGGCCTTCCGTAGAAATTTCGTTCAGGAAAGAGATGTCGGAGAACCAGTAGATAAGTACAAACATCACTACGGAAAGAGGACCCCCTAAAATGGACATCCATCGTTCAAAGCCCGACTTCTGCATTTTAGGGAGCTTCTCGATCCTGTAGTTCTTCATATCCAGCGGATCGAATTCCATGTCACTTCCAGTTTTTATATGGATTCTTCATCAACATGGAATTGTAATACCGGGTATCGCCGGTGACTTCCGCACCCAGCCAGGAAGGTTTCTCAAAAGCTTCGTTTTCCGAACCAAGCTCGATCTCGGCCAGAGTGAGGCCCTCGTTTTCTCCATAGAATTCATCCACTTCAAACGTGTGGGGCCCGGCCTTTACCAGGTACCGCGTTTTGTCTATAACACCCGGTTCGCAGAGTTCAAGGAGCGAACGGACATCTTCCACCGGGATTTCTTTTTCCCATTCATAACGGCTGGCACCGCTCTTGTTGCCGATACCCTTGACCGTTATGAAACCCTTGTCTCCTTTCACCCTGACCCTAACTGTCCTTTCAGGCACAGAGTTCAGGTAACCCTGGGTAATGCGGGTGGACTTGACGGCTAACGGCTTATACGGGCCAGCCACCAAGAATTTGCGTTCTATTTCCTGTGCCATATCATTCGTTTGCCAGAGGTTTGGGACTCATTCCTATTATGCGCTTGATGGCCTGCAGGTAGTTGATGTTTTCAACGCCTTCCAGTCCCACCTCCCTGATGGTTTTCAGGATGTCTTCAATCTCGGTGGATTCCGAGTTGATGGTCACCACTTTGGCGCCATTGACAAAGACATTGCCCACTTCGCAGATGGTGTCGTTCACCATATAGCCAAAACGTTGTTTGTGCACTCTGACGGCAGCCAAAAGGGGATGCTTCCGGACCATTTCAATGAATTCGTCGTAGGTATAGGTATCTTTTGTCAGCGGGGGCATCTCTACCATGAAGGCAGGGAACACTTCCTCCCTGAGCACCTTTGCGGAAATGGGGAACTCTCCCTTCATGAGCGGATTCCATTGTTCCAGTCCCTGTACCGTCTGTACGTAGGTTTTAATGTCCATCTTGCCGTCACGGATCTTGGTATTGTTTATATCGTTGGCTGCCGATATGATATACACCTCGTCACTGCTGCGCTCCCACACTTTTTCCGGAACGGGGACAGACAGTCTGGCCATACGCTGATGCGCCCGGTCAAAATTTTGCCCGAAGGAACGGAACTCGAATCTTGGCTTTGATATGGCGCCTATCTCCATTTTTTCTTTTGACATATATTTACTGGCAATGTTCTATTGCAGCCCTGTTACATAATCTGTACTTTCCTGGTTTGCGGCACCGGGAGTTGCCGGGGCGTATGCCCATTTCTTATCGGTATTGCGGCTATAGGATGCCGGGGCAGTCTTGGCAATGGCCGTAAGGTTGAAATCGTCAATGCTGCTACCGGCCGGATTGAACAGCTGGATTCTTACATTCTTCTTGGCCGAGAGCCCGCTGTGGAATATCAGGGCTTCGGGCTGTTCCGGATGCGTTGACTGCACGTCTTCGCTATAGAGCAGCAGGAACTGACCCGGAGCAAGTGCACGATCGTCGCAAATCCATACAGGAGAATCATTCTCACTGTCTTTACAAATATAAACGCCTTCCAGGGGAATATCCTTGGTTCCCCTGTTCTGCAATTCCATGAATTTATCATTCCCGTTCAGCTCGTTCAGGTAAAGTCCGGAGTAATCCACAACAACAGCAGCGACGGTATAGGATTTATCGGCCGATTTGGCGATATATCCTTTTTCGTTCACGGCTTCGACATGGAAAGTCACCACTGCCTTGTCGGCCTGTGCGGGGATAATCCCGGAATATACATCGCCCGAGGCAGTCATGTTTACCGATTGGGCCGAGCCTCCGCCGATGGAATATTTCAGGACAGCCGAGGAAACGCTACGCAGGTCTGTGATGGTTGCAGTAACGGTTACTGCGTCTTTAGGGGTAACGGCTTCGGGGTTGAATTTAAGGTTGGAAATGGATGCGGGCCCGTCGTACAGGTCGTCCTTGACACAGGAGGTCGTGAAACCTGCAACCAGAAGAAGCGCCGCAAAAAGTATCTTTTTCATAGTTGTTCTTTTTTTGAGGGTTAAAAGTCAATTTCAAAACGTACCGACAGGGTATGATAATCAACACCGGCTGTGCGAGGGGAATCAACCACTTTTGTGTAGTCCTTAGTGGGGGCTCCGGAGGCATCGTGGCCCACAAGCAGTTTTCCCTTGCCGTTTGCAAAGCGGTCGTGGTCTGAATACATATAATTAAGCATGATCTTGATGTTGTTGTTTATATAGTAATTCAAACCTGCGGAATAGTTCTGTCCCGAACCTCCGTATATGGGGGCGCTGTTCAGGGTCAGGTAATCGTAGCGGAACAGGATTTCTATGTCACCCCAGTCACGTCCGCGTGAAGGCTGAGTAAATTCACCGTCATTGGTGTTGTAGCGTTGTTTTCCTCCAAAGAGAAGATATCCCACGTGGGCATACCATCCGCTGAAGTACAGACGGGAAGTTTCACCGTTGACAGTGGCCACGGGGTTGTTCAGGGAGGTAATATTTCCGATGTATTCACCCTGCATGCGCAATCCTCCGAAATAAGCAGCCAGTTCGGCTCCGTAGAGCAGGTCGTGATGAACGTCCCTGATGACATCGGTGTCTAAGTATTTTCTGCGGTTGATGGAGGTGGCTGTGCGTGTGCTGTAGCGGACACCGCCGTATTCGCTCGGGGCCATATCAACTTTGGGTGTCCTGTAAGAACCGGCCAGCCCTATGTGCAAACCTTTATTGCTATCCTGGTAGAAAGGCATGGCAACCACTTTGGCCGTCACGGAATAGCCCGAGTTGCGTCCGTAGTCTTTATTGTTGTCTTCCACGTTGGTGCGGATCTCGGCGTCTTCCACAGCCTGGAAGAATACACCGGCAGAGGCCATGAACCAGTTCAGGTTGGTTTTCAACTGCGCACCTATATGGCGGGACGGTGCAAAAGTCTGTACCACCATGGGCCGCTCCATGAACGGCAGGTAACGCGAAGTAGTGGTGGATTCCATGGAGAATCCTTCCTTAAAGTTACCAGCCTGGATCTCAAGGTTTTTAATACCACTGTACATCACGTAGGCATCTTTGAGTTCCAGAATACCGTTTGCAAAATCAAGGTCAACTTCTCCGTACCAGTCTTTTGTTACCTGGGCTTTGACGGCAAACCTTGCCCGGCGTATGGAAACGCCGTTACCAATGGGATCGTAATCTTTGTTTTCCCCAAAGAATGCGGCCCCGTCTACCTGAACCCGGCTGTCAAACCAGATCTTGTAGTCTTCATTCCTGGATTCAAATACCAGGACACCGTTGCGCTCTTCGGAAAACAACGGTCTGCGGTTAACTGGCACCCCGTACTGATTGTAGCGGATCTGTTCTTTTCCCGTAGAATCAGCTACCTGGGCAAAAGCTGCGGAAGCAAGCAGGATAGCCAGTGCTGTCAATAGAATATGTTTCATATTATTAATTAATTAGGTTAAAATCTCTATAAAAATAATAAAAAATTATGTTAGTATATTTGTATATGGAATTTTCGGAATTAATCAAATTACGCCAAAGTGTCCGTCAATACACGGATCGGAGCGTTGAAAGGGAAAAAATCACTGCATGCCTTGAGGCGGCCCGGCTTGCTCCCTCGGCCAATAACTCCCAGCCCTGGAAATTCATTGTGGTAGATGATCCGGAACTGAAGAACCGGGTAGCGGAGTGTACTGCCAGTCTGGGTATGAACAAATTCACGTACCAGGCGCCTGTCATGGTGGTAGTGGTACTGGAGAAAGAGAATCTGTTTTCCTCTTTGGGCGGGAAGGTAAAAGACAAGATTTTCTGTCATTATGATGTGGGCCTGGCAGTCGGCCAGTTTTGCCTGCAGGCGGCTGAACTCGGCCTGGGAACCTGTATCATCGGGTGGTTTGATGAAAAAAAGATCAGGGGAATATTGAACATCAACAGGAAAAGGCGTATTCCGCTGATTATTTCACTCGGCTATTCAGAAGCACCAGTGAAAGAAAAGAAACGAAAGCCAATGGGTGAAATGAGCAGCTGGAATGCGTACAACAACTAAAAGACACCTTTTTTAGTCGACATCCTTGATCATGTTGTCCAACAGATCCTCTACGTGCTCCCGGCTTATATCCCAGGAGGCCCTCCAGCCTCCGTCAATTTCTTCGTCATCTGATTTGTAGATTGTTTCACCATCACGTGTTTCAATTACATAATAGTGATAAATTTCATCGTCGTCGTATTTTACCACGTAATAGAGTATGATTTCGGCTTCGTATTCGGTATCGACCAGTTTCCAGAAATCACTGTGATCTTCTTCAAGCATTTTGCGGGTGTTGATGCAACCCATGATCTCCCAGCGGCTTTCCCCGTAAATGAGCGGTACAAAAACCTTGGCACCTTTTTCCAGCAATTTTTCCGGGTCCCGGCGTGATATCCGTTGCAGGTATTCATCATAGATGTCGTGGTCATTTTTCCTGTAATTATAATAAACCACTTTGCCGTCGTACTCCAAAAATTCTACCTCGTTTACAGGGATATTTTTTTTCACACCAAACGAATTTTCGTATTCGATGGTGGTGGATGAAACATTTAAAACAGTTATGTACTCTCCCTGCCTTCCCGATATTTTGATATGGTCAAAATTTGTTTGTGCGGCAAGGCACAGGGGAAAGGCAAATAAAACAGATGCAATGATCAGATTCTTCATAATGCTTTCATTGAGTTGATTAACAATTAGTAAATATATGAAAAAAAATGATACGTGAATCCTGTCAATACTTTTGTATCTTTATCACGTCATTTTATTGCTTTATTATTTTCCAACCGAATAATACGACCGGACAATATGAAATCCCGCGAATACTACCTGGATCTGCTCCACCGCCACATTACCAATCCCAAAATGATTGCCCATAGCCTTGCTTCCGAAGCCGTTCTCAGGGCCCTGGCATGCAGGTTCGGGCACGATGAAGACGTCTGGGGCATGGCCGGGTTGTTACACGATATTGATGTGGAAATTACCGGGTCCCACCCGTTGAGGCACGGCCCGGAAGGAGCACTTATGCTGCAGGATGAGGACCTGCCGGCAGATGTGCTTGATGCCATTGGCATGCATAATGAAAAAGCCACCGGAAGCAGAAAGCGCTCTACTTTGTTCCATCACGCCCTGGCAGCCGGAGAGACGGTAACAGGGCTCATCTTTGCCGTGGCACTGGTCTATCCGGACAAAAAGATATCCAGTGTCAAGACAAAGTCGGTTACAAAACGCATGAAAGAAAAGATCTTCGCGGCATCGGTTAACCGCAATACAATCCTGGAATGCGAGCAGATGGGCATTTCCCTGGATGAGTTTGTCTCCCTGGCCCTGGCGGCCCTGGCTCCCATAGAAAAGGAACTCGGCTTTTAATCCTGTGCAGGATAGCGGAACAGACCAGGCTCCCAGCAGGGGGTAATTAATGGCAGAGCCGGTACGGATGGCTTGCTCGGCGATCTTCTTGACCAGAATGGCTCCGAAAACCAGGGCGAGGCCCCAGTTAAGCCAGCCGAAAAGCAACGAGATGACCGTCACAAGAACTGTTCCGCAAACCGGATTCCGCGCCAGCCCGCTCAGCCGGGAAGAAAGACAGTCCAGGGCAGGGGACAGGGCCAGCATGTATCCCAGCAGCAGGATAAGTACCATTTGCATGGAAAATGCCAGCAGTTCCCAGAATCCTTCGGTCCAGCATACCAGCACATCGGCCACTCTGGCCAGTCTGGGCCGCAGTGCGTCACCAAAAACAAGGGCAAGGATTATGGTAAGTCCTGTCAGGCCCAGGGCAAGGATCAAAGGATCCGGCACGGACAATTTGTGTTTCTTCATAGGTTTATGGATTCAGGTATGAATGGATTGGAATGTGAAAATAAGCGTTTTTTGAATATGCTTAGATAAAGATAAAAAATCTTTACATTTGTTTCAGTTCATAACCTTTACATTATGATTATTCCAGACAAACGAATTGTGTTAGTCAGTATGCTGGGAGGATTAATAGGCATTGCCTTGGCGCTGCTTCTTCTGTACGCAAATCCCCAGTTTCAGATCTTATTGTTGGCTATTTTATTTATTATGGGAGGAGAAGCCACTTTTATGGTATGGGGTGTAAGCAAGATAAACCATAAGGACAATAAATCCCTCGGGTTTCTCATATACATAGGTGTATTTTCCCTCCTCTTTGCCGTGTTTTTACTATTTTTCAGGCAATACCTGGAAATGTACACGGTGAAGATCGCTGCACTTGGTATGGCATTGGGCCTGGGTATCGAGTGTTTTATTGCGAGTAAACTTTACATGGCCCGCAATAAAACCATCCCTTTGATTTTTTTGATCATCACCATAGCGTTATTCCTTGCAACCATTCCTTTTATGGTATTTTCCCCCTTCTTATTCCAAACCCGTTTCCAGGTCCTGGCAATACTTTGTCTGGCCTATTCGGCAGATGTTTTCATGATAGCTCTATACCTGCTGAAAAAAATCATACGTTGAGCATTCCAGGTATTCGATTTTGGGCTCTTGCCATGATTCTGGCACTGATCATCCCCCCCTTTTAAACTTTGGAAGTGAACCTGAGTCAAAGAACAAGTCATTGTTTCCCAATTCAATTAAGAACAAACGAACATGTCAAAACGTACACGATGGATCCTGGTAGCTCTTGTATTTCTATTGCTGGGCGGCCTTGTTTTCTTTCCCACCATCAGGAAGATTTTCTCTAAAAATGAATCCGGAGTTGTTCCAGGCAGGGAAGGGTTGCGTCAGCGGGTTCTGAACGTGAATGCAGAAGTGCTCACCACCCATCCCATGTCTGATTACACGGTAACCACAGGGGATATCCTGCCGGCAGAAGAAGTGGATCTGACCTTTGAAACTTCAGGTAAGGTAGTGGACATTCATTTCCAGGAAGGGGCTTATGTTACCAAAGGCACTGTCCTGGCCAAAATCAACGACGCCCCGCTCCAGGCGCAACTCAAAAAACTCGAGGCACAGGTGAAACTCGCACAGGACAGGGTATACCGTCAACAAACGCTCCTGGAACGCGATGCCGTAAGCCAGGAGGCTTTTGAATCGGTACGCACAGACTACAACAAACTGCAGGCAGACATAGAACTGGTAAAAGCGCAGATTGCACAGACTGAACTGAAGGCGCCCTTTGACGGGATCATAGGGCTGCGGCAGCTGAGCGAAGGGGCTTTTGCTTCGCCCGGGACAAAAATCGCCACCCTGGCGAAAGTCTCGGAATTGAAAATAGAATTTTTTGTTCCCGAAACGTATGCCCTGGATATTAAAAGAGGCACCCCCGTTGAATTTACCCTGGCAGACAACCAGGGGCTGGAAAGGACTTTCAGGGCCAGTGTTTACGCCGTGGAATCGGGGATAAACAGAGAGACGCGTACCCTTACAGTACGGGCACTGTACGCCAACACGGGCAACCAGCTGGTCCCGGGGCGGTATGTCTCGGTCAGGATACTGAAGGAAGAAATTCCCAATGCCGTTTCTGTTCCGGCCGAGGCCATCATTCCCGAAATGGGAGAAAACCTGGTATACGTTTACAGGAGCGGCAAAGCACAACCCGTCACCATTGTTGCCGGATTACGAACCGAAAGCAGGGTTCAGGCCCTTACCGGTGTCAAGGCAGGGGATACCCTGATCACATCCGGGGTCATGCAGCTGCGCAGCGGCCTTGATGTGATCATTGACCAGCTCACAGAAGGAGAGGGGAGTTTATGAATATTTCCGAACTCAGTATAAAAAGGCCAGTCCTGGCAACGGTTACTGTTCTGATCATCACCCTGTTCGGGCTGATAGGCTACACCTTCCTGGGGACCAGGGAATACCCCAGCGTAGACCAGCCCATAATTACCGTAAATACAAGCTATCCGGGAGCCAACGCCGATGTGATCATGAACCAGATCACAGAGCCCCTGGAACAGAACATCAACGGCATTCCCGGGATTCGTTCCCTGAGCAGTGTGAGCAGCCAGGGGAGTTCCCGCATAACGGCTGAATTTGAATTGAGCGTGGACCTGGAAACAGCGGCCAATGATGTCCGGGACAAGGTCTCGCGGGCGCAGCGCTTTTTACCCAGGGACTGTGATCCGCCCACCGTTTCAAAAGCAGATGCAGACGCCACGCCCATCATGCAGATAAGCGTTCATAGCGACATCCGGTCCCTGATGGAAGTGAGCGAAATTGCCGACCTTACGGTCAAAGAGCAATTGCAAACCATACAGGATGTAAGCGGGGTAAGTATCTGGGGAGAAAAACGCTATTCCATGCGCCTGTGGCTGGATCCGGCCCGGATGGCCGGGTACGGGGTAACCCCCCTGGACGTGAAAAACGCTGTGGACCGGGAAAATGTTGAACTGCCTGCAGGAAGGATTGAAGGGGACAAAATGGAACTTTCCATCCGCACCTTGGGGCTGATGACCACGCCTCATGAATTCAACAACCTGATCATTAAGCAGGACAGGGGACGCATTGTCCGCTTTCAGGACGTAGGACGGGCCGAGCTGGGACCCGAGGACACTCGGAGTGCTTTTCGCAAGGACGGGGTACCCATGGTGGTGGTGGTCATCATTCCGCAGCCCGGAGCCAATCATATCATGATTGCAGACCAGGCCATTGAGCGTATCAGGCAGATGAAAAAAGACCTTCCGGAGGATGTGTCGGTTGATGTCCTTTACGACAATACACAATATATCCGTGCCTCGATCAAGGAAGTACGTGACACCATATTCATAGCGTTTTTCCTGGTGGTTCTGGTCATATTCATTTTTCTGCGCGACTGGCGCGTCACCCTGGTGCCCGTAGTGGTCATACCCGTTTCCCTGGTAGGGGCTTTCTTTGTTATGTACCTGGCCGGATTCTCCATAAATGTGCTGTCCATGCTGGCCGTAGTGCTGTCTGTGGGATTGGTGGTGGACGATGCCATTGTGGTTACGGAAAACATATACATTCGCGTGGAACGGGGCATGACCCCGGTAGAAGCCGGCATAGAAGGGTCCAAAGAGATCTTTTTTGCAGTGGTCTCCACTACTATTACCCTGGTTGCCGTATTCCTGCCCATTGTTTTTATGGAAGGCATGACTGGCCGTTTGTTTCGTGAATTCAGCATTGTGATTGCAGGATCTGTTACCATTTCTTCTATTGTTGCGCTAACCTTTACCCCCATGCTGGCCACAAAGATCCTCAAAAAAAGGGATAGTAAAGGATGGTTTTACAGGAAGACAGAGCCCTTTTTTAATGGTATGACAAACGGGTATACCCGGTGGCTTACCGCTTTTATAAAAGTAAAATGGGTGTCCATTCCACTGGTTGTTCTCCTTTTTGCGGCCATCATCCTGTACTGGACAGCCATACCTTCCGAACTCTCCCCTATGGAAGACCGGTCACAGTTTACTGTACGGGTGACCGGACAGGAAGGAAGTACTTTTGAATATGTACGGGACATAACAGACCAGGTTGCCAGCCAGGCAGATTCCATTGCTTATGAAAGGAAAGCCCTTACATCGCGTTCATCGACCGGAAGCGGTTTTGTTACCGTTATGCTTCCCGATATCGATCAGAGGGAGCGCAGCCAGATGGAGATTGCCGAGGCGGTTACCCAACAGGTAATCCGGGAAAGCCGTGCCCGTGTTATTGTGCAGCAAACCTCCACTTTCGGGGGCCGCCGCGGAGGGATGCCCGTGCAATACGTTCTGCAGGCTCCTACGATTGAAAAATTGCAGGAAGTGCTACCCCGGTTCATGGAAGAGGTAGATAACAGCCCGGTATTGAGAATGGCCGATGTGAACCTGAAATTCACCAAACCGGAACTGCGCATAAACATTGACCGGGACAAGGCCAATTCCATGGGGGTAAGTGCCCGCAACATAGCACAGACACTGCAGTATGCCCTGAGCGGCCAGCGCATGGGCTATTTCTACATGAACGGGAAACAATACCAGATCCTGGGAGAAATCAACCGCCAGCAGCGCAATATGCCGGCAGACCTGAAATCTGTTTTTGTACGGAGCGACAACGGGCAAATGATACAATTGGACAACCTGGTCACTTTAAAAGAAGACGTTGCCCCTCCCCAGCTCTACCGGTACAACCGTTTTGTGTCGGCCACCATTTCCTCCGGGTTGAACCAGGGGTATACCATAGGGGACGGGCTGGACGAAATGGACCGGATTGCCGCACAGGTGCTGGACGATAGTTTTCGCACCGCACTCTCCGGAGAATCCAAGGAATTCCAGGAAAGCGCCTCGAGCCTGATCTTTGCCATGGGCCTGGCCCTGGTGTTGATTTTCCTGGTTCTTGCAGCCCAGTTTGAAAGCTTCAAGGATCCGCTCACAGTCATGTTTACCGTACCCCTTGCCCTGGCCGGAGGACTGGCACTGATGCACTGGACAGGCCAGACCATGAACATCTTCAGCCAGATTGGCCTGATCATGCTCATTGGACTGGTGGCAAAGAACGGGATCCTGATTGTGGAATTCGCCAACCAGAAACAGGCGGCAGGCATCAAGAAAACGGAATCCATCATTGCAGCCGCTGCACAACGCCTGCGTCCTGTACTGATGACCAGTATTACCACAGTGCTGGGTTTGCTACCTCTTGTCTTTGCTACCGGCGAAGGGGCAAACGGAAGGATCGCCATGGGTATTGCGGTTACCGGCGGACTGACCTTCTCGACGCTGATGACCTTGTTCATAGTCCCGGCCATGTACGGTTATATTGCCACCGATAGAATGAAGAAAAATATAAAACAAAAAGGTCATGATTGTTAGGTTCGTGATTGTCCTGGCCGTGGCGGTTCACGGAACCGCCATCACGGCCACGGTTAATGGGTCTATGGACCAGGACAGGCCGGGTTATCATATTACGCTCAAAGAATGTATTGAGACCGGCCTTCAGAACAATTATTCGGTACGCATCATGCGTAATGTGGAACAACAGGCTGTCAACAATGCCACCAGGGGAAATGCAGGACAGCTTCCCACCCTGGACTTGAGTGCTTCCTACGGAGGAACGTATTACAACAACAGGTACTACTATCCTGATGGAGAACAGGTCTCGGCTTCGTCCCTGAACAACAACATCCAGGCGGGTGTGGATATGAACTGGACCCTCTTTGACGGCTTCGCAATCCGGGCCAATTATCAGAAGCTTCAGGAACTGAAGATCAAAGGAGAACTGGATATGCGCCTGACTCTGGAAGATTTTGTGGCTTCTGTGGCTTCTGAATATTACCTCCTGATAAGACAAAAGGTACGGCTGGACAACCTGCGTCAGAGCGTAACCCTATCCCGCGAAAGGCTGCGCATAGTACAGGAAAGCTTTCACATAGGGGCCTCTTCCGGTCTGGATTACCAGCAGGCACAGGTGGATTACAATGCCGACACTTCGGATTACCTGGCCCAGGCAGAGCTGGTTAACAGATCCATCATCAAGCTGAACGAACTGCTTGCCCTGGATGATGTGGAAAGAAATACCATCCCGGCAGACACGTCCATCAAACTGAACCTTTACCTGGACAAAGACCAGTTGTGGCACAATACGCTCAAAAACAACACGACGCTGCTTAAGTCAATAAGCGACAGAACCATATCGGAACTGGACCTTAAGCGGGTACAGGGCCGTAATTACCCTTACCTGCGGCTCAATGCCGGGTATGGGTACCGTCAGTACTGGTACACGAACAGCACTTATGACAGGAACAACCAGTTTGGTCCAACCCTGGGTGCTTCTATGGGCTTTGCCATTTATGATGCCGGGAACCGCCGCAGGGAACAGGCCAATGCACGCTTGAGCATAGAGAATAGCCGTCTGTGCCAGGAAGAAATGGAAACTACCCTGCAGGCAAATCTGTCAAGCCTGTGGATGGCCTACGACAACAACCTGAATTTGTGGAAAATTGAAAAAAGCAACCTGCAGGTAGCCCGCGGCAATTTTGATATTGCCATGGAGCGCTACCGGCTGAGGGAATTGTCCGGAATTGAACTACGGGAAGCCCAGCTGAGCCTGCTGCAATCGGAAGAACGCCTTTCCACAGTGGAGTACAATATCAAGATCTGTGAAATTTCCCTGCTTTTACTGAGCGGGGACATACTGGCTTGTGAATTATAACCGGTAGGTTAAAAAGTCAATTCAAAACGCAGGGAAACGGTGTGGAAATCAACCCCTGCCTTCCTCGCGACTTCAATAATCTGAGAATAGTCCTTTGAAGGGTATCCGTAAGCGTCATGCCCTATGAGGAATTGTCCCGCCCCATTGGCGTACCGGTCATTGTCGGTGTAGATGTAATTGACCATGAGTTTCACATGGTCGTTTATATAATAGTTGATGCCGGCCGTATAGTTTTGTGAGGCGCCTCCTTTTATGGGATCATAATTCAAGTCCAGGTGATCGTACCGGGCCAGCAATTCCACGTCTCCCCATTTACGCCCCCGCGAAGGATTCATGAACAGGCCGGTCGTGTTATCGTAGCGTTGCCTGCCGCCAAAGAGCAACATCCCGGCCTGGGCATAAAACCCTTTGAAATGCAACACAGATACCGGACCTTCAACACCCGAGAGAGGCTTTGCCAGGTTGGTCATATTGTAAAGATATTCTCCCTGTAGCCGCAGGCCTTTGTAGTAAAAGCCTGCCTGTCCGTTGAAAAGGTATTGGCTTTTTATGTTTTTGATAACATAGGTATCCAGGTATTGGTTCCGGTTGATATACGCAACATTACCCTGGCGGTAGCGTATGAACGGATATGATCCGGAAACCGGGTCCTTTGCGGGAAATTTATAGGATGCAGCCACGCCAATATGGAGTCCCACGTTCTTGTTGTTCACAAAGGGCATGGCAACAACTTTTGCTATAACCGTACGCGAGTCAAAGGATGTGGTCAGTATGGAATCCGCTTCGGGATTCTGCCGCTGGTAACTTGTCTTGTCAAAGGAAACTCCCAGAGAGCCTAAAAACCAGTACTGGTTGGTGCTGACCTGGATACCCAGGAGATCCACCGGGACCATAGCCGATATTACCATGGGTTTTTCTTGGAAAGCCTGTTCCCGGGGCCGGACAGCGCCTTCCATGGAAAAGAGGCTTTCAAAATGTCCTGCTGTTATATTCAGATTACGGATACCGGAATACTGAATATAAGCTTCGGTGATGCGGGGTTTGAGCCTGGAAAAATCCGCCTCGAAAACGCCAGTCCAGCCATCTGCCACTTCTGCTCTCAACCCCAGGCGCGCATTGCGTACGGTTCCTCCGTTCGGTATGGAATCATAATCTTCATAATATCCGAAGAAATAACTGCCGTCCAGGTCAGCAAATCCATCCAGCCACAATGTGAATGATTCCCCGCGGGTTGTAAAAACACGGAGCCCGGAAGGTTTCGGGTCTGTTGGGGTGCGGTATTGACCTGCTGCCTGCAGGATACAAAGAGAACACAAGATAAACAAGCACGTTTTCTTCATTCTGGCTATTATAAGAGAGCGTAGATGACGGAGGCTGGAGGTACGGTTATTCGTAAACAACGGTGAAACTAAGGTTCCCTGAATAAATTCCCCCGGGATTGGCCTGGTAATCGGCAAGCTGTATGGTTCCACCCATATACACGGTAATCCCTTTTTTTATGCTATAATATGGGGGAGGAGGCCAGGCTGTAATACTATAAATCGTCCTGGTCTGACTGCCGCCTTGCCTGGTAAGGGTTACTTCACCCGGAAGAATGAGCTGTGTTACATTGAAATTTTTACTGCTGGAGGAAAACTTTATCGTTGCAGGACTATAATTACCCATATCTTTAAGCTCCACCGACCCTGTCGCCACACGGTTAAAAACCCCGTTGGCTACCTCTATTGATACAGAACCTGACCAACCTGTAACTGCTACTTTGCCAAAATTGAAATTATTAAGGATATCAATCTGCAAGTCACTTGGTTGAGCCTTGACTGTCTGTGCTGCTAACAGAAACAGAAAAACCTGCAAGATGTATTTACATTTCATAAAACCTGGTTAAAGCTTTTCAGGGCAACTCCAGTTGTGCTGTAGCGTATGTCTCCGGCCTGACGTCCGATTGGGCAGTATATGTTATCAGTAATTTGCCCGAGCTGAAATCCACCCCGGACTGATTATCAAGTGCTATGCGAAAATTCCTTATAGTATTTGGGGTGTATACAGCTATACCATTGACTACGCCTACCCGGGTCTCCGTTCCATTGGGTGCGACATGGGTGACATTCAGGTCCCCGTATACAGACATGTTTCCTGATCGGTTGAAACTCATTTTGAGATAAAGAGCTTCATTATCACCCTTTTCCAAGGCCAAGTCTGAAAGGTACACCTCTGTGGCGGAATCTCCCACGCGGATGATAACCGGGATGGTGATTCCAAAAATGGGTATCAGCCGGACACTAACCGAGGTGGTGTCACGGTTGGGATCTTCCTCGCCCAAGGCCACTTCATTGGGGACAGCGCGAAAATATACGTGGGAACGGTATTCGCCCGGTGCCAGATTTTCCCTTCCCACCACCTGCATACGGACCGTCTGGGCTTCATTGGGTGCCAGGGTCACTGAACGCGGGAAAAAACGAAGGTGCTTATCGGCAAAAAATTGACCGGGATCTGGTTCTGTAATTTCTTCAAAAGTTCCTTCTGTGGTCATCCTGTACTGGATGAAAGAAATATTATAACGGGCCGTGTCTTGTCCTGTATTGGCCAGGTTCAATTCCATTACCCTGCGGGATCCGTCAAACACCACACGCCGTGGGGTGACAAGCAAATTCCCCTGGGCAAATGCCCGGGGCATTAAGGAGCCGGTAAAAATGAAAAATACCAGCAAAAAGAAAAGTTTTCCAGATTTATGCATGATCCCTTAATTTATACGTTGACAATAAACACAAATATAAGAAAAAATTAAAACGTAACAGATTTACGGGAAAGAGATTATTAATTCGGGAAAGATCAGTGATGATTCCGTCATTTATTTTATCAAAAAACGCTTCTCTGCAAGGGAGAAGCGTTCCTTATGTTATACCCTATATTAAGGGTTGCATCTTTTCTTATTGGTAAGCAAAGGTTACATTATAGGTTCCGGAG